>JAPKMW010000021.1 GCA_026645575.1 Caldilineaceae bacterium
TGGGTCATCTTGCCTCCTTTTCGCTTCGATGACCTAACTTAACCATTACCGATTTTGTTCGTCAAATTTCATTAGCGAAGATGTGCTGCCGATGTGGGTGGCCGATATGGATTTTCGTTCGCCGGCGCCGATTTTGCGCGCCATGCACGAGCGGGTGGATCATGGCGTCTTTGGCTATGGCGGCTTGACTACCCAACTGCGGGAAGTGCTGGTGGAACGGATGGCCCGTCTTTACAACTGGACAGTGCAGCCGGAAGCCATTGTCTCGTTGCCGGGGTTGGTCTGTGGCTTGAATGTGGTGAGTCGCGCCATTGGCGAACGGGGTGATGGCGTTTTGGTCAGTTCGCCGGTCTATCCGCCCTTTCTCAGTGCGCCGGTCAACCAGGAACGGGAGTTGCAGAGCGCCCTCTTAGCCAAAGGGGAACGCAACGGTCGGCTCTATTATGATGTGGACTATGAGCGCTTTGAAGCGGCGGTGCGACCCAATACCCGTCTTTTTATCTTGTGCAATCCCCACAACCCCATTGGTCGCGCCTATAGCCCGGCGGAGTTGAGCCAGATGGCCGAAATTTGCCTGCGCCATGATCTGGTTGTCTGTTCCGATGAGATCCACTGTGATCTGCTACTCGGCGGCGCCACCCATACCCCGCTGGCTTCTCTCTCGCCGGAACTGGCCGACCGCACCATTACCCTCATGGCCCCCAGCAAAACCTTTAATGTACCGGGGTTGGGCTGTAGCATCGCCATCATCCCTAGCGCCGACCTGCGCAAGAAAGTGCAGAAGGCGGCTAGTGGTATTGTCCCCCATGTCAACTTGCTGGGTTACGCGGCAGCAGTTGCAGCCTATCGCGAGTGCGAAGATTGGTTGACGGAGCTACGCGCCTACTTGACAGCCAATCGCGATTTTGTGGTCAACTACATTGCCGAGCGGTTGCCGCAATTACGCACTACCGCACCGGAAGCGACCTATCTCGCCTGGATCGACTGCCGTGAGAGCGGCATTGAAGGCAATCCCCAGAAATTCTTTCTGGAGCGAGCCAAAGTGGCGTTGAATGATGGCGCTGTCTTCGGTGAAGGAGGAGAAGGCTTTGTCCGCTTAAACTTCGGCTGTCCCCGTCCGCTGCTGGAACAGGGGCTGGAGGCGATGCGCACTGCGTTGCCGTGAAGAAACACTACAACGGATTTAGGTAGGAACGGATAAGCGTCACCAGTTCGGTAACGCTACAACATCCGTTGCTTCCCAAATCCGTTATAGTGTCTGCACACCGCGCCCTTTGTTTTCCTGAATCGGAAACGCCTGAACACCGCACCACCATCCGTTCCTTCCTTCATCCGCTGTAGTATCCCCTACATCAAACTGTTGGCGATGACGCTGACAAAGATGCCCGCAAATAATCCCAAGCAAAAGAGCAAGAGCGCCGCCAGCACGAGTAACACTTTGGTGGCGGCCCAGACACAGCCGGCGGCTGGCGCTGGTGTACGAATTTCTTCGGTTGAAACCATGATCAAATTCCTTACTTGCGTACATTTTCAGACCATTGTCATACGAAGGTCAAACCCCGTACTCGCGTAGATTGACAGACCGTTGTCATACGAATGATTGATGTTGATGATATTGCTCGTATAACGATTATCTTACGCTATTTAGTTTCCTGTCAGGCAACTGCTTGCTTCATTTGGATCCAACCAAGACTGTTGCGCTACGTCAATTTGATGACTGAACAGTGATTACAGCAGTTTAGGCAGGAAATCATTGTTACGCAAAGCAGTTTGGGCGCTTCTTTAAAATGAAAAACCACTCCCGCGGCTGCTTGACAATTTGCCAACTTCAGCCCAGAATGATTGGTATACCAACAGAAAGCTGGAGAGGCGTACTGTGTTATAACCTTCATCCTTTACACTGACCCTATCATCGCCGCTTGCCCGCTGGCAAGGAGATTATCAATGGAAGAGACTCCCCCATTTGTTAACCGTTCCCCCGATTGCGCCGATTATCTCGCCTATTTGGGCCAACAGTTGCTGGGCACCTGGCGCCAGCGCGAGTCCGAACAAGCCCTCACCCCTGTCCTCGACGAAGTGATTCAACAGGCCCATCAGCTTTTTCGCGGCCACATCAGCCTGATCAGCCTCTATATCTACCGCGAGACCGGCTTGCTTCACCTGGAGCGCATGGATGGCGCCGTCACTGATGTGATCAAGACGCCGACGGCCCATCCGCAAGGCGCGGCGGCGGCCATTGTAGCGCAACGCAAACCCTATTTTATTGAAGAGATGACGGAATGGCCGATCAACCTGCCGCCGATCCCTGCCCATGTGTTGGATACCAATCAGATTGGGGCGCTGGTTGCGCTGCCGCTGGTCATCGGCTGGCCGGGCGAGGAAGAGGTGGTGGGTGTTATCCTGATTTCGCTGCGCACGCCCCAGCGCTTTGATGAGGTGCGGCGCCGAAATCTTTGGTGCTGGGCGCAACAGGTGGCCTTGTTTGTGCAAAATGCGCGTGTCTTACGCCGGCGTCGGCGGGAAGAGGAGGCCTTTCAGGTCGTCTCCGCCGCAGTTGGCGCCGGCGACCCCGACGCCACCGCCGCCATCATTGCCCAACAGGTGCGACGGTTGACCAAGTGCCCCTTTGTCACCGTGCTGACCCACCTGCCGGCGGAACAACAGTTGACGGCGCAGGGCATTCGGCTTCATCTCACCACCCACAGCATCAACGCCCAGGCCGTTATAACCCGCCGCCCCTATTATGCGCCGGACTTGCGCCAGGATCCCTATCATGTCACCTACCTGGGCTGGGATGAGGGGATGGCGGCGGCTTATAGCGTGCCGCTACTGATGAACGACCAGGTCATTGGCGCCATTTATCTCACTAGCACCGAAGTCGATGGCATTGCGCTCGATGATCGCAACTTTATGGAGAAACTGGCGCCTCACGCCGCTGTCGCGCTCCATCACGCCGGGTTGATGCAAGAAGAGCGCGCTCAACGGGAATTCCAGGCACAGGAATTAGAAGACGCTCGCGACTATGCCATTGCCAGTGAAGCGGTCGCCTGGTTTGGCATTACCGCCGCCGACCGGCAGCATACACTGGCGCAGAAGATTGGCAGCTTGCGCTATTGCACCGACACGCTCAAACTGTGGGCGCAACGGCACGGGTTGGCCGACGATGAATGGTTGCAGGAAGTGCTATCCGATTTGAACAGCATTGCCGATGATATTCAGCGCTTTCGGAGTGAACCGATGACAACCACCGGCAGCATCCCCGAAACGCCGACCCTGATTGACCGGGAATTGCGCAGCACCATCCAACGCTGGTGTGACCAGTACAACCAAGAAGAGGGCGCCGCCATCACCTACCGCTTTGACTTGCAATGTCCGGGGTTGCGGGTGGGAGTGCCGGCCAACATCTTGCGCATTGCCACCGAGAAGGTGGTCAATAACGCCTTGAAAGCCATGGCCCAACAGGGCGAGTTAACCGTGCGCAGCCGGCGCCTTGGGGAACAGATCGCCATTGACATTGAAGACAGCGGACCAGGCATCCCGGCCTTTGCCCGCCCCTACTTTCTCAAGCGACCGATCCAACGTCCCCCCGGCATCACCGGCCAGGGGACGGGCATGGGCGCCCATATTGCCCGCCTCATCGCCCGGCGTTATCGGGGGGATTTGATCTTGTTGGAAAGCAGTGATCAGGGGGCGAAGTTGCGGTTGACCTTTCCGATTGCAACGTGATGCGTGTTGCGTGTTGCGTACCCTGAGCCTGTCGAAGGGTACGCAACACGCAACATCTCTTGACTAAAGGAAGACTCACGATGACAACCAATGCCAAGCAGATTCTCTTCATCGACAACGACCCACATTTGGTGCGGTCGGTGCCGCGCTGGCTGCGGCTGGCCGGTTATGACGTGGTGGTGGCGCAAAGCAGCGCCGAAGCGGAATATGCCCTGACGCATGAGTTATTCCAACTGGCGATTATCGACATCCGCGTCGATGACGATCACAGCGACACCGACACGAGCGGCTTCACCCTGGCGCGCCGCTTGCCCTCCGCGGTGCCCTGCATTTTTCATACCGCCCACGACACCAAAGAGAACATTCACGAAGCGCTGGGGCGCATCGGCGCCGAGGACATTATCGCCAAAGACGACCCCGAAGCGCCGCAGAAATTACTCACCCGCGTCGATGAACTCTTTCACACGACCGTCGGCGTCAACTTTGATCTGGTCATCGAGAACAGCCCTGATCTGCGCGCCATTGCCGGTCAGCTTCCAGTGGCGGATGATGACGTTCCGCCGCCAACGGAACAGGATCTGATGCTGATCCTCCGCCGCCTCTTTCGCGCAGCCGAGGTCGTCCAGTTGACGCCGCTACTAACACGCGAAATCACGCCCAAAACGGGGCGTTCCAGCGCGCTGCTCTTTATTGTGCAGGAACGGCGCCCGCAAGGCATCCCAGTGCCGGTGGTGTTAAAAGTGGGGAACGCCGCTGCCATTGCCGCCGAAGCCGAGTCCTACCACCAGATCAAAGCCTTTTTGGGCGGTCAGCGGCGCACCCAATTGGAGGGGGAGGCATACTCACGTGCCGTCGGTGGTCTTGTCTACTCGTTGATTGGCGCGGCGGGGACCGAACGGGTGCAGCCGCTGGCGGATCTCTTTATGAACCAGCCCGCCGCAACGGTCGCCCCCTTGTTGGAGCGCTTTTTCCAGACCACCTTTGGGCAGATCCATGCCGATGCCAAGCCGGCAACGCTCGATCTGATGGAACATTACACGACGCAACTGCGCCTGACCGCCGCCAAGTTGCAGTGCGCCGCCCAGGCGCTCGACCCGGCCCTGCTTACCACGCCAACGCTCGCTTGGGAAGAGTTGCCGCGTCCCTTGCCGAATCCGCTCTTTCAGATCTTGCAAGGGGACAAGATTCGCTCGTTTGGCGCGCTTGCGACCCAAACCTGCCTCTGTCATGGCGATCTGCACAGCCATAATGTGCTGGTCGATGAGGAACAGCAATTTTGGTTGATCGATTTTGCACGTTCGACCCTGAGCCATAGCCTGCGGGACTTTGCCGAACTAGAAACCGATATTAAGTTTCAGACATTGCCGCAACAATTACTGGCCGACTTTATCGCCTTTGAAAGCGCTCTGGTTACGCCCACTGTTTGGGAAGAAGAACCGACCGCCATTCTGCTGCCGACGCCATTACAACAAGCCTTTGAACTGGTGACAACGCTCCGGCGCATTGCCCGCCAACAGTTGGCGCAGGATGGCGCAATCGTCGCTTATCAACAGGCGCTCTTCTGGCATACGCTCAATGTCATGCGCTTGAAAACGGTGGAGCCAGAGCGCAAACGCCAGGCGTTGGCCGCGGCGGCGTTGATACTCGAACGCCACCTGATCTAAAGCGATCCCCTCGCTTCTGAGGGGTAACAAGTAAACAATTTGTACAAAGTAGAGATTGAGAGATACAGAGATTCAGATACTAAATCTCTGTATCTCTCAATCTCTACTATCCAAGTAATTGACTCGTCCATCCCAATCTGACGCAGGAAAGGGGCGATGGCGGGTGAAGGCAGAAAGCTTCTTGACAAAACCAGATAACGCCGTTAGACTACTGTTTATTAGAAAGCGTATGAATGAACCACAAAAACGCAAAGGGTGCAAAGATTTTACTCTGGTTTCTTTGCGCTCTTTGCGCCTCTGCGGTTGCGATTGCCACTTTCGCAACCAGAAGAAGACGAGGAGGCAGCCGCACTAACGCAACACAATCCCATAACACCGTCTTTCTGCTGAGTCCCGCCAGCAGTTCCTTCGCACCACCGATGAAACTACTGACCACCCTCAGCAAACCAGTTCGGAATAGTTGCGGCGTGTACGCACCAGATCTGTCAGGTTTGCCTAACCTGACGGCTCACGCCTTTGTCCAGTCAGCGAGGAAGCAATGCAACGTGATCGGTGGCCTTTTATCCCAACCTGCCTGAGCGAAATTATTGACAACGACCGTCTGGCCGTGATCGAAGCCGGTTGCGCCGAGCGGTTGGGCCGCGCCATGACCATTATTGACAGCGGCGCCAACCAAGAACATCTGGGGCGCACCGACACGCTCAACCAGCGCCAGAATTTTGAAGCCTTCTGCCACCTGTTGCGCGACGAAACACGGGTGCAGGGGGGCAATGCTGCCTGTGAAGCATGCGACCAGCGCATGAGCAAAGCACTGCTCGACCGGCAGGAGCCGACCGGCTATTTTGAGTTCCAGTGTCACCTGGGGCTGACCGATGCCGCACACCTGGTCGCCGTGGCGGAACAGCCGGTCGCCGTTGTCTTTGGCGGCCAGTTTCAGCCAAAACAAGGGCCGTCTTTTGTGCAAGAGCGGGTTCGCCAATTAGGCGCCGGTCGCTTTGCCCACATTCAACTGCTTGATGACCAGGTGAAACCGGATCTGCTGCACCATAGCACCGCTTTGTCCCCCATGCCCGCTGACTTTAAGCAACGGCTGGCGCGTGAAGCGGCCCATATCCAGCGCATTGCCGAGGCGGAGCATCAACGCATCAAGCACGAGTGGGAACATGAGTTTCTCGACACGCTGCGCAGCTATGAGGGCTTTGATGTGGTGAATGATCTGATCCAGATCCGCCAGCACACCGAGCGGCTCCTGGCCCAGGTGCAACGCTTCTGTCGCTGCCGGTATCTGGTCTTCTTTGCCAACATTCGCCAAGGGGACACGGTGCTGGCGCCGCTGGCCCAGGTAGGGCTGCCCACGACGATAGAAAAGCCTCTGCCCCACTTTAACTGGCGCAAAGCGGGGCTACCGTTGGACAAAGCGCAACTACAACAGTGGTCGCCGGAGCGGATCAATGCCGCCGCGTTAAAAGGCATTCGGGGTGATCAACGCAGCCAGGTCCAAGATCTCCGTTCGGTGCAACCGGTGATGCTGGGCCATATTTATCGTGGCGCCCTGCTCTTTGGTCCCTTTGCCGAGCCGGTCAACATTACGCGCGAACATCACTTTCTCAGCGAAATCAGCCGGCTCATCGGCCACCTAGTCCTGACTGAGTTGGAGATTCTGAATCTGCAACAACAGAAAAAGCAGTGGGAAAGTACGGCCAAGCTGTTGACCCATCAGGTGCGTACGGCGTTGACCCCGATCACGGCGCAGATCGGCACCGCCAAGCTGCTCTTGCAACGCCAGCCCAGCGAGCAGACCAACAAGCTGATCAGCAGTTCGCTCAAAGGCGCTCATGAACTCTGTCTGCGGCTGGGCAAGAGCGTGGCCGAGACGGTGGAGGCGCATGTGCTGCTGCTGGAACCGGAGGATATGAAGTTTGAGGATTACCCGCTCTCGGTTCTGGTTTCCAACTGCGCCGACGCCTTTGCCCAGGAAGCCGACCGTCGCCAGCGCACCTTGGTGGTCGATGAAAGTGTGGAGGATCTGCCGCAAGCCGAAATCGACATTGCGCGGCTGGCGATTGCCTTGAGCAACCTCATCGACAATGCGGTCAAATACTCGTTTCCCAACACGAAGATTGTGATTCGCGCCGGGCAACAAGATAGCAGCGATCTGGATTTCGCCAATGCGACGATTGAAATTCAAGACGACGGCGATGAAATTGCACCGGAGCAGACCGAACGGATCTTTGAAGAGGGCGCCCGCGGGCTGACTGGCGCCAAGTTGCGTCGTATCCCCGGCACCGGCTTGGGTCTCTGGGAAGCGCGCGCCGTGATCGAAGGACACCGCGGCACGATCAGCGTGCGCAGCGAACCGACGGCCACCTACTTCCGCCAGATGCGCGCCAATCGCGTCATCTTTCGGATCAAAATTCCGCTGCGGCAGCCGACATAATGCGCAGTCCGTAGTCCACACTCCTAAGTCCGTAGTCCCTGCACCGCACTGGACTCTGGACTCTGGACTTTGGACTCTAGACTCTGGACTTTGGACTTTGGACTCTAGACTCTGGACTTTGGACTTTGGACTCTAGACTCTGGACTGGAATACTCGATGCAACCCAAACGAATTCTTTTATTTGATGATGATTATGAGAGCATGGCGCCTTTGAAGCTCTTTTTGGAAGAGATCAATGGCTATACAGTGGAGTTAACGGCGCGGGCCGATGTGCCACAGCGGCTGGCGACGGAACACTTTGATCTGCTCTGTATCGACTTGATGATCCATCCCGTCAGCCTGGACGCCAACCTGGAAGAGGTGACCAACCTCCACTTTGTCGGCGTCAACTGGCAAAAGACCGGGCTGGTGCTGCTGGAACGGCTGCGCCGGGGCGACTTCAGCCCAACCGAAGCCGGCACTCCGTCAACCGTGCCGGTGATCGTCCTCTCTGCCGTGGCCGATCGCACCACCGACGAACTTGCCGCCACCGCCGACCGCCAGACCATCTACTGGGAAAAACCCTTTGATGTCGAGGAGATCCAGGGGGCGATTGAGCGGTTGCTGGCGAAACGATAGAGGAATTACGAGTTACGAATCACGAGATAAAAATCGTCGGCTTCTCTTGTGATTCCGTAACTCATAATTCGTAATTCATAATTCGTAATTCGTAACTCGTAACTCGAATCACACCTATGAGTAGAAGCTCTTTTTCAGATACCCAGCGCGATGCTGAGAAATATCGGTTGTTGGTGCGGGCGCTGCGTCATGCAACGACGGTGGTACGCGCCATGGAGGAGCAGGATCGGGTCGATATTCGCGAGGTGCTGACCAGGCTGTTGCCCGATGTGGCGGCAGCGTTGGGGGCGCAGAAGGCGTTTGTAATTCGCCAAATCAACCCAACGGTTGGCGGCCAACCGGAAGTGGAGATGGAGAGCGTCTATCCGCCGGAGGAGACGAAGGTTGAGCGCGGGATGGCGTCACCATTGCTCCAGTCGGTGCTGCATGATGGCCGGCCCCGTGTCCTCGACACCTTGGATGATGAAGAGCCAAAGCCGATTCTGGGGCTGGAGTTTTTCAACGCCACCTCGGCGATTCTGGTGCGGGTGCAGATTGTGGACCAGGTCTACATTGTTGGCGTCTGCAACAAGCGGGATCGCCAGGACGGTCCTTTCCTAGCGAGTGACCGGATCACGCTGGACAACATGCTGGAGTTGATCGCCATCGGCGCCCGCACTAGTGAACAACGGCGGCGCGAATTGGACAGCATCGAACATATCAGCCGGATTGCCGCACAGGGTTCACCGGAGGCGGTGGCCAAAGAAATCGTGCAGCAAGCCGTCCGCCTGACCCGTGCGCTCTATGCCGAGTTGTGGGCCATCGACAAGCACCACAACCACCTGGACTTTGTCACGGCCTTTCACAAACAAGAGCCAAAGTGGACGCCCCACCAGACGATTTTGTTACTCACCGATGAGACGATGGGGGGCTATGTGGCCCACCATCAACAACAACGATACGCGCCCGATGTGAGCAAGGAACGCCATTACGCTCAATGGGGGCCAGCAGTGCAGTCGGCCTTTTGCGTGCCACTGCGCTTGAGCGAACAGACGCTGGGGGTTCTCTTTGTCGCCAGCGAGGTGATCGACGGTATCAACCGGGAAGAGCGACGCTTTGTTGACCAACTGGCGCCCCATGCCGCCATTGCCCTGCACAATGCGCGGCTACAAGAAGTGCGCCAGCAAGTGATCACCTTTTTACAGGATGTCACGAATGTCTTGCCCTTGCAGGAGCAGTTCGCCCTGCTGCTGGAACATCTGCCCTACTATGTCGATACCACCAACCTCTTCCTGGCGGTCTACGACAACGAGCGCAACGAGATTGCCTTTCCCCTGGCTTTTGAACGGGGCGAGCCGGTGACGGCTGAGTTGAAGCAGCGCGGGCAGATCTATGGGCCGCGGCAACCGGGGCAGCGCTATTTGAGCTTCCCCGAATGGGTGTTGCAACACCGCAAAACGTTGTTAGTGGAAAATTTTGCCACCTGGCCGGAGCGCTACGCCATCGAACCCCGATCGCGTGTCGATGTTAAAAGCTGTCTGGTAGTGCCGCTGCTGCGCCAGGAGCGGATTGTCGGCGTGTTGGGCTTGCGCAGCTTCTTTGCCGACAAGGGCAGCTTTGATGAATATGACAAACATTTTTTGGAAGGCATCGCCAATCATATTGCCATTGTGTTGGATAACTCGCGTCGTTATGATGCTGCGCTTGTAAACCTGCGGCGCGCCAACGATGAGTTACAGTTACGCATTCAGGAATTAAAGGCCGTCAGCACTTTCCAACAACGGATCAGCGATCTGAACGCCGAAGCGGACGAGATCGAGAGTATCTATACCGAAGCGCTCTATGCTATGGCCGGTGTGGGCATCAACATCAGCAATATGTACATTGCCCTCTACGACCAACAGCAGCAGCAGATCACCTTCCCACTGGCCTACGAAGAAGGGCGCCGGCTGACGGAAGCAGAGAAGGCGCAAAGTGAGCTTTATCACACGGCGCCCTTTGGTCATCATGGTAGTGTAGCCGAATGGGTCATGAAGATGTGGCAGTTAGCGCGCCGGCGCGAGGCCATGCTCATTAACTATGACTTTAAGCAGTGGGCTAGGCGCCAGGGCATCCGCATCTTTCCCACCAATACCAAAGCGTGGTTAGGGGCGCCGATGATCTTTAATGAACAGTTGGTTGGCATGATTGGTTTGCGCAGCAGCAGCGAAGAAGAAATTTTTAAGGAGAGCCATAAAGAACTCTTGGAAATCATCGCCAGCCAGGCTGCCATCGCCATTACGAATGCCCGGCTTTATGCCGAATCACAGGGACAGATCAAAGAATTGCGGGCGCTTAATGCTGCGGCCGAGGCGATTACCAGAGCGGGCGTCGAACGGGATGTTGTATTACAAACCATTTTGGAACAGGCCATTCACGCCACCGGCGCCTTCTTTGGCACCATGCAACTGGCCGAGGATGATCATCTCAAGTTTATTACGGCCTGGCCCCTGGCAGAACGCGAAAAGTTATGGGCCAGCTATGGGCGAATGCCGCTTAATGGGCCAGGGCTGACAGTGCGCGCCTATAACCAGAATGACGCCAAGCTTGTGTCGGATGTCAAGCAAGACCCTGACTTTCTCGATTATACTGGTCGCACCGGATCAGCGTTGGCGGTTGTTCTCCGGCGCAGCGGAGAGAATGGGCAACAGCCCATTGGCATTCTCAATGTCGAACATGCCGAGGTGGGGCGCTTGACCGAAACCCATCGCCGAACCTTGATTGCCCTGGCCAATCTGGCCGCAGTCGCTATTGAAAATGCCGATCAGGCGGCGCAACTGAGCCGTTCCAACGCCATCGCCATCATGGGGGCCTGGGGTGCGGACATTGTGCATGACATTCACCGCGAGGTCGCTGTGGTGCGGCTGGCGTTGGCGATCTTGCGCCTGGACGAGTCGTTGCCCCGGTCGCTGCTGTTGAATCATTTGCAGGAGATTGACCAGGCGGTGAGCAATTTGGTTATGCCGGTCTTGCCCGAACAACTGCCGGAGCCGGGGCGGGCACGCGAACGGCAAGACATTGCCATTGCCGACGCCGTGATTCGCGCCGAAACCGAGCAATTGCAACGCAGCCATGCCGGTGTCCGCCTGGAACTGGCGCTGACTTGTCCGCAGGTCTGGATTCAGATGCACCAACTCTGGTTGCGCCGGCTGCTGCGCCATTTGGTCAAGAATGCCATTCGGGCCAATGCCAACGCGCCGACAGCGCTCATCGTGCGCATCGGCACCACCCGCCAGGCCGGCATGGTCGAGCTTTGGGTCAGTGACAATGGCCGCGGGGTGCGACCAGAGATTGCCGCGCTGCTCTTTAACCGCCCAATTCCGCAGAGTACCGGCCCCCACACTACCGAACAGAGTGACGAACGTTTTGGGCGCGGCTTGTTGCTGGTGCGCCATATTGTTGAGTTGCATGGCGGTCAAGTTTGGCTTAAAGAGAATATCCCTGGCGAGAATGTCTGTTTCGCCCTCTCCGTGCCGGAAGCCACCGCCACCGAGCTGGTCTTTAACCGGTAACGCCCCCTGCATCGTTTATAGGGGCGTCCCTGTGTGTCAAGTCCCTGTGTGTCAAACCAATCGCCACGGGTTGAAACCTGTGGCTGGCACAAAAACCTGCTAAAGCCAGGTTACAGGGCGCCGTGACGACAGGGGATTAGTGCGTTTTAACGCAGCTTTTTGTACCAGACGGTAAATTCATTCACCGGGACTGCGCGCAAGTAGCCGTTTCGCCGTTACACAAAGAGGAAACCAAGGATGCCCACTGTTTTACCCCGGTTGCTGGTGATTGATAATGATGAGCGGATTGTCTACTATCTGCAAACGCTCTTCACCAAACGTGGCTATGAGGTTCATACGGCCCAAGGCGTTGGTGGCGCGGCGCTACGTCAGGATGCTGTCGAGTTGGCGCAGAAGGTGCGGCCCCACGTCGCCATTGTCGATCTACGGTTGGATGATGAATATACCGATGACCCGACCGGCCTCTTGCTCCTGCCGGCGCTAGCCTCGGCGCGCTGCATTCTCTACTCCGCCTATCTGGCGCCGACGGTGTTGAGCCGGGTCAAACGGCAGTACAATGTCTTCGACTGGGTGGACAAGCAGGAGATTGAGCGGCTCTGTACCGTGGTCGACGAGGCGGCCTATCAGGCCAGCGCCAGCCGCCGTGGCCTGGAGATCCAATGGCCCACCAACTGGCGACGGCAGGAGATCGTTGCGGCGCTCTTCAAAGAAGCGCAAAGCCAGCCGGCGCTCGAAATTCTGGATGACATCATTGCCCAACTCTTTGGCGACAGTCGGCGCATTACGCCGGAAGCGGTCAATGGCAAGCCGGAGGAAGGGCTGCGTTCGGTGGTGCGGGGGCGGTCGGTGATTGCCAAGATCCATGCCGATCATTTACAGCCGATGGTGCTAAAGCTAGGGCTGGCCCGTCGCACCCATCGTGAGTACGAGAATTATCAAGCGCATATTCATGGTTTCCTGCCGGGGCTTTTCCACACGCAGATCGAAAAGCATACCCTCTTCTGGGATCTGGGCGGCACGGTCTATAGCTTTGTCGGCGCCGGCAAAGAGACGTTGCCGACCTTTGCTATTCACTATGCCCAGAACAGCGAAGTGGACAAGATTCTGGCGCCCTTGCGCCACCTCTTCCGTGTGGTCTGGCAACCGCACTATGCCGCCGCCGTCCCGATGCTCGACCGCACGCTCTATGCGGCCTATGACGAATTCTTTCACCTGGCGGAAAAGTTAGCCCAGATCGATCAGACGCTGCTGCCCAAACTGGCGCAGTTGGTTGCCTTGCCCCACGATCCCATCCAGTGGGTCGGCGCCTTTGGGGCGACGCACAGTCATATCCCAACCGCGCGACAAGCTGTTACCCACGGCGATCTGCAAGGGGATAATCTCTTCGTCGAAGAGGAACGCGCCTGGCTGATCGACTTTGAACGCACCGGCCTTGGCCATGCTCTGCGCGACTTTGCCGAGTTGGAGGTCGATATTTTTGCCCGCCTGCTTCCCCACGATCAGGTCGATTGGACAACGCTGCAACGGCTGGCTGAATGGCTGGTCAGCCCAACCGAACCGGGCGCTTTCCCTGTCCACACCGAACTTGCCAGCCAACCGGCGGTGCAAAAGGCATTACAAGTCATCAGCGGCGTCCGCGCCTTAGCCCATGAGGTTGTCCGCCACCATGATCAGCGCGAACAGCTTTGGGCCATGCTCTTTGATGCGCTCTTTGTGGCGTCGATCAACGCCATGCCGGAGACGCAACGGTTGCGGGCGCTGCTTTATGCCGGGGTCATCTGTCACCGCCTCGCCACCTGGGATGAAGCGTGGCCGCCAAAGGGGATGATTGGGTGATTCAGCCTGTCGAAACCACCGAATCACCCAATCATCCGTAGCCAAGCCATAGATCGATCAACCCCATCGCAACGGTTGATCGATCACCGCAATCAAGCTATAATTCATCTTATCATGCTGGAATCACCAAACATTCGGAAAACATCTATGGAACCATCCGTTAGCCCACGTTACCAGCTCACCTACCGCCAAGCCGAGATCCGGCTGATTGCCGATTGCGCCAAACAGGGCCAGTCGCTCTGCTTGATGGGGGTGGCCGGCACCGGTAAATCGAATATCACCAATTTCCTGCAAAGTGATCCCTATGCCTACAAGGCGCACTACTTTGGCGAACAGGCCGATCACTTTCTCTTCCCCCTGGTCGATGGCAATACTTGGGATCAGACGCCGGTGGGGCTGTGGCGGCTGATGCAGACCGCACTGGCCGAGGTCACCCGCCATCTGGAGCAACCGACCACCGATGGCAAGTTGATCCAGTTCACTGAAGAGCAGCGCGTCTTTAGCGAACTCAAGAGCCACGTGGATTGGTTTTGCCAGAAAGCCGGCTATTGGGTTATCTTTGTGCTGGATGATGTGGATAAAATTCTCAGCGTTGGGCCGTTGAACATGCTGGAACAGTTGAACGCCTTGCGCAGTAGCGGCAACCGGGGCAAACTGAGTTATCTGCTCTTTACCAAAAAGTTACCCCATGTGCTGGGCCGCAACCACCCACTGCAAGGCGTCTCGAAGTTCTATGATCTCTTTAGCAGCCATGTCTATGCGCTTGGTCTCTACAACCATGAGGATGCGCGCCAGATGTTGGTGCATCTCAACGAACTGGCCGGCAAGCCGCTCACGACGCGCGAGTTGACGCAGATCGAAACGCTGGCCGGTGGTCATGCGCGGCTCTTGCGACTGATCTTTGAACTGTGGCGCAGCAACCGTCCCGGTGACGATGACCTGGTTGCCACCCTGGCCCAACAGAGCGATATTCGTGATGAGTGTCGACGTATTTTCCAGGGGTTACATGAAGAGGAGCAAGCCGTCTGTCTGCGTGTAGCCCATGACCAACACGAAGCAGAGGATGGGGCGGTGATCGAACATCTGGTGCAGCGGGGATTGCTCAATAACGAGGAGGAACGGGGTTGGTTTAGCCCGCTCTTTGCCGAGTTTTTACGCACGCAGTCGATTGCATCGTAGATGTAACGATTCACAACACAGAGTGTCACAGAGATACAGAGAGATTCACAGAGAAAAAACTCAGAAACCTCTCTGCGCATCTCTGTGAAATCTTTGCGATCTCTGTGAACCTGAATCGTTACCCGTAGGTAAAGAAGTCATTGCAGCATCGAAGGAGGAACAATGGATTTTT
Organism: Caldilineaceae bacterium; assembly: GCA_026645575.1. The sequence continues at coordinate 15,163 of JAPKMW010000021.1, forward strand.
TAGTTCCGCTGTTTATCATTGCCTTGATTATTGTCGGCATCTACTTCCTGACGCAATCGAAGATGCAGGTGGTGCAGGAAGAGGAGCGGCTGGTGGTCTACCGGCTGGGGCGTTTTCATCGGGTGGCCGGGCCGGGGGTTGTCGTCTTACAGCGTATGTTGGACGAGGTGAAGCGCACCTTCAATGTGCGCGACGAGCCACATAATGTGCGGATCAACGGCCTCTTTATGAATGGCGTTCCCTTTGGCTATACACTCAACTTCTGGTATCGCTTTGACCTTCAGGCAGCAGCCGACGGCAACCATGAACGGTTGGCCAAACTGGTGCAATTTAGCGACGAAGAGCGAGAAAAACAGGTGGCGACCAAGGTGCGCGAGGCATTAGTCGCGGCCGGCCCGGTCATTGAACAGAAGTTCAAACCGACCGGCGCCGATTTTGTTAGTAAGTTGCTGCCCATCATCCCTGGCTTGCCCTCCTTTGACGCCTTTATGGTGGAGGTGCGGAAACATCTGCGCGAGAGTTTGCCGTTGGTCGGCGCCATTCTCAACGAAGAGCATCCGCTCACCGTGACCAACATTCACCTGGGCAGTGACATTATCGGCAGCTTTAGCCGTGGTCGCGTCGCCACCATGCTGCGCGAGACCTTCCCCAATCTGCCGCCGGAACTGCTCTTGCAGGCGGTCTCGTCGATTGAGGGGATTGACATGCCGCAACAGCGGGTGGTCTTTGAAGGAGTAGACCAGAGCAACACGCGCCTTGACTTTCGCCCGGAAGAAGGAGAAGCCTCGGCCCGCGTCCGCGTCCAGCCGACAGGGCCGACAGCCAGCAACGCAGCGCAACCGGCGATCAATCCAACCAGTGCAGCGCCCGTTGTTCAATCTAGCACTTCCGTCACGCCCAACAAAGAGCAATTAACAAAGGACGATCTCTCTATTCTCAAACGGGTTCCTGCCTGACCGGCACACAACCCCCAATCCAACCGACGGTATCGTAAAAATAGTGCTAATCTCGCATTGCCCACTGCATCACCTGGAGATTACCACTATTTTTGCCTATCGTCATCCAAAACAAGGTGTGGTACAGCATGAGTTTATATCGCCCGATCCCATCCTTAAACCTGACCGCCAACGTTGACCAACCGCTTTCGCCGCTGAATTTGCTGCACTATGGCAAACTCTTGTATTGGATTTTTTTCTTTCCACAGGCCGTACAATATTATGTTCAATCAATCCGTAAAGAGACCGAGCAAAACAACGCCGAACAACTAAACACGGGTGGAGGCAACCGCGGTCGTAGACGGTTGCTCACCCTGACGCTCATGGCCTTGCTGCTCTTATTGGTTGGGCTGATACCCATCACGCTGGCGCTCTACTTCCTGCAAACCGCTTGGGTTGGTCTAAGCCAGGCAGCAGCCCAAAGTGGCGCCGTGGGTAGCGCGATGATTGGCCTTGGCAGCGCATTCCTGGTTTACCTGCTGCAACGCTCACAAAAACAACCAGCACGCGCCATTGTGTTGGGCATGGCAGCCGGCGTTGCCTACACTCTCATCAGCATGGTTTATCTGGCGGAAGCGCTGGATCGGGGGATACTCGACATGCTCTGGGCCATTGTCTACGGCTTCATTGCCGGCAGTAGTGTTGGCGTCATGATGAACCTGGCGCTGATCCTGACCGATGAACAACCGCCATCCATCCTCCGCGGCCTTGCGGCCTTTCTTTTTGGCGTGGGCATTTTCCTGGTCAATAGTATTGAACAGCACGTCGAATATTGGCGCTTTGCCCTCGGCGTGAATGAAGCGAATCTTTGGGCTAGTCTGTTGGGGGCGCTTACTTTTTACGGCGGCGCTGACTTGGGCTTGCGCCGGCCCTTGGATTGGTTGGTGGGCAAACTCTACCTCAATCTGCAATTACACAATCAGCCATCGCCGGCCCAGTTCCAACAATTTACCGAAGGCACGAGCCTCGCTACCCATTTTGCCCCGCCGCTTGAAGCCATCTTCGCGCCGACCGCGCCCGTGCCGCTGAGCAAGCAGCCCTATTTGCCTCATGTCACGCTCTATCCTATACAGCAACTCCGCTTTCTGATTGAAGCCTGGTTAGATCATGATTGGGAGCGGGGCATCGAAAACATCAAACAAATTTGGCGCTACACGCAGCAACGTCCCATCACATCTTTGAGCCTGCACCAGATCCTTCATGAGGGGAAACCGGATGAGCAGTTGGGACAGGTGAGCAAGTTTATTGATAAACTTGATGGCGATGATTGGCCAATGCTCCTGTATACCAAGCAGGCCACATCAAAGACCGTCGAAACCATCCAAGCGGCGCAACTAGCCGCCGGCAAACATGACCCCCATACACGGGCTACGTTGGAAGGGCAAACGGTGCGTAAACAGCATCAGCGTCGCCTCTTGCGCCAGGCAATGAAAACTACGCAGCTCCCGCGCGATCTACCGCTCGATACCCTGACCCAAAGAACCGTGGCTGGCTTCTGGTATCTGACCCATAGCTTTGCCGAAGAAGGCGCCGTGGCCTTTCAAGATCTCCCCGATTCTGACTTGTCCAAAGAGCTAAAAGCCATTGCTGCCAGTTTTCAGAAGTTGCTCTTTACCAAGGAACTGTTAGCCGGATCGCCGCTCGAATTGCCCGAACGGCCCAAAGAGCCAAAGCGCAGAGCCACTTGGGACGCGATTGATAAACTGAACGCCGCTGTGCGCTATGGTCGCCTCTATCACCAATGCCGCACACCGGAAAAACAGGATATCGCCTATGAAACGGCTCTCCGTCAATTGCAAGAGATCGAGGGGGACGCCGCTAGAGTGCCCGGCGCCGAGCGCCCCACGATCATGGCGCTCGTCAGTCTATGGCGGCAGGAATTGGCCGCATGGCAACAGGCGTCCCGTTCCTGGCAAAAGATGAAAGCGAATAATCCCTTTATTTTTCAAGAATCATTACGTGGGCGCAAACCCTTTACAGGGCGTGATCAACAGCTAAAAGCACTGAAAGCGGCAGGCGCCGATGGTTCACGCCAGTCGGTGCTGCTCTATGGGCTTGTCCATAGCGGCAAAAGTTCGCTTATTCAGAAAGCGACGCTGGATTACCACGAGAGTATCTGCTTTACCATCTTTACCATTGTGGAAACCGAAAAGGCCGGGCTTTCGGTAAAAACTGTGTTGTGGACGCTATGCCAGGCACTGAACCGGCGCACCCAACAGGCCCTGCCGGACGAGAAGAAATTTCATCTCGACCCTTTTGCGGTCACCGAAGAGATGATCCGCACGATCTGCCGTCGCTTTTCCAAAGTTACGCAGACGATTGTGATCGGCAATTTCGATCTGCTCTCTGCCGCTGCGCCGGGCGCGTTCCTCCATGGCATGACAATTACCAGCCGGACGCGCGTTGCCGATAGTCTGCTCAACTTCTGGTGGCGCCTGTCCAATAGCATCGGCAATCTTACCTTTGTCTTTGTTTCACAAAGGGCAGAGCCGCCGGTCGGCCCCTTTACCCCCTTTCTCAAGAGGATCCAGCTCACTCCGCTGGCAGTAAATGAGGTTGAAGAGCTATTGAACAAACCCACCCCTGACTTTGCACCCTTGTTCAGCCGGCGGGCGGCAGCGCAAGTCTTCCATTTATCTGGGGGGCACCCCTATCTGGTGCAATTGCTGGCGCACTGTGTCCTTCACCAATTCAACCGTGATTTGGAAGCAGAGACCAAACCAGAGCCGGTCTTTTTGCCAGAGGATGTTGAGGCCGTACTTGAAATATCGCTTTTTCGCCAGTTTAGTCAACCCTACTTCCAGCACCTGTTTGCACAATTGGCTTCGCTTCAACCCGGCAGCGTGGCGGTTCTGCGCGCCATCGCCTTGGACGGAAACAGCATCAACGCCCCTGCCCTTGAACAAGCGCTGGCGGGTCAATATGAATGGCCGGCGGTGGAATCGAGCCTGGCCTTCCTGGCCGATCACCACCTGATCCGGCAAGAGCAGGGGGAGTGGCTGGTGGTGGGGGAGTTGTTGCAACGGGCAGTGAACGCATAAGCATCATCCAAAGACGATTTGTTGGTTTGTCCAGCATCCGCACTTCACGCCGTGGCAATTGCTTATATTTTTCATCCTCAAAGTAAGCAAACAATAGGTGCGGCACATGGCTATAATCGAAACGGCGTGGAATGGCTAATGCTTCCAAGTAGGTGCGAATGAGTGCGTGAACATCTAACTTGATCGGCGCTAACATGATGAATCAACCTGGCAAAATTCGCTAACAGGATTGCGGGTGATCAAGACCCATCGGGAAAGCCAGTATGTTCCCTATAGCCCAGCGGCTGTCACAGATACGAGATGATGGTCGCTGCTACCGTAGATGTAGCAGCGACTTATCCGTGACAAACATACCACCTAGCAAACGGCTGCACCAGCGCAACGGCTCACCGTTGGATCAGGGGCAGATAGAGTCTACGCTCCGTTTGGGCGAAAGTAACCGTTGCCGTTGCTTGCAGGGCGCCAAGACTGGCTGTCACCTGCGCTACCCCTTTCGCCGTCGATGCAGCCAGCGACGCAAGGGCCACACCATTGGCATCGGTTTGGGCCGAACTGCTGATGGAACCTAGAGACGTAGTAAAGTTGACCACCTGACCGACGATGGGATTGCCAAACGCATCCATGACCCTAGCGCGCACGGTGGCGACGCTTTGCCCATCGGCAGCTAACGTCGTCGGGGTGATGATCGTTGTGAGCAAGGCTGGCGGTCCTGCTACAAAGGTAACGGTTGTCGCCTGGTTAATGGCGCCGATGCGGGCGGTCACAGTCGCGTTTCCTACAGTTGTTGGCGCAAGCAAGTTCACGCTCGCCTGCCCGTTCAGATCAGTTTTTCCGCTGCTTGCCGGCAGCACGCCTACGGTTGTGGTGAAATGAACCATCTGGTTTGGCGTTGGATTGCCATTGGCATCTTTCACAATGACTGTGAGCGCGCTCGTGCTGCTGCCATCGGCGATGAGTTGACCCGGCGTCGCTGTCACGGCGAGGGTGGCGGCGGCGCCAATGAAAATTGTAAGATCAGTATGGCGATAGCCGGCGGTGGCATAAGGCGGCAGATCTGTGAGGGCTTGATTCGGATCGCCAGTGTGATAAATTAGCAGATTTTTCAGCAGATAAGGGCCATCCACGCCATGTGATAGGATCTGTGTGGCGCTAAAGGGCAAGGTAATGGTCTGGACACCCCCGGCGGTCACTGCCACGCTGGTTTCCACCCACTGAATTTCCTGGTCATGCTTGTCAACCAATCGCCCTTGGGCAATCACAACACCGTTGTTGCCCGACTGAATCGGCGCCATAAGGTTGAGATAATCCTTCTGTCCATCTTGATCCATATCAGTGGCGGCATCGTGGAAATCACCGACAAGTGTTACCAACGGGAAAGCAAAGGCGGTCGCCGTGTACGGCTGGGTTGTGGCGGCCAGGCTTTGCTGATCAATTACCTCACCCGCCGGTGTCGTCAGGCGCACTTGCACCACTTGATAGGGACCGTCTACGCCATGTTGACGGATCAGGCCGCCCGGAAAATCAAGTGTGACCGTCGGATTGACGCCGGCCAGGAGATCGACATCTTTGGCGACTGCCGTAATCAACTGCCCGGCTTGATCGCTGAGGGAAGCGGAAAGCTGGTAAAGACCCGGCGTCGTGGCGCTGACTGTGCTAGTGACGCGTAGAAGATCATACAGACCGTCATGATTCAAATCAATGCCTTGGTCGGTGTAACCCCCGGCTGCAAGTTCAGCGCCGCCTGACTCAAATTGCGTCGCCGCGTAGGCAGTGGTGGTATAGGCTTGAGGCAGAAAGGCGACGCGTTCCTGGTTGCTATCACGCACTTCCAGGTAGCGCAACGTATATGGCCCGTTCTGGCGTTGCCAGCGGATGCTTTTGCCATCAAAGGACAATGTCTGGGGGCCGGAAGTGGTGAAAGCGGTTGTGGCTACAGCGCCAGGAATGGCATTGCCAACGGGCGTAGATAACCAACCGACGAGGGTGTAGTTGCCGGCGCCATTCACTTGAACGCCGACATCGATGTTGAGTGTATCAAACAGACCATTGCTATTGCTATCGACACCAGTATCGGCATAAGCGCCGGTGTAGGTAACGGCCGGCGCCAGGAAGATCGTCACGGCGTAGGCGGCGGTGGTATAGGCGTTATCGGCAAAGTCGGCAATGTCACCCTCGTCGCCAGTACGCAGTTCAATATGCACCAGCTTATAGGGGCCATTTACCCCTTGTAACCGCAGCAACTTGCCATCGAAATCGAGTTGCATCTGGTGGGCGCCGGCGCTCAACGTGGCGCTGGCATAGGCCCAGACAAGGTTGGCGCCTGCGCCACTTTGGAGCCAGCCGACCAGTTGATAGGTTGCCGGTGCGGTGACATTGATGCCAACCGTGATCCGCAAGGCTTCGTTTTGACCATCATTATTCGTATCTACACCAGTATCGGTATAGACGCCGGTCAACTGCGCCAAGTCAGGCAGGACAACTGCTGGCGTTTGGTATTGACTAGCTGCTGTGACCAAGCCACTGGCCGTATCCGCCTGCCCCTCCTCAGCCGCCGCAGCAGCGACAAAAGTCGGGTTGGACTGTTTGCCGGGATTGGCCCAATCGTTCGCCACCACCCCTTTCTGATTATGCCCGGCAACGATGGCATCAAACTCATTGTCGCCATAATATTTGTAGACCGCGCTCTTCTTGTGCTCCAAGTCTTTGCTGTCGGTCTTGGTCTTATCCGTGCCAAAAGTGTCTTCGTACTCATTGGGCAATTTATCATAATAGGCATTGGTCGGCACTTGAAAATCAGCATCGGCTTTACCAACCCAAATACCGCCCGCTGCCCAGTTTACTTTGATCGTCGTGCGATGGCGCAACTCGTGGGCAATCACCTCGGCAACAGAGTCAACGCCTCTCACATTGCCATAGGTCGTCCCGTCGATGGTTAGGCCACCCGGATAATGGATTTCGGCGGCGGCGGGGCCTAGTTCTACTCTGTCGCTCGTGGGACTCCAGGCGCCATAACTGCCTGCGCCTTTGGTCGCGTCATAGGTCACTTTGGGGTCGGTCAGGCCCAGCACAGCACCATTAGTCCCCCAATAGTCGAACCAGTTAGGCTTGCCGTCGCCATTCTCATCGCCCTTTTTCTCGAAAAAGAGCTTAAACTCATACGCTTGACTAATTTGCCCGATCAAGCCGCTGCTCTTATTTTTGTAGATGACAGTTGCCTTGATTTTCTTTTTGCCGTGTGTGCCTTTGTCCGGTTTGTAAGTGTACGGGTTGCCCTCGCCCGGCTTCAGATCGCCCGACCAACTGACCTTGATCACTTCAAAATCGCTGGGCGTTTCCACCATCGCTTCGAGCTTGACATCATAGGTGGTCATCGGGTTGTTCACATCTTTACTGCCCATGACCTTGATCGCTTTGATCTGCGGTGCTTTCAGGAATACAGGCTGATCAAGCACATTCCCCCACTGCCAGGAACCCTCACAGGCATCGTTGGGATCGTGTAAGTAACCGACATTAGTGCGCAACCAGGTCGTTGTGGTAAAGGTGGCCGGAATGGTGAATTGGCTGATCCCCGTCATCGTGCCGTTATAGTTGATCGCCAGATAGCCGGTCAGATCCTTATCCATCACCCGCTCGGTCTCATCCCACTGTTTGTCGCCATTCCAATCTATCCAAGCATTCACATGCTCCGGGCTGGGATCATAGGAAGAACATTCCTGGCCGGCCACACACTTCTCCGGATTGGCAATAAAGACATTCACCTGCAACTTCATGGTGCCATCACCGTTTGGCGTTAAAATGGCATTGGTGATCTTCTCGAATTGAGTGGAGCCGCCCGCCGATGGGCAATAGCCGGGCGCAGCGCCGGCCTCATTTTGTTGGCTGGCATTGATCGGATTGGGCTGTCCACGTCCGCTACTGCCACCGTTGTTGCTAGTTGCAGTGGCGGTTGGCGTAGGGTCAACGGCCGTTGCCGTTGATCGATCCGCCACCAGGACAAAGGCCATAATAAGAAGCGTGCAGAGAAAGGCTTTGTTGAAAAGGGGCTGGCTCAGCCTATTTTCTTGTTTTACGTTTGCGAATAATAGGGCAGGAAAAACAGTGAACCTTTGCATAGAATTTGCTCACCAACTAGTACAGGGATGGGGCGCTGGCGACAAAGAGAATGTCATCACTTACATCTCGAATCTGCGCCACCATCTCGTCAATTTGCCCATCGGTGGATGCCTTGAGACCGGCCAGGGTAACATCTGTCGCCAGATCAGCAATTTTATGCTGACCACTAAATACGCTGGTAAAGTCGATCATAATTTTCCTTCTCTGCGCATGGAACGCTCATCGCTGTTGATCCTCAAAACTAAGCAGGACTGTTATTCTATAAAGTATAGCACATTGCCCCCTCGTACACACAGATTGGTCAACAATTTACACTTTGTGGTTTCCAGCAGAGTAAGACCAAAGGCCAGTTGGCTTTAGGCTTCCCTCATGCTGTCGCCGATCCGCTCTGGTTACCGTTATTTGCCCCATGATTGCAATACCTTTGCCCTATCTTCCCCTTACCTTCGAAACTTACCCGGTCTACCTCACGTTTTTTAGGCAAAATGGCGAAAACAGCAAGGTAGCCAATTGCCTTTCCACGTAGTCCGATTTTTGCCTTGCCTATCCGCTGTAAGTACAATGAACCTTATGTCTAACGAACGGCCAAACTCTTGGTTTTCCCTATTGTCTGCCAAGTCACGCAAGGTGGACGCGCGCGACCAGCAGCGGCGCGCGGTAGCAGGACGCTCGACGCTGGATTGGGACTTTGGCGCGGAAAACACGCCATTGGAACGACGGACGGGTAGCCCCCTTACGTCGCCCAACCGCCATCGGCATCCTGACCCGGAACTATACCGCCCGGCCCGTCCTGAGCCGGTAGCGCCGACGCCCGTACCAACGCGTCAGTCGCCGCCGGAACTGCCGAATGATGGGCGCGCCCGCCGAGCAATGGCAACTCGTATGACGCTGGATGAAGCCTTGGATCACTGGTGGACCGATGGCGCCTTACCTTCGTTAGGACTTTTACGCGATGGTTTGTTGCTGTTGGAGGCCGGCTACTCGCTGGATGAAGCGCAATCATCCTTTTTGTTGCGGGTTGCCTTACGACGCCAACGGGGGATGATTACGGCGCTACGGTATCAGACCGATCCAGATCGGACTGCCTTTCTGATCAAAGAGGCGGTGTTAGACCAGAAGCAACCTTTGCCGCCTAAACTGTTGCGCGATCTCCAGCGCGAGGATGAAAAGAGCGCCATCTGGCTGGATTATCTCATCCATGATCTTGCCTATGAGGTGGGAGTAGCGCAGGGCAAGCGCCGCGAATTGGCGACTCGCGCCCTGGCGCAAATTCGCCCAGATGCCCAGGCATGGTCGGCAACCGCCTATGCGACAACGACAACCCAGCCAGCCACGCCGCTTTCATACCGCTGGGGTTTGCGCTGGTTGTTATGGGCGCTCTTACTGTTGATTGCCGTAATCAATTATGGTGTCCGCTCCCGCAGCTATGACCAGAATGTGCGCATCCCTGCCGGTAGCTATACCATTAGTGATCCACTAAGTGAAGGGCGGACACGGCCGGCGGTGGTCGCAGCCTATCGGATTGATCTAACCGAAGTGACCAATGGCGCTTATGCGCGCTGTGTCACGAATGGCAGTTGCGTGGCGCCCAACTCACCCGCCAGCGCAACGCGGGCGGACTATTACACCAATCCAGCCTATGCCGAATTTCCGGTTGTCAATGTAACCTGGGATAATGCCAACGCTTATTGCATTTGGTTGGGGAAAGAACTACCCACCATCGAAGAGTGGGAGGTTGCCGCTAGTATTGCGCCCCTGACCCAGCGCACCTTTCTTTACCCGTGGGGCGACCGTTTCGATCCGCGCTTTGTCAATGGCGGGAGCGCTGAGGATCGTGATACGCTGGCCGTTGGCTCGTTTCACCCGGTGGGCAATAGCTCCTTTGGGTTGCGGGATATGGCCGGCAATGTAGCGGAGTGGACGGCGTCGCCGTCGGCGGAATTGTTTGATGGGTTTGTCGTGAAGGGTGGTTCGTATCGCGATAGTGCTGATGCCTTGCGTTTAGCTGTTCAACAAAATTTTGTGCGTACAACCGCCGAACCGTGGCTTGGCTTTCGGTGTGTGAGTAAGTAAAAGATTTAATTATATTTCTTGCAAAAAGAGGCGTGCGCACGCACTCCTCTTTTTGCAAGAAACACTACTAGACCATAGTCGCTACTAGTAATGGGGTTTTGATTATAATGACAACGCAAAAGTTAGATACACTCGATCTGACGGCGGAAATCGGATTAGCTTCGACCTTGGCGCGGGAAGCTGCGACCATTGTCAATACCTTTTATGTTGGTTCGTCCGAAGTGCGCTACAAATCGCACAATGAACCGGTGACGGAAGCCGATCGCTCGGCTAATCTACACATTGTTTCACGCATTCAGGCTGAATTTCCCGACGACGGCATTCTTTCCGAAGAGTCCAAGGATAACCTGAACCGGCTTCACAAGGAGCGCGTCTGGATCATCGATCCGCTGGATGGCACCAAAGAGTTTATCGCCCGTAACGGTGAATTCTCGATCATGATTGGCCTGGCCGTTGGCGGCCGCGCTGTCATGGGGGTCGTCATGCAGCCGGATCCGGGGCTACTTTATGTCGGCGCCGTGAATTATGGCGCTTACCTTCACGAAGAGGGGGAGCGCATCCCGCTGGTCGTGAGCGACCAGACCGACATCAGCCGCATGGTCATGGTGAGCAGCCGCAGCCACCGCCAGCAGATTGTGGATAAGGTGCGCAAAGATCTGCGCATTACTCGTGAGCGGGTGAGCGGCAGCGTTGGGCTGAAAGTGGGGCTGATCAGCCGCCAATTGGCCGATCTCTATGTTCATCCCAGCCCTGGCTGCAAAGAGTGGGACATCTGCGCCCCTCATGCCCTGTTGGAAGCGGCTGGCGGCCAGATCACCGACTGTTGGGGCAACCCCATTGTCTTTAACAAGCGCGATGTGCGCGCCCACAATGGCCTGCTCGCCTCGAATGGTCAAGCCCACGATCAAGTTGTCGAAGTCGTCGGCGGCATCTGTGAAGAGTTCGGCTATAACCAGGACGACGGCTTTTGGTGAGCGGGTAGCGTAGAGCAAAGGTTGTGATAAGGCGAAATTAATAATTAACGGAGAATGAAGAATTATTACTTGTTAGTACGTTCTGCCAACAGTTCGTCATTCGCAATTAATAATTAATTGTTTTCCATTAATTTTTAATTTCGCCCTCTCATTCGTTCCGTAGGCATAGAACAGGGCGCAATCAATGGAATCCCAATTCATCTTTGGCATTCACGAACCGGGCGGCGAACGGTATATGGCCGAGGCCGGACGGAAGGGCTGGATTGTCTTTACCGAAGAGCTTGGCTCTGATCCCGCTATCCAAACGGGACAGAACTATCGCGCCTATAGCGACCAGGGCTTTGGGGTCATCGTCCGTCTAAACAATGGCTACTTTCCCAACGGCACCATTCCCAATAGCCAGCGCTATGCCGACTTTGCCCGCCGCTGCGCCAACTTTGTAGCAGCCAGCGACGGTTGCCAGATCTGGATCATCGGCAATGAGATGAATTACCGGATCGAACGTCCACCTATTGCAGCCCTACGCATTGCACCAGAAGTGCCGCGCCCGCAAAATGCCCCTGCCGCCGCACCGGAAACACAAAAGAGCGGTCTGATCGAGGGGTTGCGGCGCTTTTTTGCCCCGCTTGTCACACAAAAAGAGGGGCGTGCCGGCGACACGCCGACGGCCACCCCAACGCCGGCTATTCCACCCAAGCCTGGTGATCCTTACGGGCGTGGCTTGCGGGAGCGTTTCAATGCCATCTATGAACCTCTGACGGCAAAGGATGCCGATAACCGTGTGGCGGCTGCTGCCGCGGCTGATGGTTTTGAAACCATTACACCAGCCCTTTACGCCCGCTGTTTCAAATTGTGCCGTGATGCCATTCGCAGCGTGGCCGGCCATGCCAACGACCAGGTGTTGATCGGCGCCGTCGCCCCGTGGAATAATCAGACCGCCTATCCTGGCAATGAGCGGGGGGATTGGGTGCGTTATTTCCAGGACATTCTAACGGCGCTGGGACCGACTGGATTGGACGGCATTACTTTACACACCTACACCCATCAAGCCGACCCGAACTTGATTTCCAGCGAGCAGCGGATGAATCCGCCCTTTACCGATCGTTACTTTGAATTTCCGGCCTACCGTGATTTTATGAATGCCATCCCAGCAACCATGCGCTCCTTGCCTGTCTACATCACCGAAACCAACCAGGATGTGCCATGGCTGGATCAAAACATCGCCTGGATTCAACGGGCCTATGCGGAAATTAACTGGTGGAATCAGCAGCCCAACAACCAGCAGATCCGGGCGTTGATCCTCTATCGTTGGCCAGTGATTGACCTCTGGTTTATTGAAGGCAAAGGAGGGGTTGTGGAAGACTTTAGGCAAGCCTTACAGCAGGACTACCGTTGGCGCGCCAGCGCACCGCCCCCCCCGCCATTTGCTCCCAATAACATTGTCGCCACCACAACGTCCGTCAACATTCGTCGAACACCGGGCTATGTCGGCAAAGCCCCCAGCGATATTCTCGTACAGGCGCCGACCGATGCGCGGCTGACCATTCTCAGCGCCGCTCCTGAACAACGCGATGGGTTGGATTGGTGGCAGGTGCGCTACAGCCCCACGGGGCAAACGCCAATCGTCGGTTGGGTCGCCCAGCGCTCGCCGGCTGGCGCCGAACTGTTGCGCCTGGTCAGCACCGGCGACGGGGGGACGGGAACGTTCAAAGCGGGCGACAGCGTGCGCACCACTACCGTTGTGCGCTTGCGTCGCAGCCCTGGTTATATCGGCAAACCGGTTACCGATGTTATTGTTGATTTGCCGATCAACACGATAGCAACGGTGCTAGGCGGCCCCACCAATCTCGATAGCTTGACCTGGTGGCAAGTGCGCGTGAATACCAGCGGGCAAGAGGGCTGGGCGGCGGAGCGTTCGGCAATGGGTGACACCCTACTAGTCTTGAACAGCACGCCAGTCGAGCCGCCTACCGGTAAATTTAAGGTTGGTGATCGCGTTGTCACCGTCAGCGCTGCCCGTTTGCGCCAAAGCCCCGGCTTTCTCAACAAACCGGCAACCGATATTGTGGCCGACATTGCCCAAGGGGTCGAAGGCCGAGTGCTGGCCGGCCCGCGCCAGGCCGATAATTTGACCTGGTGGCAATTGGAAACAACCAACGCGCAGGGCGCCCTTGTCACTGGCTGGATGGCGGAGACCGGGCAGAACGGCAGTGAAATTCTTCGCTTGAGTACGGGAACAACTCCGGTCGCGCCCAGCGCGCTGGCGCCAGGCGATCTGGTTGTTGCCATCGCTGGCGTCAGAGTGCGCGCAACGCCGGGCTATCTAAACAAGCCCGATAGTGATCTGCGCGGTGATTTTCTGACGCGGGCAACGATCAACCTCCTCAGCGGGCCGCAAAGCGTCGATGGTCTCGCCTGGTGGCGGGTAGGTGGCATCCTCTCGACCGGCAGCGAAGTTGTTGGTTGGGCGGCGGAGACGGCGCCCAATGGCTCTCGGCTGATCGGGCGCCCGGCCAAACTGGCAGGGACACAGATCCCGGACAAAGCGACCGGCGCTTATCTGGCCCTACCCTTCCAGGGCGCTTTGGGCATCGCCCAATTGTGGGGCGAAAACCCGGACATTTATGCGCGCTTTAGCTACGATGGTGTCTCCCTACGTGGTCACAATGGCATCGACTTCCTAACGCCGGTTGGTACACCGGTGGTGGCGGTGGACAATGGCACGGTGGCGGAAACGGTAGTGAATGATCAGAGCGGTTTCGGTCAATATATCAAAGTCAATCATAGTTGGGGCGAAGCCTTCTATGCCCATCTCAGTGCGATCAATGTGACGCCCGGCCAGCCGGTCGCCCGCGGCGCCGTCTTGGGCGCCAGTGGCAACACTGGTTTTTCTTTCGGCCCGCACCTGCACTTTGCCATCCGTATCAACCCCTATACGCGCGCCGATGGCTGGGGTGGCTTTTCCGACCCGTTGCCCTACTTTAACCCGGCAGCGGTCCAGTTACCGACCTATGTGACAGCAAGCCGTACAGTGGCGCGCCTCGAAGCGCCTTCCCTGCAAACCCCAGAAGGCAAAGTCACGCGCACCTTGCTGGCCCAAAAGCCCGGTTATGCTCCCGACAAACCAGGAGTAAAACGACCATAGTGCGGCAAGTGGCAGGTAGCAGATATTTGCCACTTGCCACCTGCCACCTGTTACTTGCTACAGATTGAGTTTTGCATGCCGCGACCGTTGATTGATTCTGCATACATTTACGGCATCCACGAGCCGGGAGGGGAAGTCTATTTGACCGCTCCCGCCAGTGAGACAACCGAAGAGCCGGTGAGCCGGGGGTGGGTGCTTTTTACCGAAGCCATTGGCCATGACCCGGAGGAGCGCACCGGGATTGATTTTACCACCTTTAGCAATCAAGGACTGGGGGTGATCTGCCGGCTCAACCACGGCTATGAACCGGAAGGCACCATTCCTCACAGCAGCCGCTACGAAAATTTTGCCCGTCGCGTCGCCAACTTTGTAGCGGTGAGTCGCGGCTGCAAGATTTGGGTCATCGGCAACGAGATGAATTACGCAGTCGAGCGGCCCGGCATCCAGATCGACTGGTCGCGCCACAAGAGCCGCCGCGATGGCCCCGCCGAAACGGCTGATCCCTTGCGTCATGGGCTGGCCGTGCGCTTTAATGTGCTGCCCGACAACTCCGCCGAGATCCGCACGACACGCGCCGCCATTGTTAACCAGGGGGAGATCATTACCCCGGAACGCTATGCCCGCTGCTATCAACTCTGTCGCGAGGCCATTCACCGCCTGCCTGGTCACGAAGATGATCAGGTCTTGGTGGGGGCGGTGGCGCCGTGGAATACGCAGACCATCTACGAAGGCAATGCCAATGGCGACTGGGTGCAATATTTCCACGATATTTTGACCACGCTGGGGCCAAAGAATTGTGATGGCTTCACGCTCCACACCTACACCCACGGCCCCGATCCGGCGCTGATCACGGATGAGACGCTCCTGCCCCCCCCCTTTCAGAGCTACCACCGTGAGTTCCGCGCCTACCGGGATTTTATGGCGGCGGTACCGGCTACGATGCGCCAACTGCCGGTCTATATCACCGAAACTGACCAAACACTCCCCTGGCTCGATGATGATTCGGGCTGGGTGCAGCGCGCGTATGCTGAGATCAACGCCTGGAATCAGCCGGGGCGCTTGGAAGGCGTTCCTGAACCGCTGCGCAACGGCCCGCGCCAACCCATCCGCGCCCTGGTTCTCTATCGCTGGCCGCGCATGGACAAGTGGTATATCGACGGCAAGAGTGGTGTCATCAATGATTTTCAGCAGGCGATTGCTCAGGGCTACCGTTGGCAAGCGGAAGCCGCCGCTGCCCCCCAACCTGCGGCCAAACCAACACCGGTGACGCCACCAGCACGGGCGCGTGCTGAACCGGCGGAAACCTATAATTATCGGGTCGACTGGGTGGATGATGAATTCCCGGAAGCGCTAATTGCCGGTGAAACGATTACGGCCACGCTGACGTTGCGCAATGCCGGTCTGTTGACCTGGCGCTGGGGTGGCGGCAACCCCTTCCGCATCGGCTACCACTACTACCGCAATCGCCGCCTGCTGCCTACGCCCGCCGAGCGGGATTTGCGCACGGATATTCCGCAAGATATTGCGCCGGAAGAAAGCATTACGGTTGCGGTGCGCATTGCCTTGCCCTTGGAGCCAGGCAACTACACATTAGAATTGGATCTTGTGCAAGAGGGCGTCACCTGGTTCAAAGAGCAGAAGTCACCGGTTCTGACCCGTTGGATCACCGTGGAAGCGCCGGAACGTCCTGCTGATGTGGCGGGGGAAGAAGAAGTGCTGCTGCCGGTGCCGCTCTTCACCGACATTGCCAACCGGTTGCCCCGGCGCGCTGCGTATGCCCGCCGCAGTATGAGCCAGGTGCGCCATATTGTCATCAGCCACACCGCGGCCAATCCCAAGTTGAGCCTGGAACGCATTGCGCAGACCCATCTGCAACATGGCTATCCCGGCATTGCCTATCACTTTGTTGTCACCCGCGGCGGCGACATCTTCCGCGTCAGCCAGTTGGAGGAGGTAGCCCAGCCGGATCAACCCTGGTCGGAGCAGGGGGTGAATGTCTGCCTGACGGGCAACTTCCGCAATGAGGCGCCGCCGCTGCCCCAACTCGACGCGACGGGGCGGCTTTGCGCCTGGCTGGCGCACAATCTTGGGTTGGCGCCGGAGACGATTGTCGGCCTGGGTGAACTGTTGCCGACCGATAGTCCGGGGGATACCTTCTATGTTGGGCCGAGCTGGAAGGAAGTGGTGACGCGGCAGGTGCGGCTCCATCTGGCGGCGTTGCTGGCCTCACCAACGGTTGAGAGTGATGTGCAATACCATGCCATGCAGCAAAGCACGGCGACGCTCAATACGCAAAACAGTGAGTTACAAGTGGCCCTCAAAGGAGCTGAGGAAGAGCAAGAGAAGCTACGCCAGTTTAACGCCCGCTTGCAAGCCGAAATCACGACGATCCGCCGTCAACTGGACACCCAATCAGCCCTGGCCGATAGCAGGCTCTATATCCAGAACTTGATCTATGAATTGCCGCGTGATCTGCAACGCTACATCCCCCGTCCACCAGAGCGGGTGCAGCATCTTGTCATCAATCACACTGGTGTGCCATCAAGCGTACCTTGGGCCGAAATTGCCGAAGCCCATCGCGCCGACTGGCCGGGGATCTTATACGATTTCGGCATCGACGAAAAGGGGCGCATCTACCAGTTTCAACCGCTGGACGAAGTGGTGGAGACCAACCAGCCCTATTTGGTCTACGCTATCAACATTGCCTTTGCCGGTGACTTTCACAAGGCTGTACCGAGTGATGAGCAACTCTACGCCGGGGGACAGTTAATCGCCTGGTTGCTCGAACGCTTTCCCCGCCTGGCGGTGGAGAGTATCAAAGGGTTGCGCGAATTTATCGACCATCCGTCGCCAGGGGATGAATGGCTGGAAGGGCGGGTCTGGAAAGAGCAGTTGCTGGCCGCCGTGCGTCGAGCGACAGGGGAAGTCAACCCACTGGCGATTGAAAGTTCCTTGCGGACGCGCATTATTGAACTGGAACAGGCATTGGAAACGCTCCAGCAACGTCATGCGGTGGTGGAGCGGCAGAAGGCGCGAGTAGAGAGTGAAAACCATCGTCTGCAAGGGGAGTTGCAAGAGAAACTGCAAACCAACAAGAGCTATGTGATCCCCAAGCCGTCGTTGCGTATCGTCGTCGATCAATTGCCCAAGCACCCCAGTTTGCGCTATGAACGGCGCTCCTTGAGCCAGATTTCCCATGTCGCCATACATCATACGGCGGCGCCCGTTTCTCTGGACCCGGCGCGCATTGCCGAAACGCACATTGCCGCTGATTCGGGGCGCAACAAAGAGGCGTGGCCCGGCATTGGCTATCACTACTTTATTCACGCCGACGGCACGATTGAACAGACCAACCACCTGGAAACCATCTGCTATCATGTCTACCGCCACAACAACTACACAGTGGGCGTGGTTTTTGCCGGCAGCTTTATGAATGGCCGTATTCCCACCTCGGCCCAACTGCGCGCCGGCGCCCATCTGGTCGCCTGGTTGATGCAGGAGTTGCACTTGCCGCTGGCGCGCATCTGGGGCCATCGCGAGTTCCCGGAGAACACCACCGTCTGCCCCGGCAGCGAGTGGACGATGGGCAACCGCTGGCGCGACCTGCTCTTTGAACGGATCGAACAGGTGCAGAGCGGCATTGGCGTGAAGAACATTCGCCACTATTTCCTGGTTGGTCCGCAAGATTGGCAGGAGTGGGGTGGCTACACCTTTGCCGATCTGCTGCCCTACATTGAGCGCTTTCAGCCCACCGTCGGCTTTAGCCTGGAAGATGCCAAGTACGCCGAGTATGTTACCTTGATCGGTGGTGAAGCGAGCATCAGCGCCGCCAGCGAAGCCATTCTCGCCAAACATGGCTGTAAGACGGATCGCATAGCCGGTCGCGATCCGCAGGAGACGGTGCGGCTGGTCAAAGAGTTGGTGCGGATGAATCGGCGCTTTCAACGATTCGAAGTAGACTTTTAAGGAGATTAAGAGATAGAGAGATTAAGAGATTACTGCACAGAATCTCTTAATCTCTCTATCTCTTAATCTCTATTTTGCACATACAGAAGTTGTGATTCTCAATGACAGAAGCACTGATCGGCGGTTTTGATCGCACCCTGGGCGCGGCCTATGCCGTGTCGTTGCCGAGTTTTCAAGGCCCGTTAGACCTGCTCTTACAACTGATCGAAAAAGAAGAATTGGACATCAACGCCATTAGCCTGGTGGCGGTGACCGATCAATACCTGCGCACCATTGCCACACTGGAAGAGGTTGAGCCGGGGGCATTGGCCGATTTTCTGGTGATTGCGTCGCGGCTGCTCTACCTGAAATCGCTCAGCCTGTTGCCCAAACCAAGTACGGTGGAGGAAGCGGAAGAAGAGAGCGCCGACGCGTTGATCAAACAGTTGCTTGAATACCGGCGCTTCAAACAGGCCGCAGCCCTCTTGCAAGAACGGGAGGCGCAAGGGTTACGCGTCTATGTGCGCACGGCCCCCAAGCCGGAATTGGAGCGGCGGCTGGATCTGAGCAACCTCGATCTCAACAAATTGCACGCCGCCCTCCGTCGTGTCCTCCAGCGTATCCCCAGCGACCCACCCATGCCACGGGTCAAGACCTACCCCATCACCGTAGCCGAGCAGATTGAGAATGTACGGTCCTATGTGCAACAGCGCCAACAGCACGCCGGCAATGGACAGGCGCAATCCATCACCTTTACCGAACTGCTCACGCGTGGCACCACCCGGTTGGAAGTGGTGGTCACCTTTCTGGCAATTCTGGAACTGATCAAGCAGCGCGAACTGAGCGCCGAACAGGAAAGCACCTTTGGCGAAATTATTCTGGTCCCGCAAACAGATACACACGATCCCGACCTGATGGATGCTGCGAGCGAGGCATAGAACGTCTCACCGGTTCACCAGTGGGAGGAATAGCCAACTATCCCCGCTACCGGTTGGTATACAATCAACCAGGTAGGTGGCCTCTGTCGTCACAATGGTTCCGTCAGGTTGCTGGACTTGTGCGCTGTTGCGAAGCCGGGATTGCCCATCGGCATCTGGCGGTGGACAAGCGTTTACTTCCAGCTCATAGTAAAGCCAAATGGCTACTTCTCGACGCAAGCGACCCTGCCACTCGATCCGCCCGCTTGGCCCTTCCTTGGGCAGAAAAGTGATGGCTAAGGGGGTGATCCCATCATAATCCCCCCCCAAGTCGTTACTAGATACCACGAATTGAGGTGGTCCGGCCAGCGTAACGCCAGGCGGCAGATTATTCTGAAACAGGGTGGTTGCCGGCCTTGTTCCGGTAGTTGGCTCTATGAAAAAACTAAATTCGGCTTTGCTGCCGATCTGCACAGTTGGTGTAATTTCATTATTTGTGGATTGTTGCAATGATACCTGAATCGGCTCTCCTTGCGGCAAGCCGTCAACGAGATAATCCTCGGTTTCGCCAATTTGGAAGAAGGCTGGGTGCCGTGGGCCGCGCCCATCGGCCAGTGCGATAGGGGTAGGTCGCAGCGCCCGTTGTTCACTCAAGGTAAAGCGCACCCAGGCGCGTGGCGCTGCGTTCGGATTGTAGACAAGTTTGGTTGGAATTCGCAGATCCAGAAAATCGCCTGCGGCAATCTGACTGGTGTCGATGGCCCAATCCTGCACGATCCACTCAAAGGATTTGCCACCGAGTGGGTTCGCACTGGCAGGGCAGTCACCGCTGTCCTGCCAATCGCCGTCACGATTCCCGTCAAACCAAACATTGAGCCAGATCTCTTCAAGGCTAGTCGGCAAAGCACTACGGCTCACGCGCACCAGAAGCGTTGATGTTTCACAATTGAGCATTGGAACAAACGGATTTTTCCAACCATCATCATTAAAATCAAAATCTGCAACATCTTCTATACCGTTGTCACCATTGTTAAGAATATTTGTATCGGTACGCCATGGTTCACTTTCATCATTCAGCATTAGATCCGCATCAACCTCAGCGTCAATGTCACTGCCTAGCCAAAAATGGTCGATACGATGGGTTGGCCCGCTGCCTTCACCAGGCGGTGTACCCTCCCATACGGTAGGAAAGCGCCCCAAAACGCCGGTTTCTTGATAAGCGGTATTGTTTAGCCCATGATGATTACTCTCACTATCGGGGGCGTCGCCAAAGTCAGTCCAGGGTTGAGTTTCCATACAATTAACTGCAACTGCGCTTTGGACAGTTGGATTGATTGGGGTGATCAAGCCTGTGTTAAAAACGGTGGCCTGGCTGGTGATCACGGCGCCACAGCGAACACGGTCTTGTATCCGCAATTGAAAACGCAGTTGCATTGTACTACGTTCAGGCACAACCCCACTCCAAGTCTGTTCCTTCGTAGTCGGATTATAGATAAGTGGGCCGTTAGTCGCCGTGGCGCTCCCTGGCACATAAATTGCGCCTATAGGAATGGCGCTAAAAACTTGGAAGATGTCGGTCGGTAAGTCGCTTGGATTGGTAATGGTCAGTTGATAATCAATAATGCCACCGGGGCTTGTTTCAGTCAGATTGCTTTGGCTGCTAAATTGTAGTACCTCGATCCTTGGGCAGCGATACTCAACCTTGGCGACCGCAGAATGTACTTCCCATAGGGTGGGCGCAATGAGATACGCGTGACTGTTGAGCGTTTTACAGGTTCCAAAGCGGGTAATCTGGAGAGTATAGGTAAGCAACACGTTGCCCTGGGGGGCAATTGCGCCTTGCCAATAAACTGCATGTTGTTCATAACGATATGTTGCCTTACCATGCGAAGCCCTCAAGGTGTCGGTTAAATAAGTTGTTTCGTGAGGCAAGGGCAGCGTCGTTGTGAGGATTAGATTGTTGACGGTTACTGGGCTACTGTTGTGAATCGCAACTTGATATTCGATTACACCAAAAAAGGCTGTTGTCGTCACGTTACTAGTGTGCGTCAGTTGTAAAGCGGGAATACAGTTCAATTCAACAAATCGTGTGTTTGTAATGTCTGGAGCAAATTGCGGTAGATGGATCTCGCCTGTCATGGTAATGTTATCTGGGCAATTACTTTCCTCTTTCACCTTCACTGCAAATCGGATATGGACTATTGTCTTTGGCGCAAGTTTACCTGCCCATTTAATATTATTAAATGGATCATAGTAGGCGCTAGATTGTGTAGTTTGCGTAATGAGCGTTGAGATGAACTGAGTTGTCACCGTGTCGGATACATAGGTGGTGTTCTTGGGGATTCGAACCACAGCCGTAAAATTGGTTGTTGTTATTGTTGCATTGTTGGTAACTGTCATCGTGTAACGAAGCGTACTACCAGGAAAGGTCGAGGTGACATCAGATTGCATTCGAACGGTAAGTCCATCGTTATTAGTCAAATCATAAACCGGCAGCCATTGCTCCGCGTCCATGGTGGCGGCGGTAACGTGATCTGTTTGCACAAGGGAGAGCAGCAGAAAGCCTGCTACCAGCATAATTACGGTGATAGTTGCCGAAAGAAAGAGCAATACTTTGCTTCGCCCTATTCCATTCTGTTTAGATAACATCATTGAAATTGATCCCCATTTCACGAATAGAATATGTTCTATCCGTACTGCCTGTAGGCGCCAGGTGTTACAACCAAGTATAACGAATTTTACTTTTGTTGAAATGGGTAAAAGGGTAGGTTACTGTTCATAAAAAAGATGGATGACAATTTTCATGCGCCTGTCAATGCGCACACTGTTTTGGGCGATGTTGTAAAGTCAATAGTTCGCTGTCGTGTAGTCCAGCGTCGAGTGATGGCAATGCCAGACATATTGCAGTCAACTGAAAGTTAGAGCGTAGATAGGCTAACACTAGGCTGACGAAGAAAAAAAGTTGAGTCCACCAACGTTGTGCCAGGCGTCGGTGGACTCGAGGAGGAAGGGAGGAACCAAAGGAGAGTAACCATCGTGCGGAAGGACAAGCAAAGTTGGCTCCCCAGACAACTCTGCTCTGTTGAATCAAAGTGCTTACGCTCCAAGAGGAAAGCCCGACAAGGTGTGTGGACATTACTCCTGTTCTTCAACTCAACTAGCTCTACTATAGCGAAAAGTATTTCTATCTTCAATCGACACTTTGCACAAGAAGCACAGAGAACTATTGTATAAAACCGTGGAAAAGTAAGGAGCAGAAGGCGTTTTCTGTGCAGATTTTATAATGAGGACGTTTGGCCTCTTTGCCCCTTGACAACTGTGCCCGAAAATGATAAGTTGCCACTACGCACTCTACACCCCATATACCCACTATGTACCTAATAACGCAAGGCCAAGGAGGTTGTTATGCTAAGTCCATTCGATATCCAACCGCTTGTTGAATTTGAGAATCCAGACCATCCAGTCCTCAGCGTCTATCTTCATGTGGACCCACAAGAACGCTCCGTCGAGAATTATCGGCTGGCGTTGCGCAATCTGCTGGGTAAAGCGGAAAAAGCCGACAAGGCGGACATTGTGCGTGTGCAAAATTATATTGAAATGGGCTACAACCGCCAAGGGCGCAGCGTGGCCATGGTGAGTTGCGCCGCTGCTGATTTCTGGTGGGCGCAGAGCTTTCAGGCCCCCATGCCCGACAAAGTTTTTGTCTCCTACCGCCCCTACATCCGTCCCCTTGCTACTCTGCTAGATACCTACGAGCGCTATGGCATAATTCATGTTGATCAAGAAGGCGCCCGTCTCTACATCTTCCATGCCGGCGATTTGGAGAGCGCCGATGGTTATCTCGGCGAAGAGATCAAAGTCCATCGCGCCGGCGGCTGGTCGGCGCAACGCTATCAGCGCCAGGAGATGCAACAGGCGCGCCAAAATTTGCAGGACGCCGCCGAAATGGCCGAAACCTTCTACCGGAAAGCGGATACGCGCCGCTTACTTCTGGCCGGCACCGACAAGAATGTCGCCCATTTTAAGGAATTACTCAGTCATCGTCTGCGCGCGATGGTGGTGGGGCAATTGAACGCCAATGCCACGGCCACGCCCGCTGCTCTACGTGACCAGGCGGCGGCGCTCGTGCAAAAAGCTGCCGACACTGAAGCCAACGCCCTTGCTGATCAAGTGATCGCCACCGTGCAGCAAGGCGGCAATGCGATCCTCGGTCTGGCCGAAACGTTGACCGCAGTGCAGACCGGTCGCGCCCATCATGTGGTCGTCCTGGCTGACTATGAGCAATCGGCCTATCGCTTTGTCGATTCGGGCTATATTCTGCTCGAACTCAATGAAAAGAGTGAACTCGCCAGTGGTCGCATCCAAAGCCTGCCCGATGCCGTCGATAGTGTCCTCCGGCGCGCCCTGGCTCAGGGTATCGGCGTCACTATTCTTGATCAACACGCTGGCCTCGCTACTGCCGGCAAAATCGGCGCCTTGACCCGCTATTGATGGTAGATTTTGGATTGTATGGGTAGGTAACTTGCCGGGGTAATCCAAAATCGACAATCCAAAATCGACAATCCAAAATCTACCATCTAAAATCCAAAATTCCTTGTGTTAACTTTTTGTTTTCGCGCTATTTGTCTTGCATTAGAGAAGAAGATATTTGGAATCTGACCTACCCATTTTAACGTCTTCCATGATATAACTAGAACATACATTTCTCGTGTAGTCAGGAGTCGCAAAGTCGCGTAGTCGCGAGGTCATTAAATCGTTTGCGTGGACATTTGTTCACCGATTCTTGGACAGACCAATGGACTAAACGACTACGCGACCAAGCGACTCTGGACTACACGGTGTAGGCACAGCAACCAAGGATTTAACAATCATGATGCGATTTGATCGATTTACCGAAAAAGCGCAAGAAGCCGCTATGCGGGCCTATGAAATCTTGCAGCATTATAAACATACACAGGTTGACACCGAGCACATGTTCCTGGCGCTGGCGCAACAGGAAGACGGGACAATCCCGCAGATTTTGCAAGCCGCCGAAGCCAATGTGGATGTGATTGTCCGCAAGCTGGAGACGGTGTTGGAGAGTGCCCCCAAGGCCAGCAACAATCCGTATGGCAATGCGCAGACGGCGCAAGTCTTTATCACGCCGCGGCTCAAGCGGGTCATGGATGTGGCCCAGGAAGAGGCCGGCAAGATGAAGGATGAGTATGTTGGTACGGAACATATCTTCCTAGCGATTGCCAGTGAACGCAACACCCCCAGCGCCAACATTCTGCGCGAGGCGGGTGTCAACAAAGAACGCATTCTCGACGCCATTCGCGACTTGCGCAAAGGGCAACGCATCACCGAACCCAATGCCGAGAGCAAATATCGCGTTTTAGAAAAATATGGCCGTGACCTGACCAATGCGGCCCGTGAAGGCAAGCTCGACCCGGTCATCGGTCGCGACACCGAAGTCCTGCGCATGATGCAGGTTCTCTGTCGCCGCACGAAGAACAACCCGGTTTTGATTGGTGAGGCTGGCGTGGGTAAGACCGCTATTGTCGAAGGGCTGGCCCAGCAGATTGTCAACAACGATGTGCCGGAACCCTTGATGGGCAAGCGGGTCATCTCGTTGGATATGGGCGCCATGTTGGCCGGCACCCGCTTCCGTGGCGAATTTGAAGAGCGCTTAAAGGCGTGTATCGAAGAAGTGCAGCGCAGTGAAGGGGAAATCATTCTCTTCATTGATGAGTTGCACACCGTTGTCGGCGCCGGTAATGCCGCCGGTGCACTGGATGCCAGCAATATGCTCAAACCGGCGTTGGCCCGTGGCGAATTGCAATGTATGGGCGCCACGACGCTGGACGAATACCGTCAGCACATTGAAAAGGATTCGGCCCTGGAACGCCGCTTTGCGCCGGTCTATGTCGATGAGCCAAATGTGGATGACAGCATTGACATCCTGCGTGGGTTGCGCCATCGCTACGAAGAGCATCACCATGTCACCTTTGAAGATGAGGCGCTGGTGCAGGCCGTCAAGCTGACCCACCGTTATGTCAACGACCGTCGATTGCCCGACAAAGCCATTGATGTGATGGACGAAGCCGCTGCCAAGTTGCGGGTCGCCATCTATTCCATGCCGCAGGGCTTGAAGACGATGAAAGAAGAGTTGGACAAACTCGTCGCCGCCGAGGAAGCCGCCTGGGCTGCTCGCGATTACGAGAATGCTGCCCGTTATAAGACCGACCGTGTGCGCCTGGAAGAAGAATATACGACTGCCGTTGGCCAGTGGCGAGGCGAATCCGGCCTAGATGATGTGGTCGAAGCGCGGGATATTGCCCAAGTGGTCAGCACCTGGACCGGCATTCCGGTCAGCAGTGTACTCCAGACCGAGAGCGAAAAGTTACTCGATATGGAAACCCACCTGCGCCAGCGCATTATCGGCCAGGAACTGGCAGTGATCGCCGTCAGCGATGCCATCCGCCGGGCGCGCAGTGGTCTGAAGGACCCCCGCCGTCCGATTGGCACCTTCCTCTTCTTGGGGCCGACCGGTGTCGGTAAGACCGAGTTGGCGAAGGCGTTGGCTGGCTTTATGTTTGACGATGACGAAGCGCTGCTGCGCATTGACATGAGTGAATACCGAGAGCCGCATACGGTGAGCCGTCTCTTTGGCGCTCCTCCCGGCTATGTCGGCTATGATCAGGGTGGGCAATTGACCGAGCAGGTGCGCCGCCGCCCCTATCAGGTCATCCTCTTTGACGAGGTGGAGAAGGCGCACCCCGAAGTCTGGAACTCGCTGCTCCAGATCATGGATGATGGTCGCCTGACTGATGGGCAGGGTCGCACGGTGGACTTCCGCAACACGGTGGTCATTATGACTAGCAACGTGGGCGCCGACGTGGTCAAGCGTGGCCCGATGGGCTTTTCGACGCCGATCTTTGACGAGAGCAAGTACAGCCAGGGTGAGTACGCCAACCAGTTGAAGCGGCTCTTCCGTCCTGAGTTCTTGAACCGCATTGATGAGATCATCGTCTTTGATACGCTGACCAAGCCGGAAGTCCAGCGGATTGTCATGCTGCTGATGAATGACATCACCAGCCGCCTGGTCGAACTAGGCTTTACCGCCGAACTGAGCGAAGCCGCGGCTGCCCACTTGGCTGACATCGGCTACGACGCCAACTATGGCGCTCGCCCGTTACGCCGCCTCTTGCAGCGCCGGGTCGAGAACGAGTTGAGTAAGCGCCTGCTCAAGGGCGAATACCAGACCGGCGATCATGTCCTGATCGACTATGATCCCAACCAGGAAGGGGAGAGCAAACTCACCTTCACCAAGCTGGAACAGGCGCCGATTCCGGTCGAACTGCCGGTGACAGCGGAACAACGCTAACAAGATTAAGGCTAAAAACGCCCACCAATACGGTGGGCGTTTTTTTAGTGATTGTCGGTAGCATTTATCTTTTGCACACTATGATATAATAATAGCGACTGTGTTGCCGTGTGTGAAGCGTGGGACGACAACGAACCGGAGGCAGGCGATGCTCAAGTTACCGTATGGCACTAGCAATTTTACCCAAATTGCTTATGAGAACTATTATTTTGTTGACCGTACTTCCTATATCGCCCAGTTGGAACAACTACCTGAACGGTATCTCTTCTTTTTGCGCCCGCGCCGCTTTGGCAAAAGTGTTTTTGTCTCCATGTTGCAATGTTATTATGGCCTAGAATTTGCCGACCAATTTATCCATCTCTTTGGTCGCTTTGCCATTGGTCAACAACCGACGCCAATGGCGAATCGCTATTTGGTGTTAAAGCTCGATTTTAGTCATATCAATACGCAGAGCCGCGAAAGCACCTTTACCGGTTTTTTAGAAAATGTGAAAGATGGTATTAGCAATTTTTGGGCTGCCTATCAGGAGTATTATGCGGAAGAAGATCGGGAATATATCTTTACCGCGACCGAGCCAACCATTGTGATCAGCCGCCTTTTTGAACGCACCAAAAATCATCAGATTACGGGGAAACTGCCTTATAAAATCTACTTGCTGATCGATGAGTATGATCATTTTGCCAACGAATTGGTCGCTTTTCGCATTGAAGAATTTAAGAACAGTGTGAGCCGCAATGGCTATGTGCGCAAGTTCTACGAGCGGATCAAAACGGCGACTGGTGATGGGGTGGTGGATCGCATCTTTATCACAGGCGTGTCGCCGTTGACATTGGATAGCTTAACCAGTGGCTTTAACATCGGCACCCATTTGAGTTTAGAACTGCAATTTCACAACATGCTGGGCTTTACCGAGCCAGAAGTAGAAGAAATATTACGCGGTGTTGGCGTGACAGAAGATGCATTACCCGCCGTAATTGACGATATACGCCAGTGGTATAACGGCTACCTGTTCAATGGCAAAGCACAAACAAGGCTCTATAACCCAGATATGGTGCTTTACTTTGCCGTGCGTTATGGGCGTCAAGGGGCCTATCCTGAAGAGTTGTTGGACACCAATATTGCCAGTGACTATGGTAAGCTGCGCGACCTCTTCCGTGTCGAGGGGCAGGAGGTGCAGAATCTGGCGGTTCTCAATGAATTAATCACCGAAGGGCAGGTAGCCGCCCAGTTGACGCGCCAATTTAGCTTTGAGAAAGATTTTGTTCGCGATGATTTAATCAGCCTGCTCTTTTACCTGGGTATTGTCACGATCAAAGCAGCCCAATTGTCACGTTTTATCTTTGAGCCGCCTAATTTCGTCATCACCCAGCTTTACTTTACCTACTTTCAACGTATCATTTTGCAGCAAGCCGCCCTGCGTGGCGACGATCTGCGCATCTATGACCGCGTCCTCGATCTTGCCCAGGAAAATAAGATCACCCCGTTGATCGAAGCGGTCGAGGCGATCTTATTGCAACTCTCGAACCGCGATGCCGTCGGCTTTGATGAAAAGTATGTCAAGGCGATCTTTGCTTCCTTGCTCTACTCCACCCAAATCTACACCGTTCATAGCGAATTTGAAACCAATCGCCGCTACGTCGATCTGTTGCTGACCCGGCGCCCGCCGATTGACCCCAACTATCAATTTGCCTTTGAGTTGAAATACCTGAAACTGGCCGACGCTGATCAACTCGAAACGGTGAAAGCGGAGGCGTTAGGGCAGATGCAAGATTACTTGCAACATGACAAATTACGCACCCTCACCGATTTGCGCGCTTGGGTGATCGTCTTTGTCGGCCCCAAAGCGCAGGTGGTATTGCCGGTGAAAAGTTGAAAGCTCCTCGCTCACTGCCCTGTTACCGCACTCGCATGACGGAAAATATGACGTAACTTCTGCACCACGCCATCTGGCAACGGGGGGCGACAGAGCGAAGCAATGTTGGCTTGCAGATGGGCCAAGTCGCCCGTCCCTGACAAGACCACATGGACGCCCGGCTCATAGCGGCAGAAGCGGTAGGCGGCATCGACCAAACTGGTGGCGTCTGACTCCGCCAACACAAAGCCGAGCGGATTGGCTAGATCAACTTCGCTAGGATCAAGTTGACCTGCCGCCACCAGGGTTTGCACCGCTTCCCGCAGCTTATCGGGTTGACTCAGCGCCTTGCGCACAGCAAACATAATTTGCACAGCCACATTCTGGGCAATGGTTGCCGGGAAGACCTTTTCCCGCGCCGTCTGATTGAGGATATTAAAGCCAACCATGGCCACATCCCACACATCATCGGGCAGGGAATCGATCAGCATCTGGTGGGTTTTGTCCTCGTTGAACATCTCGGAGACGCCGATAAAGCGGATCTTGCCCTCGGCCCGTAGATCGAAAAAGGTGGGTAAAATTTCATCGCGCAGCATCGGGTAATGTTCCGGGTTGACACCGTGGAGGTTGTAGATGTCAATATAGTCGGTTTGCAGCCGCTTCAGACTTTCTTCCAAGCCCTGGCGCACCAACGCTGGACTGATCGCCTCGCGATAGCTCTTTTTCGTCGAAATGACGACGCTGCTCCGGTCAACCCCTTTAATCGCTGCCCCAACCAATGCTTCTGTGTGATAAGCTTCCGCCGTATCAATGAAATTGACGCCGGCAGCCAGCGCCGCCCGCACAATCGCAATGGAATCAGCGTCGCTCTTCTTGGCGCTTTGTCCAATCCGGCTCGACCCGCCACACCCTAAGCCCATGACGCTAACTTGTAAGCCGGTGCGACCAAATGTTATGTAATCCACGGTGTGATTCCTTTTGTCTCTTTCTATTTTGTGTTAATCGAGTCAACTGTGTAAGTCCTGCTGCGGTTACAACGTCACTAACCATTGGCAAAGTGACGCTAACTGTTGCTCACTGGTCAAATTTGCGGCATTGCTCATTTGTCCACTTTGGAGTTGTAGAAAGATCTCTTCGGCCATTGCTGGCGCAATCGTGGCAGCAACAAAGAAGGTGTGTGGCGCATGACCATCAGCCGCAAAAGCATTTCTTGTCCGCAGTAGTGCAGTATTGGCTGTTTTCCAGTGTTCATCGGCGCCGGCTGGGTCAATACCACCTTTGAGTTCGCCAAGAGCAAGGTAGGCATTCGATTTGTAATGAATCGAATTTTGATTTCCTACCATAAGTTCAGTTGGCGTTGCTTCCAACAGGCAGAGGTCGACGTTCTTCTTCACGGCGGGAACATTCAAGTTATAAACAAGCGTTCGCTGTTGTTGTTTCGATTCCCAGTGCAACCCACGGATATACCGTTCAAGATCGGGGATACTCATGTCGCCTGCTTGCCAAGTGCGGGTTGCACCATTTAACCAGAGGAATGGTTTTGCTTGCAATGAGAGGGTCGAAATAATGGTTCTTGTTAGCTTGTGTTCTGCCAAGATACCGGCAAGATTGCGCATTCTGCCACCCAGTGTATCACCTTTGGTTAGAAGGAAGCGAAAAACTAGCTCGTCGACAAAGTTTGTACCAGCCGGCGCAAGAAAGTTGTCGATTAATCCTTTGATGGCTTCGCGTTGATCATCATTGGTCAAATAGTTGCGGGCTTTGTCGGAGACCCCAGCGGCTGTTAGGATTGCTGGCTTCAATGTCTCTATGTGAAGTAGGTCCGCCGGTTTTGCAATCTGTAAAGCAAGCGCTTTTAATGTTTTGGCCTCTTCAATAAATGGAGTGGCCTGCCGATTCTTTTCCAGTGCCAACCGAATGAATCCAGCTCTCACTTCTGCGTATGGCGTTACCAAATCTTTGGCTGAAAGGAGATGATTTTGAAAGCTCATCGTTCTTTTGATTCCATTGTTTGTTTGGTGGAGATGGCGTTAGGGCTTCTGCCAAATCGTAATGCTCTTGCGTAGCTCTTGCCGACCAAATTTGCCCATCTGCTGGCTACTGTTGCCTTTGCGCTGGGGGAGTACATAAATTTTAACAGGGATGAAGCCAGCTTGTTCGGCAAGATTTGTACTAATCAAATCAACTGGAATCGCTTCGCCTGCGTAGCGCACATTGTCATTAACAAAGGCGACGTGGGCGCCACGACGACAAACGCGATGTAATTCACGGTAGATGAAGGTAAGTTCTGCGAAGTACTGCTCGATCATTTTTAGCACGCCACGATTGTTAATTTCTCCGCGTTCGTTCCGCATGGCAAGTGCTAAATTAACTTCATTGAGTGCATCATTCTTTTTAATAATACTGATTGTCTTTTCATAGTCATCAATGCGGCCTATCATCCGGTAATACGTTTCTAATTCAGTAAACTTGGGCCGATTTTCAACCGTACAAGAAAGCAAACCTTGGCGCAAGCCAAAAATGTTATTGTCTACATTCAAATATGCTAATTCCAGCGCATAAGTGCGGGTATAATCATAGCGGTTGGCATAGGGTGGCGATGTAATGACGGCATCGAATTGATTTGGCGCCATCTCCGGTAACACATATAGGCTATTGCCCTTGATTAGTTGTTGATTACTGGCTGTTGGTTGCTGTTGTTGTAACTCGTGAACATCACGGATGATACTGTCGAACCGACGCAGTAAGGATTGCTTCACTGACGGTAGAATTCCTTTATCAATACCCTCAACTGGTTCTTGACCGGCAGCTATCCGTGTTTTGTTTCTTGCTAAAATTTTCCCTGCTCGGCTGTCCCAACGCAAATACTGACCGTCTTTGCGCGTATAGCTCACATCTTCCAAAATGCTCATCAAGATCGCTTGGCATAGCGTTTTCGCAGCGTCACTAATGGCTAGCGTTTCAAACCAAAGTTTGTAATCAACGATTGCCCTTTCTGTTTCGATAGGGAAAGCGCCCTCGGTAATGGTCAAATGGGGAAAAGGCATGTTTGTTACAGGCGGGTCGGACTGCCTAATCAGCTCTCGAACAGCGCAAAGTTCTTCCAATTGGTAATCAAAAATGTGGGCTTTGACTGTCCAGGCAAGGTGGCAATGGGGTAACAATTCGATGCCAACAGCATTGAAACCATGTAGTTTTGCTTCTAAGAGTGTCGTACATGAGCCAGAGAATGGATCGAGAATTTGTTGTGTGTTATCGATGTTGAATTCGCCTAGGAGAATTTCAACTAACTGTGCTGAGAAACCTTCTCGATACTTGAACCAATTATGCAAAGTTTCTATCTTGTTCGCCTGAAAACTTACGATACGACGACTAAATTTAGCGGTTTCTTCTAGTAAACTTCCGTAGGCGTCTTCTAGGGCGCACCTTGCCCTTTCTTCACAAGTGCGATTGTGAGAGAAGGAATAGTTCAGGAGCGGTTTCCTGTCTGTCTCAACAACTTGGTCGTCAATAGGCAGGGATAATTGTAACATTGCGTTTCCCATCGTTCATCTGAATTTGCTGACATAGTTCCCCATCTATCATAACACATCTGTTCTGGACGCCCTAGTTGCAAATTGATTGCATTTCCTGCGTTTGTGCCGCTGTATCGAAAGGGCAGCGAGTAAAAACAAGAGCTACATTGCGATCAATGTGGCCCTTGTTTTTACTCGCTATGCCTTCACGCTATCATCTCAAAACTGACAATTTACCGTCGTTCCGATATATCTCGTTACCTCTGTTTCTGTCAATGTGTAGACCGCCGTACATTGGCCAGTGCTGTCACATTTTGCCAATCTACCGGGTGAGCGGGCAGTAGTTTCATTGCTAAAGATGTTGGTTAAGGCGCTAAGCGGTTTTACTATCTCATTCACTGGCCCCCGGAATTCGGTTGGCTCAAAGAAGAAGGAGGCGGCTGATGGTGCCGGTTCGGTGATGGTGACGGTTAGGTAAAGCCAGACACTATTATTAAGCGCCGGCTCTTGCGGGCAGGAAAAGGTGACATCGGGAAAGTTGATCGATGTTGGCTGCGCAGTTGGGGTTCTAGTGGCGGTCGCGCTGGCTGGTGGTGTGCTGGTTGCTGTGTTCGTGGCAGTTGGCGTCTGGATTGGTGTTGCGGTCGTGCTGGGTGTTGGTGTGGCGACAGGCGTCGTTGTACTCGTGGCTGTCGCGACGGCAGTTGGTGTTGCAAGGGGAGCCGTTGCTGTCGGTGTAGGCGGCAGGGTTGCTGCTGCGGTGGGCGCTGTGCTAATGAGGGTCGGCGTCAACGTCGGGACAGTGGTTGGGGATGAGGCGCCACCCTGGGTAATGACCGGCAAAAAGAGCGTGAATGCACGGTTGGCTGCACCATCCGCATCGCCTGGTCTTGTTTCTGCCGAGTGCGCCGGTACAAACGACCACCTGATCGCAATGGCAACGAGGCCAACAAGCACAGAAATTGCTATGCGCTTCATAAAGAACCTTTCTTTTGCTGAGATAACGTTTGCTTCACAGACACACCCTTTTGAACACAGAAAATATCAAAAGGATGTGCTGTGTAAGACTATATCATCAGCGTTCTTTGCTGAATAGCGCGCAATATTGCCGATTGTTTCCTGACCAACGTTTTTATCGGTTACTGACTGGCAGATAGAATTCAAGAATCGGTCGCCCAATGCCGGCTGGCAGGTCAAAGGTACGCCCGCCTCCTTCGGCTGGGCGCATGGCCGCGCGTTCTTGTAACAGGAAGAACGCCGTGGCGACGGGGGGATTGCCCACTTGTACTTCATAGGCGCCCGGATTCGCTGCCTGCGTAGTCAGGTAGACGATAAACTCGCCCGCCGGGTTGACTTGCAAGGTATCAGTAACCGTGACGCCATTGACCAACAAAGGCAACGTTCCACTATAGGGCAAGCCGCTGCCGATGAGCGTCAGCGTACTGCCGCTCTGCGCCGTCACATAACTAAGTGTTACCTTGGGTGGGCGGCTTTCTGTCAACGGCGCCAGGGTTGGACTTTGGGTCAGGGCGCCGGCGCCTAGTTGCCCATCGCTATCCCGTCCCCAACAGAGGGGGCGATTGCCTGTCACCAGGACACAAGTGTGATAACCGCCCACGTGAAGGCTGAGAACATTGGATACCAATCCGCTAACGGGAGTTGGCGCCGTGCGTAGCGTCGCCGTGCCGTCGCCCAGTTGGTTGTACTCATTATTACCCCAACAAACGACACTGCCGCCGCTCACTAGGGCGCACGTGTGGACAATCCCCGCTTCTACCGCCGTGGCTGCACCGGACAAGCCATTCACCGCCACCGGTTGCAATTGCCCGATGCGCGTGCCGTCCCCCACCTGCCCGCTATTGTTAGCCCCCCAACAGCGAAGCGACCCATCGGTCAAAGTGGCGCAAGTGTGAGCGCCACCGGCATCGATCCTGCTGACGCCGGCAAGAGTGCTAACATCCACGGGCGTTGGCCGGTTAAAAGTCGTGCCGTCGCCAAGCTGACCGGCGACGTTCGCTCCCCAACATTTGACCCCACCACTTTGCAGCAGCGCACAGGTATGCTCAGCGCCGGCGGTGATTGCCACAACGCCACTGCTCAACCCCGCAACGCTGACTGGAACGCTAGCAGCCGTCGTTGTCCCGTCGCCCAGTTGACCGGCAGTGTTGATACCCCAACACTTAACGCCCCCCGGCTGCACCAGGGCGCAGGTATAGTTGTCACCGGCGGCCAACGCCACGGCGGCTCCGCCCAAACCAATCACATCGGCGGGAACCAACTGCTCGGTGGTCGAACCGTCGCCCAACTGACCGGATGCGTTACTGCCCCAACATTTGACGCCGCCATTTTGCGACAACGCACATGTGTGTTCCGCACCCAATACAACCGCGGTAACGCTAGTTAACCCTGTCACATGGATCGGCTGGGTGCGGGGGAGTTGGGTGCCGTCGCCCAATTGTCCATCGCTATTCCGGCCCCAACATTGCAAGGTGCGCAATGGGGTGATCAGACAGGTGTGATAGCGCCCGCCGACAATGGCTGGAATGCCAGTAACCGGCGCTGAACCATCGCTCAAGAAGGCGAGTTGGAGGAACTTCGGCACGCTGGCAAGACCGGGCGCATCGCGACCAAGTTGCCGTGAACGATTGCTGCCCCAACAGTAGGCAAGATTGTTCTTGAAAAGGGCGCAAGCGTGATCCAGACCGGCGGTTAAGGCAATGGCATCGCCGGGGACGCCGACAACGCGCAGCGGCGCCCGGCTACTGTCCACCGCGCCGGTTCCCAATTGTCCACGATTGTTGCTGCCCCAGCAGTAGAGATCGCCGTCAATCGCCAGCGCGCAGGTGTGGTAGCGTCCAGCGGCGACGGTGGCGATCACGTCGCGCAGGTTGTTCACCAACACGGGACTGTTTTTGTCTTCACGCGTGCCGTCGCCGAGTTGACCACGGGCATTATCGCCCCAACATTGGACACGCCCATCGTTCAGGATGGCACAGGTATGATCGAGGCCGGCGGCAATACTTTTGGCCGGTCCAGCCAGTCCGCTGACGACGGTGGGGAGATTACGACTGATCGTCGTCTGGTCGCCCACCTGTCCATTGGTGTTGTCCCCCCAACACTGCACGGCGCCACTTTGCAGCAAGGCGCACGTATGGTTGGCCCCTGCCGTCAACGCCGTGACAGCACCGGCCAAGCCCGTGACTACGACCGGTGTTGACTGATTGACATTGGCGCCATTGCCCAACTGCCCACTGCCATTGCGTCCCCAACATTGCACGCTGCCTGATTGTAACAGCGCACAGCTATGACCGCCGCCGGTCGTGATGGCCTTCACAACTTCGGCCAAACCGGTCACGGCGACGGGGACGCGCCGTTCACTGACGCCACCATCGCCCAATTGCCCCGTGCTGTTATTGCCCCAACAGACCACGCCACCGGTATTTTGTAACGCACAGCTATGGCTCCCATTGGCGGCCAGCATGAGGACACCACTCGGCAACCCCACCACGGCGACCGGGGGACGATAGGCAAAGGGGGAGCCATCACCGGCCTGACCATCGCCATTGGCGCCCCAGCAGAGAACGCCGCCGCCCGTGGTTAAGCCACAACTGTGTTCATCACCGGCAACGAGCGCCGCGAAAGGGGTGGCAGCGCTGACCAAACCGGCCGCTGCTGTTAAATCCTCTGTATCGCTGGTTGGCGCCTGGGCAAGCACAGCGGTCTGTAGCACAAAAAGCACACTGATCGTAAGCCCGATGCTACTCAGGATGAGACCACCGTTGCGCAAACGCTGCCAGTAGGGTAAATGTTGAAGCGTATATTGTAATCGCATAGTTATAGAACCTGTTGTGATGAAAGAACTGTAACGAGGACTGGGCGCCCCTTCTGCGAAGAGGCAGCTACCGCCTACTCATGCCGCTCTGTTTTCGTCTCTTCCCGGAAGGGGCGCACTTACTTCGGGCGAAACGCTTTACAAAAGCTGCCTACGTCAATCGTATCATAGTTTCTAAAACTTGAGGATTGCACGATCTTGACAACGCTATGATAAGCTACGATAGATAACCAACAGCGGTGTAAGGGAGCATTGCCAATTAAACCTGTTCTTCGCCGATCCGTGACCGGCGAAGAACGAGCATGGGTTTTCGCATATACAGAAAAAAGGATAGAAGCATGAGTGCGAGTTTACTGGATTGGGGCATTCAAGTTGTTCTCTGGCTACAAAGCGGGGGTGACGGGTGGGCCGGTCTGATGAATGGCTTTACCTTTACCGGTAACATTGAATTTTACTTGCTCATTTTACCCTTGATCTACTGGATGATGGATCGCCGCCTGGGCGTGCGGGTGGCGCTCTTTCTATTGCTGTGTATCGTCCTTAACAACCTCGCCAAAATGCTCCTGCATAGCCCGCGCCCCTATTGGTACGACGCCCAGGTGCAACTGTGGACTGACCCGGAATTTTCCTTTGGCTTGCCCTCCGGCCATGCGCAGAACGCCGTGGTCATGTGGGGGCTGTTGGCGCTCTACGGCCAGCGCGCTTGGGGCTGGTTGGCCGCCATTGGCTTGATCTTCCTGACCGGCTTGTCGCGTATCTACCTGGGCGTCCATTTTCCCACCGATGTTCTGGCCGGCTGGTTGCTGGGCGGCCTAGTGCTTTGGCTCGGCGTGCGTTGGGAAGATCGACTGGAAACGTGGTTACAGCGCTATCCACTGCGTCAGCAGATACCGTTGCTCTTTGCTGCCTCTGCCCTGCTCACCGCTATCGGCGTTGGTGTGAGTACACTCGTCCCAATGACCTGGTCGCTGCCGCCGCAATGGGTGACAACCGCAATGGTGGTTGCTGCAAGCCCACCAGCGCCCTTTTCCCTGCACGATATTGTCACTGCTACTGGCGCTTTGTGGGGCTTGAGCGCCGGCGCCCTGCTCTGTACCGCCTGGGGCGGCTTTACGCCAAAGGCCGAGCAACGTCGCGCCTACTTCTTGCGCTTTCTCATTGGCGTCATCGGTGTGCTACTGCTCTGGCGCGGCTTGGATACACTCTTTGTCCTAATCGCCGCCGATGAAAGCGCGCTGGGCTACCTGCTCCGCTATCTGCGCTATGCCGCCATTGGCTTCTGGGTTGCCGCCCTCGCCCCTATGCTCTTTCGCCGCTTTGGTCTCGCCAAACCGTCCCTCATCCCCGTTGGTGAAATCTCCCGATAAATACAACAGGGCAGACCGCCGGGAAGAGACCGAAAACGCTTGCGGTCTACATGCTAACGACTGGCCTCTTCCCGGCGGTCTGCCCGCTCGTATGCAAGTCCATCACCTACTAGTTTTGACACAGACCACGCTCAACCGTACAATGAGAGTTCACTTGGAATCGATGCAGAATCCGTTCCATTCGTTCAAGTTGTTCCCTACATTCGTTGACAGCCCTGCCCGGCCTACACCGGACAACAGGAGAGAAAAATGAGAGATCACACCCAACAGGCCGCTGAAGCCGGCGCGCCGGAAACCGTTGTCACCCATGAAGTGACCACCGACCAAAGCTCAACTGCCGCCCGCAAATATCATATCTGGACGATTGGCTGCCAGATGAACATCGCCGACAGCAATCATGTCGCCGCCGAACTGGAAAAGATCGGCTTTGGCCCCACCGATAAATTGGACGATGCTGATGTCGTCGTCCTTAACACCTGTGTCGTGCGCCAGAGCGCCGAAGAAAAGGCGATGGGCAAGCTGGGCAGCTTGAAACCCTGGAAACGCCAGAAGGCCGAGCGCACCATTGCACTCATGGGCTGTATGGTGGGGGTGAAGCCCAGCCCGCAACTGCTTGAATCCTATCCCTATGTCGATGTCTTTATGCCCCCCAGCGAGGCGACGCCGCTGGTCAACCACCTGCGTCAGAGCGAGATTGACGCAGAAATGGCCACCATTGAGCGGGAACAATTGGTGCGCCGCTACCAGTTGCAGGACGAAGCGCAGCCCATCGGCACGGTGCAGTCAATCAAACATCTGGCCTTGAGCGGCGCCGCGCCGGTTGCCGCCCATGTGCCGATTGTCTACGGCTGTAGCCACGCCTGCACCTTTTGCATTATTCCCTTCCGTCGTGGTGTTGAACGGAGCCGCCCAGTTGACGAAATTGTCAACGAAATTCGTGGTCTAGTCGCGCAAGGCGTGCGCGAAGTCACTTTGCTGGGCCAAATTGTTGACCGCTACGGTTATGACTGGCGCGAAGATGGCCTGGGCAATAGCAACACCGTCAGCGCCTTCAACGGGTTGGCCGACGGCAACATCCCCGACCTGGCCGACCTTTTGCAGGAAGTTCACAAAATTGAAGGGCTATGGCGCATCCGCTTCCTGACCAGCCACCCTAACTACATGACCGACCGCCTGCTCCAGACGGTGCGTGACCTGCCTAAAGTCTGTGAAGTCATTGAAGTGCCAATCCAAGCCGGTGATGACGAGGTATTGGCGCGCATGAAACGGGGCTATACCAACGCCGATTATCGCGCTCTGGTCGAACGTATCCGCACCATTCTCCCGGACGCAGCCATTCATACCGACATTATTGTCGGCTTCTGTGGTGAAACCGCCCCTCAGTTTGAAGAGACCGTGACCGTCCTGCGCGATCTCAAGCTCGACAAAGTCCATCTGGCCCGCTATAGCCCGCGTCCCGGCACGGTCAGTGACCGGCGCATGATCGATGATGTGCCGGAAGCGGAGAAGGTGCGCCGCCACCAAGTGATCGAGGCGTTGCAGGAAGCCGTCAGCACCGAGATTAACAGCCGCTTTTTGGGTGAGCTTGTGGAAGTCTTGGTCGAAGATCAGCACAAGGGCAAATGGCGGGGCCGCACCCGCCAAAACAAACTGGTCTTTATCGAAAGCGACCTGCCGTTGCGCGGTCGTCTGGTCGAGGCGCAAGTGACCTGGACCGGGCCGTGGAGTATGCAAGGGCGCTTTGTGCGCGATGTCTCGCCGCTGGCTGACAAAGTCGAAGCGCCCAAGACAACCTTCCCGCTCAACCTGGCGCTTGCTGCCGATTAACGAAGGGCATGGGTTATGACCTCGCCGGGTGATCACACAACCTGGGCTGTGCAATTTGCCGAGGAGCAGGCGCGTCTTTTGGCCGCCCTGCGCCATGTCACCGATGGCGGGGTCATCGAGCAGATTATCCACGTCGGTGCAACGGCGATTCCCGGCTTATGGCCGGTTGAACCGACAATTACACTAGCCGCTGCTGTCTGGCCTTTGCCGTTGGCTGAGGCTGTTATGCACCAGTTGGCGGCGCTAGGATACAAACATGTGGCGACGGAAGCGAACTCCACACTGTCCTACTTCCAACACGAAAGCGGCGCCTACCAATTGTACTGTTGGGAGGTTGCGGCTGATGAGTGGTTTGATTTACTCTATGTCTGCGATTATTTGCGGCATGACGAAGCAGCGCGCCGACGTTACGCTGTGGCGCCGTTATCGCCGATACCCGCACCGGAAGCCGTGGCTGCTGCGCGTGCCTGGTATTGCACGCACCATGGTTTTGCGCCTCTCTATGCTGTGGTTGATACCCTGCGTGCCTTTCCTGCGCCCTGGTATATCGCCAGTGGTTGGGCCATTGACCTCTTTTTAGGCCGTGTGACGCGTTGCCACTATGATATGGATATGGTAGTCGCCAGAGATGACCAACTGTTATTGCAACAATACTTGGCTGAGCGTGACTGGCAGTTTGCCACCTATTGGGAAGGCAAAGCCGGTCCTTGGCCGCTCCACATGCGGCTCGAATTGCCGCGCCATCAGGTTCACGCCCATAAGCAAGAAGTGATGATCGATATTCTCTTTACCGACATGGCGCATGGCGTCTGGCGCTACCGGCGTGACCCTTCGATCATTCAAACCGTTGAGCGGATTACCTTGACGACCGCCACCGGCATTCGCTTTCTGGCGCCCGAATTGGTGTTACTCTTTAAGAGCAGAAATACCGGGCCGCGTTCGCGCCCGCAGGATCAAACCGATTTCACCAATGCTTATCCTCTGCTTACCGCCACTCAACGCGCCTGGCTCTACTGGGCGCTACTCGCTACTGCCCCTGAACATCCTTGGTTAGCGCTCCTTTCTTAACCTGCATCGTTACTGCTGATCATTTCTTTGTATGGCTGTGTCCTCCTTTGCTCAACCGATCAGCAATTAAGCTTACGCTACGACAAAATGCTGGCCTCTTTATGACTTTACGCACCGTTGTTGGGATATGGCGTAAGGTCAAAGGCGTTATTTCTCTGCATTAACCAACCAGCGATCACTCAACGCGACGACGTAGTAGAAAGTGGTCATCCACTTTTTCATAATTTAACAGGGATCTACTCTGGCATTTGTTTGATGTAGTTTTGATGCCAATAATGATACACTTTCATTTTGCTTTGTAATGTAATTGTCAAAATAGTACAGGAAAAACTGTGTTAACTTTAAGCAATAAGTGTTTTCGTTTACGTACATGTAATGCTTGCGTTTATTACTACATTTGTTGTACCTACGCTGTTTGAATAATTGGCGTTTTTATTGGATGTAAGAGGAGAAGCATCGCATGTCCGTTGCCGCGATGATTGATGGTGTGTTAAAACGTGAACGCAATACAGTGCAGTGGGTGCCGCTTTATATGTTGGCCATCTCGGTCATGGGCGCTTATGTATTAGCCATTGCCTTAATGGCCTTTGATGGCAATTGGACCGTTCTTCTGCTTTTTACCGCGCTGACGCTTGTTACCGAGGCGGCTACGGTCCAAATGTTTGCAAAAAGTCGGAGTTTTATCTCTTTGGGCTATGTGATTGCACTGGCTGCCATGGTGACCTTGGGGCCTTGGGCCGGGGTTTTACCACATTTGGTGAGTAGCGCCGCCTCAACGATTACGGATAATCTGTCATGTAGCTTGAAGCCAGGGAAAAAAGAGCCGCTAAATCGCTTACTGCTGCGGGTAGCCTTCAACATGAGTATGGGTGTTTTATCAATGGCTGCTTGTGGTCAGGTCTACCTTTGGTTGGGCGGCGTACCTGGCGCGGTTGCACAGTGGGGCGCCGTGTTGCCGCTAGCGCTGGCGGTAGGGACTGACACATTCATCAATCTGGTGTTGCTCATCTTTCTCACCACGCTGCGGACTGGGCGAAAGCCAATCAACATATGGCAGGAGGATTGGCAATGGGCCATGCCGATCACCATCGCAAGCGGCATTGTCGGTGGCGGCGGTCTAGCCATTGCCTATGAAGTGGCGGGGGTAATGGGATTAGTCCTTTTTGTTTTACCTATCTTTGCCACAAGCTATGCCTTTCGTCTTTATCTCGATAATCTGCGCTCCTATGCTGATCAACTGGAAATTGCGAATCACCAACTGGATGAAGCCAACATTAGTCTGTTACATACACTTGGCGCGGTAATCGACGCCTATGATCTTTATACTTTTGGTCATTCGGCGCAGGTGGCGCGCTATGCCGACGCGATTGCCGAGGCGATGAATCTGCCGTTAGAAGAGCGCAAAATGATTGTGCGGGGCGCCCTGATCCACGATATCGGTAAGGTTGGCGTCGCTGATGCAATTGTCGGCAAACAGGGACGGCTTACGGATGAAGAGTATGCGGCCATGAAATTGCATACAGTCATCGGGGCTGAAATTGTGAGCCAAATGCCACTGTTGCAAGCTTTGGTGCCGCTGGTGCGCAACCACCATGAACGGTGGGATGGGCGTGGTTATCCTGATGGGTTGCAGGGAGAGGAAAGTCCACTGGCGGCGCGGATTTTGGCGGTTGCTGATAGTGTCGAAGCGATGCTTTCCGACCGTCCTTATCAAGCCACGCGCTCCCTAGAAGAGGTGGTAAACGAAGTTACGCGCTGTGCCGGACAACAGTATGACCCGGCTGTCGTGGCGGCTTTTCTGGTCGTTGCCCAAAGTCGCGGTCGTGACTTCTTTGTGAATTCAGCAGCACAGATCGCCCATGAATTGCACAGTGACAAGCTAATGGATGTAACCCGCCGAATTGGGTATGCCAAAAAAAGTATGGCGCGCGCTTCTATACTGACGAAAGAGTAGCGTTTACTATTGGGCGGAATGACCTAAGAGATATTGCACCGCAAAATCGAGGACTTCATCAGCCGTAGTTGTCGGGTCATCCTTAATGGCAATGGTCGGCGTCACCCCTTTTCCTTCAAGCCACTCGCCTGAAGATGAAAGCCACTTGGCAATTGAAATCCGCAACAGAAGTTGCTCATCGAGCGGGATCATATCCTGGATCAGTCCTTTGCCTTTCGTTGGCGTGCCGATGAGGATGGCGCGCTGATTGACCGCCAGTGCATTTGCCGCGATTTCCCCGGCGGAATAGGTGCCTTCGTTGATCAATACAACCAGGGGTAAATCAACGAGTGTTGCACTACCGTCGGCAGAAAATTGTTGACGTTCGCCATTTTTGAATTCAGCAATAAAAAATACACCTTCGGCCAGGAAATTGTTTAGAATGGCTGACACGGCTTGTACAGTTCCGCCGTCATTGTCGCGCAGATCCCAAATCAGCGCTTTCACTTGCTGATCGACCAATGATTGGAGATGCTGTTGCATCTTGGGCGCGGCGTTAAGCGGAAACAAGGTCTGTTGAAGATACCCGATCTGACCACTAATTATGTGTGATGCGATGATTTGCCACTCATCACGGGTGACTTGGTATTCTAAAATGGTTTGACCACGCTGCACCGCAACCTTAGCCGTCGTACCTACTGGCCCACGCAGGAGAATCGTCGCTTCATCTACTGCCGTGGTTTCGTTAAATTGGATGCCATCGACGCCCAACAAAATGTCGCCTACTTTAAGCCCAGCGCGCTCGGCTCCTCCATCTGGTTCGAGTCGGTAAATCACAATTTTCTTATCATGATACGTTTTCCAAATCCCTGGCGCTCCTGTTTCACCTGCAATGTCCGCTGTATAGGCCGCGCTGGCCGGCGGTGTAAACAGCACCGCATAAGGATCTTGGGATGCCATGACCATACCGCGAATGGCGGCGTACGATAACTGTTCCGCTGTGACTTCATGGGTGACATATTGCCTGCTTTGGAGGAGGGTAAGCGCCTTATCAATCCGGGCAGTTGCTGGACTTTGGGCCATACTAGGTTGGTCGCCCAATAGGCTGTGGAGTGTCCATCCGATGAGTAGCCAGATCAGACTGGTCAACAGGAGCAGCAGCGTATTCTTAACCTCTTTTCTCACACAGACTATCCTTTGGCAAATATAAAAAGACAGCGATAGTTTTTCCTATCGCTGTCACTTACTTTGAGACACTACCTGTCGTATATCAAGCCATTGTTTGGTTTTTGCTACTTTCTCCGCGGTATCTGGATTAATAGCGAAACGACGGCTTGACGGATAATAACTGCCTTTTGATTGGCTTACTTTCCTGCACCACCGGGGCCTGCCACCCAACCAAACGACGGCGTCGTATTCCACGACACCGCAACATCGGCTGTGCTGCTGGCCAGCGAAACTAATGGGCCGAACATCAACAATGCAAACAAAATCGCGGCACTAATGAGCGCATACACTTTCATCATCGTTTGTCTCCTTTTGGGTAGAACGTTGGTAGAGAACGAGTGTGAGGTCAAAATTATACGCATTGGTGCATGTCGTACAATTCGAGTAATTCCTCTGCTTCACTATACTGCATAAAATGGCTTTTGTCAACTGGGAATAAAAAAAACAGGGAAATAAATTTCGTTTTGTTTATGTAAATTGCGAAATTGTAATATTTCTAGACGAATTCGACTGAAATGTCAAGCTTACTACCATTGTGTACTACTTCGTTGCTTGACGATCCAGTCGCGTTCGAGGCGTTGAAGAAATTGTTTGTTCTCTTTTGTGAGTTCTTCCGTTCTATCACTCAAAGGGTAATGCAAACGATGTTCGGCAAAACGGCGCACAAGACCATCTTTGGTGGTGCGAAGCAAAGGTTTAAGCAAGGCATTCGCCATGGCCCGATTGCCGGCGACATCGTGGGCCGTGGCGATCCAAATTGTGCGTGTATCGGGGCCAATACTTTCTAAAAGCGTCGTATGCAA
Organism: Caldilineaceae bacterium; assembly: GCA_026645575.1. The sequence goes on from JAPKMW010000021.1 coordinate 59,156, forward strand.
AAGTTTGTTGGCTTCTTCTGGGCATCCGCCAAAGGTGAAGGCATAGAGAAAGCAATATTCCAGTAGGCTGGGCGCTTCGCTAAAGGTTGTGTAGCGCTCACGGATGATGGTCAGCAATTGATTCCGTTGGCCGAGTTCGCCCAACGCATGTAAATAGTAGCGAACCAGATCCAGACGTCCGGCTAACGCTTCTTGCGCTGTTCCACTTTCCCACCAGGCAACCAAACCGGCCCAATCTTGGCGAAAGAAAAAGAGGGTGCAGATCTGGGTGAGGGTTGGCGGTTGGTGTTGCGCCTGCTCAATGATCCGGATCGCCTCTGAATGGTTGCCCTGTTGGGCTTGGTCATAGGCGCGGTAGAGGGCCTCTTGCCACGCCCAATCAGCCAGGGGATGCAACCAGCGCAAACTGTTTTTCACCCGGCGCGCTCCTTCATAATTGCCTTGGTAGAACAAACGATCCGAAAAACGAAAGCCAAGGGAGGGAATAACGGCAAGGAGAAGCCAAACCGCGACACTAATATAGCCGGCATAGCTACGCCAGAAAAGTAAGCTGAGGGCTGTGCAAGTTACGATGCCAACTGAAATTGCAATCCATCGGCGACTATTACGCACGGGGTCTGTAAAGGTCTGCAAAATGCTAATCACTGATGCAATGAGGACAATAATCACTAAGATCAGGTTTAATCCCATGATGGCTGCGTACAAATAAGAGTTTGCATAACGCTACACTATGCTGATTCAAGTGGGTGTTATCCACCATGATCCTTTTTTGATTACATTTTTGTAATTAAAAAAAGTATAGCTTATATTTTCAGGGAAGTCAATCTCCAATTATCCCTATCTGGGCTTACTCATCATGGATGCACAACCGAATTGACTTTGTACAGTAATGGCTCTTTGGTCAGCCAGCGTAGGATATTGGTATAGTCGTCACTACGCCAAGCGGCCTGCGCTTTGGTGCGTACACCAAAGGCGATGTGAGGTGTTAACAGGAGATTGGCTCTGGTTTCACGCGCCAATGACACGAGTGGGTTGTTCGCCGGCAAAGGCTCCCACTCATAGGTGTCCAGCGCTGCGCCACCCAATTGACCTGCTTGTAACGCTGCGGCTAAATCGGCTTCTTGAATGGTGGCGCCGCTACCGCAACTGACAAGAAAGGCGCCCCGTTTCATCTGCTGAAAAACAGCCCGATTTAGATGTAACTCGGTTTCCGCCGAGAAGGGAAGCAGGTTGCAAAGGAAATCACTTTGGGCAAAGAGCATTTCTTCGCTGGCGTAGGTAATGCCCAATTCTGCTTCTACAAGATTGGGTAAGCGCCGCCGTTTATGATAAAGCACCTGCGCCGGTCGGAAGCCGCGCAGGCAGCGCGCCAACTCGGCGCCAATTTCACCAAAGCCCAGAATACCCACCGTCTTTTGGTAGATCCCCCCAACGTCGGCGCGCTTGGTCCAGTTATAAGCGAAGGTGTTTTCATCGGTGCGGCGGGCTGGTCGCCCCCAGTCGAGCGCTGCCTCGGTCACAGCCTTTGCTGCGGGCAACCGTTTCACCAGCGCCAGCATCTGCATCATCAAATGTTCCGCCACTAGAATGCACCCTTCAATCGGCCAGGTGCAGACCGGAATGCCGCGTGCTTGTGCCGCAGCTACATCAATGTCATAGGTGAGTGATCCCAGCCGCTGAATTAATTGCAACCGCTGGCCTGTTGCAATCATCTCGGCATCAATCACGCCGGCGCGCTCGCTGATCAAAAAGTCCATTTGCGGTAGCAGCGCCAGAATAGTCGCCCGATCTGGCGCCCGTAGCATCGTAACCGCCACCTCGGCGGGCGCCGCTTCTAGCGCTGCCTGTTGGTGATGGGGGCTACGTTCAGTTAAGAAAAGGAGTTGGTATGGTTTGGTTGACATGAGATCCATTTCTAGCGGGCTCAATTGACCTTATGACTGCTTCGTGCGTTTCTTTCGGTAGGTAAGCCATCTTCCACAATACTTTGACGGCTTTGGCTATCCCGTGTATTATACAAGGTAGCTCCCATCACGTGTAATTTCCCCAAACCATAACGGTAGGATCGCCCTTTTTCATCTTCCTGCTGCGCCAGTTCTTCTTGACCATTCCCATGGATCTCACTGACGCCGCCCGTATCGATGGCGCCAGTGATTGGGGCATCTTCTGGCGGGTGATTCTCCCCCTGACCCAACCAGCGCTGGCAACGGTGGCGCTCTTCACCTTTCTGGGCTGTTGGAATGACTTTTTAGGGCCTTTGATCTTCCTCAATGACGACAACAAATATACGTTGGCGGTGGGGCTGGCGGCCTTTCGGGGGCAATATCGCACCCAGTGGGATCTCATGATGGCGGCGGCGACGGTGATCACGTTGCCGATTGTGGTGATCTTTTTCTTTGCGCAAAAGCGCTTTATTCAAGGGATCACGTTGACGGGGATGAAAGGGTAAAGGTCAACTCGCACAATAAGGTGGATTAGGCTGCAACTGCAATCGGCGGTCTTTCTACAAAAGCAACCGGGATCGAGCTTGTAAGCGAAGGTGTGAAACTCGACACCTTGAGAATTTGATTTACGGGGGGAGAAGTGATCAGATCGATCACTAGCTCTTGCCAATCCGGTTCAAGATCGTCCAACCCAGACAAAGGGAAGCTTCGCGGTCCTACTTTGGTTAATTGAATCAGTACCGAGAAATCCATAAGGGTTAAGCCAATTGCCCGTTTTTCGGCACGATTAAACCGCAGTAAGATATTATCGTTCAATTCCACTGCCGTTGTCGCTTTTTCACCGGGCGCAAAGGAAATGTAGAGTACATCGGCATCTTGATCGTAGTTGTAAGTATACAGAGAAGTTTCATTCATAAGCTTTAGCGTTTGATTCTAATATGCTTGAAAAAGGCAGTAGTGACGTAATTGTTTGCTGTTACCTGGCCTTTTAGGTTGATGTCAAAACCAAATAATACAATTGCGACGACATGGTTGCTGCCATCAGGCAAACCGTTAAACGGATAGATATAACGATACTTACGCGGGTTCAGTGGTTCTTGACGCTGCTGACCACTTTGGAGGGTGATTTTGAGGAATTCTTCAAAATCTTCCATTTCAGGATGATTATCCTGCGCGACAATATGTTGCCATCGCTCTTCAGTCAGTCAGATAGATAGGATGTCCCTCTCTATCAAAAACAAGCCAACGCTTACCGTCATTCATCTTTTGAAACCTCAAGTGTTGATGAATCATGAATGATGGCAGAATTATACAATAGATAGCAATTTAGGAGAAGTAAAGATGCAAACAAACGGTCAAACTAATGGCTACCACAGGCCCTTTCCAGCGCTCACCCCGGCGCAACGGCTACATTTAGATATTTACGGTTATGTGATTGTCGAAAATACACTCACTGCCGATGAAGTGGGCGCGACGCGCGAGGCGTTGCAAAAACTCAAGCGCGATCTGATTGCCACCGGCGACCCGGCCAATGCTGTGGTACGCGGCGCCCGCTTTTCGACCTATAAACCCCATCATGTCCATTTTGCCCACATTGTGGAGGCAGACCCAGCCATCTTTGACTACTTGACCCATCCCCGCCTGGTGGCAATGGCCGAAGAATTTGTCGGCGGCGCCGTGCGGCTGGAAGAATCGGAAGCGATCATCAACTCCCGCGCCCCCGATTATGACCCCAGTGCGCCGGTGCGCTACGGTTTTCACACCGGCACGCGACCTGATCTCGGCACCTATACCGAGAACGGTCTCTTCCACTGCAACTTTGTCAAGACGCTAACCAACCTGACCGACCTCGGCCCCGATGACGGCGGCACGGTGGTGATTGCCGGCAGCCACAAGATCAAGGCGCCGCAAGCCCAGCTCATCGCCTGCGCCTATGAAGACCCGTCGCTGATCCACCAAGTGATTGCCCCCGCTGGTTCAACCCTGCTCTTTGCTGAGTCGCTGATCCACGCCACCGGTCAACTACGCAGCGACAAAGAACGGGTGATCATCATCGGCGGTTACACCCCACCCATGTTCCGCGCCTGGCCCGGCCAGGAACCGAGTCAAGCATTTATCGACAATCTACCCGAAATCTATAAACCCTTGATCGGCGCCACAGCGAGTTGGCACTGGGAACAACGCTATCGATCCCTGGACATGCCGGTGACCACGAATTAGCTTGGGGCACAGAGATCACAGCGATTGCACAGAGACAAACAGAGATTTCCTCTGCGTATCTCTGCGCTGCCTCTGTGCTCTCTGTGAACTGAAGTAGAAAAGGATGACCCTATGACTCGTAGAGCGCGCCTTCTGCAGGCGCTGGCGGAACAAGGCTATGATGCCTTTGTGGCGACCCAACGGCCCAATCAGCTTTACTTTACCCCGCATGACGAACCGGTTTCCGGCTTGCCGCCAATACCTTTTCTGGTGTTGACCGACGAAGCCCCGATTGCCATTCCCGGCCCAATGTTCTACTACGCCTGTCGCGACCAATTAACCCAATGTACGGTGGTCAAAACGGAAGTTGGCGACCCGTCGGCGCAGGAACAGTTGGCAGCGACGATCAAAGCGCGGGGTTGGCGACGGGTGGCGTTTGATGCCCTGTCACCAACGCTGGCCGATGCACTCCAAAGAGCAGCTCCCACCACGGTTTGTGTCGCTGAACCAAAGCTTGGCCCAACGCTGCGGCGTACCAAAGAACCAGCGGAATTGGCACTGCTACGGGAAGCCGCGCTCATCTCGGATCTGGGGATGATGACCGCCTTTCAGGTTGCGCGACCAGGAGCGACCAATCGCGACGTGGCCGCCGAAGCCGCGGCGGTGATGCTCAAAGCTGGCTGTGAGGAAGCCGGAATGCAGGTGGTCAGCGGCCCCGGCACCGCCTATATGGGCACCGGCAACTGGGTGCTGGACCCCCGCCGGGTGATCCGGGAAGGGGACATGGTGCTGGTCGATATGGGTATTCTCTACCACGGCTATCTGGGCGACCAGACGCGCACCGCTATCGTCGGTGAAGGGACGCCACAGCAGCGTGAATTGATCACCACCGTCCAACAAGCCTATCGCGCCACCCGTGATGCCATGAAACCAGGCGCCCGCAGCGCCGATCTCTACCAGATTACGGTGGATATGTTACAGGAAAAAGGCTGGCGTCACTACTTCCCCCATCACATCTCCCACGGCTTAGGCTTGGGCGGCGACCTACCACGCGTCGCCATCGACAGCGACGATGTGCTGCAAATCGGTGACACCCTCTCCTGCGAACCGGGCGTCTACATCCCCAGCATCGGCGGCGCCCGCTTTGAAAATATGCTCTATCTGGGGGAAACCGGCGTGGAAGAGTTGACAAAGTCGCCAGTTGATCCGGTAGTGGGGTAGCACAGGAACAAAACAACGGATTCAGGACAGCAACGGATTCTGCGTTCACTGGTAAGTGAAAAGTTTTGGAGGAAGTTCACAGCTTCCCCGAAAGCAGAATAAATCCGTTGCTATCCTGAATCCGTTGTTTCGCTTGTGTTTACTCTCTACCCAACCGTTCCAACAACATGCAATACGCCTTCTGCCCGCGCTCGAAGTTGTGGAGGCGGAAGAATTCGTTGGGTGAGTGTTGTTTTTCGTCGTTGAGGGCAAAGGCAAAGTTGACGGTGTAGACGCCCAGCACCTTCTGGAAGAGGCTACAGAAGGGGATGCTGCCGCCGGAGCGCACATAGAGCGGCTCTTCTTCGTAGAGTTCCAGATGGACATCCCGCGCCGCCAGGTTGCCAGGGTGATCAACGGGCATGAGATAGGGATCAGCCTTGTTGTTGCCGACCTGCACATTGATTGTCACGCCAGGGGGCGTGTGGGTAAGAATGTGCTTGGTCAGCAAATCGGCAATCTCTTCCGGCTTTTGGTCGGCCACCAGGCGACAGGTGATTTTGGCGTGGGCCTCGCTGGGCAACACCGTCTTGGTGCCAATGCCCTGGAAGCCGCCCCAGATGCCATTCACCTCCAGCGTGGGCCGCGCCCAGATGCGTTCGAGCGTGCTGTAACCCGGTTCGCCATAGATGTCATTGACGGCAACACGTGCCTTGAACGCCTCGTCATCGTGGGGAACAGCGGCAATGTGTGCCCGGTCTTCACTAGTCAGGGGCCGTACCCGATCATAGAAGCCTTCGACCAAAATCTTCCCATCGGCGCCGCGCATGGAATCGAGAATTTCCACCAGCGCATGGATCGGGTTGGCAATGGCGCCGCCAAACATGCCGGAGTGGACATCGGCATTTGGCCCGCGCACATCGATCTGCAAGGCCGCTAACCCGCGTAGACCGACCGTTAACTCCGGCTGGGTGTCGCTATACTGGCCGCCGTCCGAACTGATCACCATATCACAGATGAACTTGCCTTTGTTCGCCTCGACAAAGGGGGGTAGGGTCGGACTGCCAATCTCTTCCTGCCCTTCAAAGAAGTATTTCACATTGACGGGCAACTTGCCCTCGCTCTGGAGCAATGCCTCTGTGGCCAAGATGGGGGTAAACATGTTACCCTTGTCGTCGTTGGCGCCGCGGGCATAGACGCGGCCATCCTTGATCGTCGGTTCAAACGGGGGATTCTCCCATAACTCCAGCGGGTCAACCGGCTGCACATCAAAGTGGCCGTAGATCATCACGGTCGGCTTGCCGGGGGCATGGAGCCAGTCGCCATAGACGACGGGATGACCGCCGGTTTCCATGATTTCCACATGCTCAATCCCAGCGCGCTGCATCCGATTGGCAACCCACTCGCCTGCCTTGCGCACATCCACTGCATTCTCCGGCAAGCTGGAGATGCTGGGAATGCGTAGAAAATCCAACAATTCATCCAAAAAACGCGCCTTGTTCTCGGCCAGGTAATTCTGCCAGGACATTTGGGATTCTTCTCCTTATATAATCATCCAATCACTGTATTGTTTGTTGATTGGGAGATTGAGAGATTAAGTCATTCAACCTCTCAATTTCTTTATCTCAACTTATTTTCTTACTGGACACACTGACTGTTTAATTGTGGCAGCCGCAAGCCCCGCCGCCGCAACAACCGCCGGCCATTGGCATGGACATGGGCATGGAGGCGCCAGCACCTTCGCCCTTGACACTGCTGGCGAAGATCGATAGCACCCGTTGTGACGATGGTTGGCGACAGGCGGGGCAGGTGGTCGCTTCATCCGCCTTGGGGGCTGGGCGTAATTGTTCAAAGGTATCTTTGCAGGTCGGGCAGAAATATTCGTATAGTGGCATGATCGTACATCCTCTCTAGTTCGCTGGTGGGCGTTTGATAATCGGTAAAAAGGCGACGTTGGGCGTCTGGAATTGACCCGTCGCCGAAACGGCGGCGCCACAGCGGTTAGTGGCTGTGACTCGCCAATAATAACGTTGTTGATAGCGCAGCGGCATCGTCCACGGCTGCGTGGTGGGGGGCGGCGCCAGCGCAAAACCGGGCGACGACAGTGTGAGCGTATAGACCGTTGTCACAAAGGTTGGGTCATTGGCGATTTCGACGTGATAGCGGCTGGCGCTTCCGTCATCCGACCAGGAGAAGGACAGCACTGCCAGATCGCGCAACGTTGTGCGATCTGGCGGATAGGTCAGCAGGGGGATGGAAGCGACCGCACTCGCCAGGTGAACCTTCACCAGCCCTTGATCTAACACCTGTTGGTCAGCCGTAAGCGCTTGGATGGTAAAGGTATAGTTGCCGGTGGCGGCGGGGTTGCCCTGAATCGTCAAGGTGCTGCTTGCCGCTGCCGTGGCGCTGAGATCAAGGGTGGCAGGCGCAAATGCGGCAGTCATGGCTGCTGGGAAGGGACTTGTGTGCAAGGTAACGGACTGCGCATAGCCGTTGCGGGTGCGCAAGGCAAGCGGCAGGTCAACAGCATTTTGCTCCGTGGCATTGGTACACAAGGCCACTTCTGTCTGGCGGTCGGTGAGAACCACGTCCGGCGCCAACTTCGGCTTGACGAGAAAGAGACCGCGATCCAATGTGCTGATGGCGACAACGCCGCTTTGGTAAAAGGGATAGGCTGTCCAGGCGCCGGCACTGACGGCATTATCATTTTCAGGGTAGGTGTCGAAGAAGGCGGCTTCGGTCAATTGTCCCTGGGTGATCGCTTTGAGATCCAGAATGCGCAACCCGCTCGTATAATTGGCTTCATACGCATAGGTGCCGGTGATGTAGAGATTGTGATCCACCGAAGGCACTGCGGCTGTATAGGCATTGAGAACGCGCGGCGTATCAATGTCGCTGACATCAAAGAGATAGGTGCGAGTGTTGTGCCGACCAAACCATTCATCCATCTCATCATCCAACAGAAAGTAGCGGCGATCCGGCGTCAACCAGCCCTGGTGCATGTAAATATTGCCTTGCACGGCGATGGCAGAGAGACGGGTGGGCGCCTGCTTATCGGTGACATCGACAATGGTCATTTGCGAGACGCTGGAATTAAAACAGAGTTCGCGCCCCTGATAGTCGGGGTCGGGGCCGCGGTAGATGATACACTGGGTATCGTGAATATAGCCATCGTCGGCGTAGCAACCGGCAAATTTCGGCGCCTTGACATCGTGAATATCAACGATATGCAGACCGCTGTTACACGTTTCGCCGCCCACCGCATAGGCGTAGCCAGTCTCTTCGTTAATGGCAAGATTATGGGCGTCGCTAAAGCCATTGTAGTGCGCCGTTTCGCTTAACAGCAGCGTTGTGGTTGTATTCGTCGTGGCGGTTAGGGTGCGCAACTGGGTCAGATCAAAGACTTGCATCCCATGTCCACGATTTTTATCAGCGACCACAAAAACATGATCCTGATAAACCTTGAGGTCGCGCCAGGAACTGCGTTCGGCATGGGTGGGCAGCTTGCCCAGAAAGCGGGGCGCCGTTGGCGTGCTAATGTCCACAAAAGCAACGCCATCACGGGCGCCGACCATGGCATACTCCTTGCCGGTCACCGGATCGGTCCAGCCCCACATGTCATTGTTGGTGTCGCCGCCGATCAGCGTGTGGGGCAAAAAGGCCAAGAGATCGACATGGGCGCAGGGGAAAACATCGGCAAAGCCATTCGTGCAAGGGATGTTAGTAAGCGGTTTTAAGGTAGACGCCCGCAGCGCACCGCTGCTCACCACTGGTTGCGGCAACCAACTTTTGCCGTCCACGGGGCGGGTGACTGGTGGCTCACAAGTGGTGGCTGCTTCATAACAAGCCGCAACCACCGGCGGCCCCAGTGGCTGCAACTCATGAGCCGATGTGGGGCGGGTCATTAGGTAGGCGGCAAGGCCCAAGACCAGGGTATAACCAAGCGCTATCACCGCGCGGGGGAGGAAGTTTTGCTGCTTCATGCGTAACCTGATTTCAGAACACGACATGCGAAAGACGATAGCCTTATTATACACGAACTCTGTACAGATGGTGCAACCAAATGGTTTAGAACTTGCGCAGAAGCCCAGACCGTAAGGGTCTCGCAGACCCTAACGGTCTCTGGCGACGAATCCGTTTTGTATAAGTTCTATGGTTAACAGCGGAACCTTGTTGCGCAACCTTGGCTGGTTGACTTACGTACAGGTTGCGTAATCGATGGTATACTGCTCAACAACCCAAATGACAAAGGACCAATGACCAATGACTACTGAAACCCAATACGATCTCTACAGCGACGCCAGCAAGCGCAACCCCTATCCGATCTATGCCGCCATGCGAGCGCAAGCGCCGGTGCTGCGTCACGCCGGCTTTATGGCAAATGAGCAATTCTGGTTTGTCACCGGCTATGCCGAGGCCGAAACCGTTCTGCGCGACCACAAGCGCTTTGTGAAGAACTATCGCAACACCCTGACCCCAGAACAGCGCGCCCAACTGCCCGCTATGCCCCGGCTGGCCCAACTGCTTGACCAACACATGTTGAACCAAGATGGCGTCGATCATGCCCGCCAGCGCACCCTGGTCAACAAAGCCTTTACTACCAAGATCGTCAACAGTATGCAGGAGCGTGTCCAACGCATGGCCGACGAGTTGCTCGACCGGGTGCAGGCCCAAGGCGCCATGGACTTGATCGACGACTACGCCTTCCCCCTCCCCATTGTCGTCATTGCCGAAATGCTCGGCATCCCCGCCGCCGACCGTGACCGCTTCCGCGCTTGGTCGGACGCCTTTGTGACACCGGCACGCAGCGAGGAAGAGTGGCAGCAACACGAACGTCTGCTCAACGAATTTATTGACTATTTGGGCGCGGTCTTTGCGGCGCGCCGCCAGGAGCCGCGCAACGACCTGATCACCGCGCTGATCCAGGCCGAGGAAGCCGGCGACCAACTGAGCGAGGAAGAACTCTATAGCATGGTGGTGTTGCTCATTGTCGCCGGCCATGAGACGACTGTCAACCTGATCGGCAACGGTACGCTGGCGCTTCTGCGCAACCCGGACCAACTGGCCCGCCTCAAGGCTGATCCCAGCCTCATGCCCAACGCCGTGGAAGAGTTGCTGCGCTATGATGGCCCCGTCGAACGGGCGACCCTTCGCTTCGCCGCTGAGGATCTCGTGTTGGGCGGCCAACAAATTCGGCGCAGCGAGCCAATCATTGTGGTGCTGGGCAGCGTCAACCGCGATCCAGCCCAATTTGCTCAGCCTGATACGCTGGATCTGACGCGCGACAACAGCCGTCACTTCGCCTTTGGCTATGGCGTTCACTACTGTGTCGGCGCCCCGTTGGCGCGCCTGGAAGGGCGTATCGCGCTCAGCACCCTCTTCCGCCGCCTGCCCAATCTGCGGCTGACCATGCCGGCAGACGAATTGACCTGGCGCTTTAACCCCATTCTGCGGGGGATGCACCATTTGCCAGTGGCGTGGGATACACCCGCCACGAATTGACGGCTGCGGGCGCCTTGATGCTGGTCGTTACGATTTACAGACCGGCCTTAAAAGACCGGTCTACCCTCAGTCGCCACTCTGTGGCTGGTCTGCGGGGCCGAGTGGGCAAAATGGGGGCGATAAAAATGACAATTTTGATTGATTTTTGGTCGGTTGTTTTTTTTTGAATATTGAAGCTGGGCCGCATTTATGCTTTACTGGTAAGCGTAGCTGGCGGTTGCGTAACTGCCGGCTATAACCCATCGCATTCACCCCCTTTGACAAACCAGAAGGAGCAAACGATGAACAAGATCACAATGCGCCCCACCCGTCAAACTGTCCAGCGTTGGTTGCTGGCTGGACTGCTCGCCGGCTTGTTGGTGGCCGGCAGTTTCTACGTGCCGACGTTGACGCCGACTGCGTATGCGTGCCAATACCCAGGTGGTGGTGGCTGTTAAGCAGCCGTTTTGCGCATGATCCAGGTGACAACCCCGTTGCCTGATCGGCGTCGTCTTTTGGTCGGGACCGTGCCTTCACTTATGGTATGTAAGGGGGGCAACGATGTTGGCAGATTCAGGGAGCAGATGTAACGACAACATGAACCACAATTCGTTCTATGGCAGCCTGTAGAACGGATTGTGGCTGGGGAATCCGTTCAATTCGTTCCCTGAATCCGCTGACAGCGTCTCCCCCACCCAATGCCCTAACCCTACCTTCATCGTTTTCGCCCTACCCTTTCACCATTTCGTGCCAATCGTTATCACGCAAAGGCGGCCATTGGCGCTCTTGATGCGTCTTCCTGGTTTCCGTGCAAACCGGGCAAACGCGCATTGACTCCATGCGCACGCTTTTCGCGCCCTCTTTTCGCCATTTCGGCGCCCCAACTGCCATTTCCTTTTGGTTTACTGACAAGTGTGTCATCCGGTTGCGCAACCCACGGCACTCAGAACGATTGTCCCATCTACGTTTCATAACCAAAAGGAGTGGCTGTATGAATCAGCGTACAAATCAACCAAAGCGTCGCAAAGTTCAACGTCTGCTGTTGGCGCTGCTGCTAACCGGGATGTTGGGTGTGGGTAGTTTCTATGCGCCGGGGATGGTGGATACGGCGTTTGCCTGTCAAGCTAATGGTGGCGGCTGTTAGGTCAAGTTAGACCAATCGTGTTTATAGACAGACCGTTATAGACTAGCTTCCGCTGAATGTTTAGTTCAGCGGAAGCTAAATCGATTCCAATTTACTCAGGCAAAGAGAATATAATCTTAGCATTAGCTTTATGATAGTTGCCCTTCTTTGGCTTGTTGCCAGTGCTTGTGTAAAGAAGCAGACAGATAGGGGTAATTAGGCGCATCTACAAATTGAGGTAGTCGGGCTAAAGCTTCCTCTGCCATTGTAAATGCCTCAGTATACTGTTCTCGCCCTAAGTAGACCATAATTACCCCATCAGTAGCGTTAAGCGATAAACTTTTGTTGCCAAGCCTATTGTGCAAATCGGCTGACTCACGAAAAAATTGTTCTGCTTTATCATATTCCTTTAAAGCTAAAAAAATCAGACCAAAATTTGTAGAAAGTCTGGCAAACTGCAACTGATCATTGAAATGTTGTGCAATTACCTTTGCCTTTTCATAACATTGAAGAGCTAGACTGAGCGAACTAGTCTGATAGTGAGCAACGCCTAAATTTATCTGCACAATTGCCCAGTGATATAGATCGCCTATCGCTTCCAGAGTGACAGATGCCCTTTGAAAAAGCTCAATTGCCTCTGCGTACTTCGCTTGCCCACGGAGAGCATAACCAAGATTCTGTAGGCTCCAAGCCATCTTTCGCAAGTCACCTTGTTGTTCAAAAAGAGCCAGTGCGCGCCGATGAAGTTCTTCTGCTTCTTGCCAGCGTTCATAACCGATCGCAAGCATTCCTTGAACTCGATATGCCATCGCCCGTTCTGGATCATCAGCATCCAGCAAAATAAGCGCCTGTTCTACGTAATCAGTAGCATTTGCATGGTGATGTTGCAAATGTTCCAACCAGGCCAGTTCATTGAGTACCCGCGCCTGGTCGCGACGGGCGCCCAGCGCGGTGAAGTGGGCGAGGGCGGCTTGGAGATGCTCATGGGCGGTGGCGAAGTGGCTCAAGAGCCGGTAGAGCAGCGCCAGTTGCAAATGACATTCGCCGGCGGCGGCGCCATCGCCCTGCGCCAGGCTTTGGTCGCTCGCTTCCTGCAAATAGGGGATCCAATGCTCACGCTGACCGCCCTGCTCCATCTTCGGCGCCAGGGTGAGGAAAAGATCACGCGTTAATGGCCAGACCGCCGGCGCGTGCAGGGCGTAGCTCAAGGTATGGAGCGCCTGTCCCCGCACCTCATCATTCAGTACCGGCCCGGCCCCCTGCACCAGCCCTAGCACATAGGTCAGGTTCCGAGTGAGATAGTGGTGGAATTGGGTGGGGTAGAGATCTGAGGTAGTTGTCATGGTAGTTCTTTGTTTCCTGAAACGCTTGTGCGGTAAGGAGATTAAGAGATTAAGAGATTGGTTTGGCGGGAGTAAATCTCTCAATCTCTCAATCTCTCAATCCCTCTTCTGCCACCGAATCACCTGCTCATGTAAAAAGGCTCTGGTCAGGCTGTGGATCGTGTAGCGACAGTCGTATAGATCGCCGCGCACATCGACCAGGTTGAGGGCGACGAGCTGTTCCAGCGCGGCGCGCAGGGCGACGCAGGGCAGGTCGCAGGTGGCGGCGAGCAGTTCAAAGCGTCCGCCTTGTTCGCTGACCAGCGGCATGGCGATCAAGGCGGCGCGGGCATTTTCGTCGAGCAATTCCCAGGTATGCTGATAGATGAAGGTATAGAGCGCTTCGGCTTGCCTGCCCCTTGCCCCCAGCAGATCGGTCAACACGGCATCCAGCGGGTGGACGCGCAACTGCCCCGTCACCAGCCGCAGCGCCAACGGGTTGCCTCCCACTGTCTCATAGATGGGGTAGAGATCGGTGTCACCGGCCGCCAGCACCTGGGGAATGTTGCGGATGGTCGCCTCCTGCCGCACCAATGCCAACGCCTCCTCCCTGGTCAATTCTGGTACAATGGTGTGGTAGAGATCGGCTTCATCGGTGAGGCTGTGGCGGGTGGTGAGCAGGATTTTGCTGGGATTGACCAACCGGCGCAAGGTGGGCAGCAGCACCGCCACATCCTGCACCGTCTCTAGATTGTCGATCACAATCAGGTGGGGCGCACTTTTTAGCCGTTGGGCCAGGGCCGCCAATGCCTCTTCGCTGCTCCGTTGGCCCGTGAAGGCCGCGCCCACCAACTGTGCGGTCAGCGTCTCCACCAGACTTTGCGCCGTCAAGGTCGGCTGGGGAATCGTCTTCAGGCTGCCGCCGGCATTAAAAATGGTCTGCCGCGCCGTCACCCAGCCAATGTCCGCAAAGGCGCAGCGCTCGACCAACTGGCGGGCCAGGGCATCGGCCAGCGTCGTCTTGCCAATGCCGCCAATACCGGCGACAACAATCAGCCAAGGCGCGCCCGGCTTCATCAATAAAGCATCTAGTCTCTGCAACTGTTCCGCTTTGCCAAAGAGCTTGCTGTAGTTTAACGGCTCCAACCTGCCGGTCAGGCGCGCCCGGTTGGTCGCCCGTTCGTTCGCTTCTAACCGCCAGAGCGTCTGGGCCAACAGCGGCATCCCCTCATTGCGTTTCCGGTGAAAGGTGGCGACCGAAAGGTTCAACCGATTAGCGGCATTTTCAGTCTTCTCATTCGCCAAAAGGCGGCTCCGTAAGACGGCGGCATGGTCGGCGTGGGTCACGGCCAGGGCGGCCAACGCTTGCTCAAGGATCTGATTGGTTGCCGCTTGACTGTCGCCCTGCTGCTGGCGTAGTGCTTGGTGAAAGAGACAGAGCGCCATCAGCGGTGTGGGCGCCGCACTGGTTGGTGGTTTTGTGTTGAACGTCTGTTGTAAGGCTTCCTCAATCGTATCACGGTTCGGATCGGTGGATCCTACGTCGTTTGCATAACTCATGCAACCTCCTCGTCACCCCAGCGCGCTGACAAAAGTTCATTCTAGCTGAAGAAATTTTCATCTTGCTTTGTGAAAAGCAAGAGAAATGAGATTAATTTTGTTGCCAGTGGAGTTTATCATAAAGCACCTGGAACAGCAACTGAACTTTCGGCGGAAAAGTACGCTGCCTGGCAGTGCTTTTGCCGGTAAAATTGGCGGTGCGGTTGCCATACCCAATCGTTGCGGCAAAATCAGGATAGGGTACGCTTGCGGTGAAGCAGCCATGTATAGAGCAGGGAGAGGCCGCCAAGCAAGCTGGCAAACAAGGACAAGCGAAGCGACCATGAGGCAACGGGCGCGGCCCCTGGGGGTAATGCTACCTTTGCTACGTTTGGCTCGCGCAGCGGTGGTTGGTCAGTGGGCGCTGGCGTAGTCACAGCCTCTTCCGTCTGGGCGCTATAGCCATAACCGGCGGCCTGCAACAGCTTTTGTCGTTCTGCAGCGTCGTAGACCTGGAGAATATCGGCAAGCTGGATCACCACCTCCGGGCGGCGCGGGCGGCTGTCACCATTGAGCCATTTCGCCACGGTGCTGGGGTGCAGCGCCAATTTGCGCGCCAACCAGGCCGCCGAACGTTGGTCGGCGCGCTGCAAATAGTGGTTGAGTAAACCGGCAAATTCCGGGTAGTAGTTCATTGGAGACCCTCCTTCGGGGGTGTCATTGGCTGATTGGGTGCGTAGGGGATTGGGTTTGCTCTGAACAAACCCAATCCCCTACGCACCCAATCAGCCAATCTACGGCGTCGTCTGAGCGACGAGCGGTAGGAAGAGTTGATTATTCAATGGTCCTGCCGGTGTGCCGGGTGTCAACAGCGCATAGACGCCGAAATTTTGCACAGCGGCATCCACCGTCAGCGCTTCGGCATCAAAGGTGTTTGTCACCGGTTGCCACATTGTGTTGGCTTCATCCCACCAATACAACAGGGGCGCTTGGGTAAGGGGCTGCATGCTGGTCGGGCGAATTTGTAAGAGCAGGGGGTGCGCGGACGAAGCGCCGCCTGCGCCGTTGAGATGGTAAACCGGGCTGACCAGCGTTGCGCCTGCCGGCAGGGGGTATGGCGTGCTGTTCCACCGTTCAATGGTCAGCGCCGTTGCACTGGGCAGGGCATTCCCCGGCACAAAGAGGCTCAGGTTGCCATCATCGGCAAAGAGCAGTTGCGCTTTCGTGACCCCTGTGGTTGTCACCCCGGCTTCGGCAAGCGGGTGGTGGACCGCACCGGTGGCTGCCGGTAGCGCCGTCGCGCGATCGCGGGCGGATTCCAGGTGCAGCATTAGCGCCTCTGGACCTGTCACCAGAATGCTGCCGCTGAAGCGATTGTCGCGCGACACGGCGCGCAGCAGATCACCAGGGTCAGCGCCGTAAATTGCCAGCAGACCGTTGGCATCGGTGCGCCCCTGTTCGATCAGCCGGGCGCCATTCTCTTTGTAGAGTGTCACAAAAGCATCGCCATAGGGCTGCGTTGTCCCGTCAACTGCTGGCCCGAACACCGTCAGGATAGGCTGATAGCTGGTTGGCGCAGGCTGGACCACAGTGGTGATGGGCCACGACGGTAACACGTTGGGTAAGGCCAACGGACCGGCCACCACATGGCCCCGATCGGCCGGTCGGCGCACTTGCCAGCGCGGTGGGCTTTGCGGATCGGCCAGAACACGCACAATCGTCTCCCAAACTGACTCCGCTCGGCCCGTTTTCTGGGCGGTGAGTTGGGCCTGGGCCGAGTTCAGACAGCGCTCATGCCAGAGTGGACCGGGCAACCCTTGATCGCTAAACTCGGTGGCATGATATTGCGAATCCATGGCGCTGGCATTGGTCGCTTCGGTGGCTGGGTTGCGGTTTTCAGGGCCGGTGCAAACGGTGTTGATTTTGCCGATAAAGGAACCCTGTGCATCACGGAGGAAGCCAACGTATTCGTCGTAGAGTTGTAGCCCGTAATGGCCGAATTCATGGATGATGGTGCGAAAGCCGGCTGGTTGATCCCAAGCGCCGCTGTTGCCATTGGTACCGTTCCACTGGCGACTTAGTCGCACCACATGGCTGGGATTGTCGGATATCAACCCACCAACGTAGGCATGAGGTTGCAAAGTGTTGGCCGCCACGATCTGAAGATCGGCATCGGCCCAGTGCTGCTTGTCGTTGTAAACGGTGACGCTACCCAGCGCCAGTTGACCGTCGGTTAAGTCCAGCAAGTAATCTGAGCCGTTGTCCATAGCCCTGGCGATCTCCTGCATAAAGCTCAGGTCGGCGCGCCATTCCAATGAAACCACCAGGTGATAGAGAATCAACGGCTGTTGTCGCCGCACAACCAGCCGTTGCTCACCCTGTGTGGTTGCCTGAAAGGGTTGCAACTCGCCAGCGGCGTCGGCGGTGAAACTGGTGGTGTAGATCGTATAGGCGCCTTGCTCATGCTGGCCGCGCGTGCCGGGAAAGTGTGCCTGCTGCGCTAGCGCCGCCAGGGCAACTGGTTGGCCGCTGATGGCTGCCGGGTTGAGCAAGCCGGCCTGATTCGTGTAGCCTTGCAACGCCCCTTGGGCATAGACCGCCGCACCTGCCTGTGGATTCTGCTCCTCGTTGACCACCTTGATATACCAGGGCGCTTCCAGCCGAAAGGGCGGGCTTTGGCTGCCGAGATCGGCCCAGTAGATGGGACCGTAGCGATACCCCGGTTTGACCCGCAGCCGGAAGCGCACCTGATCGGCTTTGATGATGTCGGCCTTGGCGTTCCAGACATAGGTGTGCGTTACGCCTTGGGGCCAGGGCGCCGTGGTCAAGTGATAGCGGCCATCGCCGCCGACGCCATCGGTGGCGGGGAACCAATGGCCGCCGCCATTGGGTGAAAATTCGGGTATGATCTCCCGCACGGGTGCAGCCGTTGGTGCATAGAGTTTGTAGGGAATGACCAGCGTTTCGTTCGCCAACAAGCGTTCCGCTGAGGCAAAGAAATAGGCATCCGCCGCAACCCCTGGCTGCGGAATCTGGGCGTAAGGCAACATTTGCGTCGGTGAGGCGCCGTTCCGTTGGCGGTTGCGGTAGACGCGCACGGGTTGCTGGTTGGAATTGGCCGCCGCCAGATCAAGATCGCCGTCGTTATCCACATCCCCCCAGGCCACCTGCCAGGTAAAGCTGCCCTGCTCGGCGGAGGACCAGACGTTCTCGGTGGTCAATTGACCGCCATCATTGCGATACAATCGGTTGACGCTCTCCTGGTTGCCGGCGGCGAGATCGAGATCGCCGTCGCCATCCACATCCCCCCAGACCAAACTGCGGGTGCGATCGGCCTCCTGGGAGCGCCAGCAGGCGTTGGGCGTCAGTACGCCATCCTGATTGCAGTAGAGGCGATTGCTCTGGTGAACCGTCCCCATGGCCAGATCGAGAGCGCCATCGCCGTCCAGATCACCCCAAGCCACGCTGCTGCCATCCACAGCCAGATCGGCGGTAGACCAGAGCAACGTGAAGATCGGCAGACCCTGCGCCGTCACGCCGTCATTGCGATAGAGACGCCCCGGTTGATCGGCATTGGCTACGGCCAGATCGAGATCACCGTCATTGTCCGGATCGCCCCAGGCGGCGCCGCGCGTCGCTTCAGCCGCGCTTTGCCAGACCAGGGTAAAGGTGGTGACATTGTCCACTGTGCCATCGTTGCGATAAAGGGAACTCGCCTGCCCCACCGGTTTATCAAACTGATCCAGTGTGCCGTTGCCAAAGAAGAGATCGAGATCGCCATCGCCATCATAGTCGCCCCACGCCAGCCCGCGTGTGTCTTCACTGCTAGGAAAGGTGAACAGCAGTGTGAATCGGGGTACACCGGGCGTTTGGGTATCATTGCGGTAAAGCTGATTCGGGCCATCATTGCCCAGGACAAAGTCCAGATCGCCGTCGCCATCCATGTCGGCCCAGGCAACCGTACGGGTGTTGGCCCATTCGGTTGCCGTCCAAATGGCGCTGCCGCCCAAAGCGCCCTGATTATTTTGGTAGAGCTGGCTGAAGCCATCGTTGCCCACCAGCAGATCGAGGTCATCGTCGCGATCATAGTCGCCCCAGGTGAGGCTGCGGCTATAGTCCGGCACGTCTGCTGACCAGGTCGCCTGTTCGCTCAGAATTTTGCTGTCATTGCGATACAGGCGATTGGGTTGCCCATTGGGATAGCTAATATTCCCCGTTGCCAGATCCAGATCGCCGTCATTATCAACATCGCCCCACGCTAGCGCTTTGGTTATCTCCGCCTGCACGGGGAAGGGACAGGCTTGCTGCTCTAAGACGCCATTGTAGTTGCAATAGAGACGAATTGGCTGATCCGACGAGAAATTGCCGTTGCCGGTTGCCAGATCAAGATAGCCGTCATTGTTGACATCACCCCAAGCCACGGCCAATGTCGTATCGGCTTCAACTGAGGTCCAACAAGGGGTGGTCTGTAACCCACCGTGGCCGTTGCAGTAGAGATGATTCTGCTCGCCTACGCGCGTGTCGCCGTTGCCGGTCGCCAGATCGAGATAGCCGTCGCGATTGAAATCGCCCCAGTCTACACTCAGGGTGGTGCTGCTGTCATCCGAAATCCAACAGAGGGTCAGCGTTACGCCATCATTGCAGAAAACGCGGTTGGGGCCGGCGATGCCGACGGCCAGATCGGCAAAGCCGTCATTGTTCAGATCGCCCCAAGCTACGCTCGTGCCAAAGTAGCGTTCCGGTGATTCCCAGCAGGCGCTGGTGGTGAGCGTCCCCTGCTGATTGCAATAGAGCTGCACCCGCTGATTGACATTCTGTTCGCCAAAGATGCTGCGGCTGCCATTCGCCACCGCCAGATCGAGATAGCCGTCGTGGTTGTAATCATACCAGGCCACCGCAGTGCTTGAGGTTGCCTCGGTTGAGGTCCAAATGAGGGTAAATTGGAGCGCACCATTGGCGTCCTTGCCATCGTTGCGGTAGAGCCGATTGGGGTTCCCCACCTGTTCACCAAAGATGCTGGCCGCGCCGTTGCCCACCGCCAGATCGAGGTCGTTGTCATTGTCCACATCGCCCCAGGCCACGCTCAGGGTAATATCGGGGGTGGGCGCTTGCCAACAAGGGGTCAATTGCCCATTGGTGTTACAGTAGATGCGGTTATAAAAGCGGTCACGGTCATTGGTGGCAAAGTTGCCATTGCCGACAGCCAGATCGAGATCGCCGTCGTTGTCCACATCGCCCCAGGCCACGCTCGTGGTGGGGTCACTTTCCGCCGAAGACCATTGGCGCGATAAGGGAACGGCTGCACTCTGCGCCGTCACGGGCCGGCCAGGCGCCGACGCAAGGAGCAGGAGCGCCAGCAACAGCAGCGCGCACCATCGCGGGGATCGAAATTCCTTGGTTTGCATGGGATCTACCTTGTCTTTCAGGAACGGTACAACAGATTGAACGAATGCTGGTTACGACTCACCCCTCCCCTGAGGAGCTAAGTAATCGTCCAAAACCAAGTTCCGCTCAGCGCGAGTCCGTGACTCGCAAGTGGCTGGGGCGAGTCACGGACTCGCGCCGAGCAAATCTACAAGTTATTTTTGGACGATTACTTAAGCCTTACCCACAAGTCAGGTTGATCTAGCGTGCGCGGCACTGACCAGTGGCTGGTTATGTAGACGAAGCGGTCTTGGTCAGTGCCACGCACGCTACATCACACCAGGCACAAGATGTGGGTAAGACTAAGCCCTTGCCGGGGGGAGGAGCTTAGGCGCTAACGAATGCTGGTTGAAGCGTGCTGGACGAGCGGCACATAGAGATTATAGCGCGGCTCCGGCGGAACCGGTGGTCGATCAGGAATCGTAAAGGAAGTTATCTCTTCTTGCAAAATATATGACCTTTGTTGGTCATCAACCACCTGTTGCGCCGCGGTGCTGAAGCGCGTGGTGACGCTCACCGGGACTGTCACGCTAAAGACCACCTGCCCCAAGCTGACTGTCCCCGTCACCACCGGACTAAAGGGGGTGGTTAAGGCGAGCCGGCCGGTCGTTTCCCCGCTTTGCGCGCCCAGGATAGTGCATTGGCCGGCGGCAGCGGCGCTGGTGCAACGCAAGGGCGTCACAGCGGTCAGTTCATAACGAACCGCGACCGTCGCCGTTTGTACCCCGGGCGTCGGAATATCGGCCAGGGTGATGGTGGCGGTCAGCATCCGGCGGTCGGGCGCCGGCTGGAAGCCATCGACGCGCAGGCGCAGCCGTTGGGCGCTGGCCAGGGGCTGCCAGGTGAGCTGCCAGTTGTCGAGCCACGGGCTGTCGGTAAAGGTACTCGAGGAGAAAGTCGCCTGGAGACGGAGCGCCGGATGTGTCTCGGCGTCGATGGCCGATAGATCGCTGCCGTTGGTCACATTGGGCAACAGCACGGCGCCGTCGCGATCCAGCAGATCCAGCCGCAAAGTGGTTGTGGGTGCGCGCATAGCGCCGGTAAAATAGAGCCGATCCCAGCGCAGCGGAACGCCTGGTGTAATCATTTGCGAGCGCGCTTGGCCCACCCCCGGCGTCTGGAAGAGGCGCAAGACGGTGCGTCCCGGCAGAATATCGACAAAAAGGTTATCCGCCGTGGTTAACCCCTCTTGGCCGATAAATTCATCGCGCCAGCCAGGGGTCGCCAGAAGGGCGTAGGTGGTGAACTGCCGGCTGCCGACGGTGAGGTAGGCTTCCTGCGCAAAGAGTTGACCGCCCAGATTTACCCACTGAGCGCGGGTGTTGTCCCAGGCAAAGATCGCCAGCGTGTGCGGGTCGATGGTAGGCGGCAATTTACCGGCATAGGAAAGCTGGAAAATCAGCGGGCGCTCGGTGGCGGTGACGGTGGCCGGCGCACGGACGGTATAGCTGGCGCCAATCAACTGATGACCGCTGGGGAGCGGGCCGGGCAGGGTGAGATTGGGCGCAATGACCACATAAGTGTCAAAGGGGAGTGTATTGGTGTTCACCCAGTTGATCACCAACCCCTGATCACTGGAGCGCAGGAACTGAACTTTATCTTGCGCTGCATAGAGGCGGTCAAAGGTGAGGATCGCACTGGCGACGCCGGTGGTGGACGTAATGTTCAGCGCATTGCTTTCATTATCTTCGGGCGTAAAGCCGATGATCTGGCGCTCATAGCGGCGCTCTGTGGTAGAATAGGTCATGCTGTAGGAACCGGTGTACGAACCGATGTGACCGGTTGGCCCGATGCCGATATTGACGTAGTAGGTTGTCCCGGCCGCGCTGGCCTGGTCAAATTCAACATGAACCGACTGGCCGTCGGCGCTGGGCATCAGGTGCAGGAAGGGGGCAAAGGGGGTGGGTGCGCCACTGGCGGCCTGCACGCCGGGCGTTGGCGTCTCGGCTTGCTGCGCTGAGCTTTGCACCAGACTCAAGAGCGCACCGCAAAGCAGCACGCTGATACCCACGAGCAGGTAAACGGACTTACGCATGGCAACAAAGGAAGGGTTCATAGCTAGCTCCATCGAAAACACCATCGAAAACACCATCGAAAATAACATTGGGAGAGTTGAGAGTGAACAGCCCAAACCAATCCGGTGATGAACTGATCAAAACGTTTTTCGGTGCGCTCAATCGCCGTGACCTGGCAACCTGCGCCGCCGTGCAAACCGAGCTTGCCACCCTGGCGGCCTACCAGCCCTGGGCGCTCTATTGCGCCGGCGTCTTGGCCAATGAACGAGACTATGACTGGGCCGCCGCCGAACGCGCCTTTCTACAGGTGCTGACGCCGACCTGTCCTGATCCATTGAGAGGGCGCGCCCTCCTGGCCTTGGGTCGTACCCTAGACTATCAGGGCCGCTGGTCGGAAGCGTTGCAGCGGTATGTCGAGGCCCTGTCTCTGCCCACCGAAGCGAGCCTGGCCGTGCATCAAGCCAAAATCTGGAAGCAGATGGCGATTACCTATCATAAAGGCTTTATGCAGGGTGACTTTGACCAGACCGCGATTCAGCAGATGGTCGCTTACTGTCAACAGGCGCTGACCGCTCTGGCCGATTTGCCGTCCACGCCGGAACTGGCCTGGCTGATCGGCACCATCTGGAACACGCTGGGCGCCGCTTATAAGGAAAAAGCGGCCTGGCCTCAGGCTATTGACTGTTACCAGACCTGCCTGACGATCTTTGAACAGATTGACAATCAGCATGGCATCGGCATTGCCCATTTGAATCTGGGCGAGATCTATCAGCGTCAAGCCCCCGACCAGTGGCCGCACGCCCTGGCCGCCTATCTGGTGGCAGTCGACCGGTTGCGGCAAACGCGTGACCTCTACTATGAAATCGATGCCTTGACCAACCTCGCCGCGCTTTATCACCGCATGGGCGACCAGGGGCAGGCACTGGCAACCTATGAAGAGGCAATCGCCTTGATTGAAAGCTTGCGCGCCCGCGTTTCCGCCAACCATGCGCGCATTGGCTTTTTCGCCACCATGCTCCACACCTATCAAGGCATGGTGCAACTTCTGCTGGAGCTGGGTGAAGTGTCTCAAGCCTTTGCCTATGTGGAACGGGTGCGCGCCCGCACCTTCATTGAATTGTTGGCCCAACGCGCCGTACAGCCCGCGCGCGCTGTGGCCCAACTGAGTGAGCAGGAAAGCCGCCTGCGTTCTGCGCTGCAAGATGCCTACCTGGCGCCCGTTGCTGACCCGGCGGCCATTGCCGCGCTGGAAAGCGAATTGCAAGAAACGATAGCCGCCATTGCCCGCCACTATCCGGCCTACCCTGACCTGCGCACTGTGGCGCCGTTGACTTGTGAACAAGTGCAGCGCCGTCTGCCGCGGCATTGGGCGCTCTTGACCTACTTTGCCATTGACAACGTCTTTTGGCTCTTTGTCCTTACCCACGAGCGCGTCCGCGTGTATCGCCTGGCGCTGACCGTACCGCAACTGCAGCAGGCGTTTGGCGCACAGGGGCTGCTCCACAATATGGCGCCCAGCCCCGAACCCAATGGCCGGCTGCGCTTTAACCGGGTCTGGTTGCTGGAACGGCTCTATCAAACGCTGTTGGCCCCCTGCCGTCATGATCTTGACGGCAAGACCACCCTTTGTATTGTACCGAATGATCTGTTGCATTATCTGCCCTTTCATGCCCTGAGCTGGCGCACGGCGCAGGATGAGCCACGCGTATTGGCCGATGATTTCCAGATCTGCTATGCCCCTAGCGCCACCGTGCTGCTGGACCATTGTCTGGGCAAAACGAGCCAGGCCAAAGCGCCCGGCGTGGCGCTGGGCTACAACGGCGTCGGGCTGCACTATGCCGAAGCCGAAGCCGCCGGCATTGCCCACACCTTGCAAGGGCTGGGCTTGACCGGCGCAGCGGCCTCCCGTGCCGCCTTGCTGGCCTGTGCGGAAGCCATGCGGCTGGTGCATCTGAGTTGTCACGGCTCCTTTAATGCTGCCTCCCCGTTGGCCTCGTACCTTTTGCTGGCCGACGGCCCACTCTCGGTGGCCGACATCTTTGAAAAAGTCCGCTTCCAGGCCGATCTCGTTACCCTGGCCGCCTGTGAAACGGGGCGTAGCCATGTGGCGCGCGGCGATGAGTTGATTGGCCTGGTGCGTTCGATCATCTACGCCGGCGCCCCTTCGGTGATTGTCTGCCTCTGGGCCGTCGATGAGCTATCGACTCGCATCTTTATGGATCACTTTTACCGGCTGCTGCAACAAGGCTACAGCAAGCTGACGGCATTCACCCTGGCGCAACAATGGCTCCGCCAACTGTCGGCGCAGGATCTGATCGCCACCCTGACGGCCTATGGCGAAGCGGCGCCGGCCCAGCAGGTGGCGCGCCTCTTGCAACTGACGCAAGCTGATCCCTCCCAAGCGCGCGCGACCGCTGAAAGTAAAGTCTTTGCCCATCCCTACTTTTGGGCCGCCTTTGAATTTGTCGGCGCGCCCGAGTAAGTGAGGTTGATGCAATTTATTGGTTTTGCGTAACTACCAAGCCCGCTCGTAGCCGGTCTGTGACCGGCGGCCCAGACGCCGGTCACAGACCGGCTACGAGCGGGAGCGGCTTGATAATTACGGCTTTGCTGTAATAATTTAGCGGTGGTGAACGCCTAGTCCGGTGGATCGACCAACTCGATTTTGAAGCCGATCCGCTTCAATTGTTCGATGGGCAAGGCGGGAAAAAAGGCGTTCCCACTTTCGTCCGTATCGGCGCGGCAAAATTCCTCGTTGCGCAAGAGAATCACCCGCACGCCGGTGACGAGCGGCCAGCGACTGGGAATCTGCGCTTTGACAACCAGGGTGCATAGGGCCGGATTCTCGTCGGCAATGGCCTGCACCGAAAGATCAAGATCGCCTAATTCGTCCGGCCCCAAGGAAAATTGCGTTGCGACGGCGCCTGGCCGCTCCAGTGGGTCGCCCTTGACGACTAGCGCCGGTTGCAACGCTGATTGTCCCAGAAAACCTTCCACAAAATTAACCCAAATCACATTCTGCGTGTCACGCACCCAAACTCGGCGCACCGCTTCGCTCACGGTGGCCAGCAGCCCGCTTGGCGCTACGTTCGCTATCGCTGGTGATGCTGCCGGTTGCGCCGCAGCTAATTCGCTCCATAGCTCTAGGGGGAAAGGCTGGAGCGGCAAGGCGATCAAGCCATCGTTCTGCAACAGGGTTGGGTCAACCGGGATGGTGGCACAATACTGCTCCCGGCTGGCATCCCACTGCATGGTGGCGTTACTTCCTATTGTTTCTATGCGTTGACGCCCGTCTGGTGGTTGATAGAGGGCAACCGGATTTTGCTCCCACAACCGTTTTTGTGATTGAAAGGTAAAGCCGATCTGGTTATCTGCATCTTTTTGCATCAACACCTGGATTGTGCCATCGGCATTGGCGCACCGAAAGCAACCCTTCCCGGCAGCCAGCAGCGCCTGCCGCACGGTTGCCAGCGCCGCAGTTGGCAACAAAACCAATGCTTGATCGACAAAGGGCAAAGCGCGTGAACTAAACCGCCGATAATAAGCCCCGTTGAGCGTTGCTTCGGTTGTACTCAATTGATATGGCTGCACAGCGACTTGTTGAAAGCGAAGCTGTCCCCGCCGGTTAAAGACGCCGTAGCGCAGCCCCGCTTCGCCAATCAGAAAGAGCGGCGTTGCTGCGAGTGGCGCGCTGTCTGCTGTCAGGGACAGGCCGGTTACGGTGATATCGACCTGACCGTTGTTACGCTCTGCTTCGACGAACAGACAGAGATCATCCCCTTCCAGATAAAGCGCGCCCGCTTCCCCGTGCGCCAGCAATGTACTATTGGCTTGGGTCAGTAAGGCGTGCAGCCGGTTGATCCATCCTTTTGTATTCATTCCCCATTCTCCCTATGAATGATCGGCTTGCGGTCGGTTGCTGGGCCGGTCGTCCCGGCCGGGTGTGACCGCAAGCCCTGTCGCTATTCGTCACTTTCCGCGCGTGTCCGTTTGTCATCAGCGCCCCAGTAGACCCAAATGTTGGTCGGGCGCTGTGACCGTTTCCCGCCGCACAGGGGACAGGTTGTCAAATGGTGAGCAAAGAGATGGTTTCCCTCTTCGCCGCCCGAACCACAGGCTGGATTCCGACAACGCCAACGCGTCATCATTTGGTAGCGCCCACCCCATTCATAGGGGATTAAGAGGCGATTTTTGCGCGCAATGCAACGCGTTTGCCCCGGTGTAAAGGGGGGATGGGCGCAGGCCGGGTTGCGACAACGGCTGCCTTCATAGGAAGCGCCACAGCCCTGGCAAACTTTAAATTCAACTGCATCTACACAGAGGCCAATATCTTCCTGTAAGAGGGGATAGAGCATGGACGTGGCAAACATGCCGGCTTGGAGGGTGGGTTGCGCACTGCCGCGCACTGCCTGCGCCACATAGGCCGCCAGCGAACAGGTGTTGCTGTCCCAATACGATAGCGCATGTTCACGTCGCCCGCAATGATCGGCCTGCCCGGTTGCTCCCTTCTGTGGCTGCTTGCCACAGTGACAGCGCCCATGCAATAGCTCCAGGGTGATCTTCTGGGCATAGGAGCGTTGCAGCGCTTTTACCTCGGCGGCCGTCGTCACATTGAGAAGCTGCGCCAGGTTGTCATGGCCCAAGACCCATTGCGCCACCTGTTTGAGCGTATGATGCACCGAACGCTCTACCAGTGTGCGCAGCGCCAGGATGGCTGCAAGCCGGCGCTGTGGCTGGTCACTGTCGCCAGCCAACGATCCACGCCAGCCGCACCCCCACGCAACCACCAGATCGAACGCCTGCTCGCTTGTGTGTAGTGGCGACGAAGCCTGTATGATGGGGCGGAGCGCCTGCCAGGCCGCCTGCAATGCCGCTACCGGTGTTTCATTGGCGCCCCTGCTGCCATTCCCTACCATGAACCAGCAGAGGGCGGTTGCCAGCACCGGCGTCTCGGTCAATGCCGGCGGCGCCTCAGCGCGTGCAACAAAAGCCAGTAACGCCGTATACTCTTTCGCCAGATCGCCTTCCCCTTGCTCATGGCGCTGTCCGCCGGCGGCGCTTTCCTGTGTTTGTTGCCACTGCCGGCAAAGCTGATAAAGCTGATCCCAAGCAATTTCTGTCATGCGTGGCTCCTCTGATGGTTGATGTCGTGGTTGGTGTCGTTGGCCTCTTTGCCGGGATTGGGTTGTTCGATAACGGCAGAATCAGTGCCGCAACTCGTTCCCCTATAGATTGAATAGTTCAACAACTGGCCCAGCGGCTTGCAAAAGTAGTGGTTGCTGCCAACTAGCGCTCTCGGCGTTCTGTTCAACCTATATGCTTTATAGGGGCGTGAGTTTGAACAGGTCATCGTCATTTTGTAACACGGTTAGCCTGATATAGTTGCTATGCAATAATTAATGGAAAACAATGCCCCTGCCCGCTCTCAGCCGGTCCGTGACCGGCGCCCCAGATGCCGGTCACGGACCGGCTGAGAGCGGGCTTGGTAGTTACGTTTTCCATTAATTATTGCGGTGTATGCGACGCACAGCAAGATCGACCATTTCAGCGCCCTTAGCGCCTACGTTGAATCATTACGGATCGTCGGCGCCGCCAATTTCGCGTTTCTTTCGCGTGATCGCGCGACAATCACCGCTGCCTCTGCCATCTGGTGAGAGTAAGATGAGAGGAAGATGATACACTTTTTTCTGGCAAGTGGGTGTATGGTGAGTCGTTGGGAGTGGCTGGTAAAAGCACACTAGCCCACTCCCAACGACTCACTATACACATAAAAGAAATTTCAGGCGAAAAAGAAGACAATGCTGCACATTCGCTTGTTTGCTAATTTTTTGGTAACCGACCAAAATCACAAGGCCATTGGCTTGACCCGGCCCCAATTGAAGACAATGTTGGCCTATCTCGCGCTACACCGGCAGGCGGCGCTGTCCAAAGCCGATCTGGCCAAGCTCTTCTGGCGACCATCTTTGGATGCCCAGCCGGCGGCCAATCTGCGCAACCTGCTCCACTACCTACGCCATGATTTGCCGGGGCTGGATGATTGCATTGACTTTGGCAAAGCTATCGCCTGGAAAGCCGACGCCCCCTATTGGCTCGATGTGGCGGCCTTTGAACGCACCCTGGAACAAGCCGCGGCGACGAGCGACCCCCTGGCGCAACAAGCCGCTTTGGTCGAAGCGCTGGCGCTCTACACCGGCGAACTCTGGCCGCAATGTCAGGAAGAGTGGATCTTTCCGATCCGGGAGCGGTTGCACAACCAGTACATTACCGCCTTGGACCAACTGATCTGCCTATTGGAAGAGCAGCGCGCCTATGGCGACGCCCTGGTGACAGCCCAGCGGCTTCTGCAAGCCAACCCGGTGCGTGAAGAGAGCTACCGGTGGGTCATGCAGATCCAGGCTGCACTGGGCGATCGCGCCGGCATTGAACGCACCTTTGCCGAATGCCGACAACAATTACAACGTAAATTGCAGGTCGCACCCAGCCGGCTGACCAGTGAGCTATATACCCGGTTGACCCAAGCGACGGCGCTAACCGCCCCCGTCACTGTTCCCTTTGTCGAGCGGCAAGCTGAGTGGGCGCAAGTCCAGGCGCGTTGGCAGGCGGCGCAAGCAGGGCAACCCCATTGCCTGCTCTTCACCGGCGCCCCTGGCATTGGCAAAAGCCGCCTGCTGACTGAATTTGTCGCCGCCGTGGAGCGCCAGGGGGCGCCGGTTGCGCTGACCGCCTGTCAGCCCTTTACCCTGACCATCGCATACCGCCCCTTGCTCGACTGGCTGGCGACGCCGCTCTTGCGCCGGCGGATTGCCGCCCTGCCGCCGGCCCGGCGCGCCGATTTACTCTATCTCCTTCCCGAACTAGATGACGCCGAAGCGCGACCTGTTGCGCCGGCCCCCTTGGCGAACTGGCAACGGCAACGGCTCTATGAAACCTTAACGCAGCTCTTTCTAGCCCCAGGGGAGCCGCTGCTCTTGGCGCTGGACAATGCTCAGTGGTGCGATCAGGAGACGCTGGATTGGTTGCACTACCTGCTCTGCACCGCGCCCACGGCCCGGTTGTTGATTGTCGGCGCCTTTTCAGCGCTGGAACTTCGGCCCCATGACCCGGTGGCCCGCTTGCGCCCCCGCCTGCAACAGTCGCATCTAGTGACCCAAGTGGCGCTCTCGCCGCTGAGCCAGAATGGGGTGGCGGTGTTGGGAGAAGCCCTGTGTGGGCAGCCGCTCGCCACTGCTCAGCTTGCTGCGTTGTACCAGGCGACCGAAGGCAACCCACGCTATGTACTGGCGGCATTGCCAACGCTTCCGTTGGGGCTGGCTGACGCTGCGCTGACTGAGCGCATTGCCGTCAGCTTGTTAAAGTCAGCTGATGTGCAAGCCACCATGCAGTTGTATTTTGCCCCGCTTTCCGCCGAGGCGCAAGCGGTTGTGGGATTGGCAGCCAGTGCTGGTCGCATCTTCGGCTATGATCTTCTGGTTGCCGCCGCATTGACTGACCAGGAAGTGCTGCTCTTGGCGCTGGATGAATTGTTGCAGTGGGAAATTGTAGCGGATCTGGATGGCGATAGGTATATCTTTTGTCACGTCCTATTGCAGCAGGCCGCGCTGGCAACTTTGTCTTCGGCCAAACGGCTGCTGTGGCGGAAGCGCATTGCCCAAGCCCGTCAGCAACTTGAGCAAGCGGACGACTGATGGTAAGTCGCCACGAACAAGTTTACGGCATAGTCATGAATGAAACGCTTGCTGCCATCATTGCCGTAATAATGAAACGTTTTTGCCGGCGACTTTATCGATTTTGAAGCGTTATTTTCTCGTAAATTGTGATAGAGTAAGTGCATCCACTTTTGCAATCTTTACCAAAGCGCAATCTCAATGATGAGTAGTACCTATCCATAGCACCTGTACGCAACGGCGCCATAAAGTAACACTTTTTCAGGTGTAAATAGGTTACTTTATGTGCTGCCGTGCAGCATATCTGTAGAAAATTGGCTGTCTCCCTCGCCAGCCAATCTTTTATGGTTCAACAGAAGAGCCAGGCCCACCTGTATCGTCTCAGCCGCAATACCGCCCTGACCACCGGTGCTGCCTGTCCGATTTGCCCAAGAAGGGGAAACCCATGAATCCGCGCCGACCTGTCGCTCATTCCTATCTCTTCACTGTGCGCGTCTGGTGGGAAGACCTGGGGCAAGGGCAACGTGAATGGCGCGGGGTGGTCAAACTGGTGACGAGTGGGGAGGAACACTTTTTTCGGGATTGGGGGGCATTGGGTGAATTGATAGAGAGGATGATGCCAAATCTATTAACCGAGACCACGACCGATGAGCAGGCAATCGTGGTTGCTAAACTCATGCCATGATGGGGTGGTGTCAACCTATGTCACTATTCTCTGCCCCTGTCTGCCTTACACCGGCCTGTGCTGCCGATCTGCATTACTTGCAGGTCGCTTTGCAGCGGATCGATCTCCTGCTCCAGCGCGAGGTACGCCGTTGGGAGGTGGCCGGCCAGGATCCGAATGATGATTATCGTGGCCTTTATGTCACCCAAACTGAGGCCGGCGCCCTGCTCGATCTGCCCTTTGGCGTGAGTTGGGGGCAGTCCATCAGCTTGCCGCCGGATGAAGAGAACGCCTTTGCCGCCGCCTTGACCAACGCGGCGCAGACGCTTGACGAACTCTCTCGTACCTTAACAAGTGAAGGAAAACCGCCCCGTCTGCTGCAACTGGCGACGGCCTTTGGGCTGGATCAGACCGCGCTGGATATTTTTCTGCTCTGTAGCGCAGCGGCCTTTGCCACCCGCTATGAACGCATCTATGGCTATTTACAGGACAATGTCACGCGACGGCGGCCAACGGTGCGCCTGCTCTTACAGTTGTTGGGTGAACCCGGCATCGACCAATATGCCCTGGCGCCCTATTTGCAAGCCGATGCCCCGCTCTTGCAGCACCGCCTGCTGGAATTGATCACCGAAGCGCCGCCGGCTAATGTCTATTGGATCAACCAGACCTTACAGGTGGATGAGGGGGTGGTCGCCTGGCTGCGCGGGGTCTATCAACCGCCAGTGGAATTGCAGGGACAGGTAACGTTGACAACGCCAGTGGTGGGAGAGACGGAGCGGTTGCTGGCGCGGGAGACACTACAGCGGATTCAGGCAGCAGCGGATTTACCGCCGGTGCAGGAGGACGGTTTTGCTGCACCGATGATTGTTTTTTACGGCATCGACCAGGTGGCGCAGGCGGCGGTCGCGCAGGGGGTGGCGAGTGCAGTGGGACAGCCGTTGTTGACCGTGAATCTGGCGCGGGTGATTGGGGAGAGTTGTCCGGCGCGCCGGGCGGTGCAGTTGGCGCTGCGTGAGGCGCGCTTGACGGGCGCCACGCTGCTGTTGACCGGGTGGGACAACTGTTTGGATGAGGAGAAACGGGTTGATGCGACGTTGCTGGCGGATCTGGCGGACCATCCGGGGTTGCTGCTGCTGGCAGGGCGCCAGCGTTGGCAGAGTGGTGGGACGCTGCACCGCCATATCCTCTGGTATGAACTGGCGGCGCCGGATTATGCACAGCGTTGCCGGCTCTGGGCGCATTGGGTGGCCGGCGTTACAACGGGCGACAAGGCGACTGCGGTGACACCGGAGACGCTCGCCCACTTGGCCGGTCAATTTGCCTTGACTAGCGGCCAGATCCAGGAAGCGGTCGCCCTGGCGCATGATCAGGTGCAGCAGGCGGGGCGCACCTTGACCGACGCCGATCTCTTTGCGGCGGCGCGAGCCTGTTCGCAGACGCGGTTGGATACGCTGGCGACGAAGATCGAGCCGCGCTATGGCTGGGCGGATCTGATCCTGCCACCGGACCAGATTGCCATGTTGCACGAGTTGGTGAACACTGTGCGCGGGCGTGACCAGGTCTTGGATGGCTGGGGCTTGGGGCAAAAGCTGGCTGCCAGCCGGGGCGTATCGGCGCTCTTTGCCGGCCCGCCGGGAACCGGCAAGACGATGGCCGCCGAGGTGATCGCCGGCGCGCTGGGCTATGATCTCTACAAGATCGACCTAGCGACCGTGGTGAGCAAATATATTGGCGAGACGGAGAAGAATCTGGAGCGCATCTTTAGCGAGGCGACAAGCAGCAACGCCATTCTCTTTTTTGACGAAGCCGATGCCCTCTTTGGCAAACGCTCCGAGGTGAAAGAGGCGCATGACCGCTACGCCAATATTGAGATTAGCTATCTCTTGCAGCGCATGGAGCGCTATGACGGCGTCGCCATTCTCGCCAGCAACCTGCGTGGTCATCTCGACGAAGCCTTTACCCGGCGTTTGCACTTTATTGTCGCCTTCCCCTTCCCGCAGAAGGGCGAACGCTATCGCATCTGGCAGGCGCTCTTCCCACCCGGCGTCCCACGAGCCGAGGATCTGGATGGCGAATTCAAACGGCTGGCCGAACGCTTTGAACTGACCGGCGCCAACATCCGCAACGTCATCTACAGCGCCGCCCATCTCGCCGCTGGCAATGGGCAGGTGGTGACAAAAGAACATCTACGGCATGGGGTGAAACGGGAGTTGCAGAAGATGGGGAAGACGGTGAAGGAGTTCGAGTAAGCTGTAGTCCGCAGTCATGTAGTCGCGTAGTCCAGCGTCAGGCGCTTGTAACCTCGGCTACGTTGCGGTCTACTGATCATTCATCCTTTGCCGTGTAGCCTGGCGTTTCAGCGGGAATCCGGCTGAAAGAGTTGGCGATCGAATGCCTGACACAAGGGTGCAAAATGGCGTACATTCGTTGTCCACAAGGCAGCATCAGGCGGACATTCGAGAACGATGATTCAGATCGCCCAGCGACCAACAGTTACGTTCGCCTTTGGCCATGGTGGGATCTCGCGCAATTTCGGCGAGGGCGCGTCTGATATTGGCATCAAGTGAATGTTGGCTTGTGTCATTGGCAAATAGCTTTTGAATAGCGGCGGCGTTTTTGTTGAGCAGATTCGGCAACGAACAACAGGCCGTTTCGATAAAGATAGACGCCATTGGATTCAGGCCCGCCCTAGCTCTTCAAGATAAGATTGAAAAAGGACGTTGTCGGCAGCCATGAGATTTAAGTGCGCATCTAACCCTTCGGCCTTGAGCGCCTTGGTGGCGGAAAAGATGTCTTCACGGTATAAGTGTTCGTCGCCTAAACGACGCGTCAATGTTAAGAGCAGTTTGAACTGTTTTGGCTTAAGGAGGTCTGGTGAGTAACGCCGCAATACTAGGCGCAACATGGCAAGCAACTGACCATGATAGGGTGTCCATTGTTCACGCCACTGCAAAAGATGACCGAGCAAAACATGGGATTGCTGCCAATATTGCTCTTTTGTCGCCGAATCTGTGAGATGTGCGAGCAGTGAGATGTTCTTTTGCACATCTAGCAGGATCGTCTCCACAAGCCAAAGCTGATCTTCCGCCGGAAGAAGTTCCAGCGCATCCGTCATGGTGATCTGCCCTTCTTGTAGCAGATGGCGCACAAAGGCGCGCTGCATCTGCGTCGGCTGGGCAAGAGGGGAGTGCGAAGGGATCTTGAGTTCCAGGGTGGTGGTTGCTGACATAAGCGCCTCCATTGTTCAAGCACGGTTGACTGACATGAGTGCATTATACCACAAGGTGGCAATGAATGGGGTGTTGCGTTCAGTTTGTGTAGCAGGCAATCGGTAGGTAGTGAGGCACTAGCATCTGCGATCGGCGTGAAGCGGAAGTTACAGAAGATGGGGAAGACGGGGAGTGCTGGGGGGGCTTAGTTTGCACAGATAGAATGAAATATGGGTGCAGTTCTAGTTTGTCTATATTAAGGGTATAGCACGGATAGATGTTATTACGGATCTCACTTCTTCATGTCTCATAAATATGAACAACAGGCGGCAAATTTAATGATCAGAATTTCACACAAAAACGACTCGTTAAAGCCTGCAACTTCAAATTCTTTATTTAAAGATACATCTATACATGTAGACGTGATTCGAAATGGAACAAAACAGCTAAATGATTCAAGATTCAGTGTTAAGCAGCGCCAACATCTTGCACAACAAGTCAGCAGCATAAATGGTAATCGATTTTTCCAGAATATTAGTCAAAATTCTGCCCATACAAATGATAGACTAAATAGGACTGTTCAACGCAATGGGGAAACGCTTAATAGAATTGACACAATTAATACAATAGTGACATGGCATAAAAATTACATAGAATTTGTTGAAGCTACTCGTGAATGGCTATCTAATAACTTAACCCAGTACTTATCGATGACTAGTTCAGATCCAAGTTTGGGATTATCTACCGAGGATCTACGGCGTATTACTGCACAGGAATTCTCCGGTAGTTCTGGTTTTCCATTGAATAGAATTGTCTCTACATCAGAAGACTTTGGATCCCAGTTTGCTACTGCATATTCAATTTCGTCTAATGCTGTTGGTAATGCCGCTGAATTGGGCGTAGATAAAGTTCTAAAGAAAGCAGGTTTAGGTGGTATCGGAGCCTTAGCTGGGGCTTTTTTTGGACCAATGGGCGCTGTAGTTGGGTTTGTCGTAAGTACATTAATTGAGACAGGAGCAAGTGCATTATATGATATGGCAGTAGAATCTGCAGGTTGGGGAGGCGAGGATGTTGCTATGGCTCAAGGTAGCCGCCACACAGGTAAATTAATTCGAGAAAACAATGGTCGTATATCTCAAGAAGCAGGTAAGCTTCGTGCGAAAAGTTATCAAAGCTTAAATAAACTTATGGCACAGGCAAACTCAGCTACAACGCAGGAAGTCCTTAATTCAATAGCGAAGCAGACAGAAGAGCAAATCACCCTTTCTCAAAAACGACCTTCGCCTAATGATTTTTCATTAGCACAGAAGTTGTTGAGCATTTGGACTTTAGAACATGCTGGAGATGAAGCCGATGCAAGAGAGGGTACTTCTGAGGCTCAATGGGAGGCAGCTCGTAAACGCGTGTATGGTGGCGGAAATATGGGAGATCTAAATAATATACCAGACATATTTGTTTACCAAACGCGGCTTCATTGGAAAGAAGCTGGGTTAAATGGCTCTAACTACATAGATGAAATGTTTGAGCATCTTCGCTTCCTAAACAGACCAGAATATAGCAATTTGTCAAGCATCAATAAGGCTGAATACATGAAATTCAAGTTTCATAAAAAATATAAATATGTATTTGAAAATAACATAGATCTCCGAAAATTCGCTCGCTTATTGTCCCAATTCAAACCTGTTCATTCAGCATTTCTATCTGATTTTGCAAGTGACGGTTGTCGAATAAAATGTGTTTTGAGTCTAGATATTTCTAATAACTCATGTTATGTGAATGAATGGGAATACGAGATCGATTCACCTAAATCTGGTGTAATATTTACATCATTTGATGTGTCACCAGATTAGATTTACCTTGCCAACAGAGATGGATGCATGTTCTAAGTATTGTTAGAGTGAGTTCACTGAAGGAATGAACCGAAAAATAATGTACCTGTTAATAAAAAGACGATAAAGGAACGCGCTATGCAGCGAATAATTTTCAATAACGAAAAATCGCCTCGGATTCAAAAAAGACCACAAAATCAGCGATTGTTAAAGCGCATCTTGCCTACTCAAGCTGGTAGTGGAACTCTTACTCAACTAAGCAACTCTTCTATTCAACGACTGCTTGCCCAGCGAACCAGTGGCGACTGTGCCTTCGATCTAGATGATATTACCGCCAACAGGATCAACCAAGCGCGCGGGAACGGACAGGCATTAGATGGAGCAGTGCAAAAACAAATGGGCGAATCCATGGGACAAGATTTCAGCGGCGTCCGCGTCCACACCGGCAGCGAATCGCACGCCCTCAACGAGCAACTCAACGCCAAAGCCTTCACTACTGGCAGCGACATTTTCTTTCGCGACGGCGCCTACAGCCCGCAAAGCAGCAGCGGCCAGGAATTGCTTGCCCACGAGCTAACTCATGTCGTGCAGCAGGGCTCGGGCGCCGTTGGTGGGGGTGGTAGCGCCATGCAAGTCAACGCGCCGGGGGATCGCTTTGAACAGGAAGCTGACGCTGTTTCCAAGGCGGTCACCAGCACACCGACAGCCCAGTCGACTGCCCCTGCGGCGCAACGCCAGGAGATGGACAAAGATGAGGTGATGACCAAACGCCTTCAACGCCAGACCCCGGATGACAAAGATCTGCTACAAAAAGCCGATCTGCCGCCGGAAGACGAAACTGTCCAAAAAGCACCAATGCCGGAGCCGGCCCTCGAAGACGAAAAGGCAGCCTGATCCCATGATCGACGACCTGGACGCCACCATCGAAGAATTGCTGCGCACCGAGCTACAGGATCTGCGGGAAAAAGTGGAAGCCGAGAACGCCGCCCAGCGCGACGCTCTTGCCACCATTGGCGAGATCACCTATTCCTTCCAGCAGCCCAGGAGCGGCTGGAACACCACGTCGCAGAGCGGTTTGACGCTCAATTTCTTTTTGTACGATGTGCGGGAGAATGCCCAGTTGCGCCGCCACTATGTCGATACGCTGGCCAACGGCGCCAACGCTGACCCTCGCTTTGTGCAGCAGAAACGCTTGCCCATGCGCATCGACTGTTTCTACATGGTCACCGCCTGGCACGACGAGCCGCGCTGGCAACATTGGCTGCTCGCCAGCGCCTTGCAAATCCTGGGGCGCTACGCCGTCTTGCCGGCAACGCACCTGCGCGGCAACCTGCGCCACCAGCCCTTTGAGATCCGCACCAAGGTCGCCGCCCATGATGTGCTTACCAACCCGGCCGAAGTCTGGAGCGCGCTGGGCAATGACATGCGCCCCAGCTTTTCCTATGTCGTCACGCTCGCCATCGACCCATGGCAGCCGATCAGCGTGCCGGTCGTGCGCACCGTGGTGACGATGGTCGGTCAGAAGATTGCGCCGCCGCCCGCCCCTGCCGACGAGGGCGATGACGCCGATGACCCCTTTGCTGTCACGACCACCGTGGGAGGACGCACCCATGAGTAACAGCCGCCCATCCTTTGCCGGTCAGGCAGCGCGGGGCTTTGCCGAAGACATGGCCACCTTTGCCATTGGCGGCACCATCTGGCGCGAGGTGCAGAGCAATGACGGGGTGCAGCGCCGGCCGTGGCCCCGTCTGTCCATCCAGATCAAAGGAACAGGGCGTTTTGCCGAAACCGATGCCCAGGGCCGTTTCCGTTTCTACGGCTTACAACCTGGTGACTATTGGCTGGTGGTGCGCCAAAAGGCCATTCCCCCGCAAGGCGAAGGCGCCCTGCTCAAGGAAGAGCGGATCACCGTGGCTTGGCCGCCCAGCTATGATGTGACCGTACCCGTAATTTACCGGGAAGCGTCGGTGTTAACGGCTGATGTAACACCGCCAGCCGCCGCCCCAGACACATCGCCGCCACCTGCGTCACCTGAACCGACGCCAAATCCGGCGGACAATGATCGGCGCGACGCAGCAACCATAACGACAACACCTGCGCCAACCGACTCCACTGCACCGTCGGACGCTCACGACGCATCTTCCGGGAAGGTTATGGCGGACCACGCCGTTGACGAGGCAGACCTTCCCGGAAGATTGACTGGGCAACCCCTTGCGTCGCCAACCGCTGGCAGTGAAGATGTACCGACGGCGACTGGCGCAGAAACTGCACCAGTCGCGCCAACAACAGAGAGTGCGCCAACCAAAAAACTGACGCGCAAACGAACAGCATCAACCACGGCAACACCCCCAAAAGGGGCGAGCGAAGCGTAAAGCATACGAATCGATTATCAACTTGTTAAGGAGGCAGCTTCATGGCAACCGCGTATTACGCCCCTGGCGTCTACATCGAAGAGCCGGATCGGGGGACAAAACCGATCGAAGGGGTCAGCACATCGGTCACGGCGTTTGTCGGCTTTACCCAAAAAGCCGAAGACCTGGATCGCGAAAATGATCCCAATGGTTTTCTCACCAAATCGATTCTGGGGCGCCCAAAAACGATTACCAACTGGAACCAATACAAGCAACACTTTGGCGATTTCATTGAGGATGCCTATCTCCCTCATGCGGTGCGCGGCTTCTTTGAGAACGGTGGCGTCCGTTGTTATGTCATTAGTGTACAGGCCCGGCAAGCACATCGCGCCCAAGTCATTGTGTCTGGGGTGAAAAAGGAAAAAGACAAAGAGTTCC
Source organism: Caldilineaceae bacterium (assembly GCA_026645575.1). The sequence goes on from JAPKMW010000021.1 coordinate 97,557, forward strand.
CGCGCTTATTGGTGCGTGTAAAAGAGCACTTGGCCGGCGACGCCGGCAACGATGTGAAAGTCTCCTTTCGCATCCGTAACAGCAGTACATCAACCACCAGCGGTACCACTAGCGGCAGTAGTACAACCAGTAGCACGGCCACTAGCACGACCGGTGGCAGCAGTACAGCCGGTACCGCTGACAGTACAACAACAGGAGCGAGCGGCGCGACGGGGAGCGCTACCGCCACGGCGGCAAACAGTGCCGCCACCAATGGTTCGACTAATGGCGCCAAGTCGGAGATCCTGGAAATGATTGTCCGTCTGCCCACTAAAAATCAGGATGAGCCGCCAGTGGAAATTAAACTGAATGAGTTGCCACCCTGGCAGGCGCGCGATCAGGAAGCGGCTGTCAAAGCCGCCAGTCTCCCATCGCAAGAGGTTGAAGTCTGGTCATTGGTGGGGCGGAATGATGTGCTGGCGCCGGAAAAACCAAAACAGAATTTTGCCTTCATTTTGAATGGCGGCTCTAATGCCATTGATAACTCCTTACTGCCATCGGGGGCAACGTTGGCGCCGGCGCCGGACGGCTCGCTCCTGTTGCCTACCGCCCCGCGCCATTTTGAAGGGGATAGCCGACGTGGCATTACCGCGTTGGAAGCCTTGGATGATGTCAATCTCGTTTGTGTTCCTGAGCTTTGGCTTTTGAAGGAACGAAAAATTTTTACCGATAAGCAAGTGGTTGAAGTGCAGAACATGATCATTGGTCACTGTATGCGCATGTTATACCGCTTTGCCGTCCTCGATTCCCCGCCGAATATTGATGTCGATGGCGTAAAAGATTGGCGCATGAATGCCGGACTGGTTGATCCGCCCCACGGCCATGCTGCGCTCTACTATCCCTGGATCAAGATGGATGATCCGCTCAATCCGGGGCGGATGATTCGTGTCCCCCCCTGTGGACATATGGCGGGTATCTATGCTCGCTCCGATACGCAACGGGGCGTCCATAAAGCGCCGGCCAACGAACCCGTGCTGGGCGTGATCGATCTGGATTACCATGTCAACCGCGCCGAACAGGAGATGCTCAACCCGATCGGCATCAACTGCATCCGCAAATTCTCCGGGCGCGGCCTTCGTGTCTGGGGCGCCCGCACCCTGGCGCTGACCGACCCCTCCTGGCGCTATGTCAACGTGCGGCGCATCTTCAACTATGTGGAAGACTCGATTGAGCGCGCCACCCAGTGGGTCGTCTTTGAACCCAATGATCCTATCTTGTGGGGCAAAGTGCGCCGCGACGTGAGCGCTTTCTTGCGCACCGTCTGGCTCTCCGGCGCCCTCTTTGGCAACACGCCTGACGAAGCCTATTATGTCAAATGTGACGCCGAACTCAACCCGCCGGAGACACGCGATCTGGGCTACCTCTTTATTGAAATCGGCATGGCCCCGGTCAAACCGGCGGAATTTGTCGTCTTCCGCATCAGCCAGTGGGCCGGACCGAACGCCGAAGGATAAAAATAATCTCTCTCTTTATCTTTCAAATCTCCTGATCAAAATAGAGATTCAGAGATTGCTACCAAAGCTTTGACTGAAAGGAGTATCGCATGGCAACCCAATACGAAGACCCGCCGGTTGGCTTTCATTATGCCCTCGATTTTGGCGGGAAGATCGCCGGCTTTTTTACCTCTTGTTCGGGCATGGGGTCGGAAAACGAAGTGATCGAACACAAGGTGGTGAATGATAAAGGTAAGGAGATCTTGATGAAGATTCCGGGCCGCTTGAAGTGGGACAACATTGTCCTCAAGCGCGGCATTACCACCTCTTTTGATCTCTGGGATTGGCGCAAACAGGTCGAAGATGGTGACGTCGCCGGTGCCCGGCGCGACGGCTCGATCCTGCTCTTTGACCAGAAAGCGGAAAAAGTGGTCGCCCGCTGGAATTTTCTGCGTGCCTGGCCGCTCAAAGTGACAACGCCGGAGCTAAAATCGGACGGCAACGAAGTCGGCGTCGAAGAGATCACGATTGTGCATGAGTATATTTCCCGAGTGAAGTAAGCGCAAGTGTAACGATCATGCCTGCTCCTAGCCACACCCCCACGGGGGTTCCCGGTGACTGGCGTCAGCCCGCCAGTCATGGACTGGCTAGGAGCGTAACCATTACTTGTAAGTTTGCCAGAGGTCAAGATTTGTCGATGTCATTCCAAACTGAGTTCGCCTTCACCTTGCCGCGCGGCTATCGTGACGCCGCCGGGCGCATCCACCGCCAGGGCGTGATGACGCTCGCCACGGCGCTTGATGAGATCGAAGCCGTGCAAGATCCGCGCGTCCAGGCCAACGAAGCCTATCTGCCGGTCTTCTTGCTCAGTCGCGTGGTCAAGCAACTGGGCGAACTGTCGGCGGTGACGCCACAAGTGATTGCCGGTCTCTTTGTCATCGACCTGGCCTATCTGGAAGATCTCTATCAACGGATCAACAGCCCGACCCCGGTGACCATGGGTGCTGTCTGCCCCCACTGTAGCGCCCAGTTTCAACTGGAAGTCGCGCCCTTAAGTTAGTTGACTAGTTGATTTGTATGTCGTTACAGGGTAATTCGTCCCATAGGGACGCTTGAGTTTAGGAAAATCCACAATGGCCGAACAGAGCGCCACTTCGCCAACGCCGGTCAATGCCGGACAGGAGACAACAGAAATCACACCGGCACTGGTGCAGGAGATTGCCGACAAGGTCTATGCCCTCTGGTTGGCGGACCTGAAAGTTGAGCGCGAGCGGCTGCGGCTGACGGGCCGCCGTCAATCCGGCCAAGGAGGACGCCGATGAGCATGGAGCAGAAGCTTTACTATGACCAGACGCACCCAGCCTTTCGCTATGTGGTTGTCCATGGCAATGATACGCTCGGCGCTTTTACCGAATGCACCCTCCCGGTCATCGAATGGGAGATCGAGGAGATCAAAGAGGGTGGGCTGAACAGCTATACCCATCAACTGCCGGGGCGGCGCAAAGCGGCCCGCGTCACCCTAAAGAATGGCGTGGGCAAAAATGTGATCCTGGACTGGTTTCTCCAGGCCGTGAATGACGAAATGCCGGGCAAGGAATTGCGCCGCAATCTGACGATTATGCTCAAAGATGTCCGCGCTGTTGATGTGTGCAAATGGAATCTGACCGCAGCCTTTCCCATCAAATGGACCGGGCCGCAATTGCAAAGCGATAGCAACGCCCTGGCGATTCAAACATTGGAATTTGCCTGTAGCCAGGTGACGGTCACATTACTCTAAACAGCGATCCTGTAAACGGTGATACGGTAAAGAGCCAACGTAACTACTCAAGCCGACCGCTCCTAGCCAGTCCGTGACTGGCGCCAGTCACCGGGAACCCCCGCGGGGGTGTGGCTAGGAGCGGCTTGAGTAGTTACCAGCCAACCAATAACGTTGAATCAACCTTGAACCATCGTACCAGATCAACATGAGCCTGACTAACCGCTGGGGAAGACAAAATCCATTAATTCGTCGAGTGCGTCAACATGGGGCGTTGACCACGCTCTTCCGCACGGTCGATGAACGCACGCCGGCGCTACCTTTCGCCATCGGTGTCCCCCTTACCGCGCCGGTTACGACCCCGGCGCCACTAGAAGAAGAATGGACGCCGGTTCAGCAACCGCTTGCCGATCAGGCCATGCCTGCCCCATCGCGGCCAATCGCTACCCCTGCGCCGCCAACACCAACGGCGGCTGGCGAGCTAGTAGGGCCGCCGGTTGCACCGCCGGTAGTCATGCGGGCGACCCAACCGACGATGGCCGTGCAACCATCGCTCGCTCCACCGGTTGATGCGCCACTGCTGCCGCTGCCGTCGCGTCCGGCGTCTCCGCCCCCGCTGCCAGGATTGACCGGCAAGGCCGTGGTCAGTCAACCAGACACGCCAACCGTGTCTATGGATATTGCCGGCGGCGACGCCCCACCAGCGCTGCCACCGTCGTCACCGTCGTCAAGTGCGGCATCGGCTGTTACCATGCCACCTGCTTCATTGCCGCCAACACCGACACCAACGCCGGCGCCGTCAACATCAACACCGGCGCAGCGACAACCGGCAACGATCCAGCGCACCCCGGCGGCGCAACAACAACCAGCCACCGACGGTATGGATGAGGCAACCTGGTCGCGCCTGCGCGCCATTGTCCGTAAACATCAAGTGCGTGAAGCTGCTGAAGGCGCACCAGAGGCAAAGGCAGCGATGGTCACGCCTACTGCTGACTCATCGATGCTGGCAGATTCGCATCCGCTACCTCAAGTTCTCAACTCGGCCTCGGCGTTGCCTGCGGTGACAAGCTCTCCATCGCCTGTTGCGCATACACCGCCTGGCGCACCGGCACCGACGGTGCAACCGGCAGCGTATGTTGCGGCGCAACCGGCTGCGCTTCCCCAAGCGTGGGAGAATCTCGAACCGATAGCGAGTGCGGACCCTCTGCCGGCAACTGGGCCAACAACCAGCCATCAACCGCTTGCCGGAACCGGCGTGCAACGCCAACCGCTGGCCTCGTCTGGCGGTGATGCCCCTCTGCCACAACCGAGTCCGGCAACGTCGATGGCGCAATGGCACGCAATCCGTGATGACGGCGAACCGAACGAAGCGTCATCGGTCAGTGCAGATGATCTACCGGCGTCAGCCGCCGCCGGTGTTGATCCCGCCGCAGCGCCTGGTTGGTCAGCAGTGGCACTCTCCCAGCCGCCGTTACAGGCTGTATGGCCTGTGCAACGGCTCGCGGAGACCGGCGCCGAACCGGCAACAGCACCTACTGACCTGCCGGCCTATGTCGGGCCACCGCCGCCTGAACCGCCGGAATTGCGTCGTCAACTGGCGGCCTTACCCACGGCGCAACCAACTGATTCCAGCGTGGATCTGGTCTTGCCGCGGCGTCCGCGCCCGGTGCGTCAGCCGGCGACAAACGTAGCGCCGAGCCAGGGGGCGCCAACGGCAGCGCAGCGGCAATTGGCGTCATCCGCTGAAGGGACGCCCCCGGCTGCCACTTCGCTGCCGGGCGCTACAATTGCAACCGAGATCGGCCCATTGCCGGCTGACCTCTGGCAACTGATTGGGGAAAAACCACCACAAGCGGCGGCGCCAACGATCAATCACCTGCCGCCGCCGGTGCAGAAGACGCCCGACAGCCCAACGGCCATTGCACAGAACGAATTGTCGGCGCCAACCGTGGTAGACGCGCCGCCGCCTTTGGTTCCCCAGTCAACGCCTGTGAATGGTGACGCTTTTGTCACCGCACCTCCGACTGTCACCAGCGGCGTTGGTTCGGCTGCGGCCATGGTGATGCGTCAGGTCGTACCGGTGGATGGGGCGGAGAGCGCAGACGCCGACTTCTCTATAGCCGCTTCGCCGGAAAGCTATGGTGCGGTAGCCGAAGGATCACCGCCGGAAAAAAAAACGCGATCACCCCGCCGGACGCGCTTCCCAGCGAAAAGGCGCCGTCGGCGGACGCCGGCCTGATGGCACAAAGAAGCACAATGCCCGACGCACCAGCGCTGTCACGCTTGCCGGCGTCAGTAGTCACGCCGGCGGCAATGCCTAACCAGGAACGCCATGCGCCGCTTGACCCGCTCTCTGCTTTGGCCACCCTACAGCGGCAACCGGAACAGCCAGGGTTGGACGATATGGCGACTGCGGTCAAGCAAGCGCTGCCGACCTCGGCGGCAACCGGTGCGGCGCCGGCGCCACCGGCTGTGGACACCGATGAATTAGCGCAACAAGTTTATGCAGCGATCAAACGTAAATTGGCAATTGAACGTGAACGGTTACGGATGGCCTAAAAACCATTATGACTTTATTTCGGTAATCATAGGGTAGGGGCGCACCCTTGCGGTCGTCCCCTACTGGCTAGGAATGAGGAAGCGAAGATGGCCTCGGCATTAGAACTCTTGAAACCGGAACCGCAGACTACCACGCGCGGTAATCTTAATGCGGCCATGATCTATGAAGTCGAGTTGCTCGATCCCAAGCGGCGAACGGGGGCTGCTCCGATCTTCTGTATGTTCAATCCCTATGAATATACCGTCTCTAAATCCAATTCCTTTGAAGAACAGAAGTCGGCCAAAGGCAAAAAGACGCCGCCGGCTGAACTCTCCAAATCGGGGCCGCAGACGTTGAAATTGACCTTGCTCTTCGATACCTATGAACAAGGCAAGGATGTTAGTTGGGTGACGAACCGGCTTTGGAAGTTGATGACCGTAGACCCGAACAAAGCCAAAGATAAGAAAGATAAACCGAATGTGCCGCTGGTGGCCTTTGAATGGGGCGGCGTCTTTCGCTTTGTTGCTTTTATCACCGACATGACGCAAAAGTTTACGCTCTTCAATCAGAATGGCGTTCCTATGCGCGCCACGGTGGACATTACCTTCACCCAATATGTCGATGAAGAAGATTATCCCAAACAGAACCCCACTTCCGGCGATGGACCAGTTAATCAGATCTGGCAAGTACAGGGTGGCGATCGCTTGGATAATATTGCTGCCGAAGTCTATGGTGATCCCGGCAAGTGGCGCGACATTGCCGTGGCGAACCAACTGCTCCACCCGCTAGCCCTACGCCCTGGTCAATATTTGAAGCTGCCCATGCCTAAATGACGGTTGACTATGCCAAAACAGAACGAATTTGTCAGCGATATTTATCTCCGGCTCAACGGCGAAGAACTGTTGCCGCCGGCGCTCAATCAGGTGACGGAAGTCACGGTCGAGCAAGATACACACTTGCCGGGCATGTTTACCATCCGGCTCTATGATCCTGATCTGAGCTTGCTTGATGAGGGACGCTTTGACCCAGCCACGCCGATTGAAATTTTGGGGCGCGCCGCTAACGATCAGCCGGTGTCGCTTATCAAAGGCGAGATCACGGCCATTGCTCCCCAATTTGGCGAAGGCATGATCGCTGAGTTAGTGGTGCGCGGTTATGACCAGTCGCATCGGCTCTACCGCGAAGTGAAGAGCAAAACCTATCTGAATGTCAAAGATAGTGATCTGGCGTCTCAATTTGCCCGCCATGCCGGTTTAACAGCCGTGGTCGATTCAACGCCGACAGTCTATGACCATCTCTATCAACACAATCTTTCTGACTTGCAATTCCTGATGCAGCGCGCCTGGCGCATCGGTTACGAATGTTATGTTGATAGCGACAAGCTGATCTTTCGCAAGCCGGCCCCGGTTGCCGACGCCGCGTTGACGCTGACTTGGGGCGAGGATCTGCTCTCTTTTCAGCCCCATCTGACGCTGGCCGAACAGGTGGAGGAGGTGGAGGTCAGGGGGTGGGATGTGCAGAAGAAGGCGCCAATCACCGGTAAAGCCAACAAAGGAGCGCTCTATCCTGACATTAAAGAGAAGAAAGGGGACGCCTGGAGCAAAGCCTTACCCGGCGCCGCCAAAATGGTCATTGTCGATCAGCCGCCGGTCAGCCAGGCGGAGGCATTGATTTTGGCGCAGGCGCGCTTGAATGAAATCAGCGGCGGCTTTATCGAAGCTGAAGGGGTGGCTTTTCGCCGCCCGGAGATCAAGGCCGGGCAGCGTATCAAGCTGGCCGGGTTGGGCAAACGCTTTAGCGGCGACTATGTCATCACCAGCGCCACGCATCGCTATACACATGCCGGTTTCAAGACCACCTTTTTTGTACGCGGAGCGCGCACCGGTCTGCTGCTTGATCAACTTGCTTCGGCGGACCGACTTTCGCGCTGGCCCGGCGTGGCCCCTGCCATTGTGACCAACAATGATGACCCCAGTGGTTGGGGGCGGGTAAAGGTCAAATTCCCCTGGATGTCCGATAAAGAAGAAAGCGACTGGGCCAGGGTGCTGGGGGTGGGTGCCGGTGGCAAGGCCGGCTTTTGTAGCGTGCCGGCGGTGCAAGATGAGGTGTTGGTCGCCTTTGTGCATGGCGACTTTGGTTGCCCCGTGGTGCTGGGCGGCCTCTGGAATGGGCAAGATGCCCTGCCGGCGCAAGTGGCCGACACACCCGAAGGCGAAAAGGCGCAGGTGCGTTCCTGGCATACTCCCAAGGGCCACCGGCTTACCCTCTATGACAACAGTGACAACAAAGTCGAAATGGTGACAGCCGGTGGTCATCAACTGACCCTGGATGATGGGGCCAAAAAAGTAAGTGTAGTGACAGGCGGAGGGCATAGGCTGACCTTGGATGATCAAGGGCGCAAAATTGACCTGAACAGCGCCGGTGGGCTGATGGTGACACTCGACGACAACACGGTTCAGGTCACGATTATGTCACCGACAAATATCACCTTGCAAGCCGGCGCCGCCCTGACCTTACAAGCCGCAACCTTGACGTTGGCGGCCACCACCCTGGCGTTGTCGGCCAGCAGCCTGGCGATGAGCGGCACTGGAAAGATTGAGCTGAGTACCACCGGCGAGGTTTCAATCAAAGGTGCAAAGGTTGCCCTGAATTAATGGAAATTATGGGGTTGATTAGTTGGTTGGTTTCGCACTCAAAAGGTGCCCGCTCAACCAACCGACTAGCCAACCAACTCACAACACCAAAGGAGCTTTTTAATGACCGCACAAGTTTGTACAGGCGCTGCCCTGGCCTGCACCTTTGGGCTTGGCCCCAGCACCTTGACAGTGACGCCGGAAAATCGTCTGACCGCCGACAAGTTACCGGCAGCGACGATCATGGATTTTGCACCCATGAAGAATGTTGCGCCCTTTCCGCTCTGTAGCAGTCCGGCCAACCCGGCGGTGATTGCGGCGACGGCGGCCAAGTTAGGCGTCTTTACACCGGCGGCTTGCCTGCCCGTCACTACGCAACCGTGGACGCCCGGTTCGCCCACGGTGTTGATTGCCGAACAACCAGCGCTCAATGAAAGTTCCACCCTGCTCTGCCAGTGGGGTGGCGTCATCAGTGTCAGCTTCGCCGGACAGACGACGGTCACGGTGCCATGAGCAACGGGCGCTTAACGGCCAATTTGATTATCGGTCGTGGGTGGGCTTTTCCGCCCCGGCTTGGCCCGCAAGGGGAGATTGCGCTCACCCATGCCCAGAATGAGATTGAGCAAGCGATCTGGATTATTCTCAGCACGGCGCCGGGGGAGCGGGTGATGCGCCCCCGCTTTGGCAGTCGCTTGCACGAATTAGTCTTTGCGCCCAACAATGGCGCAACCGCCGCCATGGCGCGGCGCTATGTCGAAGAGGCGCTGGGCATGTGGGAGCCGCGTATTCAGGTGATGGATGTCCTGGTGCGCACCGATCTGGCAGAGCAGAATGCGCTGTTGATCGAGTTGCACTACCTGATCAAAGCCACCCATGACCAACGCAGCCTGGTCTATCCTTTTTATTTGATTCCAAAGGAATAGTTGATGTTGCAGGATATTAAGCTGGATGATCGCACCTTTCAGCAACTGGTTGACGAAATGCGCAAACGCATCCCCTTCTATTGCCCGGAGTGGACCGACCACAACGTCAGTGATCCGGGCATTACCTTGCTGGAACTCTTCGCCTGGATGGTCGAGATCCTGCTTGTACAACTCAACCAAGTACCGGAACTTCACACCATCCGCTTTCTGGAGATGTTGGGGTTACAGTATGAAGGGCCACGCGCCGCCGAGGGCCGCGTTACGTTCTGGTTTTCTGAACCCCTGCAAGGGGGCGCCCGCACCATTGATGCGGGGACTGCTGTCGCCACCACCCAAACCGAGAGCGAAGCGCCGCAGGTCTTTATCGTCAAAGAGAGCTTTCCCATTCAGGCGCCTAAGCTGACAACGGTGGTGGTGCAGGAGCGGAGCGGGCGCGTTCATGCCAAATTTGACTTGCAACAAGAGCCGGAACGAGACAAATTGAGCGAACAGGGGGTGAGTGTCTTTTGCGCCCTGCAACAAGATGACGCCCTCTATCTCGGCTTTGAGAACAACCTAAGCCACCATGTGCTGCGCTTGACGCTGGAGTTAGCCCCCTTAGCGGCGGCCGGCGGCGGCCGTGGTACGCCGCCCTACCAGTGGGAGGCGTTTACGGGGAAAGAAAAAGAGTGGGAAGAGTGTGTGGTCAAAGAGGGTGACGATCGCACTGAAAATATGAATCACACCAATTACACCCAGTTTCCACTGCCGGCCTTGCAAGAAACAACCATTGCGGGGATCAGACGCTATTGGTTGCGAGTGCGCTTGCAAAAACCGATCTATGAAACGTCGCCGCGCCTCTTTCGGGTGCTGACGGCGGTGGTTGGTTGCTCTGTGTCGGTCCGCCATGAGCAGCAGGTGAGCAAGGAACAACTGGGGATCTATAAGGGGGAGCCTGATCAGCGCTTCCATTTACAACAGACGCCGGTTTTAGCCCGTGTGAAAGGTGAACACCTCCTGGTCGATGACTTGGCATGGACAGAAGTGACTGATTTTGCCGATTCCGCACCCATCTTGCCGGGCGAGTTGCCAAAAAAGCATTACATGCTCGACAGCAAAACAGGGGAGTTGCGCTTTGGGCCGGCCATCCGCCAGCGTGATGGTTCCATAAAACAGTACGGCCAGCTTCCGCGCTATGGCGCCAAGCTCGAATTTAGTCGCTATCGCTATGGCGGTGGCTGGGCGGGCAATCTGGCGCCGGGCAAGGTCAATACGCTGAAGAGTTCTTTGAACTTTGTCAAACGGGTAGAGAATCTGGCGGCGATCAACGGCGGGCGCGATGCGGAGACGCTGGACGCATTGAAGATGCGCGCCACCCGTTTGTTGCGCGGTTCGCAGCGGGCCGTAACAGCAAAGGATTTTGCTTATCTGGCGCGTGATGAATTTAACCGCCAGCGTGACCAACCGCTGGTTGCTAGAGCGCACTGTGTCGCAGCCGATGACGCGAATCCGCCACAACCCGGTCAGGTTGATCTGTTCATTGTGCCTTATGTCGCGGCTGATCCCATGTTGTTGGGGCGCTTGCCACATGAAACGTTGACGCGCGCCTTCGATGATCTGCTCAAGGCGCCGCCGCGCAACGAGCCGCAGCCCCAGGTCGAAGGCGCACAATCGCTACCAGATTTTATCAGAGAGCGCTGTCTGCTCACAACCAAAGTGCGCGTGCTGCCCGTTGACTATCAATGGGTGGCGGTCCATGTCACGCTCCAAGCGCCGCCAGAACTGGAACGCCTGCGATGGGAAGAGCAGTTGTTGACCAGGCTCTATCGTTTTCTCAACCCCATCACCGGCGGCTTTACCGATGAGGGGTGGCCCTTTGGTAGTGGACTGCGATTGCCGATGCTCTACCAATGCTTGCAAAGCGGCGCTACCTTGGCGATGGCCCGCCATATTCAAGAGATTACCATTTTTCGGGCAACGGAGCATGGCGCTTCTGATGGCTCAGCCGTTGAAGAAATTCCAGTAAACTCGCGCCAGCTCATTGCTTCCGGCCAACATGTGATTCGTTTCGCTTAATTATGCAATACCGATTACGCGTTTATAGCCCTGGTTATCAGGGTAAACAAGATTTTGTGCTACCCGTTGGTGAATTGGTCGTTGGCCGCAACCCGGCGCGGACGCCTAATTTGCAGATGACACACGCCTATCTGCTGGACACCCATCTGGCCTTTCACACCGATGCTGACCAGGCGACTGTGACCTTAGGGGCTGCCGCCACACCGGTGCATGAGACGCTGCTCAACGGCAAGCCCTTGCGCCCGAACCGCCCGGCAGCCCTGAAAGATGGCGATCAACTGCTCATTCGCAACCTGGACGCAACCGATCAGATTATTACCTTCTTTGTCGAGTGTTTCGGTCAGACGCCTGTCGGGTCAGCCCTCGCGCCAACGCCAAACGGCGAGCTATGCCCTGTTCCTATTGGCCTCCGTTGCCAGAGTGTGCGCCTGCTACCGTTACTGCCGGCGATCTATCAACCGGACCGACCGCTGTTGTGTTGTGATGGGCAATCAACGGGCGCGGCGGTGGGGGCTATGCCCGCCGACGCCGATGGTACGCCAAGCCTTTGCCGCACCTGTGGTCGGGCTAAACCAGCAGATCTGACGCTAGATAGCTTTTTGTCACGCTATCTGGCGCTGGTTGAATCGATGCTGCTGCCGGTGAGCGCCACGGTGGCTAACTTTGATCTCTTTCTCAATCCGCTGACGGCGCCTGAAACGTTTTTGCCCTGGCTGGCCGGCTGGATCGAGTTGGAAGCGGGGTGGAGCGTGGCCCAACAGCGCGCCCTTCTGGCAACCTTTGCTTGGCGCGGCACAAAGTTGGGGTTGACGCGTCTGTTGGAATGTTACACTGGTCATCGACCAACAATTATTGACGAGGAGGCCACCCTACCGCCCCATACCTTTCGTGTTGTCTTGCCGGTTGCGCTGGCTGAATTAGCAACCAAAACAATTTCTGAAGCGTCGCTGCGTCGGTTGATCGATCTCTATAAACCGGCGCATACGACCTACCTGTTGGAATTTGACTCTACCCTGTGTGGCGCACCCGGCAATTGATTATGTCTGACCCAAGAGCCTGTTTCATTCAGATCGAAGCGCCGTCGGGGGAATGTGCGGTGGTGAAATGCACGGCGAGCGCATTTACGATTGGCAGCGCGCCGCAGAACGATCTGGTTCTGCAAGGTGCTGACATTCTTCCGTTGCATCTACAGGTTCGTTTCAACCGCAGCCGGGTGACGGTACGCGATCTATCACAGGTGGGCGATGAGGAGTTCTACCCGTGGCAGCCGCGTGAACCCCGACCAGTGGGCGGCTACTGCCTGCGGCTGGTGTTGAATGAAGCAACGCTGCTCACGCCGCCGCTTGCGGGCAAACGCCGCCGCAACGGCTTTGGGTATCAGACAAAGTTGACCTGGCAGCATGTCGTTGAACTCTATCAAAACCCATGGGCCCGGCGCAGCTTATTTGGGGTCGCATTAGCGTTGTTGGTAGGCGCCTTCTGGCGGGTTTATGACGATGACCGGGCCACCGTTTACCAGGCGGTCGCCCAACTCCCGTTGGTAACAATGACGGCCACCCCCACCCCGACCAACACGGCGACCGTGACACCGACCCCAACGAGCACGGCGACGCCGACAGCCGTGCCAACGCCGACGGCCACCTTTACCCCCACCCCGCTGCCGACGCCGATCATCTGGCCGGACACCCGTACCACGCTCTGGCCGGTGCCGACTGACCAAGCGGCTTTTGGGGTGAAGATCGAGGCGGCAAAAGTAGCGGTGGGGGAACCATACTGGAAGGTGGTCGCCATTGAGTGGTTGCGGGGTGACGCTGCCAATGGTCAGCGCACCATCTATGTTGAGGTCTTGCAGAATGGTCGCCGTGATGCCCAGCAGCGCGTTTTGCTCACCGATATTTATGCTGTGCCGCAAATCGTCAAACAGAGTGATGAGAAACCGGCTGATGAGTACCATGCCTATGCCTGTGATTTTCCCATCTTTAATGCCGGCCCTAGTTATCGCGTGCTGATCGACGGCGTACCGGCCAGTGAAGTTGTTTACGGGTTAGGCGGTGGGCTGAAAGATGATCCACGCGCCCTAACCAGTTTTCGCGTTGTTTTTCAATTGACCACACGCAACGAGTAAAGGTCAATATAAAGAACGGCTATGTAAAGATCGACTATGACGGATCGCATTGCAACGACCATTGGACGTCGTCAAGAATACCAGATTATCGAAGCGCAAAATGCGTTTAGCGTTAGTGGCAGCGAATTTTTTAAGGGCTACCACTTAGAAGAACAGCGCACGGTAGGGGTGCATTTTATCCAATCACCGTTGCCTGCTGATCTGCACTTCCGCGAACACTTCGTCCCAAAGATGAATGTCGCGCGCCGGCTGCAAGATCCTAATCTGATCCGCGTGCGCGACTTTGCGTTAGAGGAACAAGATGGCTATGTTGTCACCGAATGGTTGGAAGGCAAACCATTAGTGCAATTGCAGGAGGAGTTGCGCACCAAAAATCAAGCCTTCGGGTTGGTCGAGGCGATTGAACTTGTCCAGCAGATTGGCTGCGCCATCGAGACATTGGATCTGAATGACAGCCACTTGCGTGAGATCAACCCGCGTACCATTACCTTGTTACAGAGTGATCAGGGGAAAACGGCGCCCTTTGAAGCTGTCTTGACTGATCTGGGGCTGATAACGTTGGCAAATGGCGTCGGCGTTGCGTTACAAGGGCGCTCGAATGTAGAACTGCGCTATATGGCGCCGGAATTGTTGGAGGGCAAAGCGCCGAGCCTGACTAGCGCTGTCTATGCGTTAGGCGTTTTGCTTTATGAGCTTTTGCTCGATGCGCCGCCCTTTGCCATTGAAACGATAAAAGATGCGCAGGATGAATATAAAAATAAGAAGGTATTATCGCTGCGCGCCAAAGATCCGGATTTTCCCGCACCCCTGGAAGCTGTCTTATTGACGGCGTTGGAGAAAGATGATAAAAAACGCTATGAACGGCCCAGAACCCTGATTGGCGCATTGGCGCGCGTCCTGGCGACCTTTGGTGTTCTCACCTGGCAACTGGAGCATCGACAGGTGGTCAAGATCGGGCCGCTGCTGCCGTCGCGCAAAGCGCAGCGACAGGCGCGCCCCGCCGAGGCGTATCGATCACACAGCATTCAGGTGGAAAAGCGCCGCCTCAAAGCCGTTGTCACCGGCGAAAACACAACGATTACTGTCTTCAACCGCACCAACCAGGTTGATCATCTGACCATAGACCTGTTGCCGGGCGCGTTGCCCGCCGAGTGGTTTACCGTTGTGCCGCTGGCCGAAGGGCGCGCCGAGATTGGGCAATCCACCAAATTTACTTTGTTTGTGCGCCCCACGCCGATCCCTTTCGTGCCGGCCAATGATTATCCAATTACCGTGCGCGCAACCAGCCGCATCCGCCCCTGGAGCGAACAGGAAACCGTCACCATTGCGGTGGAGCGGATCAACCAATCTTTTGTTGACAACATCTGGCCGCAGATCATTCCTCCCCGCCAAGCGGCAACCATTGCCGTCAAGAATCTGGGGAATGCGCGCGAAACGTTTCAGCTTGTTTGGCGCAGCAAAAATGGCGCCATTGCCTTTGCCCCTGCTGACGCTTATGCTGTGGTCGATGCACAACAGGCGACGGAAATGCGCTTTTACCCGTCGCCGCGTTCCTATCCCTGGTTTGGTCGTGAAAAAAGCCACCCGATCTCAGCCCAGGTTATTGCCCAAAGCAGCGGCAAGGTGGAGATTCGCGAAGCGCAAGTGGTTGTGCGCAGTGTGCTGCCGCCCCTGGTGCTGCTGCTCTCCGCTTTGCTGCTGCTGGCGGCGCTATTGTGGGTTGTGTACGAGCGGCGGCCTGTGTTGACCAATGCCAATGCTGGATGGTGTTTGGATCTTCCCCGCCCTTCGGAACAGCCTAGCGTTGTCACCTGTTGGCGAAAGGAGACCCAACACGTCAAGTCGGTTGCGTTACGCTTGAGCGCCAACGAGAAAGAAATGCCGATCATCCAGGTGAGAGGGGTCATCTCCGCAACGCCAACCGTCACGCCGACCGGCACGCCCCCAGCCACAGTAGTTGCTACTGTGGCCACAGTAGCAACTACTGTGGCTGGGGGTACGCTCACTTATACAGCCGATCTGACGGCAGCGACCCACCTTTTGTATCTCTACGAAGCGCCTGATCTTGCCGGTCGCCTGGATCGTCCGCAGTTGGTGGTGCGCAATCAACTGGGCGAGCAAAGCTGGCTCGGTCCCCTTCGTTGGTTAGGGACAAGCGTTTACGATATTCCCTACACCTACTTCTCGCCTGGGGCCACACCAACACCAGTAGTTGGACAGTTGCGCAGTTTTTGTGTTACTACTGATACTTTGCAAGCGACCCCGGTCTGTAGTGATGAGACCACCACCAATCCTACATTGGCGCTGGTGGCGGGACAGGCAACGCAACTGACCTTTGCTTGGGAAACAGAGAATCTAGCGTCAAGTCAACCGGTCTTGATCCCGGCCCCGCAACAGATTGATGGGTCCGCCCGTCGCGCGTCCGCCCCTGCCCCGACGCTGGCAGGAACTTATCCCTATACCCTGACCATGCTCGATGCAAGTGGCAATATTCTTGCTGAACGGGGGGTA
The DNA here is from genome assembly GCA_026645575.1 of Caldilineaceae bacterium. Next base: position 113,571 of record JAPKMW010000021.1, read on the forward strand.
CTCGTCAAGATCGAAGAAGTGGGTTGCATGGTCGATGCCCAGCGAATGGACACCCAGATAGGACATGCCATGTACAAATCGCCAGGGGAAATTTATGAACGCCTTGGCGTCTTACCACCAAACACAGCCGTCATTGTTAAGAGCGCCCCGGCGGAATATACCCAGAATTTGGATTGCCGCCAGTGGGTGCGGGTAGTAGTGAAAAATACGTTGGAAGAAGGCTGGGTGGACTTTGATGGCTTAAGTTGCTCGACAAGCGAGATTACTGCCCGCTTCCTCACAGAACACAAAGACCAGTGCGTGGGGGTGGCGGCCACGCGTGTCGCCGAAATGCTGACCCCAGCGGCAGAAGGAGCGTCCGGACAAACCGACGATCAACCCGCCGCCAATGCCGTTGCACCCTTACCGGTGGAGAAACCCGAATTTGGCCCAACCGCTACGCCTGTGTTGACGCCAACGCTCCCGCCGCCGACGCCGGCGCCGACGCTCGAACCGACCGAAATCGAGATTAACCTGAGCAAAGAGGTGATCGATCTAGGCGAATGTGTGCAGGTCAACTGGCGCATTGTGGGCGTCTATAAAGTCTTTTTTGATAACGGGTCCGGTGAATTTGTTGCCAGCAACGATAACATTGACCGGACTGATGAATTTTGCAAACTAAAGCGCACCACCACCTTCCGCTGGCGTATTGTCACCGATCAAGACACCGACCGTGATGATCAGACGCCTGATGCCGAGGGTGATAGCGATGACTATGCTATTTCCCGTGAAAGAACCGTAACCGTCCAATCGCGACCGGATGAATAATCAGGCGTCCGCTCACTTTATCAAGGATAGGAAGCTGACTGTGATCTATCGAGGCTTGTTCAAGCGCATCTCTTGGCGCCTTTGCCGGCTCTATTTAGCCATTGGCTTGCTTTGGTGTTCTGGGCAACCGCTCTACGCCCAGGAACCAACGCTGGCGATTGAAATGGATGGCGCGGCTTATCCAACGATTTCCTTTGTTGGGCGTTGCCGCGACTTACGGGTAGGCGCCAAGGAATTGACGATTACGATTGCGGAGAATGGCGGCCCGCCATTCCGCGTTGGCGTGGAGGAACGTAATAACGGACCGGTGCGCATTGCCCTTTTGTTGGATGTTTCCATTTATGCGCAAATAACGCTTACCCAAATTGCCCAAGCGTTAAATGACTTTAACGATCTTTGCAGTTGGGGCAAAGATGATCAATTGGCGGTCTTTATACCGATTGGGCGCGGGGAGGATTGTGTTCTGACACCCCTCAGTGATTGGGGCAATGATCGGATCACTGCTGCCAACCGCATTCAAGATCTGGCGGATGCCCTGGGCAATCCCAGTGGCGTAGCGGAGAGCGATCCGGCGTTGGCCGACCTGATTAAGCAAATGCCGCGTGGCGACACGGCGCTCTATCCGCTGATTCAGCAGATCAATGGGGCGACCGATTTCTTTCCATCCGAAACCCGTGGCTCTCTGGTTGTCTTTTCCGACGGGTTTGACCGCGCTTATAAGGCGGGTGCTTTTCGTGATCTGGGCAACCAAGCAAGGACAAAATTTGATCTCTTTGTTGTTTTCCTGGCGGATGGCTGGAAGCATCAGCCGGCGACGCTGAAGACGCTGGCGGGTGAGCAGACCGATCCCCAGCGCTATTTTGAGCTAGGGCGCGCGACGGCCCTCACCTTGCCAAGCTTATGGCGTCAGTTGGAAAACCCCCAGGGCTATCATTTCAGTTATCAGACAAACATTGTTCCTCCCTTTGGCGTTACCGTAGCAATACGCACCGATACCAACCAAGAAGCACGGGCTGAAAAGCCCTTCTTTCTGCAACTAACACCACCGCTGTTGACCATTACCGATCCCCCGCTGGGCGCTCTCTTTGCTGTAACGCGCACGCAAGAGGCTACCGTCACAAGCGCGTTGACGAAAAGTGTCTTGGCGCAGGCGCAACTCATCTGGCCGAGCGAACGCCGACCCGTGCCTTCTCAGCTTTTTTACCGTGTGAATAATGGCGCTGAACAAACCGCCGCCCTATCGAATGCGCCAAGCCAAACCGTTTCGCTACCATTGGCGGCGTTGCCCCCTGGCGTTTATCAGGTGTCCGTGCGCGTCGATGGCGGCCATGTGACCTTGCGTAGCGCCGATCAGAGCTTTTTTGAGATTCGCGAAACCAATCTCGTCCCTCTTGAGGAGAACCGGACAGCAATTGAAGAAGTGAATCGATCGATGTTGAATCGATGGCTCGACCTGCGGGGACTGTTACAAGGCGCATTGGCCGTTGGTGCAGCATTGTTTTTGCTTTTGCTGGTTGCGTTAGCCCGTAACCGGGGACAAGCCAATCGGCGTGATGAGCAGCTTCAGCATGATTTACAACGTTTGCACCTGGACCAAAAGCGTCTTGCCGGCAGCTTCGTCCCCATGACTGCCTCTAATTGGCGTTTAGAGCAACCAAAAGTGAAGGCTGCCCTTTTCTTGTTGCAAGGCAGTGGCGTGCCGGAGTTTATTCCCATTCTCGTTGATCAAGAGAACGCAAGGACTGAATTCGGGTCGAACGACGAGAGTACTGTGCGCTTATGGCATCGCTATATTGATGATAAACATTGCGTCATCACCTACAAAAACTATAAGTTCTTTATCACCGACGGCTGGGACACAAGTGCTGCCAGCGTCAATGGCACTTTTGTCAATGGCGATCTGGTTGAGTCTTCCGGTCAAGCTTTGAAACACGGTGATGTGATTCAGCTTGGGCTGACCGTGAGATACAGCTTCCGGATCAAACAGGAGGATGATCTTCCGGTCGATCTCCTGCCGCAACCGACAAAAGCGCCTAGTCCGATCACCATGCTAAATTTGGGGGAGCCGACCGCATCATCCGTAAAAACGCAGACGCAAACCAACCCATCATCGTCATTGTCATTGCCGCCGCCGGCTTGAGCGTTCCGCAGGAATAGCATCGCTGCTTCATCATACCAATTGTTCCAAGTATATGCTGGGGAAAGAGACATCATCATGTTTTTTGCTATAGGCGAACGCCTGACGCATCACTGGTTGGCTGGTCGACAACAGAAAGGTCAACAACGACATCTCGCCACCTGGGTCACCATATTAAATAATAAGCCAGCGCGCATTGTTGTGCTGGTCGGCAGTTCTAATTTGACCCCCGATGCGCTGGATTGGTGTCAAGAGGTTGTTCACAGTGTGCGCCAAACGCTGGCAAAAAGCACTTCGACGGTGTCAGAAGCGCTGAAGGAGGCATTTACAGAAGCAAATGGGTTGCTCTGGCAATCAGGGAGCCGACGCGCTGACGAGGCCGGCTTAACTTTGCTCATTGCGGTTATACAAAGCGGTTATCTCTATCTTGCCCATTTAGGTGATAATCGCGCCTATCTTTACCGCAATCGAGATCTCTATCAACTGACAACGAACCATACTAAAGCGGAAGCACTGGTGCGCGCCGGTCGTATTTCTGCTATCGAAGCCCGTACCAATCCGGCGCGCTATGTACCTAGTCATTGGTTAGGTCAACATCGACAACCGATGACTGACGTGCAGATGCGGAAGCCGCGCCTTCAGGGTGGCGATGATATGAGTTCCTTGTTGCCCTTGCAGGCCGGTGATCGCATCTTGATCTGTTCGCCAGAAATTGGCAATGCGTTGGAAGATAAAGATATTAAAGCGGCACTCACTGGACGAACGAATGGCATGGCCATACAACGGTTGATTCGGCTGGCACAAAAGGAGAGGGGATCTTTGGACGAATACGTCGCTGGTCTATGGTTCTACCGACCACGACCAGGGCAAATGGCACGAATTATGTTGAGTATTTGCCTCTGGTTCGTCCTGTGGGCTGGGGCAATTCTACTTGTGTTGTCGGTGGCAAGCTTTGGCTTCGGCTCGAACTGCCCTAGCGCTTATTTCTCCAGGGATCTGCTTTCGGCAATCCAAACCCAAACGAATTCGTGTAAGTCTGAACAAAGCGAGCAAGCAAACGTGGCGCTTCCTGCTGTGGTAACACAATTTTGCCCTGTGTGTCAATCTGCCGCCGACAAGGTAGGTAGCTTTGTCTATCGTGCTGGTGAATTGGATAAGTGCTACTGCGAATTTTTGGCACCGGTAACAGCAACTGTTACAATCACACCTACGCTAACAGTCACTGTCACCGTAACTCAACTACCCAGTATGTTGACATCGACGGTGCGTCCGCAACCGACTGGAACAAAACCGGCTGCGACACGTACACCATCGCCTGTGCCACCACTTGTGCGCATTCAGGCAACCCCCAAACCACCTGCAACGGTAACTGTCACGCCGACCCCGCGCCCACCGGCAACAGCATCTCCGACGGCGGCGCCGACCTTGACAGGGACTGTTACGGGTACGATTACAACCACGAGTACAACCACTGGCACGAACCTGACCACGACCACAGCGACCATCGACCCGGCAACACCACTGGTCATTGCATTACTTGCACCAGCGGCTGATGCTGCTGAGTTGCGTGATACCGTTACATTTGCCTGGCGGGCAGTAGCGCCACCACCGGCAGGGCTAGGGTATCAAATCATCTTCTGGCAAGCTGGTAAGCAGCCGCAAAACGGTTTCGGCATTCATAAACATACCGCTGACCAGTATTTTGACCAGCCGATTTCGCTTCCTACGTTGGATGACAATTTGCCGGATAAATTTTTGCTTGTCCCTGATAAGACTTATCAATGGACGGTTTGTCTCTATGATCCGGTTGCCCAGCGCATTACGGAGCGCTGTAGCAGCGACCAGCGAACCTTTATTTATAAACGGGGGTAATAAGCACGCATGAAACACCGTAAGATCCACGCCGGTTGGCTCAGTGTTGCGTTGGCTTTGGGGTTGCTTGCCCTTGTCTGGAGCGCATTTGCTGTGGCGGCACGCCCGCTGGCTGATCGTCAGGAATGGCAACCGGCCCGAGAATTGCCACAAGCCGTGGCCGGTCATGGCGCCGTGATTCATGATGGGTATCTCTATGTGGTCGGCGGCAGAGTGACGTCAGGTCTCTCTACGGCTGCTGTTTGTTCCGCCAAAATTTTAGGTAATGGCAACCTGGACACATGTAAAGGGCAGTCAGCCCTTCCTTTTCCGCTTACTTTTCATGCAGTCGTTTCTTCTACTACTCATCTTTATGTACTTGGGGGCTGGGATGAAGCGAAGAAAACCTTTCATGAACAAATCTGGCGTGCTGAATTTGGGGATGATGGCGCACTTCTGCATTGGGTGGAATTTGGACGTTTCTATGAAGATCGTAAGTTGGTCTTTCATGACGCATTATTGGTAAATAATCGATATCTCTATGTGATTGGCGGACAGGATGATCGGAAACAACTTCAGAAAAAGGTCTTCTATGTTGATTTGCAAAGTCCCTATCTTAATCCAGAGACGAAAAAACTGAATTGGCAACTTGCACCTGACCTAGATGTTGCGCTTGATAAATTATCGGCAGTGGTCAAAGATCGGGTACTTTATGTCATTGGCGGACGCGACAGTAAAAAGAGCCGCACAGAAGTCTACTACATCGGCATTGATAACAACGGACGTATCACTGGCGCAAAATGGGAGACGGCGGCCCGTTTGCCCCAACCGCGCGAATATCATAAAGCGCTGCTTTTTGATGGTAAGCTGGTGGTTTTGGGAGGCAAAGAGTATGTGGACGGCGGTAATCTAGATCGAGAATGGAATACAATGATCTATGCTTCTGGCTTTGCGCCAAACGGCAACATTCAAGCTTGGGAGCTGCTACCAGGTCTGATCGAATCGTTGCAACGCTTTGCTGCAGTAACGGTCAACAAAGATCAAGCTGAACGACTCTATATACTAGGCGGCCTGCATGGCGCCGACTATCGCAAAACGGTTTATCAATTAGTGGGGCCAACGCCGTTGCTGACCTTGCAGGTCACCCCTGTAACCAGCCGCGATCAAAATGATCGCTTGCGATATACAATTCAACTGAAAAGCCTCTACACACTCACCCGGGTAACGCTTGAAAACACGATACCGGTGCATGTGCGCTTGGTGGGAGTACCGACCTCCCCTGCAACAGTGACACTGGAATCGGCAGTCAACCAGCCGCGTGATGTCCTTGCGTGGAAGGTGGCGGATAACCCTAATATACCCATAGATGTTACGATTAGCTATGAGGTAGAGTTGATTACGCCTCCGAATGCGCCTGGCGTGACGATACCAATTACCAATGCCGGTGTTACAGCAACCTGGACCTATTTGGGATACCCAGGGAACGGCAAAAGTGATCTTGCCGTGTCGCCATTGCCCGCCCGCCCGCGCTTGTCCTTATCCGGTCATGCCGAGACGCTACCTGATGGCGGTGAGATAATCACTTATCATATCGTATTCCGAAATGGCCCGTATCCGCTAACGAAAGCAACAATTCATAACACGATCCCTGCCGGTGTTGTAGCGGTTGACAGTAGCTATTCTTGTGATGATCCATGTCTAGCAATCTCTGCGGCGGGCAAGAATCCAAATGAGATGGTTGAATGGCAACTGCGCGATTTGCAACCCAACGAGCAAGGTTTCGTCGCCTATCGCGTCCAACGCATGACCGATGATCCTCTCATCAATCCCGGTGCTACCCTGCATTGGGCTTTTGCCGGTGAGCCTGACCCCACCATGCAAGAGCCAGTGATGAGCAATGGAACCCGAAACCCGCCACTTCACTTCTTCTTACCGTTAAGCTTTATGCAAAAGTAGACGGAAGGGTAGTGGAGACATTTCCCTCATTGGTGGCGCTATGGCCTGGAAAGTGCGCTAAGGTTGTCATCGCTTGCCGTAATCGCCTTTGATACTCCACCCGCGGAATTTCTACTGCCCCAAAGCGGCGCAGATGTTCCGTCATAAACTGTGTATCGAGCAGGATAAAGCCGCCGGCGCGCAGCCGCTCCACCAAATGCACCAGCGCAATCTTGCTGCTATCCGTTGCGCGACTGAACATGCTTTCACCGGCAAAAAGCCCGCCGACGGTGACGCCATACAGCCCGCCAACTAGTTCCCCCTCGATCCAGGTTTCGACGCTGTGGGCGTAACCCCATTCGTGGAGTTGACAATAAACATCGATAATTTCCGGCGTGATCCAGGTGTGTTCCCGGTTTTCACTAGTTTCGGCGCAGGCGGTGATGACGGCGCGGAAGGCGCTATCGACGCGCACCTCAAAGCCGCCTTGCCGGATGCGGCGCGCCAGGGAACGCGGCACATGAAAATTCTCATCCAGCGGGATGATGGCCCGTGGATCAGGGTCATACCAGTAGATCTCTCCGTCATCATGACCCATGGGGAAGATGCCCTGGCTGTAGGTGTAGAGTAATAATTCGGGGGTCAGTTCGGCGGGATCACTCATGGCAATGGTTATCGTTTTGGTGTGGTTGGATAACTGATTGGGTCAAGCATTACTTCGATCAACATCGGGCGACCGCTGGCAAGCGCTGTTGTCAGGGCAGCGGTATACTCCGCTTCACAGGTCACACGGGCCGCTGTCAACCCATAGGCCGCCGCAATCTGGGCAAAATTGGGGCTGGGAAACTCGGTGCCATAGACCGGCTTGCCGGCACGCACTTGGTGGGAACGGATCAAGTCAATGGCGCTGTCGTTGAGAACAATCACAAGCACCGGCAGTTGCCACTGGGACAGCACCGCTAACTCACCCATCACCATCGCCATACCAGCATCACCGGTGAGGCAGACAGTGGGTTGACCACCAAGAGCAAAGCTGGCGCCAATCGCACTGGGGAGCGCGAAACCCATGGATGACAGGCCATTCGAGACCAGAAAGCGATTGGGCGTATAGGTGGGCCATTCCAGCGAACTATGAATTTTGTGCGACCCGACATCGACCGCCAGCAGGGTATCGCGCGGTAGTTGGTCACGCAAGGTGGCAAGTACTTGTTGCGGTAATAGGCGCCCGACAGCGGGTTCCGGTAGCGTTCGTTGCGCCAGCTCCTTCCGAAACGCTGCGACGCGGGACGCACCCCAAGTTGGTGCGGTGGCAAAGTCACTGTCGGCCAGTTGTTGCAAAACCGGCGCCATCGGCCCCACCAACTCGACCTGGGCCGGAATCACCGGATCTTCGTTCGCCCACGGCGCAATCCAAATCAGCGGCGCCGCCTGCTCCCATTTCTTAACCAGCTCCACCACATCAAACCCGACAGCAACAATACAATCGGCTTCATCCAAAATTTCATAGGCTGGATCAGTGCGCGTCAAGCCGATAACCCCAGCCGATAATGGATGGTCATCCGCAATCGCCCCTTTGCCTTTGGGTAACACAATCACAGGTGCGTTGGCGGCCTCGGCTAACTCAAGCAGCGCGCTGTATGGTTGCTCCGGCTCTAGCCCAAGCCCAACCACAATGATAGGGTGCTTTGCTTTGGTCAGTGATTCGCGTGCGAGCGCCATTTTTGCGGTTATATTTTGCTCATGTCCGCCATTTGTCACTTCTGGTTCGCCACTCGCCACTCGCCACTCGCCACTCGTCAGCGTCGCTTCCTCATTGCTGATTTGCAGATGCACCGGGCCAGGGCGACCAGCCTGCGCTAGCGTCAGGGCTTGTTGGGTAACGCTTTGCACATTCTGTGCGGTCAGCTTGAAGGAGCCTTTGGTGATCGGTGTATATAGTGCATGGAGATCCAGCACTTGATGCGTATAATCAGGCAGGAGCGCATCCGGCTTTTGCGCCGTGATAACCAAGACTGGCGACCGATCCAGGTAGGCATGAGCGACACCCGCAACTGCGTTGGTGGCGCCAGGGCCAAGTGTGGTTAAGGCTACGCCAGGTTTGCCGGTAATGCGTGCCATTGCGTCGGCCATGAAAACCGCTGATGATTCATTGTGAACAAAAACAAAGCGCAGGTTGCGGCGGCGCAAGGCGTCAAGAATTTCAACTACTTCACCGCCGGGCAAGCCAAAGACGGTGTCAACGCCGGCTGCGGCTAAGGTGTCCACTAAAATTTCGGCTACAGTCGCCATGAAGTATTGCTCCTACGCATCACGTTGCGTTAGATTGTTGCTTTGGGTTTAGTCACTGAAGCGCTGTTGTATGTTGCAACCAGCAGTCCGCCAACAATCGATGGCCCGCCGGCGTGGGGTGGACGCCATCTGCCGCCCAATATTCTGCCGGCGCTTGGCGGAGGGCATCACGCAAAACGCTCTGGAAGGGGACAAAGAGGGCATCGAAGGCGCCGGCCAATTCGCGTACAACGGCGCGCCGTTGATCCATTTCGCTGATCCAGTCCGGCGTCACCACACCGCAGGGCAAGACAAAAGGTTCACAGAGAACAAACTGAACCTGCGGCAACTGCTGGCGGGTATACTCTAACAACATGCGGTAGACGGTCGCATAGCGTTCGACCTCGACGCCGTTGTTATACATAAAGCTGTGCCAGGTGTCATTGACGCCAATCAAGATGCTGACCACATCCGGTTGCAGATTGATGGCGTCCACTCGCCAGCGGGCATAGAGATCGACGACCCGATTGCCGCTGATGCCGCGATTATAAATCTGCAATCCATCGTTCGGGCGCCCAGCCAAGAGGTGGGCAGCGATGAGATGACAATACCCTGTCCCCAAGGCACTGCCGATATTGGGCTGGGCGATTTCGCGATTGCGACCAGTGTCGGTAATCGAATCGCCTTGGAAGAGCAGTTTGCTGTTTGGTTTGAGGAACATAGGAACCTACGTAATTCGCTTGAGTAGTTCTTCTTTACCCATTTTCATATGGCTGGCTACATCATTCAAGATGTTATTTAATGTGCCAATCCGTAGTGGAGAATGGTTCGGGATCGTGACATGGTGTTCACCTTCTGCGCTGATCCTAGTAAGTCGAATATGACTACCGGTTTGTCGCGTCGGTGCATAGCCAAACTGTTTCAACTGCCTAATAAGTTCATCTGCGTCTAGATCACGTGGCAGCTTCATAACGCGAAAACCTCTTCGCGTACAAAATGCAGCCGAATGATTTGAGGACGTTCGTGTGTCCCAAAATGGCATTCGACAGCGTCTTTGATCATGAAACGTAATTCATCCACTGTGTCAGCTTCCGTATAAATTGAAGCGGTTAACGCACGCGCCTCATATCCTCCTTCTGGAGAATCCTCGACGAGAAAGATAATTTCACTCATGAGTATCACCTTTACATTCCTAAACCAAACCCAACGTAATTCTACCACAACGAACGAATCTGCGCCGCTTGTTCACGAATGCGTTGCCCGCTGGGTTGAGAACCGTGTTGTGTGTTGCGTGTTGCGTGTTGCGCATGATGCGTTGACTGTTGTTGCGTGCGCTTGGCATGGCTGCGCACGGCCGTTTCATAGACCGGCACTAGGTTGCCATGTTCACCGCTGAAACCGTGGCTGCTTTGGCCCTTGAAGCGGTCATGGGTAAAGAGTTCGATGTTATGACGGGTCTGGCGATATTGGGCCAGATCGGCCAGGATCTCGCCGATGACGCTGCCGAATTTGAAGCCGTGACCGGAGCAGGCCGAAGCATAGCTCACCTGTGGATATTCTGGATGGAGATCGATCAGAAAATGACCATCGGGTGCATTGGTGAAGAAGCAGGCTTTCATCGTCATGATGGGGCCGGCCGCCATTGGAAAGTAGCGGGCGACACACTCGCGTAGAATCTCTTCGTCGCGTGGCCCCACCTCGCGTGGCAGTTCATCAGCGGAGCCGCGTTCACCCAGGTGGTGATATTTGCCAATTTTGAAACCAGGGACGCCATGCACGGGAAAGCCGTAGTAGCGCCCCTCGTCCACCAGCAGGTTGAAGACCGGGAACATTTCGTGAGTGAAAAATTCCGGGCGCAAGGGTTGGAACCACCCAAGCGCCTGCCGTTCCGGCACGGCCAGCCCGCGCAAGAAGCCCAACATGCTATCATTCCAGGCGCCGGCAGTGATGACGAGCGAATCGGCTTCGTAGATGGCCCGCTCCGTGTGAACGCGCACCCCTTCGCCGCGGGGCAATGGTTCCCAGTGCAGCACCGGCTCGTGACCGTGTATCTCGGCGCCGTGCTGCATGGCTTGAAAGACATAGGCCAGCACACACTGTTCCGGTACGAGGAAACCGCCCTCCGGTTGGTAGAGCGCCATGATGTCATGGGGCAGTTGATAGCCGGGGTACCGTTGCGCCAGTTCCAGGCCGGTCAATACTTTGTGATCCAACTCATATTCCATCGCCGAGCGCAGCGCCCCCTTAAAGACCCAACTGTCAGCGGGGCCAATGTCGAGCGAGCCGTGGGTGTAGAGAATCTGTTGCCCATAACGCTGCTGGATTTCGCGCCAGAGTTCATAAGAACGCTTGAGCAACATGACATAGGAGGGATGCTCATAATAGGGCATCCGAATGATGCGGGTAAAGCCGTGATGGGCGCCCATGTCATTGGGAATATCAAAGCGTTCTAAGCCCAGCACGCGTTGGCCGCGCCGGGCTAAATAGTAACAGGCCGCGCTGCCCATGGTCCCAACACCAATGACGATGGTGTTGAAGCGGTTAGCGTAGAGGTGCGTGTTGCGTGTTGCGTGTTGCGTGTTGCGTGTACCATTCATGTACCGATTACCTCATCGGGGTCAATGCCCAATTCGCGAAGTTTCGCCGCAAGAAGTTTGGCGCGTTGCGCCTCTTGCTCAGCACGTTGTGTTTTTTGTTCAAAGCGTTCTTGTGGAGTAAATACTAAGTAAAGCCCAGAAAGTCTTTAGACATAAAATTGCATTTTTACTCATGTGAACACAGAATTCTA
>JAPKMW010000022.1 GCA_026645575.1 Caldilineaceae bacterium
TTAGAAATAGAATTCTGTGTTCACATGAGTAAAAATGCAATTTTATGTCTAAAGACTTTCTGGGCTTTACTTAGCAGCTTGTGGTAGTTTGATTTTGGCGCTGATTCGCTCTATACTGATTGTGCGAATTTCGGGCAATGCTCTGTAGTAAGAAGGCAAGCAACTGATTTATGCAAGCAAAACAGAACGAAGAAGCAGTGGAAGAGACGATCAAACTTGATCAATTTCTCAAGCTGGCGCAGGTGGTGGAGAGCGGGGGACAGGCGAAACAGTTGATTCAGTCCGGCATGGTTTGGGTCAATGGCGTCATCGAAATGCGGCGCGGTCGCAAATTGCGCGCTGGTGATGTGGTGGTGGTGGATGGCGAAGAGTTGGTAGTGGATACAGCGTAGCGGCAGCAATCTTTACCTGCCGCTACTTGATTACTATGAACTTGCCGGCGTCGGCGCCGGCGCTAATCCTTCATTCAAAAGTGGCGCAGCGGTTGCACGCACCTGGATGCCATCGGCAGCCAACACGGGTTCCAAAGCGTGAATGGCGCATTCCACCATCTGATCATCCGGCTCACGCGTGGTCAGCTTTTGCAGCAGCAACCCCGGTGTAATCAAGGCGCGCATGAGTGGATTCTTATCGTGGGCGGCGCTAAAGCGAATGATCTCATAGGCGATGGCGGCGACAAAAGGCACCAGCAACAAACGGGTGATAAAGCGCAACAGTAACGCCAACCAGGCGGGTTGTACACCGGCAAAGGTAAGCGGCGCAAAGAGGATGATGCTGATAACCAGCACATAGAGCAAGAAGCTGGTGCCGCAGCGCGTATGTTGTACGCTAAACTTTTGTACCTCGCTCACCGTCAATGGCGCGCCGGCTTCGTAGGCATTAATGGTCTTATGTTCGGCGCCATGATAGCCAAAGACGCGACCGATTTCGGGAATGCGCCCAATGACCCACAGATAGGCGACAAAGAGCAATAGGCGGATCACCCCTTCCAACACGGCATCGACAACCGGGTGTTCATGAATGGCCATTGCCAAAAAGCGGCTGGCAAGGGTGGGCAGCAAAAAGAAAAGCCCAATGGCAAAGGCCAGGCTGCCGGCAATGGTTGTCCAAGCGACCGGGCCGGAAAATTCAACCTTTTCCTTGCCCTCTTCCTGGGCCGACACTTCAGCGCTCCAAAAGAGCGCACGCATCCCCAATCCTAGCGCATCCCACAGCAAAGCTAACCCGCGCACAAAGGGCCATTGCCCCCAGCGGCTGGTATAGATTTTGGCCTTGAGCGGCTCTTCATGTAACACGATCACACCCTGCGGGTCGCGCACAGCCACAGCCATGGCCTTACGCCCCCGCATCATCACCCCTTCGATCACGGCTTGACCGCCGTAGTATTGTTTGCTCATAGAATTTCATTGTAACATTGGCTCAACTGGCGGTCAAACGGTCGTGTCAGAATTCCAAATATCAGTAGTCCACAGTCGTTTCGTCGCGTAGTCCAAAGTCAGCTTATTGCGATCTGGGTTGCACAAATCTTTATCATACAAGTCCTATGTCTGGGTAACGGTGGTTGGCAACATTATCACTACGTTATTCGCTTGTACCTACTCAGCTCCTAGCCGGTCCGTGACCGGCGTCCCATCGCCGGTCACGGACCGGCTAGGAGCGGGCTGAGTAGGTACATTCGCTTTAGGTAACAGGCCCCAATGTTGCAATTTGACTAAAAATGTGTAAGCTGATTGTAAACAGGTGAAATACGTGTCATGCTCTATAATAGTTGCTAAAATACAGTCTGCCGACAAAAATGGGGTATACTAGGCGTATGGGCGTTACAGTTTGGCGCAATAATTGGATCGAAAAAGAAAAAACTTATGTCATCTTACACTCGAACACACTTGAAGCAATTGGAATCAGAGGCAATCTACGTCATTCGTGAGGTTGCCGCACAGTTTGAACGGCCTGTCTTGCTCTTTTCCGGCGGCAAAGACTCAATCGTCCTGTCACACCTGGCCTACCGAGCCTTTTACCCGGGCCGCATTCCCTTTCCGCTCATGCACATTGACACCGGCCACAACTTTCAGGAAGCGCTGGACTTCCGCGATGATCTGGGGCGCAAGCTCAATGTCCAGATCATTGTGCGCTATGTGCAGGATTCCATCGACCAGGGGCGCGCCGTGGAAGAGAGTGGCCCCACCCCCAGCCGCAACGGCTTGCAGACTATCACCTTGCTCGATGCGCTGGCTGAGTTGAAGTTTGAAGCAGCCATGGGCGGCGCCCGGCGTGATGAAGAAAAGGCACGCGCCAAAGAGCGCTTCTTCTCCCATCGCGACGCCTTTGGCCAGTGGGACCCCAAGAACCAACGCCCTGAACTCTGGTCGCTCTACAACGGGCGCAAAAACCCGAATGAACATTTCCGCGTCTTCCCCATTAGCAACTGGACGGAGATGGACATCTGGCAGTATGTCAAGCTGCACAACCTTGATCTCCCCTCGCTCTACTTTGCCCACCACCGTGACATCATCCACCGCGATGGGATGATGTTGGCCGCTTCGGAAGTGGTCAAGCCGATGAAAAACGAAAAGGTGGAGCGCCGCCTGGTGCGCTTCCGCACAGTTGGCGATATGACCTGCACCGGCGCTGTCGAATCAACGGCCAACACGCTGGATGAGATTATCCAAGAAGTGGCCTCGGCTCGCGTCACCGAACGGGGTGGCCGCGCCGATGACAAACGCTCCGAGGCGGCGATGGAAGATCGCAAACGCCAGGGCTATTTCTAGAGTTTGACGGAAACCAAAGGGGACAAGAACGCAATGATGACGGAACAGATGACTGCACAGCCCTATGTCAACGGTGAGGTTGTTGATCGCGCCGACGCCGAAGCAGAACTGGGCGCCCAACCCAACCTGCACATGGCAAGCGATGCCTACCTGGCAATGGATATGTTGCGCTTTACCACTGCCGGCAGTGTGGATGACGGCAAAAGCACCTTGATTGGCCGGTTGTTATATGATAGCAAAGCCATTTTTGAAGATCAGTTAGAAGCGGTGGAGCGGGCTAGCCGTCAGCGGGGCGACACCTATGTCGATCTCGCCTTGCTCACCGATGGCCTACGCGCCGAACGGGAACAGGGCATTACCATCGACGTGGCCTATCGCTACTTTGCCACGCCTAAACGCAAATTTATTATTGCCGACACGCCCGGCCATATTCAATATACGCGCAACATGGTCACCGGCGCCTCGACTGCCGAACTGGCGATTATTTTGATTGACGCCCGCAAAGGGGTGTTGACCCAATCCAAGCGCCACGGCTTTATTGCCTCGCTGCTCCAGATTCCCCACATTCTGGTGGCGGTGAACAAGATGGATCTGGTTGACTATAGCCAGGCGGCCTATGAACGCATTGTGGATGAGTACACCGATTTTGCTGCCAAGCTCTCGATCCAGGACCTGACCTTTATTCCTATCTCGGCGCTGGTGGGGGACAACGTCGTCCATAAGACCAACCGGATGCCCTGGTATGAAGGTCCTAGCCTGCTACATCACCTGGAAAATGTCAATGTCGGCGCCAGTCACAACCTGGTCGATTTCCGCTTTCCGGTACAGACCGTGATCCGGCCCCACCAGGATTATCGCGGCTTTGCCGGCCAGATCGCTTCCGGCAGCATTATGCCGGGCGAAGAGATTGTGGTGTTGCCGTCCGGCAAGAGCAGCCGGGTGAAAGCGGTGGTGACCTATGAAGGCGAACAGGCGGAAGCCATTGCCGGCGATTCGGTCACACTGACTTTAGAGGATGAGATCGACATCAGCCGTGGTGATATGATTGTGCGTCGCAACAACCTGCCCCATGTGGACAACCAACTGGAATGCACCCTCTGCTGGATGAGTGAAGAGCCGTTCAACCCGACGACCTCCTATGTGTTACAACATACGACGCGCCGGGTACGCGCCTTTGTCAATGAGATCAACTATCGCATTGATGTTGATACCCTGCACCGGGAAGAGACCGAGACGCTACGCTTGAATGAGATTGGGCGGGTGAAGATCACCACCACCCAACCGCTCTTCTTTGACAGCTACCGCCTGAATCGAGCGACCGGCAACTTCATCTTGATCGACCCGGCCAGCAACACAACGGTGGCCGCCGGCATGATCCGCCGTCGCGCCCGCACGTTGGAAGAAGTGCTGCCCAAACAACTAGAGCGCCCAACCTCCACCAATGTCGTCTGGGAGAGCAGCCAGATCACGCGTGATATGCGCGAGAAGCAGAATGGCCATCGCGCCGCTGTCCTCTGGTTCACCGGGTTATCCGGGTCGGGCAAATCGACAGTGGCGCGCCAACTGGAACGGCGGCTTTTTTCACTGGGCTGCCGCACCTTCTATCTGGATGGTGACAATGTGCGCCACGGCCTCAACGGCGACCTGGGTTTCTCCGACGCTGCCCGCAAAGAGAATATCCGTCGCGTGGCCGAAGTGGCGAAACTGAGCTTTGAGCATGGTAACCTGACCATCTGCACCTTTATTTCGCCCTTTGCCGCCGATCGCGACTTTGCCCGCTCCCTCATGCCAACCGGGCGCTTTGTCGAAGTCTTTGTCAAATGTGACATTGAAGTCTGCAAGCGGCGCGATCCCAAAGGTCTCTATGCCCGTGCCATGCGCGGCGAAATCCCCGAATTCACGGGCGTCACCTCGCCCTATGAAGAGCCGCAGCAACCGGAGCTGATCGTCGAAACCGACCTGCGCAGCGCCGATGAGTTGGTGGAGGAGATTTTGGCCTATTTGATTCGGCAGGGTCTTGTGGCTGAAGCATAGGCATACGTGGGAGACTGAGAGATTGAGAGATTGAGTCATGTAATCTCTCAATCTCGTAGTCTCTTTTTTACGACTAAATTACCAATTGTGACAATAAACCCCATAAGTACACTTTCTGTGAGGTACGAATGAAAGAGACACTGATTGCCAAATTCCAAGCGCGTGATGCCCAAGTGGCGGTCATTGGTTTGGGCTACGTTGGTCTGCCGCTGGCGCTGAACTTTGCCAAGGCGGGCTACCAGGTAGTCGGTATCGATCTGGACCAACGCAAGGTCGATGCCCTGAACAACGGCCAATCCTATATCGGCGATGTAACGCCGGCGGAGTTGGCGCCCTATGTCCAAACGGCTGTTGCTGCTCAGCGCGACGGTGAACGGCAACTGGCCATAGCCGCACAAGCGGTGGTGTCAGCCACGCAAGTGGCCCAAGGTTCGCTGCGGGCCACCTCCGATTTTGCCGCGTTGGCTGACTGTGATGCCGTCTCGATCTGTGTCCCGACGCCATTGAACAAGACCGGCGACCCCGATATTTCTTATATTGCGTCGGCTACTGAGCAGATTGCCCGCTATCTACATCCTGGCATGGTGATTGTATTGGAATCGACCACCTATCCAGGCACCACCACCGAAGTGATCCTGCCACGTCTGGTGGAATCTCAACCAGGCTTGCAGGTGGGTGAGGACTTCTTCCTGGCCTTTTCGCCCGAACGCATCGACCCCGGCCGCACCGACTGGATGACCCATAACACGCCCAAAGTGATCGGCGGCGTCACGCCGGCCTGCACGGCAGTGGTCACCGCCTACTATGGGCAAGCGATCCAGACGCTGGTGCCGGTCTCTTCGCCCGACGCCGCTGAGATGGTCAAGCTCTTTGAGAACACCTTCCGCTCGGTCAACATTGGGTTGGCGAACGAGATGCTGCTTATGTGTGACAAACTGGGGCTGGATGCCTGGGAGGTCCTTCACGCTGCCGGCACCAAGCCCTTTGGGTTTATGAAATTCACCCCCGGCCCTGGCTTGGGTGGACATTGTATTCCGATTGACCCGCTCTACCTCTCGTGGAAGCTGCGCACTCTAGCCTACAATGCGCGCTTTATCGAGTTGGCGAGCGAAATCAACACCAGTATGCCTCGCTACTGGGTGCAAAAGGTGCAGGATGCGCTCAACGACGCCGGACGCGCCGTCAAGAATAGTCGCATCTTAGTGCTGGGTGTGGCCTATAAGAAGAATGTCAACGACATGCGCGAGTCGCCGGCGCTGGACATCATCCATTTGCTGGAAGAAAAGGGCGCCCATGTTTACTACCATGATCCCCACGTCCCCTCCTTCCAACATGAAGGCATGGAGATGGTGAGCGTCACCGATCTCGACGTGGCGCTGCGCATGGTCGATTGCGTGGTCATCGCCACCGATCACGACGCCTATCACTGGGATGATGTGGCGCGCAAAGCGGCGTTGGTGGTCGATACGCGGCATGTGCTTGGGTAAGACAACCAGGCAATAACAATGATGCCAATCGAATAGTTCGCTTGCCAAAGGCTGTTCAACTTGCTTGAGCAGCCTTTTCTTTTGCACGGCTTTGTGAAAAAGTTGACGAACCCCTGGGAAATTGTGTATGCTTAAGCCTCTTGTTTGAAATGATTTTGCAGCAAATGATTTGTTGCTGGGTGCAACTGGTTGATAACTCCGCGTAACCAAGTGCATAACCTGTGCGTATTACTCACAGTATCGCGACACTGAAGGAATGAGTTGATGACGGTTCAGACCCAAGATCGTGCCCCAGCGCCAGAGCGCTGGGTGGCTGAAGATGAAATCGATTTACGCCAATACCTTGATATCCTCATTCGCTGGTGGCGCGAAATTGTTTTGATTACCCTCTCCGCCATGGTGTTGGCTGCTGTCGGCATCCTGCTTTCCCGGCTGATCCTCCCCGCCCAATATGAAGCCAGCGCTGATGTTGCAATCGTGCGTACCGTCAGCGATGTTAACTTTGATGAACGTTTTCGCACGAATCCGGAAGAGTTAGGCGTCGATACGGCCAGTTTGAGTGCGCGGCGCAGTGCGCTTTTAGGCTTGGTGGCAACCGGCGCCATTGCTGAAGGTGTGATCGCACAACTAGGTGATACGTTGAGTGTGGAAGAGCGCATCCCCGCCAACCTATTGGAAATGGTGGAAGCCACGCTTGGCAGCGCTGACGGCACACGCGGTGACAGTGATTTAATTCGCATCAAAGTGACGGCCACCGACGCTGATAAAGCCGCTGCCATTGCCAATGCCTGGGCGCGTCTTTATGTGCAGGAAGTGAACACCATTTACGGGCAAGTTCCTAATGAAGTGTTGACCTCCATTCAGAATGAACTAACGACAGCAGAACAACAATATCTTACCAGTCAGGTCAATCTCGAAGCCTTTATTGCCGCCAATCGCATTGATGAGTTGACGAGCCTGGTCGCAGTATTACAACAACGGATTGAACAGGAAGTATCGCTGCAAAAAGCTTTTCTGCTACAGTGGGAAGATACCCAAGAGCAACTGGCTACGGTTGCCGCCCTGCGCACACAAATTGAGCAGGGGGGCGAAGGCGCAGCCCGTAGTACAATGGTCGCGTTACAGACCCTGAAAATGAGTGTATATAGCACACCGACAGAGGGGCTGCAAGTGGAGGTGCGCGATCTACCAGACGTGAACCAACAAGCGATGTTGACGGATCTCAATGGCCTGCTCCAGGCCCTGTCGCAACGGCTGGCCGATTTGGAGATCAAGATTGCTGTCAGCGGCGCCCAATTGGGATCAACCCAGGGTGTCACCTCGACCCTCCCCGGCACGTTAGAAAATTTGCGCAGCAGCAAAGCACAGTTAGAAGCCGAAACCGCCAAACAACTTCAACTAACGCAACAACGTGATTTGGCCTGGGATACCTATAAAACGGTCAGCAGCAAAGTGGCCGAGCTGAATTTGACACGGGCCGCGGCGAGTAGTGAAGTGCGGTTTGGGGCGCCGGCGGTGGCGCCGATAGGAGCAGTAGCGCGTTATCAGTCATCACTCGTTGTAACCCTAGCTGGGATCATTGGTATATTGCTTTCTACATTGATTGCATTCCTATCAAGTTATTTGGGAAAAAAGCCATTTCTCCAAATAGGGTAGCGGTATGGCAGGAGGTAGAAACATGTCAGTCAATGTATGGCCGGATAGCACTAACTTTTGGCGAGAAAAACGAGTCATCGTTACAGGGGGATCCGGCTTTCTTGGTTCTTTTGTGGTTGACAAATTACACCAACGGCAGGTAAAAGAGGTAATTGTTCCGCGAAAAAACGAGTATGACTTGCGTTGTTTAAGTGCAGTTCAACAATTGCTTCATCAAACAACAGGACATACCAAGGAGCCGATAGATATTGTAATTCATTTAGCGGCCAATGTTGGTGGTATTGGCGCCAATCGTTCTCACCCAGCTGAATTTTTTTATGATAACTTGATGATGGGCGTTCAACTTCTTCATGAAAGTTGGCGGGCTGGTGTGGGAAAGTTTGTGGCTATGGGAACAATTTGTGCTTACCCCAAATTTGCACCAATTCCCTTCAAAGAAGAAGATTTGTGGAATGGCTATCCTGAAGAAACAAATGCGCCTTATGGGCTAGCAAAGAAAATGATGTTAGTCCAAAGTCAGGCTTACCGGGAGCAATATGGCTTTAATTCTATCTTTCTCCTGCCTGTGAATTTATATGGGCCACGGGATAACTTTGATTTGGAAACGTCGCATGTGATTCCGGCCTTGATTCGTAAATGTTTAGATGCCCAAGGTGATAATCATAAGGAGATTGTGGCATGGGGTGATGGTTCCCCCACCCGTGAGTTTCTTTATGTTGAAGATGCGGCTGAGGCGATCTTGTTAGCAACAGAACGTTACAATCAAAGCGTTCCAATCAACTTAGGTAGCGGCGATGAGATCAGTATCAAAGCTTTAACCGAAACGATTGCGCGCCTCACAAATTTTACAGGACGAATTACTTGGGATACAACTAAACCTAATGGGCAACCTCGACGTAAACTGGATGTAAGCAGGGCGTTGCGGGCTTTTGGTTTTCGTTCTTCTACTTCATTTGAGGAGGGTCTGCAAAAAACAATTGGCTGGTACCGTTCGACCCTAGAGCTTTCACCAGGAAGTCCTGCGAATCAGGTTTCTATATCCTTGAGTGGTCGATGAAACAAGTTGCCCGTAATGTTGCCTTTAGCCTCCTGGGATTTGGATGGCCAGTAGTCATTGCACTGATAGCTACACCTGCAATTTTAAATGGGTTAGGCGAATCGGGCTATGGGTTATGGTCGCTGGTGAGTAATGTACTGGGCTACTTTTTTGTCTTTAATTCGCTACAGACGGCCGGTACTAAATATCTTGCTGAATACATGGCCGTTCAAGATTACATAAGTGTACGTAAACTATTAGGGACGACGTTATTTTTTAACCTTGGTGTAGGTCTTATCGGTGGTGTCATCATCTTTGGATACGCCGAAATCTTAACGGTCACCGTTTTTGATATACCGCAAAACCTCCAGGCACAAGGGATCATTGCTTTTCAACTAGCCGGTATTGGCTTTATGATAAGCACATTAGGCTGGTGGGGAACAGCTATTCTTTCCGGCATACAACGTTTTGATTGGCTGACTGGTATTATGATCCTTAGCAACACGCTTTATATTCTTGGTAGCTTAGTAGCTGTTCTTCTAGGCTGGGGCGTGGTAGGTGTTGTAATGGCAAATCTGGCTGGGTTGGCCCTTTCTGCGATTATTTATGTTTGGAGTACTCACCGATTGTTGCCCAAAGCGGCTTGGGGATTTGAATTTGATCTAAAGCTGTTTCGCCGAATCTTCAATTATGGCTTTTACAGTACAGCCCATATGATATTTGGCTTGATTACTATCCAAATGGATCGCACGCTCTTAGGAATTTGGGTGGGAGCCACAGCCGTTGCTACCTATAGTGTTCCAATGTCCGTAGCAAGTCGCATCCATCAATTGTGTACAAAGGCTTTAGAAGTTGTATTCCCGTTAGCAAGTGGGCTGGAGGCTCGACAGCAAGAAACCCAACTCAAACGATTATTTTTACGAGCTCAAAATCTCAATACGGTATTAGTGATGATGGTTTCTGTTCCGCTGTTGCTCCTAGCTCGTGAGATCCTCACTTATTGGATTGATGCTGAATTTGCAGAACGCGCAACTTTAGTCTTTCAATTATTGATTATTGCGTACGCTTTATTGGCTCTTAATGTTGTGATGGGTGCTATTACTGCGGGCTTAGGACATCCAGAAGTTAATACAGCGTTTGGGATTGTTCTAGGGTTAAGTAATTTGGTAGGTTACTTCTTATTTATGCCGCAGTGGGGAGTAAATGGCGCCGGTATTGCCAGTGTTTTTGGGTCAATTATTTCTGTACCGGCTTACTTATGGTATGTAAATCATCGCTTTATAAAAGTGAGCTGGGTTGAGTTAGTAAATGTATCCGTAGCTCGTCCTCTACTAATAGCTGTCGCTGCTGGTATTGCGTTATACTTCTTGCGTCCAGCGATTACTAGTGGTTCAGGGTTACTTTTTGCACTATTGGTGACTGAAGCAGTGTACTTAGGAGCTACTTTACTCTTAGGTGTATGGAAGTCGGATGAATTAGCAGTCGTTTTTCATATTTGGCATAAAATTAGACATATTAAACCAGTAAGTATCAATTTTTTATTGTTTTTCGTTTAGACAAGACAGGGAAAATTGTTGTAACCCTGATAAATTGATTCGGTTTAGCTCATTAACTTACCAGATTAAGGGAATTCTCACTATATGGACATGTGTGCTCTATGTGGTAGCTCACACCTTAAGTTACACACAACTTTAAAGGGTGGTTACCGAATTTTTGTTTGCAGAGATTGTACTAATGCTTTAACCTATCCTAAACCGACGGCACAATATGATGATCACCCATTTTTTGCGCATGCTAAAGTAGATGAAAGCCGTTGGCGATCATATAGCCGACAATTAATTCAGTTTATTAAGCAAAATTATGGATCAAAGGGGCGCCTATTGGATGTAGGTTGCAGCCATGGTTTATTACTGGAAGAAGCGAGGCTCGCTGGCTTTGATGCACATGGTGTTGAACCGTCACGTTCTGCTGTTCAATATTGTCAAAATCGTGGCCTAAATGTGCAACATGGATATTTAGAAGTAGATTCATTTCCATCACATTCTTTTGATGTTGTGGTAATGTCCCATGTAATAGAGCATGTACCAGAACCGGTACGCCTTATCGAGATTGCCCGTGACATTCTCTCACCGCAAGGTGTACTTTGTTTATGCCAGACAAACTATGAAGGAACTTTGCCGAAGTATTTCGGGAAATACTGGAGTTACTGGGTTCAACATGAACACTACTATCACTTCAGCCTTCAAGGTATTCACACCCTACTAAAAGCTGTAGGACTACAAGTGGTTGCTGAAACACTATCACCTTTAGGTTATCATCTTAATTTTGAAATCAAAAGTTTTCGTGGAATTTTGTCTGTAGCCCTTAATACGTTACAGTATGGAATAAATCAGTATCAGATCGGGTGGCCTTTTAAAGGCGATCAAATGTACATTCTAGCAAAACCTTACAACTAACAGGTGAATTGCTAAATCAATTCGTTTATAATTGCAATTGTAAAAGTTAATTGTTATGAGAAAACTGGACACAGATTTGTTAAAAAAAATAATCAAAAAAATAAGACGTACATGGATTATAGGAACAAATTGGTCAGCCGTAAAAGATTATGATACTATCGAGGGGTTTCTATCTTCTTACGAAGCTGTTACTCTTTACCGTTTAGCGATGCAACTTCCTTTGAATAGTAGAATAGTAGAAATTGGTAGTTGGAAAGGCAAAAGCACGTACTGTTTAGCGCGTGGCCTCCGACAAGGAAAGATAAGTGCCATTGATCCGTTTGATAGTAGTGGCGAACCTGGCAGTGCAGAGATTTACCAAGCGCAACAGGGAAATCAATCATTACTGTCCCAGTTTCGTACTCGTATGGAGCGGCTAGAGGTTTGGGATAAGATTGAAGTGTTACAAGGTTATTCTCACCAATTCGTTGGACAAGTTTCACAAATTGATCTACTGTTTATTGACGGCGACCATTCTAAAGAAGGTTGTAACTTTGATTTTACAAATTATGCTCCTTACCTTAGAAAAGGTGGAATCTTGGCTTTTCATGATTTTGACCCAACGCGCAATGAACTTGGGCCAACTTGGGTAGTAAACAATCAAGTAGTTCCATCTGGTTCATATACAGTTATTGGTGTTTTTGACTCATTATGGGTTGGTCGTCGCAAGTAACAGCCTTCTAGAGATTAGTGTCACATGACTTTAATGATTTCTGCAGTAATTAATACATTGAACGAAGAGGCTAATATTGCTGATTGTATACGCAGTGTACAGGGCCTCGCCGATGAAGTAGTAGTTTGTGACATGAATAGTACAGATCAAACAGCAATTATTGCTGAGAGCCTTGGTGCAAGGGTAAGCTTGGTAGAAGCAAAATTTGGCGATTTTGGACGATTACGCCATTTCGGAGTAAGTCAAGCTTTAGGCAAATGGGTATTGGTAATTGATGCCGATGAACGGATGACACAACCATTGGCAGAGAAGTTACGACAAATTACTGAACAGGATCATGTTGAAGTGGTGAATATCAGTAATCTTTACTGGTATTTTGGCGGTTGGGTATACCAAGGCGATTTTTTTCGAAACAATTGGCCGCGTTTTTTTCAGCGTAAAGTTTACCTACAACGCTTTCAAGATTTTGATGAGCCTATTCATAGTGACTTATCAATATTAAGAAATGGTACTCAACAATTAACACTACCTCGAAAATATTATTTAATGCATTATGCCTACCCAACAATTGAAAAATATGTAAATAAAACACTTGGTATGTATGCTCGGTTAGAAGCAGAACAATATTTTGAACGCCGCCAGCGATTTTCTTTGTTTCGCTTGATCAGTGATCCTATCAAAGTATTTCTTATCAGCTACTTTATACGTCAAGGTTTTCGTGATGGTCTTCGTGGTTTTATTCTAAATATACTTTATGCGGGTTATCGTTTCACAACCTGGGCCAATCTATGGTTATTAGAAGAGCTTGAACGTCAGAAGACAACTGGCACTAAACCAACACCTAATCTATGACCTCTGAATTGCTTGTTTCTATTGTTACTCCTTCCTATAATCAAGCACACTTCCTCGAAGCTACAATTCGTTCTGTTTTGGAACAGGATTATCCACATATTGAATACATCATTTGTGATGGTGGTTCAACTGATGGTAGTGTAGATATCATTCGTAAATACGCCGCCCGATTAGCTTGGTGGTGTAGTGAAAAAGATGGTGGCCAATCAGCAGCCATTAATAAAGGATGGCGACGCGCCAATGGCTTGCTTTGGAGTTACCTAAACTCGGATGATTTACTACTCCCAGGCGCAGTGAACGCTGTAGTAGAAGCGTTTAAAAAACACCCAGAAAGTGGGATTATTCACGGGGATTGGACTTATATTGATCAAGCAGGTCATACCACTGGTCAAGGTTACGGTGCTTCGTGTAATTTTCAGCGATTGCTAAATCGTGGCCAAGATCCTTATGTAGCCCAACCGGCATCATTTTACAAGGCCGATTTGATTCAGCGTGTTGGGTGGCTCGACGAAAATTTGCATCTTTCTATGGATTACGATCTATTATTACGATTAGCACAATCAGCTCCAATGCTTTATCTTCCTCGTTCTCTTGCAAGCTTTAGAGTACATACCCTAGCCAAGACATCTTCTTCTGCTGACCGTCATTGGCAAGAATCATTTCTTGTACAAAGGCGGTATGGTGGGCGGTACTTGGTGATTCCACGGCTAAAATATTGGCGATACCGTTCTCTTGCAATGATGCCACATGGGTTACAACGTTTTATTCGACGTTGGCGCAATTCAGTGAATGATCGAGCTTATCTCCTGGCTTATAGCAAGCACTCTAAGCAAGAATCGAGCGAATAATGCCTGTACGACATACATCAATCGTTATTACGTTTATTGTACTAATGTTTATTGCTGATAGTATAAACGCAGTTCTGATCAACTTGAATTCACCTTTTGGTAGAGTATCTATTGTTATTCGCTTGCTTGCACAAGGATATTTTCTTTGGTTACTACTTCATAAAAGTTTAGGCAGACGTATACTTCTTATAGTTCTCTGTTTTTATGTAATATTTTTTGTTGGTACTTTTGCGGCTCTTAATTCATATGACAACTATGAGATTCTGGGTAATTTTTCGGCTGTGAATAAAATGCTTTTTTTTATAATATGTTGGGGAGTATTTAGTTGTTATTTCAAAACAGTCGATGATATAAGTAAGTTGTTGCAATGGTTTGAAATAATCATTCTACTACAAGTAATATCTGTCATTCTAGGATTTGTACTTAACTTACACTATTTTGCATCCTACCCTAATGGTGAAAGATTTGGCTATAAAGGATTGATACCGGCTATCAATGAAGTAAGCGGTTTTTTTGTTATAGCCTTCTTTTACTACTTACAAAAAATTGTTCTTGGAAAACCGAGCGTTATTATGCTAACACTGGTAATTATTGCTTGGTTGTTAACTGGTGCAAAAGTTGCGTTAATTTTGCCAATGATTTTGCTATTCTATATACTCAAGTGGATTGCTAATGGTCGGCTCAAAAAAAGTTTTCTAGGACTTAGTATCGGCGTGAGCTTATTGATTGTTGTAGCTATTTTATTGAATGATTATTTTTTGACTCGTTTGTTACCTTCGATTAACTATTTTACTGATCACTGGTTACAAGGTCGAACTTTTTTTAGCTTATTTATGTCAGGCAGAGATCTGAAAGTGAATTATCTGGCGTCAGAGATTCTTCCTGATTTTAATTTTGTCAATTATATTTTTGGTGGCATTGATTTAGTTTCATTTTCAACTGAGACTGATGCAATTGACGTTTTTGTTCGTTTTGGCTTGATTGGTGGTCTATTTTTTTATTGTCTTTATATTTGTATATTACTTGGTGATATTAGAGCGATTTCGTTTACTCAACTGTTATTTGTTATAACCTGGTTAGGTGTATCGATGACGGCAGGACACCTTGTATTTAGTGCAATTAATGGTGTTTATCTTGCAATCATACTTCTAACTTTTTCTAACCGCCAAGTTTTCGATATTCATTCGTCCAAATCTCAAGCAAGAACGCACTCTTCGAAACGCTATCAACCTTTTACCGCTGCGTTGGTTGAGGTGCCCAAATGACGTTTATCTCTTCTGAAAAATCCAAACTGTTATTTTTTGCTTTAGCATTTTTAATGGTCATGGTTGTAATCCCAACGACACAAAGTATTATGCAACTTGTGTGGTTTAATTTGGGAAATACTTTCATGCTCCAAGCTATTATTCACCAAGATCCAGAAGCATCGACTAGAACGCAGCAGTTACTTTCTAAATTTGTGGCAGGCAAAACTGCATTTCGTGTATATCGAAGTCAGACTAGATTGGCTTTACTAGAGAAACGTTTCACGGATGCGAAAAAGTACGGAGAACAAGCATTTGTCTTATCTCACCTAGATTGGCAAACGCACGATTTGCTCGGTCGCGTTTATTGGGAACTTGACGAAAAGGAAGCAGCGCGATCTATTTGGCGTACTGAGGATCTGATACGACCACGCTTACTGTATTTAAGCCATGCTGGTTGGCAAAGCTTTGCCCAAAAAGATTACACAAAGGGTGTTAGTTATTTTGAACAAGGTATAGATTATGACCCCACTTGGCGTGAGGGATACTGGGCGTTATCGAGTTATTATTGGCAAGAAGGTCAGATTGAGCAGGCTGGACCCTATTTACACAAATTAGCACAATTATTGCCGAAAAATGATGCTCAGTATTTGTTTGTAATGGGGCGCATTAATTTGATTAAAAATGATTTAAATACAGCACGTGTTCAATTTTGTAAAGCTTGGGAGCAAGTACCAAACCAGGATTATTGGGATAGTTGTTTATGGGGGCTGTGGCATCAAGGAATGCTTGACCAAGCATTGACACTTATGAGTCAATCTGCTGATAAAAATCCAGAACAGACAGCTACGGCGGCTATCGATTGGGGAGATCGGCTGTTCACTTCTAAAAACTACTTCTATGCAGCCCAATTTTATGAGATTGGTTGTCAACTTCAAGTTTCTTCATCTGAAGCCTGTACCAAGCAGAAAAATGCGGCTCACTTGTCTCGGTAGGGGCTATTGTAATAATTTTAATCGACATTCGCGCCTATGAAAGTATTGATGATTTCTCCCATGTATCCATCGCAACGTAACCCCGTTGTTGGTATTTTTGTTAAGCGCCAAGTTGAAGCATTACAACAGCTAGGTATCGAAGTCATTTTAGTGACAAATTCATATTCAACACCGCGTCTTAACTTATTCCATCGGTACAGTGAGCTGCTTCGCTTAACACTCGTAAACGCTGTCCAAGAATTTGATTTAGTTCATGTTCATTTTCCAACACTGCCGGGTGTATACGGTGGATTGATTGCTAAAGTGCGCCATAAACCATTGGTGGTTACTTTGCATGGAGCAGAAATTGATGAGAAGCAATATACGGGGTTGGCAAGGTGGAAGAGAGTATTGACTAGGCTTTCGGCTCATTGGGCTTTACAGCAAGCTGATCATGTGATTGCTGTAGGGACGGAACTTGCACAATTAGCGGCTCATGAATCAGTGCCCATGAATAAAATTACAGTGATTGATATGGGTGTTGATTGCCAGCTATTTCGCCCACGATCAAAACAAACTTTGCGGCAGCAGTTAAATATAAATTTGGCGCCTTCTGACCCGATGGTACTATTTGTTGGCGCATTGCTTCCTGTAAAGGGACCTGATTATTTCATTCGAGCCGCAAGTTTAATAAAGAATTCGCATCCAAATAGTCAATGGTATCTAATTGGGCAAGGACAATATGAAGCAGAATTACGTAACTTGGTTGCTGAATTAGGGCTTACGGAACAAGTGACCTTCGTTGGTCAAGTTAGCCCTGAGGAAGTAGCAAAGTGGAATGCTGCGGCAGACCTACTCATTGTGCCGTCGTTAGTTGAAGGTTTTGGTTTAGCTGGGTTGGAAGCGTTAGCGTGTGGTATTCCAGTTATTGCATCGAATGTTGGTGGTTTACCATCTTATATTGAGGATGGTATTAATGGATTCTTGGTACCACCCGCTGATCCTGAAATGATTGCGCATCGTGTCCATACTCTTTTGACAGACGTGCAACTACGGCAAAAAATGGGCAACAATGGCGTTAAGACCGCTGCTGAGCATGATATTCGTCAGCAAGCGCATAAGGTGTTGATGCTTTACGAACAATCTGTTCGTCAAAGAAATGTAGCTGTTGATAAAAGTTAAGGATATTTATGTGCGGAATTGCGGGAATATACAATTATTTTTCCAACAACCCTATAGATCTACCCTTGTTGTCAAATATGACAGGTGTAATTAGCCACCGCGGCCCTGATGATGAAGGGTTTTATAACTGTGGCTCTATCGGATTGGGAATGCGCCGATTAAGTATTATTGACGTAGAAGGTGGTCACCAACCCATTCATAATGAAGATCAAACAATATGGCTAGTTTTTAACGGTGAAATATATAATTTTCTCGAGTTACGACGTCAATTAATCGAACGTGGACATTGTTTTTACACACAGAGCGACAGCGAAGTGATTGTGCATGCCTATGAAGAATGGGGTGTGGATGTCTTCTCTCATCTGAATGGGATGTTTGGTATTGCATTATGGGACAGTGTGCAACGTAGATTGATCATGGCACGCGATCATTTCGGTATTAAGCCTCTCTATTACCTGGATGATGGTAAACGGCTGTTATTCGGTAGTGAGTTGAAGACCATTCTTTGTGACCGTTCAGTATCACGTAATGTAGACGAGGCAGCCCTGAATTTATATCTTACTTTTCGTTTTGTACCCTCGCCGTATACTTTATTGAGCGGTATTCATAAAATTCCGCCTGGGCATTATCTTATTTGTAATGAAAGTGGTCCTCGGTTACACCGTTACGCATACTCAACGCCGGCATTACCTTCTAAGAATACAGAAGCTGATTTAGTTGCTACTCTCCGCCATCACTTAGAGATCGCTATTCAGCGGCAAATGATTAGCGACGTGCCAGTTGGCGCTCTTCTTTCAGGGGGAGTTGATTCAACAACGATTGTAACTTTAATGACCCGTTTTGCTCATGACCCGGTACATACCTTTACGGTTGGTTTCGCTGAGCAAGGTGATTTCAATGAACTTGATGAAGCGCGGGTAACAGCCAAACGGCTCGGTACACTTCACCATGAAATAGTGCTAACAACGAAAGATTATATAGGTTTTTGGCCAAAAGCGGTATGGCATTTAGAGGAACCAGTTGTTACCCCATCGGCTTTGCCTATGTATTATGTTAGTCAACTTGCCCAACGTCATGTGAAAGTCGTATTAACTGGGCAGGGAGCTGACGAGCCATGGGCAGGTTACCGTCGATATAAAGGTGAGCAATGGGCTGCGGCTTATCAACGTATTCCAGCCTCATTACGTCAGCAAGTTATTAGTCCTATCGTCGAATCCTTGCCGAGGAGTGAAGGACTAAAACGGGCTATTCGTTCTTTGGGTGAAGAAGATGCCTGCCAACGATTCGTAAAGGTGTACTCTGTATTTACAGAAAACCAGAAAAAGTTACTGCTGAAACAGCCACTCATATCTACCGAGAGTGAGTTAGTAAATAGTGTGCAAATGTGGCAACGCGATGTGGCACATCTTGATGGATTGTCACAAATGATGTACGTAGATTCACGCTTCTCGTTATCTGATGATTTATTGTTATACGGCGACAAAATGTCGATGGCTGTTTCACTAGAAGCACGCGTACCCATGCTTGATCTTGATTTAATGGCCTTCGTTGAAGGATTGCCTTCACATTGGCGATTACATGGGCGTACTCATAAATATCTCTATCGCAAAGCTATTGCTGCTTGGTTACCTCAGGATGTGCTTCAGCGACCGAAGCGTGGTTTTGATACGCCAATGGACAAATGGTTGGGCAAAAATTTACAAGATTACCTGCGTCAACTTTGGTTTGGGGCTGATTCGGCCTGTAAATTTTACTTCAATCTTTCATACCTTGAGAAACTTCTTGTAGAACATGCTTCAGGGCGTTTTGATCATCGGCGACAACTCTTTAGCCTCATTTCATTTGAACTTTGGCACCGAATTTTTGTTAATCAGCAATCACCTGAAAGTTTGGCAGGATTATGACACAAATTGATCTGATTGTCGGCGCCCGTCCTAACTTTATGAAAGCTGCGCCGGTGTTGGAACAGCTACGGGCACGTCAACCCGCCTGGCGTAGCCGTTTGATCCATACCGGCCAACATTACGATGAAAAGCTGTCCGACCTCTTTTTTCGCCAACTCGGTATGCCGGCGCCGGATGTCAATCTAAACATCGGCTCTGGTAGTCATGCGGTGCAAACGGCGCGCATTATGATGGCGCTGGAAACTGTCTTTACCGAACAACGGCCCGATATGGTGATGGTCTTTGGCGATATTAATTCCACCGCAGCGGCGGCCCTGGTTGCGGCCAAACTGGGAATTCCGGTGGCCCATGTGGAAGCAGGCTTGCGCAGTTTTGATCGGTCGATGCCGGAAGAGATCAATCGTCTTGTTACTGATGCGATCACTGATCTCCTCTTTGTTACCGAGCCAGCCGCCGCTGAAAATTTGCAACGGGAAGGGATTCCTGCTGAAAAAATTTTCTTTGTCGGCAACACCATGATCGACACATTGCTAAAGCATCGCGCTCCTGCCCTTGCTTTACAGATGGCAGCGCATTTTGGTGTGACCCCCAAGCGCTATGCTGTCGTTACACTCCACCGACCATCCAACGTCGATGATGTGCAATCGCTGGCGCATATTATTGCCGGCTTACTGGAACTGGCGACGCAGCTTCCTGTGATCTTTCCCGTACATCCGCGTACCCAACAGCGCCTTACAAACGTATATGATCTGAGGTCTCTTGCTGCGGCCAATCTACATTGTGTAGAACCCTTAGGCTATCTGGAATTTATTGGTTTGGTGGCTGATGCCGGTGTTGTGCTGACCGATTCCGGCGGTGTACAAGAAGAGACGACAATTTTAGGTGTGCCGTGCATCACATTACGGGAAAATACAGAGCGTCCCATCACCTTGACCGTGGGTACAAATCGCTTGGTCGGTCGCGACCCCAAGCGGATGATTGCTGAGGCGCTGACCGTTGTGTCATCTGATGTCAAATCAGTGCAGCGAATGATTCCCGAAAAGTGGGATGGTAAAGCGGCCGAGCGGGTGGTAAGCGTTTTAGAACAGACAAAGTGGCGTGTATGAAGATTTGGATTGACCTGGCAAACTCGCCCCAAGTACTCTTTTTCCGACCGATTATTCGTGAACTGGAACGTACTGGCCACCAAACGATTATTACTAGCCGCGCTTTTGCGCAAACCATTGAACTGGCCGATAAAGCCGGCTTTACACACACACCGATTGGCGGACATGCGGGTGAAAGCGGTTTCCTGGCTTCCTTGTGGGTCAATTTTCAGCGCGCTCGCCAGCAGTTGAAGTTTTTGGCTGACCAGCCTGTTGACTTAGCTATTAGCCATAATGCTTATGCTCAGGCAATGGCGGCCTTTATGCGTCGCTTGCCGTTTGCTACCACTATGGATTATGAACATCAGCAAGGTAACCATTTACCATTTCGGGTTGCCCGGTTGGTGATCGTGCCGGAAGCCTTTCCCGACGAATTGCTGAAACGCTTTGGCGCCAGGCGAGTGTACAAATATCCGGGCGTCAAGGAACAAATTTACCTAGCCGATTTTACACCTGATCCGGATTTTCAACAGAAAGTGGGCTTAGATCCACAGAAAGTTATTGTTTTATTACGTCCACCGGCAACTTGGGCGCTTTACCATCAAGGGTTTGAAAATCATCTATGGGGACAAATTATCGAAACGCTGGGCAAGCGCACTGATCTAACAACCGTTTTTCTGCCTAGAATTCCGGCTCAACGCGCTGCGATCCAGAAGCTAAATTTACCAGGTCTTTGGATTCCCGATACAGTGCTTGACGGTCCAAATTTGATTTGGATTTCGGATTTGGTTCTCAGCGCCGGTGGTACAATGAACCGTGAGGCGGCCGTGTTAGGTGTACCGGCCTACACGATCTTTGCCGGTAAACTTGGTGCCGTTGATCAATATTTAATTGATCACGGACGTCTGCAAGTGTTAGAAAGCCTTGACCAATTACGCGTTACCAAACGCATAGCTTCAGCGTCACCATTGTTAACATCAAGCCAGGAATTAGTGACAGAAGTAACAAGAGCATTTTTATCCGCTGTTTCATAACCGGAGCAAATTCGATGACAACGCAGACCGTCCAGGTTCCCTTTGTCGATTTAGGCGCTCAACACCAGGAAGTGCGCGCCGAAATCGATGCAATGATTGCCCGAGCAATCGACACCTCCAGCTTTATTGGGGGGGCTTTGCTAACTGAATTTGAGAAAAACTTTGCTGCTTACTGTGGCGTAGATCATGCGGTTGGGGTCAGTGACGGAACCCATGCCTTGCTCCTAGCGCTTCATGCTGTTGGAGTGGCGGCTGGGGATCTAGTGCTAACGGTCTCGCATACTTTTATTGCCACTGCGGAAGCCATTATTCAATGTGGCGCCGAGCCAGTCTTTCTGGAAATTGATCCACAAACTTATACCCTTTCGCCGGATGCCCTGGCCCAGTGGTTGGAAGAAAATTGCCAGGTGGATGCTCAGGGCGTCTGTCGCCACCGCGCCACGGGCCGTCGCGTCGCCGCTGTGGCGCCAGTCCACCTATATGGTTTGCCGGCGCATATGGAGCCAATTTTAGCTACGGCCCACCGCTATCAGATTAAGGTGGTGGAAGATGCCTGTCAAGCGCATGGCGCTTGGTATACGTTTTCGCATGGCGAACGAGCCAGAGCGGGGGCCATGGGGGATGTCGGCTGCTTTAGCTTCTACCCTGGCAAAAACCTGGGCGCCATGGGGGAAGGCGGCGCCGTTGTCACCAATAATCCTGATCTGGCCCAACAGGTGCGTATTCTGCGCGATCATGGACAAAAGCGCAAGTATGTCCATCAAACCCGCTATGGCATTAACGCCCGTTTGGATTCAATTCAAGCGGGTGTATTGGATATCAAATTAAAACAACTGGAGCAATGGAATAACCGACGCCGTAAAATTGCTACACACTATGATGAATGTTTAGCCCATTTACCGGGAGTCGTTAGACCTGTGGAGCCGAGTTACGGTCACCATGTCTACCATCTGTATGTTGTGCTGTTGCCCAATCGCGATGAGATGCAACGGGAATTACAACAGCGTGGGATTGCCACAGGCTTGCACTATCCTATTCCTATTCACCTACAAGAAGCCTTTGCCGATCAAGGCTACCAACGTGGTGATCTGCCCGTTACCGAGCAGGTGGCTGATACGTTGCTATCATTGCCTATGTTTCCTCACATGAGTGACGGTCAGGTTCATCATGTTACTCAAACATTACAGCAGATCACCCGTACCCTACGCTAAGTCTATCAACGAGCGCGAGAAAGTAGCACTTTGTACAGCGGTAATGGGGTTACTTCCTGTTTTGTTCGTAAGTAGAATCGGGTAGACAGCTAGAAGGTTGGACACGATGTTGCGTCAATTCAGCTACAAACGGATCGTTGCCTTTGCTTTGTTCGACTGGCTTGGCACGCTCACAATGCTTTGGGGCGCCTCCTCTTTGCGCTTATGGTTAGGGCAGACGCCCGCTGCCCTGGTGGCTCTGGCAGACGCGCTGGGCATTCCTGTTTTGGTGTGGGAAACATTCACACGATCTGACACATTAACATGGCAAGTGATTGTGCTGGTGGGTACGGTTTGGCCCATACTGTTTATCAGCTTCCATGTTTACGATGGCCGTTATAATGATACCTTGAAAACCGAATTAGTCAATGTTGCTCTGGCTATTTTTGCGGCCACCCTCACCCTTTCTGGATTGCTTTTTTTCACCTACCAGGCAACCTCCAGAATTTTGTTTGCCATGTTCTTTTTCCTGGACATCTTACTCCTATTGGGAATGCGCGTACTATGGTGGGGGATGCGCTACCGTTCCAGAAATCATAATAGCACCCACGCTGTCCTGATTATTGGCGCCGGCACAGTCGGCAAGCGTGTTGCCTCTGAAATTGATCGCTATAATAAAGGTCGGATTACATTGGTCGGCTTTGTGGATGACGATCAACAAAAACAACAGACGATCATCAATGATTTGCCTATCCTGGGTACATTAGAAGAGATCCCCCAAGTTGTGCAGAATCAACATATTCAAGATGCTGTGGTTGCACTCCCATTGCATGCCCATGAGCGCCTGGTTCAAATCTGCCATAAGTTGCAGGAATTAGGTGTTCACGTTCATGTGGTGCCTGATTTGTTTGCCCTTTCATTTCCCAGTGCCACTTTGGATGGCTTTGGCGGCATCCCCGTCATCGATTTGGGGCAACCAGGCATTTATGGCTGGCAGCGCGTGTTCAAGCGCACCTTTGATGTGATCAGCACAACGCTAATCCTCTGTCTGGTTTGGCCGCTGATGCTTGTAATCGCACTCTGGGTGAAGCTGGATTCGTCGGGGCCGATCTTCTACCGCCAAAAACGGATTGGGGAAAATGGTCACCCCTTTTACATGCTAAAATTCCGTTCCATGCGGGTTGATAGTGATGACAAAATTCATCGTGAGCATATCGCACGTCTGATTAAAGAAAATTTATCGTTGGCAAATCAGCCAACAGGATCGGCTCAAAGCCTCAAAATGCAAAATGATCCCAGGGTGACGCGCATTGGGCGTTTTATTCGTAAGACCAGCATTGATGAATTGCCCCAACTGCTCAACGTGCTGCGTGGCGAGATGAGCCTGGTGGGACCCCGACCGCCCATTCCTTATGAAGTGGAAATGTATCAGGAATGGCACATGCGGCGGTTGCAAGCAATTCCTGGCGTAACGGGGCTTTGGCAAGTGCAGGGGCGCAACCGGGTGAGCTTTGATGAGATGGTGCGCATGGATCTTGACTATATCGAACACCAATCGCTTTGGTTGGATATTAAGTTGCTCTTGCGCACTCCGCTGGCTTTGTTGAATGGGCAAGGAGCTGGTTAAAGTAGTGGTTGCTCCCCACAAAAGGGCAGCAGAATTGATTTGTCATGAGCCGCAATCGCAAGGTGAGTTTCTGTTTGAGATTTGCCTTGCGATTGCATTCTACAGATCCCATATTGCAAAATAGTAGGATAAGCTTGAATGATAAAAATTGGTGTCATCGGTTGTGGTTATTGGGGACCAAAACACGCACGCAATTTTCACGAATTGCCTGAGGCTGAGTTAGCGTGGATTGCTGATCTGAACCCCGAACGCCTGGCCCACATGTGTACACTGTACCCACAAATCCGTACAACGCGGAATTATCAAGATCTGTTAGAAACTGACATTGACGGGGTTGTGATTGCGACGCCGGTCGGCACCCATTATCGCATGGGGATGGAGGTATTGGCGGCAGGCAAACACCTTTTGATCGAGAAGCCACTTGCGGCATCAGCCACAGAAGCCCGGCAATTAGTTGAAATGGCTGACCGCGTCAACCGTATACTGATGGTTGGACACACCTTCGTTTATAACCCAGCAGTAGAAGCCGTTCGCCAAATTATCCAATCAGGCGAATTAGGGGAAATTTTTTATATTAACGCAACACGCGCTAATTTAGGCATCTTTCAACCGGATGTCAATGTTATTTGGGATCTGGCGCCCCATGATATTTCGATCTTAAATTATATTCTTAATGCGTCACCCGTTTCTGTCAGTGCCCGTGGCGGGGTCTACGTCCAGCGCAAACGAGGCATTCATGATGTCGCCTACCTAACACTGCTTTATCCAAACGAAATTATGGCCGAGGTGCGGGTCAGTTGGTTGGATCCGGTAAAAACTAGACTTTATACTATTGTGGGCAGCAAAAAAATGTTGGTCTATGATGATATTGCCCATGCCAAGGTTGTACTCTATGATAAAGGTGTCGAGACACCGCCTTATTCAGACACTTTTGAGCAATTTCAGCTCTCCTATCGACACGGCTCTGAGTTAGCCTATCCCCTCTTCTGGTCCGAACCGCTGAAGAATGAATGTCAGGATTTTATCCAGGCGATTCAAAGCGGAGTAAAACCGCGCAGTGATGGCACGTCCGGCTGGCAAGTGGTGGAAATTTTGGAAAAGGCGCAAAAATCATTGTTAAATCATGGCCTGCAAGAGAGTATTACGGCTTGATTGGGAGTGGGATATTGGCACGCCTTGCCTTGCTGCGCGCAACTGAAATTTGGGTAATACTGTTAGCCGTCCTGGCAACTCTGGTCAGTTCCCAAGCGTATTTATTGATTATTGCCCTTTTTCTCTGTTACCGCTTATTGCAATGGTGGTCAACCGGTGCGTTAACCATACGTACCCCTATTGATCTACCAATCATCCTTTTGCTCATCGGCCCGATTCCCTTGACACTTTGGGCAACAGTACAACCAGAAGTTACTTATCTGGAAGTTTATCGCCTGCTGAGTGGTGTCAGCCTCCTCTATACGCTGGTCAATGGGATCAGAACACAAGCTGCTTTGCACTATTGTATTAGCGGCCTTATGACCGTCGGGATGGCCTTGGCTCTTCTAGCCCCATTTACGGTCGAGTGGATTACAGATAAATTTTCCTTTATTCCCCTTTTGCTTTATACACTGGCGCCGTTGCTGGCCAGTGATCAGATTCATCCCAATGTGATCGCTGGCGCGCTGGCATTTCTGCTACCGCTGGCGCTGGCGTTACTGTTTTTTGGTTGGCGTCAACTGGCAAAGACGGAAAAAGTATTGTATGGGTTTGCCGCTGTCACGATGGGCTTGATTCTGCTCTTTACCCAGTCGCGTGGGGCATTAACGGCGTTGACCGTTGCCATGCTCTTCTTGCTGTTGCTGCGTTGGCGCTGGGGTTGGCTCATGGCAGTGGCAACCCTGGGGATCATCATGTTTGCTCTTTCCCTGGGCTACCAGAATCTCATTATCGATAGTCGGGAACTTGCCACGGTTCGTGGCTGGGAAGGACGGCAGGAAATCTGGTCGCGCGCCCTTGCTATCATCCAAGACTTCCCATTCACCGGTATTGGTATGGGCAATTTTGATTTGATTGCCAGTACCTTTTATCCATTTTTTTTAGCCGCGCCGGGCCAAACACCCCATGCGCATCAGCTCTTTTTGCAAATTGGGGTTGATTTGGGCATTCCTGGTTTAGTGATTTGGTTATCGATGCTTTTCATCACTTTGCTGGTGAGTTGGCAGCTGTTCCAGAACGGTATGCGAACGGATGCCCGTTGGTTTGCTGGCTTAGGCGCAGGTTTGCTGGGTAGCCAGCTTGCTTTGCTTACACACGGCTTGACAGATGCTGTGTTATGGGGTACAAAACCGGCATTGCTGCTTTGGTTTATTTGGGGAACTGCCCTTGCCGCCGCTATTTTTTACCAGCGGTCTGCGGTAAAGTTTACGTAGTCTTGGCGCACACGGGCTGTACCCGTGTGCGCCAAGAGAAATTCGTGATAGTTGGGTAATATATTATGACAGAACTTTTTTCACCGCTTACTATCATTCATCTGGTTCTGCTCTCCTGGCTGCTCCTAGTCTGTGGGGTTCTTTGTTGCATCCAGCTTTACCTGCGTGGCTGGCATTTGGGCAAGGTTGCACTGGTCATACTGGCGTTGATGGGTGGCGTGGTCTATGCTGGTCGACCAGATGTGGTGTTAGCTGTCTACGTGGACCAACAGAACCCTGTCCTGCCCATAACACAAACCATCCTGCGCCGCGTAACGTCGACATTGGCCGATAGTTTGGGCGTGAATGGCCCACGCACCTATTTAGTATTGGTGCAAAATAATCATGAGTTGCGGGCGACAGGGGGCTTTATCTCCGCCGTCGGCAAGGTGACGGTGGAAAATGGTGAACTGCGGGAACTCGACTTTATTGATAGTTACGCCTTTTTTCAAGAAACGCTAGAATATGGTCCAGCGCCCAAGCCCATGCAGCAGTTTATGAATGTGCAGTTGCTCTTGCTGCGTGACGCAAACTGGTCCCCCGATCTGCCGACTACGGCAAAACTAGTGCAAAGCCTTTATGCCCAACAAACTGGTATTCGTGTCAATGGTGTCATTGTTGTTGATTTGCATGCAGCCGCCTTGCTGGTCGATGCATTGGGGCCATTAGAATTGCCGGGAGCGCCGGCGCCAATTACCGGTGAAAATTTTGCCGAGCAGATTGTTCAACTATGGGAAAGACCACCCGGTACAGATTTAGCGGTTAATTATGACGCTGAATTTTATATT
This sequence comes from Caldilineaceae bacterium, assembly GCA_026645575.1. The sequence continues at coordinate 27,322 of JAPKMW010000022.1, forward strand.
TGGTGGGGCCAGCGCAAAAATTTCGTCACCGGCCTTGCCCAAGCGGCTCGCCAGCGACTCGAAAACGGTGATGTCAGCTATATCAAGTTGCTGCGCAACGTCCGCACCGCCTTGAGTGAGCGCGCTATTCAAATCTGGCTTGAAGATCCGCTTCTGGCCAAACAGTTAAGTCTTTTTGGTTGGGACGGTGGTCTGTACCCGGCGTCGGGTACAGATTTCGTGGCGTTGGTGGATACCAATATGGGCTTCAACAAGGCCGATGCTGTGATGCAACGGGAACTAGCCTATTCTGTGACCTGGCCGGATGGCCCCGCTGCCCCCGCACTGGCGACGGCGACCATCACCTATACCCACCCAATCACGATCCCGAATTACACTTGCACCAACACGCCTGAGTATGGTGAAAGCTACAATTTTCTCATCGAGCGTTGTTACTATGACTACGTGCGCTTCTACACGCCCCCCAGCGCCGAATTGGTGCAAGCGACCGGTCTCGACCCCGATTCGGTTGTCACCCAGCGGGGCGAGAATCGCACCCAATACTTTGCCGGCTATTTTGTCTTGCCGGTAGGTGAGCAACACACCGTCACTTTTCAGTACCGCCTGCCCGCAGACCTAACGCCGGTGAACTATCAGCTATTGCTCCGCCGTCAGGCCGGCAGCAAGCCGCTGCCCGTCACCGTGACGGTCAACGGCGAGACGATCACGACCACCGTGACAAGCGCCAAGTTGCGCTGGCCTGGCCCCTAATGCGGGTTAGGCAAAGCGGGCGTCATCCGGATGGGCGCCGGTGAGGATCGCTTCCATCCGCCGTTGCACCAGTTTCTGAAAGGGTGGGTGGGTCAGAATATAGAAGCGTCGGTCACGGATCGCCGCAAAGACCTGCGCGGCGACTTCCTCTGCCGGCATCCCATGCTGAATCGCTTCTCGCATGGCCTGATCGGTTGCCGTTGGATCGACGGTTGTTGCTGTTGGGTGGTTGCGGAGTGCCGCTGGGCGATTACGTCCGGCTTCGTGAATTCGTGTGTTCACCCACCCAGGACAGAGAACCGAGACATGCACCGGCGCCCCACTCTGTTGCAACTCCTGGTAGAGCGTCTCTGATAGGGTGACAACGCCATGTTTGGTCACATTATAAACACCCAAGCCCGGCGTTGAGACCAAACCGGCAATCGATGCCGTGTTGATAATATGCGCCTCGATTCCTTGTTGCAAGAGAATCGGCACAAAGGCGCGGATGCCATGCACGACGCCCCACAAGTTGACACCCAGCACCCACTCCCAATCCTGTAGACTCATTGTCCACAAGGGGCCGCTGGCAGCAACGCCGGCATTGTTGAAAAGCAGATGCACGCCGCCAAAGGTATCCAGTGTGCGCTTTGCCAGGGCCGTCACCTCTTCAGCCTGGGCGACATTGGTGCGGACACGCAACACAGTGGCGCCTTGCGCTTCCAATGCCGCTGCAGTCGCATGTAATGCGTCTTCTTCAATATCGGCCAGGACGACCTTCATTCCTTCTTGCACAGCATGTTGGGCCAGCGCACGACCAATACCGCTGGCGGCGCCGGTGATCACGGCAACTTTTCCTTGAAATGTTTCCATCTTGCTCCCCCCTTTGTTTGCTTAAACGCTTGCGCTTACCCCATCACCACTAGACCGCAATGCGACGAAAATTTCCCCACACCGATACCAGACCCCACAATCCCAGACCCCACAATCCCAGACCCCACGATCCCAGACTACAGACTCCGGACTTTGGACTGCGGACTATTGATAGTGTACCATACTTACCCCCTGCTTTGTCTCCTTTCCCGTCATTGAGTACAATAGATAGCTACCAAGTTGCCCTACCCCATGTCACTAAGAGGAGTTACGTTATGCGCGGGATTGGTTTTTATGAACACAGTCCATCTTTTGATGTTTATCAAGTAATTGCGGATCTGCCGACGCCCACCCTTCGCCCCGATGAAGTGTTGGTACGCGTGCAATATGCCGCGCTCAACCGGCTGGATAACTTTGTGCGCATCGGCTGGAAAGGCTTATCGTTGACTTTCCCACACATCCCCTGCGCCGATTTCAGTGGGGAGATTGCCGAAGTTGGAACCGCCGTCGAAGGGTGGTCGGTGGGGCAGCGGGTGACAGCCAACTCGTTACTCTGGTGCGGCAACTGTCGCGCCTGTGTACGGGGTGAACAGCAACGCTGTGAACACTTTGATATTTTGGGGGAATATTCGCGCGGCGCCTGTGCCGAGTATGTAGCTATCCCGGCGCGTAACCTGATTGCCGTGCCGGCTGGCTATGATATGCAAAAAGCGGCTGCCGCTTCCCTGGTCTATCTCACTGCCTGGCATAACTTGATGGTGGCCGGTAATTTGCGCGCCGGTGAGCGGGTCTTGATTGTTGGCGCTGGGGGCGGAGTGAATACCGCGGCGCTGCAAATTGCCAAGTTGGCCGGCGCTGAGGTCTATGTGATCGCCAGCAGCGCTGAAAAAGCGCTGCTGGCACGCGCCCACGGCGCCGACTGGGCGCACGACCGCAGCAACGATGCCAACTGGTCAAAAGCCGTTTACAGCGCCACCAATCGCGCCGGTGTCGATATGGTGGTGGACAATGTGGGGTCAACCTTCCCGCTCAGTTTGCGCTCCCTGCGCCCTGGCGGTCGCCTGGTGACAGTCGGTGGCACTGCCAGTTACGAGGCCACGGTGCCGGTCAACCTGATGTTCGGCAAACATCTGAGCATCATCGGCAGCACGATGGGGTCACAAGAGGATTACCTGCGGGTGATGAGCCTGGTCTTTGCCGGCAAACTCGACCCGATTGTCGATCAGGTCTACCCATTGGCCGACTTCCACACCGCCATCGCCCGCATGATGGACAATCAGCAATTCGGCAAGATTCTTGTAGAAGTTGGGTAGTCCAGAGTCCGTAGTCCTAAGTCCGTAGTCCTAAGTCCGTAGTCGAAAGCGCTCTCCGTGGACTGTGGACTCTGGACTGTGGACTCTGGACTGTAGACTGTAGACTGCGAACTAGCGCAACGGCGCGCCCTGCCGCTTGTCCTTGCTGAATCGATAAGGTACAATTCCGATGACCGTAAATCCTAACCCGAACACGCAGTGTGATAAGCAGATGGAAAGCCACAGGGGCAGTTCTTGCCTCTTCTATCATGGTTGATCTACCGGATGGCGAAGGACCAGTCGGCTTTGATGACCCCCTAGGTGATGACCTTCTGGGGGATGATAAAGCAGAGCTACTTGGTGAATTTGATGATGGCGACAGCGGACCCTCGTTGCCGATTATTTTGTTGAGCGCGGCCAGTGCTTTGGCCGGTGGCATTATTACGCTCTATATCACCTACCGTCTGTTGGGTGTAGCCATTGAATTGAGCGCCGGCATTGCGACGTTGGGCGCCAGCGTTGCCTTGGGCGTGACCGGGGCCGGCTTATCAATCGTCACCGGCTCGCGCGCCGCCATGAGCAATATCGCCTTCAGTTGCGGCTTGATTGTGATCTCCGGTCTCTTTTTGGGTATCTGTACATTGATGGGCGCCGTAACGGCCCTATTGCTAACCATGATGGGTGGATAAGCGTTCATGACAACCAATGGCGGCGACCCCTTGCGTCGCAATCGCCAAATGCGCTTGACCACTACCCCCAGTGTAGGCGCCTATAACAGCTTGGTTTACTGGTATAAAACGGTTTCGGCGGTCAAGGCGACGCGCAATGGCGTTGTCATTATGCTCGCCCGCCATGTGCCGAGTCTGGCCTTCAAACGCTGGCTCTACCGCACCATTGGCATGAAGATTGGCAACCATGTCAGCTTTGCCTGGCATGTGACGCCTGATTTGTTTTTTCCGGAATTGATTCAGGTAGGGGATAACACCATTATCGGCTATAATACGACGATATTGGCGCACGAATATTTGTTGCATGAATGGCGCACGGGTCCCGTCCAAATCGGCGCCAACGTGACGATTGGGGCCAACTGTACCATTTTGCCAGGCGTGGTGATTGGCGACAGGGCTGTAATTAGCGCCATGTCTCTAGTCAATAAAGATGTACCCGCCGGCGCTATTGTTGGCGGCATCCCGATTCGGCCCTTATCGGTCAATCATAATCGTGATCAACAGAACGACTAACATTCCATTCATACACGTTTGGTAGGTAAACTCGTCCCGTAGGCTTGCCCTGAGTTTGCCGAAGGGGACGCTTGAGTTTCGCGAGACACAAGATGATCAATGGGCTATCAACTCCAATCCAGTGGTTACAACGGCTGGCAGCGCTGGCGCCTTTGCTGACGCTCCTGGTTGTGATCGATGTCGCCGCCTACTTTGGCGGTCTGCTCTACTGGTATGGCTATGTCATGGCCAACCCACAGACGCCGATGTGGGCCTGGCCCTTTATTCCCGATTGCCCGCTCTTTGGGTTGCTGGGCGGCATTGGGATGTTGATGGTCACCGCCAAGTGGTTTTGGGCTGATGCCGACCAAGCCAAGGCGCAACGCTATCTGGCACTCTTAGCCGGCATGTCCACCCTGCTCTGGTTATCAACCTATTTGCCGGGCGTCTCGTCGGCGTGGCGCTGGCAAGGAGCCATGTTGGCGGTCTGGAGTTGGTCGCTGGTGCTGGCTACCATTTTTTTCCGGCAAGCGCCAGCCTGGCTGTTGGGTCTCTTTGCTTTTGGTCAGATCAAATATGGTATCTGGACCATTACCGCCTGGCTCGTCTATTGGCGCAACACGGCGCTGGTCTATGGCTCGCCTGATTTTTCTTTTGACAGCGTCTTTATGACCTTGACCCACATCGGCCTTCTGGGCCAGGGCATCTTTCTGCTGACCTATTTCCGGCCTGACTTGACAACGGTGTTGGTCAGCTTTGGCTGGTTTGCCTTGAGTGACTTTGTCGATTACGGCTTAGGCTTCTACCCCGGCCTCCCGCTCGACTTTATCCCGCTGCCGATCATGCAGTGGAGTACCATTGCGGTCACCATCGGCCTGAGCGTTATTTACTTGTGGTTGAGTCAAACCGCTGGCGTGCCAATTGTGCAAACCGGCCAGCGCACCGGTCGCCAGTTGCTACAAGTGTAGTGAATCGAAAAAGAGTGAATCGAAAACTAGAGCGCAAAAATTACCACACAATTGCGTTTGCACTGTTCACGCATCACGCAACACATATCAAAACCGATATGAATGAGAAAGCAGGGCTTCGTTGAGCGAACAATCAAAGGACCCCAGAGTCCAAGAACTATATGCACGCAAAGCCGCGGCGCGCCAAGGTGGCGGCGCTGAACGGATCGCCCGGCAACATGCGCGCGGCAAAATGACCGCCCGCGAACGTATAGAACTGTTGCTGGACAAAGCGAGTTTTCGGGAAATTGATGTCTTTGTCACCCACAATTCCCAAGACCCGACGCTGGAAAAAATTCCCGGCGACGGCGTTGTCACCGGCTACGGCACCATTGGCGGTCGCCTGGTCTATATCTATTCCCAGGACTTCACCGTCATCGGCGGCACCGTCAGTTGGACCCACGCCATGAAGATTTGTAAAGTCATGGACATGGCAATGAAAAACGGCGCCCCTATCATTGGCTTAAACGATTCCGGCGGCGCCCGCATTCAGGAAGGCGTCCACGGTCTGGCCGGTTACGCCGAAATCTTCTACCGCAATGTCATGGCTTCCGGCGTCATTCCCCAAATCAGTGTCATCATGGGGCCTTGCGCTGGCGGCGCCGTCTACAGTCCCGCCCTCACCGATTTTGTGGTGATGGTCAAAGACACCAGCCAGATGTTTGTCACTGGCCCTGATGTTGTCAAGACTGTTACCCAAGAAGAAGTGACCTTTGAGGAACTCGGTGGCGCCTTTATTCATGCCAGCAAATCCGGCGTTGCTCACTATGCGGCGGAAAATGAAGAAGACGCCCTCTTTATTGTCCAAAATCTATTGAATTACATCCCTGGCAATAATATGGATGATCCGCCGGCCGGCACAGGCCAGGACGACCCACTGCGTCAGGATTTGGAACTCGATAGTATCGTGCCGGACAACCCCAACCGCCCCTATGACATGAAGACCATCATCCGTCACATTGTGGACGATGGGCAGTTTTTTGAAGTGCATGAACATTGGGCGATGAATATTATCGTCGGCTTTGCTCACCTGGGCGGCCGTTCGGTCGGCATTGTGGCGCAACAGCCGGCGGTGTTGGCTGGTGTGCTGGATGTGGAAGCCAGCCAAAAATCAGCCCGCTTTGTCCGTTTCTGTGACGCCTTTAACATTCCCTTGATTGTGTTGGAAGATGTCCCCGGCTTTATGCCCGGTCTGAACCAGGAACATGGCGGCATCATCCGCCACGGCGCCAAGCTGCTCTACGCCTTCTCCGAAGCAACTGTCCCCAAAGTGACGGTGATTGTGCGCAAAGCCTATGGCGGCGCCTACTGTGTGATGAACCCGCGCCACCTGGGCGCCGATCTGGTGTTGGCCTGGCCCAGCGCCGAAATCGCCGTCATGGGGCCGGATGGCGCGGTCAGCGTCATCAATCGCCGTGAAATTGCCGAAGCCGAAGACCCGGTTGCCCGCAAAGCTGAGCTAGTCGCCGACTATCGCACCCGCTTTGCCAACCCCTACGTGGCCGCCGCTTCCGGCTTTATCGATAACGTGATCGAGCCGCACGAAACGCGCCCCCGCCTGATCAACACCCTCGAAATGTTGCAAAACAAGCGAGGCGCCCTGCCAGCCAAAAAGCATGGTAACATTCCGTTATAGTCCAAAGTCCGCAGTCCAAAGTCGAGCAGTCCAAAGTCGGGTTACTGGCTCTGAATTCTGGACTACGGACTCTGGACTACGGACTCTGGACTACGGACTACGGACTATGGATATAGAATTTGAACTGCCGGCCTTTCAACATGAATTGATGGGATATGCCGGCCTCAAGCAGGGGGAGCCGGTGACGGTGACGCTAGAGAGTGATGTGTTGCTGGCCGATCCGGCGGCGAGCGGCTGGTTTGCTGTGCAGAAGGAGCCGTTGCCGGCGCGCTTTATCCTGGTTGCGCCGGCCACCTATGCCTTTACCGGACAAATCACGGACGCGGAACTGGAAAAGAGTGATGGCGCCGAGAGTGCTGTTCTCTTGGTGCAATGTGGCGACATTCCCATCCGTGTCCTCTGCGCTCCGGATGAAGAGGGGCGTTTGCCCTTTGGCGCCTGGGAAACGCGCTATCTCACCGGCGTTAGCCGGCTGCATGGCATTATTGAAGACGACTTTCAGACCGCCATCGGCAAGTCAATGGACATGACTATCTGGCAATTCCGACGGCTGGTGCTAACCCCTGGTGACGCCGTCTTTGGGCAGTGGTATGAAACTGATGCCCTGCCGTCAACACCCTATCATTACGACCGCATTATCGTGCAGAGCCGCTTACATCGTTCGCGTTTATCAGTATAAGATCGTCAGTAGGCCGCAACACACCGTCAGCTTCCATAGACCAACAGACTACGCGACCACACGACTCTGGACTGCGGACTCTGGACTACGGACTCTGGACTACGGACTCTGGACTACTGCCATTGCAACTTTCTCTGGACAGGTCAACCGAGGAAATGTATGTTTAGAAAAGTCTTAATCGCCAATCGCGGTGAAATTGCTGTCCGGGTGATTCGCGCCTGTGACGAGCGGGGGATTCGCACCGTTGCAGTCTACTCCGAAGCCGACCGCAAGTCGTTGCATGTGCGCTATGCAGATGAAGCCTACCTCCTAGGACCGGCCCCCAGCCGGGAGAGCTATTTGCGCATTGACAAAATTATCGATGTGGCGCGCAAAGCTGGCGTCGATGCCATCCACCCTGGCTATGGTTTCTTGTCAGAAAATGCTGAGTTCGCCGCCGCCTGCGCCGACGCCGGCATTACCTTTATCGGCCCCAGCCCCGATGCCATCGAAAAGATGGGGGACAAATCGACCGCCCGCGCCACCGTGGCCAAACGCAACGTGCCGCTGGTGCCAGGGTCGGCCAAAGGGTTAACCGATGAGGAATTGGTGGGAGCGGCCAACGAAATTGGCTTTCCTTTAATGGTTAAAGCCAGCGCCGGCGGCGGCGGTAAGGGAATGCGCGCCGTCCATGACCCCGCAGAGTTTACCGCTTCGCTGGCGGCCGCTCGCCGTGAAGCAAAAAATGCCTTTGGCAATGATGAAGTCTACCTGGAAAAGCTGATTGTCAACGCACGTCACATTGAAATTCAGGTGTTGGCCGATAGCCACGGCAATACCATCCACCTGGGCGAACGCGAATGCAGCATCCAACGCCGTCACCAGAAGCTCATCGAAGAAGCGCCCAGCGTCGCCATTGATGATGATATGCGCCGGGAGATGGGGCAGATCGCCATCGCCGCCGCTGAGTCGGTCAACTATGTCAACGCCGGGACGATTGAGTTCCTCTTTGATAGCAAAGACAACAAATATTACTTCCTGGAGATGAATACCCGCCTCCAGGTCGAACATCCCGTTACCGAGCTTGTAACCGGCGTCGATATTGTCAAAGAGCAGATCGCCATTGCCGCTGGGCGCCGGATGCGTTATCGCCAGGAAGACATTGTGCCCAAAGGCTGGGCCATTGAATGTCGCATTACCACCGAAGATCCCTTTAACAATTTCCTGCCCAGCACCGGTACTGTCACTTATCTAAAAGAGCCGACTGGCCCTGGCGTGCGCGTTGAAAGCGCGCTCTACCGTGGCTGTGAAGTCAGCCTCTACTACGATCCAATGGTTGCCAAACTGATTGCCTGGGGGGAAAACCGGGCCGAAGCAATTTTGCGCATGCGCCGCGCCTTAAATGAGTACCGCATCGGCGGTCTGAAAACCTCTATCCCCTTCCATCAGGAGATGATGGACAGCACCGAGTTTATCTGGGGCACCTTTGACACTGGCTTTATTAGCCGGCGCCAAATGACCCGTTCTACGGCCAATGCTTCGGAGCATGAGCGCATTGTTGCCGTGGTGGCTGCGTTAATTGCCCATGAAGAAGGTCGTCAAGCCGTGCATATTGGTCAAACCCAAAAGAATGGCGCACCATCCAGCGCCTGGAAAAGCGCCGGTCGTGTCCGGGCGCAAGGAGGCCGCTGGTGAAATATTACGCCCGCATTGGTCAAAATGAATATGAAGTGGAGATTGAAAATGGCGTTGTCGCCATCAACGGTGAAACGGTTGAGGTCGATCTCTGCCAGGTTGGCGTCCCTGAACTCTACAGCGTCCTCTTTGGCGGTCACAGCTATGACATGTTGATCCAACCGCAACGCTTCACCTATAACATCACCTTCCGCAGTGAGCAGTTTCAGGTGCAAGTGGAAGATGAGCGTACCCGCAAGCTCAACACTGGTCGCAAAGCGCCGGCGCTGCCCCACGGCGAGTTAGCCATCCGCGCACCGATTCCCGGTCTGGTGGTCAAGGTTTTAGTCAACCCCGACGATGAAGTGGCAGACGGTCAGCCGCTGGTGATTCTGGAAGCGATGAAGATGGAAAATGAAATTCGTTCGCTACGGGCCGGAAAGGTGCGTACTGTTTCAGTAGCGCCAGGGCAGCGGGTTGAGCAAAATGAAGTGCTGCTGGTGGTTGACTAGTTGGTAAGTAACTTGTTGTTGAACAGTTTACACGGATCGGAAGGAACGCGGCGCCCGCCGCGTTCCTTCCGATCCGTGTAAACTGTTTTCTTGGCTGTGTGCCTTACCGCCGAATCACCGGCAGATTCATTCTATGAATCACCGTGATCCCCCGCACCAGCGTGGCGACCTGGCTGCCGTCGGGCGCTGTGTAGCTGTTGACCAGGGCGTTGTTACCAACATCGAGTGCGCTTTGCAGATCGTTCAGGTCGGTGGCCGGTGTGATCTGGTAGTTGACGCCGCCGATGCTCCAGGTGGCGGCTTGTAGACCGGCGGCAGTGACGGTGTTCCCTTTGTTGTCAATCCGGCCTAGCGCGGTCTGGGCGCCGGCCCCTGGCGGGACATGGGTCTCGATCTCATGCACCTGGTTCTGCCCCCCTTGAATGGCATACTCCACCGCCACGTAAGCACCAATTCCCAACAGCCCGTTATTTGCCTTGAACTGCGTAGCCCCAGTGGTGACAAAGGCGATGTTATCGACCACCCAGGCGCCGATCTGTCCATTGGCAGGCATACTGGTAACAAAGCCAAAGAGTTTGAAGCGGGTGGGAGCGGTGGCGCCGCCATTGTCGTTGGTGCTTTCAATCTTGCGGGCAATACGACCTCCCTGCGCATCGAGATGATATTCAACTTTGACCCGGACGCCGACTGCAAAGGCGCCATCATTTTGGGCAAAGATGGTATTGGCCGCTGTATTGTAGAGAATACCGCCGATCTGCCACTGACCACTCAAGCCCGTGGGGAAGCTGTCAATCTGCCCAAAGGCGTGGCCCTCGGCGCCCTCAAAGGAGCCATTGCCGTCATCATCGCTGCCATTGTCATCATTGGCGAATTTGGTTTCGATCTCGCGGGCCTGGTTGACGTTGGCACTGTCGATGGAAAAGTGAACTTTGACCGTCACGCCGATGGCAAAGGCGCCGCGATGCTGCTTAAATTCTGTGTTTGGGCCGGCGACAAAGGTCATGCCGCCAATGTTCCAGTTACCCACCAACCCGGTTGGGAAGCTTTGCAAGACGCCGTAGAGTTCGCCGGTTGCGCCTGGGGTGCCGGTGGCATTGGGGGTGCCAGTGGCATTGGGTGTTGCGCTGACGGTAGCGTTGGGGGTTGCATTGGCAGGCGTACACTCTGACGCCTGCTTGGTTTCCAGTTCGCGCACCGTAAAGGGATTGGTGTTAGTGAAGTAATGGATCTTGACACAGGCGCCACTGACCAGCGGGCCACTGCGTTGCTTAAATTCAGCGCCGGCAGGGGCATTATAAGTGACGCCATTGACTTTCCAGAGGCCGCTAAAGCCAGTGGTCGGCTTGCTCTCGACAAAACCATAGACTTCCTGTTCCACACCGGGATTGGGTGTGACGCTGGGCGAGGCTGTGCCGCTGGGGGTGGCCGATGTGGTGGCGACTGGTGTACCGGTTGTCGGTACACCAGTGGGTGTGCCGCCGCTGCCGGTGCAATCATCGGCGTTTTTGCTGGCGATCTTGGTGGCAGTGTAGGGTTGCGCACTACCAATATACTCGACTTCGACACAGACGCCCACAGCAAAATTGCCCTTGTCCGTGCGAAATTCAGTGTTGGGAGTAGCATCAAAAGTGACACCGGCAATAACCCAACGGCCCACGCGGCCATCGGCAGGCATGGCGTCGATTCGACCCTTGTGGTTGCCTTCGGTGGCATAGGCCACCGGGCCGGACCAGAATAGAACGCACCCCAGCGCACTAATAAGTGCCAAGAGGGCAATACGGACAGGGAAGCGATGGTTGACGGAATGCAACATTGTGTAGATTCTCCTTGCGTCGATGCAAATAGGATAGGGGTATCCATTTGAATGATGGTAAGCTTACTTGCTGCTGCGTTTGCTATACATTTCAAGTACTTTACAAACCCATGCAGCTTTCTACACAAAAGGTGTATTCTATCGACGGAAAAAATACATCAAAAAGACCAAATCTTACCAAGGCGATGAAAATGGAACGTAGATTTAACAGATTCGGCTGATCCGGGCTGATGTTTATCTGCCCAATCCGCCGAATCCGTGTTCTATTTAGGCGTTTTAAAAAGTAAAATATCCATTCGTAGGCGCCTAGAAGACCATCGCCCGCAAGGGGGGTGGTCTTCTAGGCGCCTACGAATACTTATTTCTTGGTACTTCCCCTACACCGTACTTTGGCGGAGCGGTTTAAATTGTGCCAGCAGATCTACCGCCCATTGACGGTTCGCATCGCGCGTACGACCGGCCAGGTGGGGCGTATGCACGACATTCTGGCGCCCCAGCAGCGGATCATCGAGCGGCACCGGCTCGACATCAAAGACATCGGCGGCCAACGCGACTTCATCGGCCAGCACCCGCCGACGGATTGCCGCCATATCACAGATGAGGGCGCGCGTCGCCAGCACAATCAGGCACCCTTGCGGCAGGGCATCAATGTGGGTGGCGGTGACAACGCCACGGGTATCCTCCTTGAGCGGCAACATGGGGGCAAAGATTTCCGCATCCTGCACCAGCCGTTCCAGGTGATATTCGCGGCGGGCGCCGGTGCGATGAAAGCCCGGCTCCGGCGCATAGGGGTCCCAGATGGCGACATCGGCGCCCAGGGCATGGACAAAGCTGGCGTAGCGGCTGCCAATGTTGCCGGCGCCGACAATGCGCACCCGTTTGCCGGCAATGGTGCCATTGGTAAAGCGGCCGTCGTCGCTATATTGGGCGCCCAGCGTTCCCGGCCCCTGGTTGCGCGCCGGCAGGTAGCGTTGCCACGGCTCGTGCGAGGTGAGCATGGCGTGATAATTCTGTGGAATCTGGCGCAACGCACAGAGGGTCAACCCCAGTGCAAACTCCGCCACCGACTGTCCCCAAAAGCCTTCGCTGCGGTGGGCATAACAGATAACGCCTTGTGCTTGCAACTGCGCGACCACGGCCTGATCAAGGTTTTGCCCGTAGGCCATGCGGAAGGCCGCTTCCTGCAAGTTGGGTAGCTGTTCCAGACAGGCTTGCGTCACCGGGACGCCTAATGCAATCAAGCGGGTGATGGCAGCGCTGTCAGGAATGACTTCGCCCAGGCGTTGCGTGTTGCCACGCGCCAGCCGCACTAGCGTTGTCGGCCCTTCGTCTTGCCAGCGCACCAGGATCGCATCGGCCACAAAGGGCCAATGCGCCTCGAAATCAGCGTGAACGACGATACAGTTATTCATGCCAGCACCTCGGTCACAGTTACGCCGGGTAGACCATCCAGGCTACGTTGGTTCTTTTGTACGCGGTAGGCCGCCATCCCCGCCGGTCCTTTGTTCTCGGCATATTTAATCAAGGCATCGCGGTCGGCTTCATAGGTGTAGCGCGGTACAGCATAGCCGCACGAATCAGAAACCCGTTGGACGGCCACCCGAATGATCGAACGCACACCAGGCAATGCGGGGAAGCGACCAATCAACTTGTCAAAATCGGGGTGATTGGGTTCGAGGACAGTACCTTTGCCATGCAGACGCACAATGTCCGGCGCACCGGTAAAGGCGCAGAACATGATCACAATCCGCCCATTTTCTTTGAGATGGGCGATCGTTTCCACACCGCTGCCGGTCAAATCCAGGTAGGCCACCGTCTGCGGGTCGAGGATGCGAAAGGTGTCCAGCCCTTTGGGCGAACAGTTGATCAGCCCCTCATCACTGTGCGGCGCGGTGGCAACAAAAAAGATGTGCTGTTGCTGAATCCACGCTGCTAATTTTTCATCAATCGCTTCGTACACTTTTCCCATGAGTCTTTCCTTTTCATTGATTTATCATCTCATTGATTTATCATCGCAAAACCTTTGATAAACCCGCTCACGGCGAGTCCGTGACTCGCCTTGCCCCTTAGTCACCAGTTGCCGCAAAGCGCTAACCGCTCCTAGCCAGTCCGTGACTGGTGGTTGGGACGCCAGTCACGGACTGGCTAGGAGCGGTTAGCGCTGATTATGCAACCACTCCGGTTTCCAGGTGGCGTCGAAGACGCGCAGGAGATTTTCACCTAGCAGCTTGCGGATCTCCTTATCAGTAAAGCCATGATCGACCAGTTTCTGCACCAGGTACGGATAATCCTCAATGCCGTTGAAATCGGCCGGCTGGCGGTTGTTATTATCGGGCGGTTGGGCGATGCGATCAAATTCATCTGTCACCGAACCGTAGGGCAGGGCGTCGGGATCGGGGGCATGAGGTGGGTAGGCGCCCATCGTGCCGACGGAATCGGTGGAGATGCCAACATGGTCGATGCCGACTAAGTTAATGGCATAGTCAAGACAACGCAGGTGATCGTCCAATGTTGGCATTCCCGGCTGGCCGTTCCAGATGAGGGGCGCCCAGGTGGTGACACAGACGACACCGCCGGTGGCCGCCACGGCGCGGATCTGTTCGTCTGTGATGTTCCGCGGGTTGTTGACCACACGTTTCGGGTTAGAATGGGAAGCAATGAGCGGCGCCTTTGCCACTTCACACGCTTCCAGGAAGGTGCGTTGGCCAACATGGGTCAGATCGATGGTGATGCCGTAGCGTTCAAGTTCGCGGATCAACACGCGGCCATATTGACTCAGCCCGCCATCGTTGCGCTCCAGACAGCCGTCCCCGACCAGATTTTTCTCGTTGTAGGTTAGTTGGCAGATGCGCAGCCCCAGTTGTTTCCAGAGCAGCAACGTCTTTGGGGCGGCGCCGATAAAGAGCGAATCCTGCGCCAGACAGATATGGGCAATTTTGCCCTGGGCCTGGGCGTTGCGAATTGCCTGCGGGCTATCGGCCAGACAGAAGGTTGGTTCACTGAAAATGACTTCCAGAAATTCCTGGAAGCGGGGCAAGGCGCGCCAGAGGTCGTCCCCCGGCATGGGAATGGTCAAGCCAACGGCGGCTAGACCGGCACGGTCGGAACGGGGGGTGCGTTTGATGAGATATTGCACACAGGGGTCGATGATCACCGCCGTACGATGCAGGTGCGCCGCCCGCGCGCTGATCGGTTCACGACTGGACATGGTCTTCTCCTTGGGTAGATGGATGCGATGAACAATTATGATCGCCCCAAGTATAATCCAAAAAATTAAGCGTAGTCGAATTTGACAATCAGGCAATGAATCGGTATGATTGCAAGTTCCGTCGCAGTTCAAGCTTCATCCTATGTAATACCAGGAGGTCCAAGCAATGGCGAACTTTCTTCGATCCCAACCGAATCGCACAAACGGCTTGATCGGCGCTTCCTGGCAGCCAACCGTCCATCAGCATTATTTCTAGACTGTCCATTCGGTAGACAACTGTGATCGTGCGCCGGTGGCCGTGACCAACCGCGCCCGTTTCCGGTTGCCCAGCGTTGGACAATGACCGTCAACTCATCTCCATTCTAAAATCGTTTTTGCGCGTTGCCTACAGATCGACGCATCTGTAGCCCTTTTGTTGTCCATTTTCCATCCTGCGGGCAGACGTGGTCTGTCCGCGCCCGACATGACAAGATGACAGGGTGACAGGGTGACAAGGTGATTCACCCCTTCACCCTGTCACCCTGTCACCCTGTCATCAACCAAATGGAGACTCAATGCAATGAAACTTCCCCTCTATGCGTATTATCAGTTACTGGAGCGCTACCTCCGTCCCCAGGGTGGGCGGGTGGCGCTGTTGGCGGCGTTGATCTTTTGTGGCATTGGGTTGCAATTGCTGTCACCGCAGATTCTGCGTACCTTTATCGACTTAGCGCAACATGGGGGCGCGTTGGCGGCGCTCACCCAAAATGGCCTCTATTACCTGACTGTGACCCTAGTGGCGCAGGGGGTGCGGCTGGGCGCAGCCTATCTCACCGAGGATGTGAAGTGGCGGGCGACCAACTGGCTGCGCAATGATCTGGCCGCCCACTGTATGAGCCTGGATATGCGCTTTCACAACGAGCATACCCCCGGCTCGATGATCGAACGCATTGACGGCGACATTACCGAGTTGTCCAACTTCTTTTCCCAGTTTGTGCTGCGCGTGCTGGCGAATCTGCTGCTGCTGGTCGGCGTCCTCTTGATGCTCTACCAGGAAGAATGGCATATCGGCGTCGTCTTTACTCTTTTTGCAGCCATTGTCTTTGTGGTCATGGTCAGCATGGTGCGCTATGGCGCCCGCTTCTGGGGGGAGGAACGGGAAGCGTCGTCGCAGCTTTTTGGTGGCCTGGAAGAGTGGTTGGCCGGCACCGAAGATATTCGCGCCAGCGGCGGCGTGCCCTATGTGCTGGATCGAATGCAGCGCTTCACCTATCGCCTCTACCGGGCGGCGCGCAAGGCCTTCTTTGCCGGTAATCTGACCTGGGGGTTGGCCGGCTTAATGTTCACCTTTAATCTGGTGTTGGCGCTGGGGTTGGGCGCCTATCTCTTTCAGGCTGGCGCCATTACCCTTGGCACGGTCTACCTGATCATGAGCTATAGCAACACCCTGCAGCGGCCCGTGATCCAACTAGCGCGCCAGTTTCAAGAGATGCAGGCGGCGGCGGCCAGCATCGGGCGTGTGCGCGAACTTTTTGCCATTCAGCCGCAAGTTCAATCGCCGGTCAACGCACGGACCTTACCGGCAGGGCCGTTACCGGTTGCCTTTGACCATGTCAATTTTGGCTACAATGAAAGTGACCTGATTCTGCGCAATGTCGATTTCCGCTTGGAAGCGGGCAAGGTGTTGGGGTTGCTGGGGCGCACGGGCAGCGGCAAGACCACCATTACCCGCCTGCTCTTCCGCCTTTATGATGTCACCGACGGAGCCATTTGTCTGGGCGACCAGGATCTACGCCAGGTGACGCTCGACAACCTGCGCGGCAGCGTCGGCATGGTAACACAAGAGGTGCAACTCTTCCAGGCATCGGTGCGCGACAACTTGACCTTCTTCAACCGGGCTATCCCCGATGAAGCGATCATTGAAGCGCTGGAAACATTGGGGTTGGGCGGCTGGCTGGCCGGTCTGGAACAGGGGTTGGAGACACGGCTCGACTCTGGTGGGCGGGGGTTGTCGGCGGGGGAGGCGCAACTATTGGCCTTTACCCGTGTCTTTCTCAAGAATCCGGGGCTGGTGATCATGGACGAGGCATCGTCTCGTCTCGACCCGGTGACGGAGGGGTTGATCGAGCGGGCGATTGACCGGCTCCTTCACAACCGCACGGCGATCATCGTGGCCCATCGGTTGGCGACGGTACAGCGTGCTGACCAGATCCTGATCCTGAGCGACGGTCAGATTGTCGAGCATGGCGACCGGGTGGCGCTCCTGGCCCAACCCGATTCGCGCTTTTCCCAACTCTTACGCACAGGCATGGCGGAGGTGCTGGCATGAATACCTGGCAAGCTTCTTATCGTCTGGTTCGCAATCAGACGCGGTTGTACAGCTTAAATTCCTTCCTCTTTGGGCTTTTGCACCTGACCTCGCTCCTGCCCGGTCTGCTGACCCAAGCGGTGCTTGATCGCCTGTCAGGCGACGCCGTGGCGGGGTGGAGCATCGGCACCTTACTGGCGCTGTTGGTCGGCATTGGGATTGGGCGCTTTGCCAACCTCATGGTCGGCTTTCTGGCCTATGTCCGTTTTCGGCATGGGGTCAGCGGGACGTTGCGGCTCAACATGTTGGGTGAGATCCTGCGTCATCCGGGCGCGGCAGCGCTACCCAATTCGTCGGGCGAGGCGGTGAGCCGTTTCAGCGGCGATGTCAATGAAATGACCCGCTTTGTCGCCGATCGCCTGGTTGATGCCTGGGGGCTGATTCTGCTGCCCATTGTGGGGCTGGCGGTTCTCTTTACGGTCAACGCCCAGATTACGGCGGTCATTATCATCCCGTTGGCGCTGGTGCTGGGCTTTGTCAATATCATGCGGCGACGATTGGAACAGGTGCGTGATGCCCGCCGCCGCGCCGCCAGCCGGGTCATCGGCTTTATTGCCGAGATGTTTGGCGCTGTCCAAGCGGTGAAGGTGGCGAACGGGGAGCGCTATATCAACGCCCGGTTGGCCGAACTCAACGAAGAACGGCGGCAGACAGCGCTCAAGGATACGCTCTTCAGCGAGTTGATTGGCACGGCCTTTAACAGCACGGTGGAGATTAGCACCGGCATCATTCTGATCATGGCGAGTCAGGCGATGAGTCAGGGCGCCTTCACGCTGGGGGACTTTGCCCTCTTTGTCGCCTATCTCTGGGAAGTGACCGAAGGGTTAACCTTTATCGGCAACATGCTGGCTGTGCAAAAGCAGACCGATGTCTCGGTGCATCGTATGGCGCGCCAGATCGAAAATGTGCGCCGCCGCGATGAGTCCGACTTTGCTGGGCAGGCGATGGGTGGCGTAAAGCAGGCGCAGGTCGCCGACCCGTTGGCCTATGAAAAGTTGCTGGCCGCCACGCCGGTCTACCTGGATGGTGACTTTCCGCCGCTGCCCTATATGGCCCGTCAGGAGAGTGATTACTTGCGCTTGTTGACGGCGCAGCAGTTGACCTACCACCACCCGGCGACCGGTCGGGGCATCTTCGACATCGATCTCCATCTGCCCCACGGCTCCTTCACGGTGGTGACGGGGCGCATCGGCTCCGGCAAAAGCACCCTGTTGCGGGTATTGCTGGGGTTGCTGCCGCTCGACAGCGGGGCGGTCTACTGGAACGGACAGATGGTGGAGCAACGCGCCGATTTTTTTGTACCGCCGCGTGCCGCCTACACCGGCCAGGTGCCGCGGCTCTTTAGTGATACGCTGCGCAACAACATCCTGCTGGGGATGCCCGAAGCGGAAGCCGATCTGGACGCCGCCATCTACGGCGCCGTGATGGAAAAGGACTTGGCCGATCTGGAAGCGGGGATGGAAACAATGGTAGGGCCGCGAGGGGTGCGTCTCTCTGGTGGTCAGATCCAACGGGCGGCTGCCGCCCGCATGTTGGTGCGCCGTCCGGCCCTCTATGTCTTTGATGATCTCTCCAGCGCCCTCGACGTGGAGACGGAACGCATTCTCTGGGAGCGGCTCTTTGCCCATGCCGGCGCCCAGAATGGCAATGCGCCCACCTGCCTGGTCGTCTCGCACCGGCGGGCGGCGTTGCGGCGGGCTGATCATGTCATCGTGTTGAAAGATGGTCGGGTCGAAGATGAAGGCAGCCTGGAGGCGCTGCTGGGGCGTTGCACCGAAATGCAACAGTTATGGGAAGGACGGGTGTAGGGTAGGCGAACTCTTTTGCCGATGAAGCCTGCGTAGTGGATGCGACCCAGGCATATCACCGCGAATCATGGGATTAGCGAATCTTTTTCACTGACGTGATTCGCTAATCCCATGATTCGCGGTGATATTGGCCGAGGAACCTAACGGATCATTACTTTCTTGGCGCTACGCAAACACTAGCGTATTTCTTTACCAACCGTTACCGATCTGCACCCGTTGTTCTGTGCTATAGCCACGGGAACTATCGCCGGGATAAAGCCATAACAGACCCGTTGCATCTCTGGTGATAATATCTTGATGCCCATCAGCGTCCCAGTCGGTCAACCCGGCAAAGGTATAGCCGCGCCAGCCGTTACCGATCTGCACCCGTTGTTCTGTGCTATAGCCACGGGAACTGTCGCCGGGATAGAGCCATAACAGACCAGCCGTATCTCTAGTTACAATATCTTGATGTCCATCGGCGTCCCAGTCCGCCAACCCGGCAAAAGTGTAGCCGCGCCAGCCATTGCCGATCTGCACCCGTTGTTCTGCACTATAGCCGCGCGAACTATCACCGGGGTAGAGCCACAACAAACCGGCGGCATCTCTGGCGACGAGGTCTTGATGCCCATCAGCGTCCCAGTCGGCCAAGCCGGCGAAGGTGTAGCCCTGCCAGCCGTTGCCGATCTGCACCCGTTGTTCCGAACTATAGCCGCGGGAGCTGTCACCAGGGTAAAGCCACAGCAGACCGGCGGCATCTCTGGTGACAATATCTTGATGTCCGTCAGCATCCCAATCGGCCATCCCGGCGAAGGTGTAGCCGCGCCAGCCATTGCCGACCTGCACTCGTTGTTCCGAGCTATAGCCGCGGGAGCTGTCACCAGGGTAAAGCCACAATAGATTGCCCGCATCTCTGGCCACAATATCTTGATGCCCATCGGCGTCCCAGTCCGCCAGGCCGCCAAAGGTGTATTGCGTCGCTTGAGCATGAAGCGGGCTGCTCGCCACCGAAGTCAGCAACGCCGCCGCCAGCAGTAACTTCCCCATCAAACGTAAAGTTTGTTTGAACATTGTTGTCTCTCCTAAAAGCTAGGTCGTATCACGTTTCATCAAACTGCGTATCGTTCTGTACGCCTTCGATTCTAGCCTGTTAGCGAGCGGGATGGTAGCGATTATTTGACAAAAATTCACCAAGCACTCTCGGTTTTGTCAAAAATGGTAATTCGCTCCTACAACAAACGCAGCGCAAGCCCGAGCAAAAAAGGCGTTTGACAGAACGATTACGCTGTGAAATAATAGGTTCACCGTCCCATTGCCAACACGAAATCATCTACTCTCTAGCAAGGAGAAGCCATGAGCGCCACTGCTGTACGTCAAGATCGTTTTCTCAGCCCGGAGCAACGCGCCTTCTGGGAGGAGAATGGGTACGTCATTATCCCCAACGCCGTACCAAAAGAAAATATAACGGCTGTGATCGACGCCATTTGGGATTTTTTGGAGGTGGATCGCAATGACCCGGAAAGCTGGTACAAAGCGCCGGTGAGCAAGGCCGGGATGCTCGAAATGTATCACCACCAGGCCCTCTGGAACAATCGTCAATATCCCCAAATCTATCAAGCCTTTGCCGACCTTTGGGGCGCCGACGAATTGTGGGTAAGCTTTGACCGCGCCAACATGAACCCACCCGCGCGCCAACCCGATTGGGATTACCAGGGCATGTATCACTGGGACATCGATACCAGTCTCGATCCCATTCCGCTGATGATGCAAGGCGTCCTCTACCTGGCCGACACGCCGGCCGATGGCGGCGGTTTCCAGTGTACGCCGGGGATGCACAAGTATTTTTACGAGTGGGTCAAAACCCAGCCCGCCGACCGCCACCCCCGTCTGCCCGACCCCACCGGTCTCGATATTCAGACCATCCCCGGCAAGGCGGGTGATTTCCTGATCTGGCACAGCCTCTTGCCCCACGGCAATAGCCGCAATCGCAGCACCAAGCCCCGCTTGGCCCAATATATCACCATGTATCCGCCCCGTAGCGAAGAAGAGCGTGAATACCGCATTCATGCCGTACAAGAATTGTTGCCCCCCAAGGGCAAAGCCTTTCCCGGTGATCCACGGGGTTGGGAACAGCAACATTATTCAGCGCCGGTCCTGACCGAACTTGGGGAAAAGTTGCTTGGATCAAAGCCCTGGTAATTCTGTCCTGCTCCTTAAAGTCTGTAAAACTATAAGTTACCGCTCTCCGCAAGTCCGTGACTCGCAATTAGTCAGCGCAAGTCACGGACTCGCGGAGAGCGCTGTGGCAAGTTCAGTTTTAGGGACCCTTACCTAATCTTACGCATATACGTTCCGGTACGGAAGTCATAAACTATCGCTAGCCAAAGCATCCTGGCGGATAGGCACTGCCTACGCCAGTCGGATAGACTGCATTCTCCACAACTTTATAGTCCAGCGTTGCTTACGTTACCATCAAAAGGGGGGAACTCGTATGAAACTGTCGAGACGTCATCTGTTAAAAGCAATGGGTGTCACCGGGATGGGGGTTATGGTGGCCGCATGTGCGCCAGCGCAACCGGGCGCGCCGGCTGAATCGTCAGCCGCCTCGGCGCCGGCTGCTGGTGCGGCCCAACCGGATTCAGCCAACACGGAATTGACCATTTGGTTCCACTGGGGCGGCGCCACTGGTGAAAGTGCGCAAGAACTGATCAACAGCTACAACGAAGATCAGGGTGCAGCCGATAAGATTCACCTCACGGTTGAAACCGTGCCAGGCGGCGAATATCGCCAAAAGATGACCGCTTCCAAGATGGCCGGCACCGCGCCCGATGTCTATCACACCTCGATTCCGATTTTGGAGTTGGTCTCCAACCAAGTGGTGCGTGAACTGCCCGATGAAGAGCAAGACTATGTGCGCAATCACTATCTGCCGGCCACCATTGACCGCATGACCTTCCAGGGCAAGATTTGGGGGTACCCGACCGAGCATCAGGCCCCGGCGCTCATCTACCGGCGCTCGGCGTTGGAAGCCATCGGCGTCACCGAAATACCGGCGACGGCCCAGGAGATTCGCGAACTGGCCAAAGAGTTGACACGCGAAGAAGGCGGCCAGAAGTACTATGGCTTCACCCAATGGTATGACAACTACCCGGCCAGCTTCCACTTCCCCGGCATCATCTGGCGCTTTGGTGGCGAGATGTATGAATTTGAAGGCGATCTGCCGCGCAAGATCATGGTGGACACCGAAGAATGTGCGGCGGCGCTGGGCTGGTGGCGCGGCATGGTCGATGATGGCGTCACCCAGGTTGGCGATCTGCCCTTTACCGAAGCCTGGCAAAATGGCCTGGCGATGATGGGTGAAATCGAACCCTGGTTCCCCTTCATCAACTTGCGCGATGCCGGCAAACAGGAGATATACGAAGACTTGGCCGTCACCCATGTGCGTCCGGCGGAAGGGGTGGAACCGGTGGTGCAATCGGGTGGCTGGGAGTTGGTGGCCGATCGCGATTCCGAACATCCAGTCGAGAGCGACAAGTTCATGCAATGGATGATGCATGAACCGAACATGCCCTTCTCGCATTTCATTGTCGAAACCATCGGCTCGCTGCCGGCGCCCTTGAACTACCCATCGCCCATCCCCGGCTGGTCGGAGGCGATGATGCAAGGCTATTACAAGGAGACTGCCCCCATCACCCGCGCCCACCCCGGTCTAAAGGTGTTGGGCGACGGCGAAATCGGCACAGCCATCAGCGAAATGGTGCAGGCGGTAATGCTACAGCAGACCGAGGTTGCGCCGGCGTTGACCGAGTTGCAGGCCAAGTTGGATGAAATTCTCCAACGCACCGACGGCAGCCGCACGGCCTGATTAATGGGTAATTGTTAATGAGTTGGGCGGCGACCTGAGATTTGGGGTACAAGACCTGTCAGGTTTCCAAAACCTGACAGGTCTGTGAACTGCGCTGACAAGGAGAGATCATGGCGAGTAGTGCAATTCCTTTTCCCACCACGCAGCGTGCGCCTTTGTGGCAGCGGGCTGCGTTCCGGCGGGCGCTGACGGGCTGGCTCTTTGCTGCGCCCATTTTGATCTACTTCACCATCTTTGTCTTTGGCCCGATTGTGGCCTCGTTGGTGATGATGTTCTATGACTGGAATGGCTTTGGGCCGCTCTCCCAAGCCAAATTCATCGGCGTGAGCAACATGCAGGAAGTCTTGCGCGATGAAAAGTTTCTCGGCTCTTTTCGCAACACCTTTGCCTACGCGGTGATCGTGGTGGGGAGCGGCATTGTCTTTGGCCTGCTGCTGGCGCTGGTGTTGAACGGCGTTACCAAGTTTGTCGGCTTTGTACGCTCCACCTACTATCTGCCGGTCATGTTACCGATGACGGCCATGTCGCTGCTCTGGGGCTTAATGTATCAGCCGCGTTATGGCTTTCTTAATCAAGTGCTGGAGATCTTTGGTGTACCACCAGTCCGCTGGTTGATCAATCCCAACACCGCTCTACTCTCTATCTGTCTGATGGTCGTTTGGAAGGGGTTGGGCTGGTATATGGTCATCTTCCTGGCCGGTCTAAAAGCGATCCCCGAAGAATTTTATGAAGCGGCCAAGGTTGATGGCGCCACGGGCTGGCAACGCTTTTGGAAGATTACGCTGCCGCTACTGAAACCGACCTTGCTCTTTGTCTTTGTGGTCACGGTCATCGGCAGTTTGCAAGTCTTTACCCCCATCTACATTATGACCCAAGGTGGGCCGGCCAATGCCACCAGCGTGGTGGTCTATTGGGTCTACTTGACGGCCTTCCAATTTTTACGTCTGGGCTATGCGTCAACGCAGGCCGGTTTCTTGTTCCTGGTCATTCTGGTGATCACGATCATTCAGTTACGGCTTTTCCGTGAAGGCGGCATTCGGTCGTATTATTAATCTGGAAGGGAGCAACCTATGTCGGCAACCACGTCAAGCGCCGCGCCGGCCACCATCAATCAACGCGTTCTGGCCCAGCAACATAGCAGCGTCCAGCGCAGACGGCTGATCCGGTGGGTGATTGGGCAAATTGTTTTGTGGACGATTATTATCGCCGGTCTGATCTTCATGGTCACACCGGCGGTCTGGATGATCCTGGCCAGCTTCAAAACACAAGCAGAAATTTCGGCAGTTCCGTTACGCTTCTGGCCGGAAGTGTGGCGCCTGAGCAACTACCCGGAAGCGATGACCGCCATGAAATTCTGGCATGTCTTTCGCAATAGCCTCCTGATTACAACGGCGATCACGGTAGCGAATGTCTTCACCTGCACCTGGGGTGGCTACACCTTTGGCAAGCTGCGCTGGCCGGGACGGGACGCTGTCTTCATGTTGCTGCTCTCCACCATGATGATCCCCGGCTTTCTCACATTGATCCCGCGCTATGTGCTGGTGGCGAAGATGGGGCTGCTCAACAGCTACGGCGGCATGATCATCCCCTTCCTCACCGGCACCTTTGGCATCTTTCTGACCAAGCAATTTATGCTTAGTATCCCCGACGAGCTATCAGACGCGGCCACGGTCGATGGTTGTTCGGCCTTTGGCATCTACTGGCGCATCATCCTGCCTATGTGCAAGCCGATTATTGCCGTCCTCTCGATCTTTGTCTTTGAGTGGGCCTGGGATGATCTCCTCTGGGGCATTATGATCCTGACCGATCGCGAGATGTGGACGCTACCGATTTCCATTGCCAATCTGCGCATTCAGCAGAGCAATCAATATGAACTCCAGATGGCTGGCTCGGTCATTGCGATCCTTCCCGTCATCCTGCTCTTCCTCGTGCTGCAACGCCATATTGTGCAAGGCGTGGCGTTGAGCGGGTTGAAGGGATAATAACGGTTAATGGAGAATGGAAAACGGTTAATGGTTAATGAAGGGTTGCCATGCGCTGACGTTCACGAATTAACCATTAATAATTTTCCATTCTCCATTAATTATTTGATAGGGTAAGGTTGATGAGTACAAACAAAATTCGCGTCGGCGTCATCGGTGTGGGGCGCGGGCAGAGCTTTGCCCGTGGCGCTGATCTGGTGGGGATGGAGTTGGTTGCGCTCTGTGATAAGTGGAAAGAGAAGTTACAGGAGGTCGGCCAGCGTTTTGGTGTGACGACGTACACCGATTACGACCGCTTTCTCGAACATGAGATGGACGCCGTCATCCTCGCCAACTATTTTACTGAACATGCGCCCTTTGCCATCAAGGCCTTACGCGCCGGCAAACATGTGATGAGCGAAACGGCGGCGAACAAGACGCTGGCGGAAGGGGTGGCCCTTTGTCGCGCCGTGGAGGAGAGCGGCAAAATCTATATGTTTGCCGAAAACTACCCCTTCACCGCCTTCAACCAGGAGATGGCGCGCCTCTACCGCACTGGCGAGATCGGCCGTGTTCTCTATGCCGAGGGGGAGTACAACCACCCGATGGCGCCGGAGGATATTTTAAAGATTTCACCAGGGCTGCAACACTGGCGCAACTGGCTGCCCGCCACCTACTATTGCACCCACGCCTTGGCGCCGCTCATGATGATCACCGATACCATGCCCGTGGCAGTCAACGCGCTGACCGTCGCTGCGCCGGAAGTGACGGATCAACTACCGCGCTACAATGACCCGACCTCGGTTATCCTCTGCCGCATGGACAATGGCGCCGTCTTTCGCATCTTCGGGCTGTGGACGCCCGGTCATAGCAACTGGTATCGCTTTCACGGCACCGGCGGCGCCATGGAGATCACCCGCGGCCCCGGCTACTATGGCCCTGGTCAGGTGCGGGTCTGGCATGATGAGTGGAACTGCCCGCCCGGCGTCCCCACCGAGCGCACCTATGTTCCCGACTGGCCGGAACATGGCGACCTAGCGCGCAAAGCCGGTCATGGCGGCGGCGATTTCTGGACCAACTTCCACTTTGCCAACGCCATCCGCACTGGCGAACAACCTTACCTGGATGTCTACCGTGGCGTCGCCATGAGCAGCGTTGGCATTCTGGCCTGGAAGAGTTCGCTTGATGAGGGGCGTCCCTATCCTGTGCCGGATTTTCGCGACGAAACCAGCCGCCGCCAGGTGGAAAACGACCACTGGTCGCCCTGGCCGCAGGACGCCGGCACCGGTCAACCGCCGCCATCCGTGCGCGGCTTTGTCCAGCCAACGGCAGAGAGCATCGCCTTTGGTAAAGCAATCTGGGCAGACCAGGGGTATCACGGATAGCCGAAGGACACTGCTCGTAGCCGGTCCGTGACCGGCGCCCGAATCGCCGGTCACGGACCGGCTACGAGCAGTGTCTTGTCTTCGTCACCCCTTCCGCCATGTAAAGCGGAAGGTTGCTCCGGCGCCGGGTGCAGACTTAATGGTGATCGTGCCGCCCTGGCTTTCAATCGACTTTTTGACAATGGCGAGACCCATGCCGCTGCCTTCGACTTTGTCGCGCGGTTGCAGGGTTTGGAAGACCTCGAAGATGCGGTTGTGAAACTGGGGATCGATGCCTGGCCCGTCGTCGCCAATGACAAACTCGATCCAGTCGCCTCGGTCATAGGCGGTAATCTGGACATGCCCATCAGCGCGATCATGATGCTTGATGGCGTTGTCGATCAAGTTGCGTAACACCGTCTCCAGGGGGACACGTTGCGTGCGCAGGGTGGGCAGCGGTTCCGCCACGGTGATCGTGAAGCTCGTCGATGGTTGCAGGAGGGCAATTAGGTTTTGTAGCAACGCTTTGAGATCGACTACCTCCGGCGCGTATTGTAGCCGACCGACGCGCGAATAGACCAGCAGATCATCCAGCAACTTCTCCATGCGCCGCACCCGTCCCTGTAACTTTGCCAGATGTTCCTGCGAGGGTTCCGGCAGGAGGGCGCCAGCATCCTCTTTGATCCACTGGGACAGATTATCAATGGCGCGCAAGGGCGATTTGAGATCGTGGGAAGCCACATAAGCGAATTTATCCAGTTCGCGATTGCTGCGTTCCAGCTCCTGATTTTTTTGTTCCAACTCCTGTGTGCGTTCAGCCACGCGCCGCTCCAGAGTGGCGTTGAGTTCTTGTAACCGCCGTTCCTGCCGCTTGCGTTCGGTGATCTCCTCGGCCACAATGTTGATGCCGATGACGGCGCCGTCGCTATCATGGAGCGGAAACATGTGTTCAACCCAGGTGCGCTCCACACCGGGTTGCGCCGGTGTTTCCCCTTGCAATTCCAGGTTGAGCATCGGTTGGTCATCGGCCAGGATCATGCGCAGAATCGGTTCGGCGGTCGGGGCCAGGTCGGGCAGCAGTTCACGTACAGAGCGCCCCAGATGGGCCTGCACCGAAAAGCCGTTGATCTCAGCCAGCCGTTCGTTGATACGCACCCAGCGCAAGTCGCAATCCAGCACACAGAGGCCAATCGGCGCACTGTCATAGATCGCTTCCAACTCGGCCAGGCGCTGACGGGCGGTCTCTTCGCTCTTTTGCAGGAACTGTTGTCCCTCCTGCACCTGGGCCAGCAAGCTTTTGGTTTCTTGAAAGAGGCGCCGATTTTCAACCGCCAGCCAAGCCCGTTCGGCAACCGTTTGGATCAGGCCAATTTCGCTCTCGGTCCAGGGTCGCGGCTGGTGATCGCTGACAATCAACGTGGCCGTCCATTGTCCATTGCGCAACAGGGGCGCCGAGACCATAGCCTGGATTTGGGTTGGGGCATAGCGCTCTGGGTTGCCGGTTGCGGCAATGGCTGCGGGGGGAATGTCAGCCAGCACTACCAACTGACCGGCTTCATGGGCGGCCAAATGGCGTGGATCAAAGTCCGCCAGTGGATAGACGCCGGCCAGGGAGGGGAGCGCCGCTTGATGATAGTTACGATGGATGATCAACTGCGCCTGTTGGCGATCAACTTCAGTAAAGAAGCTGCGGGAAACGGTGAGAAATTCCCCCAGCCGTTGGGCCACCCGCCAGAGTAATTCATCAGGCTCTTGAATGCCGACCATCATTTCGCCCAAATCGGCCAGGAAGTGTTGTTCGGCTTCCCGCTGCTTAGTTTCAGTAATATCTTGGGTGACGCCGATGATGCGCATGTGCTGCCCGCTTTCATCCGGCGCCAGTTGGGCATGGCCGGCAATCCAGCGCAGGCTGCCATTGGGGTGATAGATGCGTAATTGCTCGGCAAAGCGGGGGGCGCCGGCCAGCAATTGTTCGATAGCTTGTTGGTAACGGTCGCGATCGGTCGGGTGCAGTAAGGCAAGAAAGTCTTCTTGACGCGGGCCATTGTCGGCGAGGTCCGGTTCCAACCCAAAGAGGCGGAAATTTTGCGCTGACCAAATCGCCTGGTCGGTCTCTGGGTGCCACTCCCACGCCCCCAGTTGCGCCGCCTCCAGCGCCAGCCGCAATCGTTCTTCGCCGGCGCGCAAGGCTTCTTCCACCCGTTTGCGTTCGGTAATATTGTTAAAAAGCAAGGCGACCTGTGCGCTATTGGGGCTGCCCACACGAAAGGCGTAGACATCAAACCAACGCCCCATCGCCGCCGAGCGTTCGACAAAGTGCTGCGCTTCACCGCTGTGGGCAATGTTGCCGTAAATGTCCACCCAGCGCTGTTCCAACTTCGGCACGAGTTCCCGTGCGGTTTTGCCCACGGCGTCGGTCAACCCGGTAAAGCGGGCAAAGGCGGGGTTTATCTCCAAGAAACGGTAATCGATTGGATGCTGCTCGGCATCGTAGATCATCTCTAGGACACAGAAACCCTCGTCCATGCTTTCGAAAAGGTCGCGATAGCGCTCTTGCGAACGGCGCAACGCCTCCTCGGCCTCTTTTTGTTCAGTGATGTCAATGGCCGCCAACAACGCGTGGTGTGGACAACGCCCCCCCGTGGCGCTTTGTGTAAAGAATACCTGTTTGCGCACCCGCAACCAACGTGTCTGACCGGTGGGCTGGACAATCCGTTGTTCCATCGCAAACCAACCAGGGCCGATCGGATCATGAGCGATGTCAATGCGACGAAGGAATTCGTCGCGGTCGGCAGGATGAAAAAGGGCATAAAACGAAGCGCGTGGCACAACCTCCACGTCCATTGGCAACCCGAAGAGGGTGGCCGCTTCCGGGCCGAGACGGACGCGATCGGTTGTATAATCAATGTCGACAATGATCAGGCCGGCGACGGCCATCCCAAGCCGTTGGCGTTCTTCACTCGTGCGCAACGTTTCGGCCCACTGGTAGCTTTCGGTAATATCGCGCGAGGCGGCAATAAAACGCACTGGGGCGTCCGCTTCATCGTTGGCCACAGGATTGACGGCAGTGACAATCACATCCCACCATTTGGGCGTCCCTTTGGCCGTAGGACAGAAGGCTTGAAAGCGCCCCTGACGACCGGCGCGTGCTTCCACAAGCGCGGCGTGGATCAGTTTGCTACACTCTACTGGCCAGAGCGCCGTCCACGGTTGACCGGCCAGCGGGGTAAAATCATCGATCTCCATCAAACAGAGACCGGGCGTATTCATCGACAAGAGCCGGCCCTCAGCGTCAAGTAGCTTGACACAATCGGGCGTGCTTTCCAGCATCATCTGGGTAAAGGCGCGCTGTTCCGCCACTTGCCGTAAGAGCGCCACTTTGTCGAGGGCATGGTTGATTGCCCGCTGTACGGGAAGGGCTGCCATTTCGGTTTTGAGCAAAAAGTCGTGAACGCCTGCCGGCAGCGCGGATGCAGCAGCGGCGTCATCGACTAGGAGGATGATGGGGTAACTGTGGGGGGCCGTTTGTTGCACAATCTGTTGCAGCAGCGTCAATCCGTCACTACCAGCAACTTGGTCAGCCAACAGCAGACAATCGGGCTGCTGCTGACGCAAGTAGGCCAGCGCTTGCGCACCATTGGCGGCTTCGTTCACCAGATAATCGATACCCGGCGCCTGGCGTAACGCCTGCCGGATCGCTAGGCGCGCTTCTTCCTGCTGATCAATCACCAGCACCGTGCGCTGTAGTTTTGTCATTGTTTCTTCTTATAGCTCATCAACCCAATGAGCAGCCGGCAAGAGAACAGGATGACGGGGCGAGGAGAACGCTTTGTTGGTACGCCTCACCTGGTCACCCTGCGCTTCTGCGTGTTGCTCATCTTTTATCATTCATCGCCAATAGTAATGGAAAGCAAGGAACATTGCAAGTTTTAGTAGAGAGGCGCTGTTCTGCACAGCCTACAACTTTCCGCCCAGCACCTTTCCGTAATCTACCCCTTGCCTTCCTGCACAATTGCTTCTATGCTGTTGAACAACCATCACCAAAACCAACCACAAGCAGAGGCCAACCATTCTGTGACACTTCTTTACCTGACGATTGCGTATCTCCTGGGTATTGCGCTGGGCCGTTTCCTTTGGGCCGGTTATGGGGGCGGCTGTCAGTTTCCCGGCTGGCTCTGGTGGCTGCCTTTGGGTTTGCTGCTCTTGACGCCATTGTTGCACCGCTTGCCATTTTTTCAAGCCAAAGCGACAACACCTCTGCGTTGGCCGGTGAGCGCCGGCTTTACACCGCCCCGCATAGGGCCATCGCCAGTGTTGTTGCTTGCCCTTGCGCTTGGTCTGGTCATGGGGGTGTTGCGCTATGCTGCCCAGCCGTTAACCCCTTGCTGGACCCCTGGCGACCTGGCGTATTACAATCTGCCGGCTGAACGCGCCTTTGATCGCGCTGCGCCTACGGTGATCATCAGCGGTTACGTGAGCAGTTACCCGCTGATAGCCGATACTAAACAGCGCTTGCACGTCGTTGCCACTGCGATCAACATCGATGGCGTCGAACAGGCCGTGACGGGTGAATTGCGGCTCAACACAGGGGTACACGCACACTATCTGTACGGGCAACCGGTGCGGGTGCAGGGGCGATTGGTCACACCACCCGAATTTACGGACTTTTCCTATCGCGACTACCTGGCGCGCAAGGGGATACACAGCTTGCTGTATAGCCCCCGGATCGAACTATTGGCTGAACCGTTGGCCGGCAGCCCACTGCTACGTGCCTTGTATACCTTCCGCGCCCGTGGCGAACGCTTGCTCAACCGCCTGTTGCCCGAACCGTATGCCGCGCTGGCCAATGGCATGTTGCTGGGCATCGAAGCGGGCATCCCCGACGAGTTGTACGAGCAATTCAACCTGACCGGCGTGAGCCACACGATTGTGATTTCGGGCAGCAATATCAGCATCCTGTCCGCGCTTTTGCTGGCGTTGGGGCAGCGTCTACTGGGGCAGCGGCGTGCGCTTTGGCCTACACTCATGGGCATTGCGGCTTATGCTCTGTTGGTGGGCGGGGATGCCGCGGTGTTACGGGCGGCATTGATGGGCGCTCTCTTTGTCACGGCCACCGCCATTGGCCGACGCAGCACGGCCCTTGTCAGTCTGGCAGCGGCCTGTTGGGCGATCACCCTGGTCAACCCGTTGACGCTGTGGGACGTGGGCTTTCAATTGAGCAGTGCGGCCACCGCCGGTTTGATCCTCTTTACCCCTGGCCTTACCGCGTGCTTTGAACACTGGTGGCGACCCAACGCACAAGACGGGGTTGTGTTGACCGTTGGCCGGCAGGTACAAGGCTTTTTGCGGGGTCTGGTGGAAGATGGGCTGCTGGTGACGATTGCGGCCAATCTCACAACGTTGCCGTTGGTCATCTATTATTTTGATCGACTTTCGCTGGTCAGTCTGCTGACAAACTTTGCGGTTGCGCCGGTGCAACCCTATATCATGTTGTGGGGTAGTCTAGGTGTGGTCATCGGCGTACTCGGGTTGACCTGGCCGGCCTGGCTCCTGCTATTGGCGCCCTGGTTGAGCCTGGTTTGGACGGTGGCGGTCGTCCAGTGGACGGCTGCGCTGCCGGGGGCCAGTGTGGAAATCACCAACTATGACTGGCCGGGTCTTTTGCTGACCTATTTGGCCCTTGCCCTTGGCTATTGGCGGTCGGCGCTGAATGCCGGGCTGCAATCCGGGTTGGTGTGGCTACACAGTACCGCTTTGCCGCGCGTGTTGAGTTGGAGCGCGGCTGGGCTGTTGGCCGTCAGCGCACTGGTGCTCTGGGCTGCGCTCCTGACCCAGCCGGACGGCCGCTTACATGTTCATTTTCTGGACATTGGCCAGGGCGATGGGATTTTGATCCAAACCCCTTCCGGTCGTCAGGTGTTGATCGATGGCGGCGCCACGCCTCAGCGCCTTTTTACCGAGTTGGGCGCTGTGTTGCCTTTTTGGGATCGCTCACTGGATCTGCTCTTGATGACCCACCCCGATCTGGATCACATCGGCGGCCAGACCTTTGTGCCGGAACGCTTTACCGTCACCACCGCTCTGGCAACCGCGATTGGCGCTGATCACCCAGATGCTGCGCAGTGGCGCCAACAGATGGCCGCCAATGGCATTCCTATTCAACTGCAGGCACAAGGCGGCTGGCTGGATCTGGGCGATGGCGTGGCGCTCTGGATGCTCTGGCCGACCGCTGACGGCTATCAAGGCGAAAATGCTGATAATGAAAATTCGTTGGTGACCAAATTGGTCTATGGCGATTTTACGCTTTTGCTGACCGGCGATGTCGGCATACCAGCGGAAACGGCGATGTTGAAGGCCGGCGAACCCGTCGGCGCAACGGTGCTAAAGGTCGGCCATCATGGCAGCAAGGGCAGTTCCACCGCCGCTTTTGTCAATGTGGTTAATCCCCAAATTGCGATCATTCAGGTCGGTGCCGCCAATGATTATGGCCATCCACACCAAGAGATTTTAGATCGATTGACCGATCGACTGATTCTGCGCAATGATCAACAAGGGCGGATTCAGCTTTCTAGTGATGGGCGCCATGTGTGGATCGCGTATAAGAAAGGGAAATAACAGGAATTTATAACTACTCAGGCTGCCGCAGCCAGTCCATGACTGGCTGCCCCATCGCTAGTCATGGACTGGCTACGAGCCAAGTCGTTACGGGAATTTGTTCATTTCAGGGTTTGGCTATTTGGCAAAATTGCGAAAATTGACTATGATTCCAACATTTCAACAAAACCGTAATTTTCCAAAAAAGGTGGATAAAATTTATGGACACAAAACAATTAAAAGATTTCCTGCGCCAAATGGCAACCCTCAAATCACCGGATAAATCGGCTGATTTTAATGCCGGCGTGGACGCGGCGATGAATATCGTCAACAGCGTTGTGCAGGAAGTAGTCGATCGTGAACGAATGCGCCAATTAGAGGCGGAACTCGCCCAATTGCGCACCAAATATGTGAATACTGAGGTGATGCCGAAAAAACGGGGGCGCAAACCCAAGTCGGCCATGATCACGGAATAGATTTTATTCTAGGCAGTACGCTGGATCACGGCAGCCTACGAAAAAAGCTGATTCCAGGGCAGAGGGGTTGATGAGTTTGTATTGAGGTAAGAAAAAGCCAGGCTAACGATGACAGCCTGGCTTTTTCTTAAACACAAAAATGGGTTTCGTTTTTGTCACGCAATTTCGTGTAAAACAGGGCGAAATTTGTAACCATAGATGATCTGCCCTTCGGGGCCATCTTCACGCAATTTCCGTGTTACCATTTCGACTGGCATACCAATGGTGACGGTATTGTGATCGACATCGGTTAATTGCGCGGTCACGAGCGGCCCTTCGGTCAATTTCACCAGCGCTACCACATAAGGTTTCTGTTCTTCAAAACCTTGCGGCACATTATACATGATGGTATAACTATAAACTTCGCCGCGACCACTCAGGTTGCGGGTAATTTGCCCAGGCGCTGACGTTGCTTGCGGTTGATTGACAACCAGGGCATTTGGCTTGGCGGTCGCCGTTTCAGTCTGCGCCATCGTTTGCTCTGTCATTAGTCATCTCCGGCCACGGCCACTTCGCCCGGCTGCGCTAGATCAAAGACCATAAAGTAATTGTATTCCTCGCCATTGACCCCGGCTGTTTGATGCGACGCTTGGCTACAGTGCAAACACTGTTTACGTGGTGGAAACATAGTTGTATGACAGGTCGGGCAGACCGCACCTGCCAGGCTATAGCGTTCCTTCTTAGTCCGCCATACAGTTGGGATTGCCATTGTTACTTATCCTCGATGAATTAAACTTGCAAATTGTAGGTTAAACAAAAACTGTTCAAGACATAGATATATATTGAACAGTTTTTATTATACGCCAATGATAATACCAGATTAGGGCTTTCAATTCCTATCTACTCCATCAATTGAGTCACTTGAGAGCTTTTGACAGCTAGCTTCTGCCAATTCCCATTCTGTTTATTGGTAAGTTGCATATCCTATTGCAACTTACCAAAGTATAGCACTAACTTCGCCTTACTTGTATAGGACATTTGATGTAAGTGATTTTGCTTGTTTGTAATTATTGCTTGCGGCTGCAACATTCTGCCTATTCATTCGTAAGAATAATTATGATACAATACGTGGACAGGGCAATATGCACCTACAACGTCTTCCACTATGACTGTTATCAATTTTATGAAGGGTACGCCCGAACAAAGGAGCCTGTACGTATGGACGTTACTACAACGCTACAAAGCTGGATCAATGTGCTGACTCACCCCGGCGAAGCGACCTTTGCCGAAGAGCAGACCAAGCCGCAAGCCAATTTTACTACAGCCATTATCTGGATGGTTATCACGGGTTTGGTCAGTGGGATTGCCGGGTGGCTATCTTTCACTCTGTTAGGCGGGGCCGGCGGGATGCTGGCGATGATTGACCAGATGAATTTGCCGCCGGAAGTGGCCGAACAGATGCGCCAGGTGTTTGCCAGCGGGGTGATGGGGGGCGCCGGTTTTTCAGCAATTATCATGACACCGCTCTTCTTCTTTATTGGTGCAGCTATCCTTTATCTGATTGGTCGGGTATTGGGCGGCAGCGGCGATTTGGGGCGATATAGTTATCTATTAGCCTCTTTCCAAGCGCCCATTGGCATTATTAGCGCTTTGCTCAATCTTGTTCCGCTTTTGGGTGGTTGCCTTGGTGCGATTCTGGCAATTTATAGTCTGGTGTTGACCTACTTTGCCACCAAGGTTGGCCTCAATTTAAGTAGCGGCAAAGCGATCGCCGTAATTTTGATTCCGGTGGTTTTGTTCTTCTTGCTGATCTTCTGTTTTGTTTTTGCCCTGGCCGGCCTATTTATGTCGGTGCAAAATTAATAACGGACAAGCGATTGGATAATTGCCGGTTGGATGAGCAAGGTTATCCGATTATGCAGCAGCTTTTGGGGCTTCATCAATCGCCGTGCAAAAAGGTGATCTTGAAGAGGCAGTAGAGCCGCTGTGGGTGTATAATCAAACTCGGTTTGCGCAACTTGAACAACAATTCCTTTTGCATAAATGGAGCCAAACCATGACCACGATTCCCGCTATCGGCATTAGCCAAATCGGCCAAATTGCGATTCCGATCCAGGATTTGGATCGCGCCGTCGCCTTTTATCGCGACACGCTCGGCTTGCCATTTCTCTTCCAGGCGCCGCCCGGTCTCGCCTTTTTTCAATGCGGCGAGGTGCGATTAATGCTCAGCCGCCCGGAAGGGGTCGAGAGCGCGCACGCCGCAGCTCTCTATTACAAAGTGGCTGATATTCAACAAGCCTATATCACCCTGAAAGCGCGCTCGGTCGCGTTTATTGACGAACCCCATTTGATCGCCAAACTGCCTGATCATGAATTGTGGATGGTTTTCTTTCATGATTCAGAGGGCAATATGGTGGCGTTGATGAGTGAGGTGAGAGTGTAAAAGATTGAGAGAGTAAGAGATTGAGTGGCTAGGATGATTAATCTCTCAATCTCTTACTTTCTATGAGCCTACAAAACCATTGACCAGCCCCGATCCCCACACCGAGAGCGCCAGCAACAGTTGCCCCAGTAGGAGCAGGGCCGGCGCCAGCATTTTGGTTGCGGGCAGGGTGCGGTAAAACTGATGGAGCGCTTGCAGCGAATCGGCGAACATCAGCAGCAGTGCGCCGACAAAGGGCAGCAAAATCCACCCTTGATCTACAACGACGAGTGCTTCCAGCGCCTGCCAACTCATGAGGAAAACCAAGAGGCCATAGACCAAAATGGTGATCTGCAATTCGGCCAGCCGTGGCGCAATGAGCCAGGCGATACCGCCGCCATAGAGCAACAGCAAGAAGAGCCAGGGCGTCGGCCATTTGGCAGGATGGAGGGCGGCAAACGCGGTGGTAAAGAGGGCAACCGCTAACAACCAGTGCGCTTTCGGCACCGCCGGTGGCGTCCCTGGTAATAGCGCCAAGATGTTACCCAGCAGGGTTAGCAACAACCCCAACAGAATCGCTGCTTTGTAATAAACCGAAACTGGCGTTGGGGCGATCAGGGCAATCACCCAAATGAGCGCCAGGGCTACTGGTTGAAAATAGGCGCGCGTCCCCATCTCAGCGCCGCTGTATTCATCCCAGAGATAACGAATCGCCGTCGCCAATACCCCGATCAATAAGAGAAGCATTACATAAAAATGAATCATGCGCCTCATTGTATTGCACGTTGACTACGCCGGCAAATTCCTCGGTGTAATCAACGTGAATTTGTTTAACATCGCCTGTATTTATGGTAAAATTGTGATATAAGCGCCATAATGAGCAAAATGCTACCGCACGTAACTACTAACGTTGCTCAGAGCCAGTCACGGACTGGCTCTGAGCGGGCTGCGTAATTACCGTCGTCCAAAGGAAAGAACCATGAATCAACTTGCCATTGCCCAGCAACTGGCTCAGCAAGCCCAGACGATCCGATCGCTGGCCACCGATATCAGCGATACCCAGGCGCGCTGGCGCCCGACACCGGACGACTGGTCGTTGCTGGAAGTGATCAACCATCTCTACGATGAAGAGCGTGAGGATTTTCGCCAGCGCATTGACTATCTGCTTCATCGTGCCGGGGAAGCGCCGCCGCCAATTGACCCCGTGGGCTGGGTGACAGCGCGTGGCTACAACCAGCGGGAGCCGGTCGCCTCGTTGCAGAATTTTCTGGAGGAGCGCAACCAATCCATCGCCTGGTTACAAGGATTAGTTGATCCGGCCTGGAGCAACACCTTTCATCACCCTTCCGGCTTTACCATTAGCGCTGGGGAGCTGCTCGCCTGCTGGGCCGCCCATGATTTGCTCCATACTCGTCAACTGGTGGAGTTGCACTATGCCTGGCATCGCGCCCTGGTCGCGCCCCTTTCGCTGGCCTATGCCGGGGATTGGTAGTTGGGGTATTGGGATATTGGGTGGTTAGATAGTTTCGACAGACTCAACCACCGAATCACCTAATACCCCAATACTCCTAAATGCTTTAACGAACAACGCCCGGTAGGCTCAAATCACCGGAGGCAACATCGAAAACATGGGTGACGCAGAGGAGTGGGCTATGGAGATCGGCATTGACACGGAGACCCGCTGTTACGCCATCGTAGGTAAAGTCACCGGCATCGGCAAAGGGTGTCGCCGGCAGGTGGACGGTGAGGGTATCGCCTGTGGTCTGCAGATCGTAGTTGGGGCTGTCGATCAGGAGCGGGAGTTCAGGCCAGGTGGCCGGCAGCGTTGGGCTTTCACCTGCCGGAATGTCTTGGACCTTAAGGGCGCCGTCACCACAGTCATTGTCCTGCACCAACACCACCCAGTGGCTATGCCAGAGATGACCATCGTTGCCCGTGTCACCGTCCTTGTCTTCATCAACCAGCGGTGTATCGTCAAAGTCTGGGTGGGCTGTAACGGCAAGGGCCAGAATCCCTTGTTCCGCAGCAAAGCCGACGGTGGCGCTATCGAGCGAGGTCGGCCAGACATAGCTGAAGACTTCGGCGCCCGCCAGTTGACCCGTTGGCGAGGGTTGCGTTGCACCGGCTTCCCCGGTTACAATTTGTTGGAAGATCAGGTGATCGCCCGTGCGATAGACACGCGCCCGAATGAGGTCGAACGCAGCGTCAACCGCCGGACTGCTCTCGGCGACGATCCCTTCCGGCGGGGCGGCTGGCGCTTCCGGTCGGATGGGTTGACAACCACTCAAGAGCAGAAAGACGGCAATAACGCCGGGCCATTGACGGCAAATACGCTGGATCATAGGTTGAAATCCTTTCATGAGTTGGCTATGTGATGTATAATGCAATGGTATCGATTCGATACTACAATAACTATAGAGCGAAATTCGCCGACTTGTCAAATCAGTATTGATTCGATACGAAATATGCAAAGTAATTCTTTACCAACCTCAACCCAAATCTATGAATACAGCGAGCGGATCGGCCATTTGCTCCGGGCGGAAGCGTGGAAGGTGAGTACCGCTTACGATCTGCAACCGATCCAGTTACAGATGTTGCACTATCTGTCGATCTGCAACCGGTACAGCAACACGCCGATGGCCGTCAGTGATTATTTTCAACTGACCAAAGGCACGGTTTCGCAATCGTTGAAAATCTTGGAAGTGCGTGGCTATGTAGAAAAGCGACCGAATAACAAAGATGGGCGCAGTGTTCATCTTTACGTGTCAGACGCAGGCGCGGCGCTCCTGGCTGCCCATTGGCCGCCACTCCTCCTGCGCAATGCAGTGCAACAAATGTCGGCTGCGGAAGAAGCAGAAATTCAACAAGCCTTACAGACGTTGCTTACTGCGTTACAGCGGGGCAATGAGCAGCAGCGCTTTGGCATCTGCGCCACCTGTCGGTATCACCAGGCGGAAAGCACCGGGTATCGCTGCGGTTTGACCGGTGAAACCCTGCTGCCCAATGAGATTGACCTGATCTGCCGTGAGCATGAACCGCAGCCCAACATCAACTATGCAATACGCTAAAGCAAAGGAACGAACGTAGTGAAGATTACTGATGTAAAGTGTTACCCCGTTTGGGTCGGGCACCGCAACCAATGTCTGGTCAAAGTGGAGACCGATGAAGGCATCTATGGCTGGGGCGAAGCGGGCCTCTCCGGGCGTGAACTGGCCGTGGCCGGCGCCGTCAAACATTATCGCGAATTTCTCATTGGCCGCGACCCCATGCGCATTGGCGCACTCTGGCAGGAGATGTATCGCAGCCAATACTTTGAGGGCGGTCGTGTGTTGACAGCGGCGATCTCGGCTATTGACATTGCGCTCCATGACATTGCGGGCAAAGCCTTGAACGTGCCGGTCTATCAACTGCTGGGGGGCAAACAGCGCGATTTTGTGCCTTGCTTTGCCACCATGTTTGCGCCTACCGCCGAAGGCTTGATCGAAGGCGCCCAGTTGCTGTTACGCGAGGGGTGGAATGTGATCCGCACGGTGCCCAACTACACTTCCTCCGCCGAGTACGGCGCCGGCGGTAGCGAAGAAGCGAAGGGCGTCTGGGAACCGTGGGCTTCGATTGGCGTGACGGCGCGCAACCTGACCAAGTTGCGCGAAGCCATCGGCAGCGACGCCATCCTGGGCATCGATTATCACCACCGGCTGAGTGTGGCGGAAGCAGCCTCTTTTTGTCAACGTATGCCCGCCGGCACCCTCGACTTTCTCGAAGAGCCAATCCGCGACGAGACGCCCGAAGCCTACGAAGCGTTGCGCAAGTTGACGACCATCCCCTTTGCCATTGGCGAAGAGATTTCGAGCAAGTGGCACTTCCTGCCCTATATCGAGCGGGGCATCACCAACTATGTGCGGCTGGATGTCTGCAACGTCGGCGGCCTGACCGAGTCGATGAAGGTGGCGGCCATGGCCGAGGCGCACTACATTGATCTCATGCCCCACAACCCACTTGGCCCGATCTGTACAGCGGCCACGGTGCATCTGGCCGCGGCGGTCCCCAACTTTGCCTGGCTCGAAGTGCGCATCTCCCCCACCGAACCGGGCCGCTTCACCGATCCTGCCATCTTCCCGGTACAGCCCATGTTGGATGGCGCCCGCTTCCCCGTGCTGGCTACGCCCGGTCTCGGCATCGAAGTCAACGAAGAATTGATCCTCAAACAAGAATTCAAATTCTGGGAAGCGCCTCACTTGCGCCGGCGCGATGGGTCGTATACCAACTGGTAACGCTTGTGCGTAACAACGCTCTGCGTCCCGCTGGTGATGACAAAGACATGGTTACACAGGGCGGCGCTATCCACATTCAGAAAGATAGTGGAATTTTTGTGGGTCAATAAGAAGCAGTATAATCAATAGTGACTAAGGCTCAATTGGAACACAGGGGTTGGCCGGCAAATCTGTCGGGAAGATGGTTGGCAAGTCACCTAGATTCCGGAAGACCCGTAACTAAAAACAGAGAGCGCCCACTGCCCAAATCACAGCCTTGCAGGATCGCGCCGATGAACTGGCTACCAGTTTCAGCGCCTCTCCACCAACGATGTTACACCAAACACCAATTTGTATGGAATAAGGTGAATCATGATAATCGACAGCCACTGTCACGCCTGGACCTACTGGCCCTACAATCCGCCGGTGCCTGATCCCGAATCACGTGGGCGGGTGGAACAGTTACTCAACGAGATGACACTGCACGGTGTGGACAAAGCCGTGATCATCTGCGCCCAGATCGACCACAACCCGAACAACAACGACTACATTGCTGAGGTGGCAGCGCAACATAGCGACCGGCTCTACCAATTCCCCGACGTTGATTGCTCCTGGTCCGCTACCTATCACACCCCTGGCGCCGCCGACCGCCTGCGCGCCATTGCCGACCGCTGGCCGATCAAGGGCTTCACCCATTATCTGCGCCATGACGATGATGGGGCATGGCTCTATTCGGACGAAGGAATGGCCTTCTTTAAGGTGGCGGCGGACTATAACTTGATCGCTAGCATTGCCGGTCGGCCCGAACATCAGCCCGCCATCCGCAAGGTGGCGGCGGCGTTCCCATCAATGCCTATTCTCTGTCATCACCTGGCCGGCGCCAAGGCGGACGAAGCGCCGCCCCACGCCGGTCTACAAGAGATTTTGGCCTCGGCCAAGTTGCCCAATATCTACATCAAGCTGTCGGGCTTTGCCTATTGTTCGCCGGTGAAGTGGAATTTCCCCTATTCCGACACCCATTGGGTGATCCGCTCGCTCTATGAGCGCTTCGGCCCCTATCGCATGTGCTGGGGGTCGGACTATCCGGTGGTGCGCTTCTTTATGACCTATCAACATTCGTTGGAAGCCTTCCGCACCCATTGTTCGTTTGTTACCCCTGGTGACAAAGAGTGGATTCTGGGCAAAACATTGGAACGCTTGTTGAATCAGGCGCGCAGGGAATGATTAACAATTTATCTATTCAATCAGATCAACGATGCGCAGATTTTCTTGTTTTGTTTCAATCT
Source organism: Caldilineaceae bacterium (assembly GCA_026645575.1). The sequence continues at coordinate 68,275 of JAPKMW010000022.1, forward strand.
GCGCATCGTTGATAAAGAATAGAGGCGAAATGATTAAATTTGGAGTGGTATATGATGAACGAAGAACGATTTTTTACCCAGGTTCTTGAACTAATTCGCCGCACCTCGACGGTGTTGCCGCCGGATGTGACCGAGGTGATCGACGCCCGCCGCGCCTTTGAGCAGAGTGGATCGCGCGCCGATCTGGCGTTGGAAGTGGTGATGCAAAATATCGGGCTGGCGAAACGACGCAGTGCGCCGATCTGTCAGGACACCGGCACCGTCACCTTCTATATCAAGACGCCGGTCGGTTTTGACCAACTGCTGCTGGAAGAGATTTGCGAGAAAGCCGTGGCCGAAGCGACTGCTAAAGGCTATTTGCGCCAAAATTCGGTTGACAGCGTGACCGGCAAGAACACCGGTAACAATCTCGGCCCTGGCAGCCCGGTCTTTCACTGGCACCAACACCGCCAGGAGACAGTCGATATTCGGCTGATTCTCAAGGGGGGCGGCTGTGAAAATACGAGCGCCCAATATTCGCTGCCGACGACCCTCAACGGCAAGCGCCTGGATCGCGACCTGGAAGGGGTGCGCGGTTGTATCCTCGATGCCGTCTGGCAGGCGCAGGGCAAGGGGTGCGGCCCCGGCTTTCTGGGCGTTTGCATCGGCGGCGACCGCGCCACCGGCTATGAAGCGGCCAAAGCCCAATTGCTGCGCCCGCTGGATGACACGAATGCCGACCCTGCCTTGGCGACATTGGAAGCGGCGATCCTAGAAGAAGCCAACCGCCTGGCCATTGGCCCGATGGGTTTTGGCGGCAGCCTGACCGTCGGCGGTTGCAAGATCGGCGCCCTCAACCGTTTGCCCGCCTCCTTCTTTGTCAGCGTCGCCTACATGTGTTGGGCCTATCGCCGCCGCGGCGTTGTGTTAAGCGCCGATGGCGTAGTGCAGGATTGGCTCTACACTGGCGAGAACGAGTTTACCACCACTGCCGAATCTGCCCCTGAACCGACCGGCGATCTACTGCAACTGGAAAGCGATAGCCAGGGTACGATCCACCTCCAGACCCCGTTGACCGAAAGCGCAGTGCGCGACTTGAAAGCTGGGGACGTCGTGCTGCTCTCCGGCACCATCTTCACCGGGCGCGACGAGGTGCATAAATATCTCTACAAAGGCGGCGATTTGCCCATCCTCCAAGATGGCGTCATCTATCATTGTGGCCCGGTGGTCTTGGAAGAGAACGGCGAATATCGGGTCATGGCTGCCGGCCCCACCACTTCGATCCGGGAGGAGCCTTATCAAGCCGATGTGATCAAACGCTATGGCATCCGCGCCGTCATCGGCAAGGGGGGGATGGGCGCCAAGACGCTGGAAGCCTGTCGCGAACATGGCTGCGTCTATCTACATGGCATTGGCGGCGCCGCTCAAGTCTATGCCCGCAGCGTGGAAAAAGTGGACGATGTCTTCCTAAAACAATTTGGCAGCCCGGAAGCGGTCTGGCAGTTGCAGGTCAAAGATTTCCTGGCCGTGGTGACAATGGACGCCCATGGTCGCTCCTTACACGCCGAGGTCGCCGACGATTCCAAGCAGCGATTGGCCGAGGTTCTGGCTTGAGCCGCTTCCTATCCCGACGGCGTTTCTTCGCCGCCCGTTCTACCCTTTGGCTCTTGATGTTATACCAACGAGCGCCAGGAAGGTACACTTTTTACACGAGTACTGGGTTCCTTCCTGTGCTGCTCGTGAGTATAACATTGGCGTTTGCTGTTCAGGCAAGCGCCGCGCCTCCGATGCCGGATACGCCGCTCATTATCGATGATGAAATTGTGCAGATGGTGACGACAACCGGAACGGCGCGTGTTCTGCTGCTGTTGGGGGAAAGTGCTTCCCCGCTTACCGCAGCGGCGACAGCAGAGGCCGCCGTCGCGGACCTGCAAGCGCGCTTCCTCCAAACCATCACTTCCGCTGAGTTTCAGCCATACCGCCAATATCAATTTGTGCCGGGCGTGGCTGGGGTCGTTACGGCGGGGGGATTAGCGAACGTGCGCGCCAACCCGTTGGTACGCGCCATCCAACTGGATCACCCCGGCGGCGCCCATCTGCAAGAGAGTTTGCCAGCCATTGACGGCAATGTTGTCCACACCACCTATGGCATCACCGGGCAGGGGGTGACGGTGGCCGTCCTCGACTCCGGCATTGATACGGATCACCCGGATCTGGCTGATGATCTGGTGGCGCAACGCTGTTTTACGAATGGCGCTTGTCTACCCGGTAATAGTTCCCAAAGCAGCAGCGCCGAAGATGAAAATGGGCATGGCACCCATGTTACCGGGGTCATTACCTCCAAAGGAACGGTCAGTGGGCGCGGCTTTGCCCCCAACGCCAAAATTGTCGCCGTGCGTGTGCTGGACAAGGGGGGTAGCGGCTTTGTTTCTGATTGGGTGGCCGGATTGGATTGGGTGCGCAGCCAGTTGATGACAACCCCTGTGCAAATTATCAACTTAAGTCTGGGCACCTTTGCCCTCTATCCTAATAATTGTGACACGCAGGAACCGCTTTTGGCCGCCGCCGTTGCCCAGTTGCGAGCAAAAGGGGTTGTCCTCTTTGCCTCCAGCGGCAACCAAGGCAATTCGACGCGAATTGCCGCACCGGCTTGTAATAGCGGTGTGATCGCTGTCGGCGCAACCTACGATGGCAATGTAGGCCGCCAACCGACCGCCGGCACCTACCAGAGCCTCTTTGGCAGCAGTTGGCCAGCATGTAGTGACGATGCGACCAGCTTGCGCACTATTACCTGTTTCACCAACAGCAACCAGCAACTTGATCTGCTGGCGCCTGGGGCGCCGATTCTTTCGACCTATCTGGGCGGCAAAACGGCCCAATATTGGGGAACATCCCAGGCATCGCCGACGGCGGCCGGGGTGGCTGCGCTCCTCTTGGAAAAACGTCCGGGGCTATCTCCCGCTGTGGTGGAGACTATTCTTAAAAATAGTGGCACGCTAGTGACTGATCCCAGGAATGGGTCGTCCTTCCCCCAGCTTAATGCCCTGGCTGCCATCAAAGCGATTACGCCGATCAGCCCTACGGCTATTACCGTCAGCGGCGCGCTCACCGGCGTCACCAATGTCGCCTACAACTTTGTCGCCGCCGTGACGCCTGTGACGGTGACAACACCCGTCACCTATCACTGGCAAGCAACGGATCACCTGGCTATCACCACCATGGGCGCCCAGCAGAGTAGCTATACCTTCACCTGGACTACACCGGGACGGAAAGCCATCACCGTGACCGCGTTCAATGAGGGCGCAACGGTGAGTACAACTCACACGATCACGCTTGCGGCTGTGGCGCCGCTCTCTGCCACTATCACTGGACCGGCCTTCCTGGCAACTGGCGCCATCGGCGCTTTCCAGGTAATGGCAGTGCCGATCACAGCCACCACGCCGATCACCTACCAGTGGCAACGGGCCAACTACCCGTCCATCACCCATACGGGCGGTATTAGCGATTCGGTGCTGTTGGCTTGGGGAACGGCTGGTGTACAAACAATTACGGTGACATTGGCGAACAACGCCGGGCGCGCCACAACCACTCACACCGTGACCGTCCAACTAATGGCGCCGCTTACGATAACATTAGATGCACCGCTCACCACTACGGTCGGCCTTTCGACCACGGTGCGCGCCCAGGTACAGCCGATCACAGCATCATCGCCGCTTACCTATATCTGGCAGGTGACCGATCAGTTACCCTTAACCCATACGATGGGTTTTAGTGATACCGTTGTTTATCGCTGGACGAAACCTGGTCTGGTGACGATTGGTGTACAGGTGTGGAATGGCGCGGGAACGGTCACCAACCAGCACATCATCGTGGTGATCGATAACCGGCGGCTCTATTTACCGTTGATCCGGCGACCGTAATCGATGAATTATCGGTGTGGTTTGCAACCCATAGGCATCCAGCTAAAGTTTTCCCAGGTGTGGGAAGGTTGTCTGTCACCTTGAAAGGGTCTCTAGGCTGCAATACCCTAGAGACCCTTTCAAGGTGACAGACGAGTCGCTAGGGTTTCCCAAAGCCCCCTTCGCTTGTTTGCAACCGCGCGGCTGCGTAAACAAGCACCGTGTGCTTGCAACCTGTTCGGCGGATTACCCCAGGGTGTGATACTTGCCGCGGAAGTAGAGCAACCCAGCCTGGTGAGCGCGATCTTCAAAAGCCACAACCCGCCCGACAAGGATATTATGGTCGCCGCCGGGGTAGACATGTTCCATTGTACACTGAAAACAGACTGCAAAGTCGGGCAGGATGGGAGAGCCGGCGACGCCGGTCGTCCAGGCCAGGTTGGTGAACTTCTCTTCGCCGCGGCTGGCAAAGAGGGTGGAGAGCGCCTCTTGCTCCTTGTGCAGAATATGCACCGCATAGTGCGTAGTCTGCGAAAAGAGGTCAAAGCTGCGCGCATGGTTGCCCACGCTCCACAAGACCAATGGCGGATCAAGCGAGACAGAAGAGAAGCTGTTGACGGTCATCCCCACCGGTTCGCCTTGCGGAGTGGTGGTCGTCACGACGGTGATGCCGGTGGCGAACATGCCACAGGCGTTGCGAAAGGCTTTTGAATCGAAAGCTTGCATAGGTCCTCTAGCGTTTGGTTTGTTGATAACGTTCGGTCGCTTCAGCCACGGCTTGTAACTGCTTTTCGGCCAGCGCCGGGCGGGCAGCATGAGCACGATCAGCGTGAATCTGGAGATTGCTGCCCGATGATTGGAAGTGAGGCATAACACGGCGGGCAAACAACTCAAAACTCTTCTTGGTCGCTTCTGGATTGGCCCAAGGGTCAGTCGGTTGGATTGGTAGCTGATCGGCTCCTCGCTAGTGAGCAAATGCACCAGGATTTCCAGGTACTCTTCCAAAAGCGGGCGCATTTGGGTCGGTTGTAACCCAAGCATGGCAGCAACGGTCGGTAGCGCGCCGGGGCTAACGCCTCTATCTTACTCGCGCTTGTCGCTTTATGCAACCCTGGCAGCTTACATGCAGAAATTCCTGCTCACATCCAGCAAGCAGGGGATATAAGGCAGCAGTTGCAACAGCGGTGTAGATACCCACCGCGCCGTGTGTCCCTACAGCCCTGATGTGAAAGTAGGGAGCGGATGAATGCGGATAAAAACAAAAATCTACGTGCGCAGCCGGCGTGTATCCGCGTCCCAATTTTCATCGTTTTCGGTGTCGTCAGACATGTGACCTGTGTTGAAAACGCCTAGCGTTGCGTCAATCTTCGTGTGCTTTGTGGTGAATGGGGAGCGATGCTACCGGCGCTGAAAGGTGATATTCCAGCTAAAGTGGCCGTTGCAACTGTTGCCTTCGGCAAAGCGGCGACAGGATTCCTCATCCTGGCAATATTGGGCGCTCTGCAAAATGTCAAAGGGGATGCTGGCGGGGTTGGTCGATAGGCCCGTGGCGACCTCACTGGTGACGGACTGGCCGCCGGCATCGCGCACCACCGTTACATCTTGTCCGCCCCCTAGCACAAACTCGGCCACGCCATCGCCACGTCCTTGCGACCCCGTTACAATAATTTCTCTGGCGCCGTACAGCACTTGGACGGCAACGCCATTAACCCGATTGCCATTGGCATCTAACACATTGACAATCAAGCGACGACTCAGGCCGCAATGGACCGAGGGGCCATCCAGTGAACCGCCATTTTCATAGGGGTCGAGCAGCCGTTTTTGCACTAGCACATATTGGTTGCCACTGCTAGGGGGCGCCGGTGTCGCCGTTGCGTCAGGGGTGGACGGTGTTGGCGTTGGTTGCGTCGCTGTCGCCCCGCCGACCAAAAAGGCGGCAATCCACCGGCCGCTGTCGAGTTGAAACCAACTGCCATCGGCATTCCGGCCAACCAACGTGAGTGGCTGACCGGAACGGACACCGCCGACAACGGGGTAGGTGGTGCCGGGACCGGCGCGCAAGTTGGCATTACGGTTGGCGGTTGTTGTTTGCGGGGCTGGCAGTGGGGTTGCGGCGGCGGTTGGTTGCGCGCTGGGAGTGGCTGCCGTAGCGCTGCGTGTTGGCGTGGTGTTGACCTCATCAATCAGAAAAGCTGCAATCCACACACCCGCGTCCAGACGATACCAATCACCGGCGCTGTTCGTTTCTACAATCGTGACAGTCTGGCCGGCGTTGGCCCTACCCACAATGGCAAAGGTGGTGCCGGGGCCGGCGCGCAGGTTGGCATTGCGATTGACCGTGCCGGTATTGGTTGCCTGCGCCGTAGCCAGCAACCAGAACAGACACAGCATTACCAACGCCGTCAGCGTACTCAGCCCCAGTTGTTTTAGCGATCTTGCAAAAACGTTCATATACTCTATCGATGTCCTACTATAAGGGCAAACCCTGTGGCGCCCTTTACCCAAAGTACTGATTCATAGGGTAGCAGAAAACCCAACTTTCTATCTAGGACAGGATAGGGGTGCGAGAGTGAGGGAGAGGCATAGAACTATACGTCATCAGCCTGGCGGCAGTCGTTCAACATCGCCAGGATTTACACAACAGGCAAAAGTCGGCCTTCTCTGGTCGCCCGTCCTGCGGAAACCCTCGATTATTCGAAGATCACCGTCTCTTGGCCGACTTCCACTTCGCCATACTGGAGGCCGCCGGCCTTCTCGTAAACGAGCAGCACGGCGCCGGTCGTATTCGGTTGGGTCTCGACAAGGCGAAACCTTTGCGGGATCGCGCCGCCCGCAAACAGCCGCTTCCCCGTGCCGAGAACAACGGGAAATTGCCAGATACGTAGGGTATCGACCAGATCGTGCTGAAATAGGGTTTGCACCAGATTGCCGCTGCCGTGAACCTGGATCTCGCCGCCTGCTTGCGCCTTGAGCTTCGCAACCTCCTCCACAATGTCGCCCTTGAGCAGATGAGCGTTGTTCCAGGTGAGTGTCGTGAGCGTCCTCGATGCGACAAACTTGGGCAGGATGTTGAGCTTTTCCTCTGGATCGGGCGAGTTGGGCCAAGAGGCGGCAAACATCTCATAGGTTTTGCGACCAAGCAGGAGCGCGCCCGCACACTTCATCCACGCATCCATGCTGGCGCCAAACGTCTCATCGATAAAGGGGACGAGCCACCCGCCGTGTGAAAAGCCACCCTCATGATCTTCATTGGGACCGCCGGGCGCCTGCATCACCCCATCCATGGTGGTGAACATGCCAACCACTAATTTTCTCATCGACCTGATCTCCTTTGCGTAATCGTTTTTAAAAATTTCTCAGGCTTGCTCAACCAGATTGGCGAGCTGCTCAATGACGGTCCCCCAGCCATCATAAAAGCCCAGTTCTTGATGGGTATTGCGGTCAGTCTGGCTCTTGTGCATTACATGGGCGGCATACTCCGTACCCAGCGGGTGATCGGCCAGACGGATAATCGCCGTGATAAATGGCTCCGCCGCCGGGCGCCACCCCCCCGTCAGACAGGTGGTAAAGACGAGTTGTTCGCCTTCGGTGACGGTGAGAAAGCAGCCATTGATGTGCGGCATAAAGGCGCCACCATTTTCGCTGATCTGCGTGACAAAGGCCCCACCCGGTTGGAGTTCCAATGCCACCACTTGGCACAGCGTGGGCGCTGGCGTCCACCATTTTGCCAAGCTGGCGGGATCGCTCCAGGCGCGCCAGACCGCCGATCGGGGCGCTTTGATCACGCGGGTGATCAATAAGTCGAGTGCAGGATTAAAAGATGGCTTCATGGCATGTTTTCCTCTTGTTGCGCGGCGATGACAAATTGTTCCAGGCGGTCGGTATGCGCCTCCCAGAGGGCGCGCTGATCGGCCAGCCACTGTTCAATCGCCACCAATGACGTTGGCTCAATCGTGCAAATGCGCACGCGCCCGATCTTTTGTGTACGAATCAAACCAGATTCCTCCAAATAGTGAATATGTTTCATAAAGGAAGGCAGCGCCATGCCAAACGGTTTGGCCAGATCGCCAACCGTGGCAGCGCCCCTGCCTAGCTCCCCCAGCACCGCCCGCCGGGTGGGATCAGCCAGCGCCTGAAAGATCGTATTGAGTCGTTCTGAATAGTGATCCATAAGGCTAAGTATAACAATAAAAAATAGTTAGCGCAAAAGCTAACTATTGTGAATTGCGTATTCATACCAAAAATTGACCGTATTGATCAATCCTATTCTTCTGTCCACTGTGGGTTCCAGACCACCTCCCAAAGATGGCCGTCCGGGTCTTGGAAATAGCCGGAATAGCCGCCCCAGAAGGTGTCGTGCGCCGGTTTGACGATGACTGCCCCCGCGGCCTCTGCTTGCGCCATCACCGCGTCGACTTCCGCTTTGGACAAGACGTTGTGCCCCAGTGTCATTTCCGTTACGCTGGGCGGCGTGACCGGCAGCCCTGTATCGTGGGCGATGCTTGTACGCGGCCAAAGCGCCAGCCGTAGACCGGGTTGCAGTTGGATAAAGACCACGGCGCCATACGGGAATTCTTTGCCGATGATACCTTCGGTTGCCAAGCCCAGTCCCTCGCGATAGAAGTGCAGCGACCGCTCCAGGTCGTTGACGCCGATGGTGATGACGGTGATTCTTGGTTTCATCAAGGTTATCTCCTGGTGTAATCCATCATTCCTTCACGCACAAATCGGCATAGGCGCTGCACGCCTATGCCGGTGATCTATCCCAACGGAATGGGGTCAAGCAGCTTCCCTGACCGTTTAGGCATGGCTGTAGTGAGCAATGATGATGCCATTGGGCGTACTCTTGGACTCGACCAACTTAAAGGAGCGATGCAGCCCATCGGGAAAAACCCGTTTGCCACCTCCCACCACAACGGGGAAAATCAGCAGATAGATGTCATCCACCAGATCATGTTCCAGCATGGCGTGGACAAGTTGGCAACTGCCATCGGTGAGGATATCTTTGCCCGGTTGCGCTTTGAGGGCGCGGATCGTCTCCATCGGGTTCTCACGAATGAAGGTGGTGTCGCTCCAGAGCGATTCGGTCAGCGTCTTGGTGACAACATATTTCTTCATGCCGGCAAAGGGATCGTTGGCGGGATCCGCCGCAAAGGCGCCGGCATGGCTGACATAGGTGCGGCGACCAAGGAGCACGGCGCCGGCTGTCTGCATCACCTCGCCAAAGTAGGCGCCGATGCCGTCGTCAAACAACGGCGGCACCCAACCGCCATTCTGAAAGCCGCCATCCACATCTTCATCCTGAGCGCCAGGCCCCTGCATCACACCGTCGAGCGTGACAAACTCGCTAACAATCAGTTTCATGGTCATCCGTTCCTTTTTGCTCAAAGCCGTTGTTTCTATTGATGGACTGCTGACCCAATTGTACAACGACTGCCTGGCTGCTGTCTTGTACAAAAACGACACGGTTATCTTTTCCCATTGTAGTTCTGTCGAATGACGCATAGACCAAATTGCCATGAGTTTTGCCGTTTTCTCGCTCCACCCGCAGTAAGCTGCGTACCATTGTGAGCCATTGTTGGACGAGGGCAAATTCAACGCATTGCAACCGGTTCTGCCCAATCAAAAGGATAGGCATACATCCACTCCATCGCTTGCGCACCCTTGCGCAAAAAGAGGGGCAGGATCAGATCCCGGATCTTGCGGCCAAGCCAGCCGGTGGGCGCTTTTTGATTGCCGGTCTGTCGTGAGGCTTTATGCACCTTTTCGACCCGCGCCCGCCGCAGCCGCTCGAAGGCCGCAAAGGCCGTGGGCGGATCGGGCAGGTCGCGCAGACATTTTGCTAACACAAAGGCATCCTCCAGCGCTAGCGACGCCCCCTGCCCGACATGGGGACCGACCGCGTGAGACGCATCGCCCAGCAAACAGACCCTACCGCGCTGCCAGGCGGGCAGGGATGGCATGTCATAGACCGGGTAGGCGCCGATCGGTCCCGTCACTGCTTGCAAAATGTGTTTGACAGCGGGGGGATCGCCGGCGTGAACAGCCAACAATTTCTCGCGGTAATGGGTAGCCGCGACCCCCTCTAGCTCAGCGCGGGTGGGCGCAGTGGACTGGGCGTAATTGCTAAACCAATAGGTCTCCCCCGACGGTCGCACGGCGTAGCCAAAGAAGCCCGCCTTGCCAAAGATCATGTGCATGGCGTTGTCGGTCGTGGGCAGATCGGTGTGGGTCACGCCGCCCAGGTTGATAATGCCGGTGTAACTTGGGTTGGGCGCCGCCGGAAAATAAGCGCTGCGGGTGCGTGAGTGGATGCCGTCGCAGCCGATCAGCAGGTTGCCACGAGCGGTGGTTCCGTCGGCAAAGGTCGCCACCACCGTGTCGTCTTGTTCCTCGATCTTATCCAAGCGTTTGCCAAATTCCATCCGCACTCCGGTGGCCAATGCTGCTTCGCGTAACGCCCGACTGAGCGCCCCGCGCATGACGGTTCTGCCGCCAACAGGCGCCTCGGCTAATACTCGCCCATTATCGTTTTGAAAGATCAGCCGGTCATTGCGAAACCCCAATCTGTTGGCGCACTCGCCAAGCCCCAGCGCGCCCAAGGCGTTTAACCCATTGGGGGCCAGATTGAGAAAGGCGCCCGCTTCGTCGCGTGGCGTCGGGATCGCTTCGTAGATCGTCGCTGTGATGCCAATTCGTTGCAGGGCAATGGCTACGGCAGGGCCGGCAATGCCGCCGCCAATAATCAGTGCATTGGTCATTGTGTTGCTCCTCTCCGCTCAATTTTTGCCAAACCAACGCCACACCCGGTCAAAAAGCAACCAGGCCATCGTCCCACCCACAGTTTTGCCCATCGGGCGGATGCGGGTGTTGTGAAAGGCGACAAAACGCCAGCGCCCATCGCACTTTTGCGCCACCAGCGTTTGCGATGAACTGCGCTCTGGCGCTGGCGTTGTTCGCCCGGCATCCAGGATGCTGCCGCTGGCATGGATCAACGCCACATCGGGCGCCAGAAAGCGCAAGCTGTCGATCTGCCCGGTGAGCTGCGACCCCTTGAGCCAGCGGGTAAAGAGCGGCTGGTGGCCGGCGATGATCGCCGCCCGTCCCTTCTGGTTGAGGCCATCAAAGGCAATGTAATCGGCATCGTCACTAAAAAGCGCGCTATAAGCGTCGGCATCTCCGGCGCCCCAGGCGGCTATGAGTTGTTGAAAGAGTTGTTGCAAGGATTGCTCGTCCGTTGCGACGCTTTGGGGTTGAGCGGAATGACCTGAATTGTTCATGAAGTCACCTCTAATTCGTTTAGACACAAAAACCGTGCTAGACTATGTATATCTTTTCTGCTAATTATCTCAGTCGCTGAGACAATTGGTAGTATACATTAGTTTATCTTAGGCGCAAAATATCTTACCTGTTGAGATAATTGCGAACTAAACGAATAAAGGTTGCATGATGGAATCAACGTTAACGGCGCAATCAGCCAATCGACAACAACTGTTGGAACGATTTTTCCGGGCTATCAGCCGCAACAGTACGTGGACGGTCATGTTTCATCAGGCCGCAGCGTTACGCATGGGCTTCAACCCCACCGATGTCAAGTGTGCAGGTTTGTTACAGGAGACCGGCGCCATCACTGCCGGTGAACTCGCCGCATTAACCGGCTTAACCACCGGCGCCGTCACCGGTGTGATTGACCGGTTGGAAAAGGCGGGCTTGGTGCGTCGTCTCCCCGATCCGCAGGATCGCCGCAAGGTGATCGTGGCGCCCATCGAAAACGCCGCTTATCGCGCGGAGGGGATGCAGTTTTTTGCTCCGCTTGGCGAGGCCACCGCGGAATTGATGGCTGGCTATTCCGACGCCGAACTGGCAATTATCCTCGATTTTGTCGAGCGCGGCACAGAGTTGATGAAGGCGCAAACCGCCAGAGTGTTGCAACAATAAGGAGCACCCTAGCCGCCTGCACAGGCCACACCTCGCTATTGCACCAGGATCAAAGCTGTCCACTTGCCTGATACGGAAGGCGAAAAAAGTTTATACGATCAGGGGTGGTCTAAGCGTGCGTTGCTGCGACAACGTTGCCCCCGACCCCTGTCGCCGTGGCGCGTATTCCCTTCGTGCAGAAAGTGGCAAGGATGAAAGGCAAAACACTCTTTTTGATCTTCTTCACTGCGCTCCTGAGCGTTGCCCTTGTAATCAACCCGGTGATCAATCCCGTGAGCAACACAACGGCCAGCGTGATGGCGCAGGCGTCGGTAAACAGCACTTCCCCTGCCACCCTCATGACGGCCCAAGCCGTCGCTGACTATTTCGATACCACCCTCCCCCAACAACTGGCCGAAGAGCATATTGTCGGCGCCACCGTGGCCGTGGTGAAGGATGGCGCACTGCTCTTTGCCAAGGGCTATGGCTACGCCGACCGGGAAAAGCAGATTCCTGTGGTCGCCGACCAAACGCTCTTTTACCCCGGTTCCGCCGGCAAGCTCTTTACCTGGACGGCGGTGATGCAACTGGTGGAACAGGGCAAGCTGGATCTCCACGCCGACATCAATCAATATCTTGATTTCACCGTTCCGGCCACCCTTCGACAAGCTCAGGGCGACGCCATTCCCCAGCCGATCACCCTGGAACATTTGTTGACCCACACAGCGGGGTTTGAGGAGCAACTGGCCGCGCTCCAAGTCGCCAGCCAGCCAGATGTGCGACCAGTGCGGGATTTTCTGGTGGATACGTTACCGGCGCGGGTCTACCCACCCGGCACAACCTTTGCCTATTCCAACTATGCCACGGTGCTGGCCGGTTACATCGTCGAACGGGTTTCCGGTGTCCCATTTGAGCAGTACATCACCGATCATCTGCTCACCCCGTTGGGCATGACCCACACGTCAGCATACCAACCCCTGCCCGCCGCCTTGATGGCGAATTTATCAAAAGGTTATCACTACCACAACGGGCAGTATGAGGCGGTCGATTTTGAATGGATTGCGGCCGCGCCGGCCGCGCCGATCCACACGACGGCCACCGACATGGCAAAGTTTATGATTGCGCACCTCAACCACGGCCAGGCTGGGACAGGTCGCATCTTGCAAGATGCGACCTGTGACCTGATGCACCAGAAGCATTTTGCTCATGACCCACGTGTCAACGGCGTGGGCTATGGTTTTATGGTCTCGCAGCAGAATGGGCAGACCATTGCCTGGCACACCGGCGGCAGCGCCCATTTCAACACCATGTTGGCCTTGATTCCCGAAGAGAATGTGGGCTTCTTTATTTCCTACAACACACCGATTGCTGACCTGTATCAACCCTTGGTCAGCTTTGTCGATACCTTCTACCCAGCGCTGGCGAATGCCCCTGTTCCGTCCCCCAGTGATACGACGGCGCGCATTGCCGCGTTGCGTGGCAATTACGTCTCGTCACGGGTGGCGTACCGTTCGCCGCAAAAGTTATCCACCTGGTTTGCCGAGGCATTGGTGGTGACACCCGGCGCCAACAACACCTTGCAAGTTGGGGCGCGTACCTATGCCGAAGTAGAGCCGGGGCTTTTCCGTCAGGTCGATGGCCCGCGCCAGTTGACCTACCGCACGAACGAACAGGGGGAAGTGACGCAACTCTTCTTCGGCCAGTTCGCCTACTTCAAAGTCCCCTGGTATCAGACGGCGACAAACCAGTTGCTCATGGCGGCAGTTGCACTGCTGATCATGCTAACAGCGGGAATTGTTTGGGGTGTTGCCTGGCTGGTGTGGCGGCGACGGCGCACCGGCCCCGCTGGCCGTTGGGCAACGGCAGCCCAGTGGACGGTGGTAGTGGTAGGGTTGTTCAACAGCGGGTTGCTGGCCTGGTTCCTGGTCGCACTGCTGGGCTTTGCCGATAGTTTTGTCTTTCCCACGGCGGCAACGCAATGGTTCACGCTCCTGTGGTGGGTCAATCTGCCAATGGTTGTGGCGTTATTGGGGTTCACGGCATTGGCCTGGAAAGATCACTACTGGCGTCTATGGGGACGCGTCCACTACACGGTGGTTACAGTGGCAAGTGTCGCGTTCCTGGCGTTTTTGCTGAACTGGCATTTATTGGCCGGTCTATAAGATAGGCAACGGGAAAGGAGCTTTCTGTGAGTACGCTGGTTTATCCAACAAACCTTCATGCAACGCAACCGCCGGAAAAGGTGGCGAGTGATGACAAACCGTCAGCTTCCCGCCTCGCCAACCCCTGGGTTTACTTGGGCGCGACCTTTGCCTGGACTTGGGGCTTCTGGGGGTTGGCCCTGCTGTTGAAGATGAGCGTAGAGACGCCGTTGGGTCTCGTGCTACCTCTGCTGGGTGTGCTGGGGCCACTGGTCATGGGCATTGGCTTTACCTATCTCACCAAAAACAGCGCCGGCCAACGCGATTATTGGTGGCGGATCATTGACTTCCGCCGGATCGGGGTGAAATGGCTTTTGATTTTGCTCTTCTTTGTGCCCGTGCTGAATGGTCTTGCCGCCTGGATCGATGTCGCTGCGGGCGGCAGCGGCGCGGTCTTGGGGGAGTCGCTCGTCAATGTCGCGTTTAACCCATTCGGCCTGGTGTTGTCCGCGATCTTCGCCACCTTGATCCCCTTGATCGAAGAGTTGGGCTGGCGTGGCCATTTCTCCCAACCACCGCTGTATCAGGAAATGGGGGTCGCAAGCCGCTAACGGTATCGCATCAGAAAGGAGAAAATACGATGAAGAGCATTAGCGCTTTCATGAAGCAGCGGGCCGTGTTGAGCTACTACGTCCTTACGTTCGCTATCTCCTGGGGTGCCGTGCTGGTGATGCTCGGCCTGACCGGCCTGCCCACCACCAAGGCGCAGATCGAGGCTATGCTGCCGGTGGCGATTATCACCATGCTGCTGGGTCCAAGCCTAGCTGGCCTGTTGCTGATCAGCTTTGTCGATGGCAAGGCGGGCTTGCGCGACCTGCGCGCCCGGCTGGCCCGATGGCGTGTGGGCGCCCGCTGGTATGCACTAGCGCTTCTGTTGGCCCCGTTCATCATCCTGGCCGTACTCATGGCACTGGCGCTGATCGATCTGGCCTATCTTCCCGGCATATTCACGAGAGATGACAAACTGGCCCGGCTGCTCCTGGGCCTCGCCTCGGCGGTGGTGACCGGCATCTGCGAGGAACTGGGGTGGACAGGGTTTGTCACCCCCCGGCTGCGGCAGCGCTACAGTGTCCTTGCCACCGGGCTGATCATCGGCGTCCTTTGGGGCGTCTGGCACATCGTGCCGATGGTGATCATGCCCAGTGTCGCCTACTCGGCACCGTTCTCTCCGGCGGTTTATATCGCCGTCAGAACCCTTAGCTTCCTGGTTGGCTCCTTGGTTGCCTTTCGGGTGCTAATGGTTTGGGTCTATGATCGCACCCAAAGCTTGCTGCTGTTGATCCTCATGCACACAGGTCTCACGGCTGCCAACATCATTTACGAACCTGAGGCGCTCGGCGGAAGCTCGAACTTCATCCTTGATTTTGTGACGGCAGCCGTGTTCTGGTTCATCGTTGCGCTGGTCATCATGGTCAACCGCCAGCGGTTCGCACAGCCACCGCTCAGGACACAAATGGCTTGAATGTACGAAGTGGTTTGATTTTGGCTTTTGAAAAGCGATGGGGAGAAGCACGATGTCTAAGCAACTCTGGCGCCGCCTGCTCTTTGGCGCAGTCATCCTCGCCGTGGCTATCCCTGGCGGCAGCATCTATCGGCGCTATCAGCAGGATATGGCGTTGGCCTACCAGCGGATCGCTAGCGGCGGCAAGCTCATTGAGACTGCCTGCGGGCCGATCCAATATACCGAATTTGGCGCAGGGCCGCCGCTGTTGATGGTGCATGGCGCCGGTGGCGGCTATGATCAGGGCGCCTATTTTGCCAAAGTGATTGGCGGCACTTATCACTGGATTGCGCCGTCACGCTTTGGCTTTTTGGGGACACCCGTTCCCGCTGACGTCGATTCCGTGCACCAGGCCGAAGCCCATGCCTGTCTGCTGGATGCGCTGGGCATTGAGCGCGTCGGGGTGGTGGGCGTTTCCATGGGCGGTCCTTCGGCGCTGCTCTTTGCCCAGCGCTATCCGCAGCGTACCAATTCGTTGACCTTGATCAGCGCAGCCAGCCATGCCAACCCACCCCGTCCGGCCCTCGTTGCCACCTTGTTCAAGCTCTTTCTGAACGATTTTGTCTTCTGGTCAATGGTGAAGTTGAGTCCGGCGGGGCTGCTCGTGGCGCTCGGTGTTCCTGGCGAGGTTCAACAACAGCTTTCCCCCCAGGAAGTGGCAGAACTCCATGCGTTTTTGGCATCAATCGAGCCGATGGCCGCCCGCCGTGAGGGGCAACTGTTGGAGCAACGGATGTCCGAATTTGACGCCGAGCAGATCAGCCAGATCGGGGCGCCGACCCTGATCCTGCATGCACCGGATGACACCTTAGTCGCCTTTGAGCAAGGCGAGTTTGCCGCCGCCCACATTCCTGGGGCGCAGCTCATCCCGATGGCGCAAGGTGGTCATCTCGCGCTGATGATGGCCATGAATGAGGAGGCAAAAGCGCGGCTACTGGCCTTTTTGGTACAGTATAATTGATCGATGGTAACACCGGCGACAGGACCTTCATCACGATGACAAACCTACTGCTCGAAACCATGACCCTTGGCGACGTGCCGCTCCTAACGATTGCGCCCGCAACCGCATCGCGCTGTCCCGTTGTCTTTTTCATTCCAGGCTATGGCGGTGCCAAAACTGACGGGCTACGCCTGGGCTATGGGTTGGCGCAAGAGGGCTGCTTTTTCGTCAGCATCGACCCTTGTTTGCATGGGGCGCGTTATGACCCGCGCCTCGATCACGCGGCCGACCCGGCATATGGCGGCATCTATCCACCGGCCACTGGACTGGACACGGGAGTGCTTTTCTTTCAGGTGATCGAGCGCTGTCTGGCTGATGTCGCACTCTTGATCGAACACTTCCGCGCCGATGAACGCTGCGACGTGACCCGCTGTGGCGTGACGGGGCTGTCGATGGGCGGCTGCGCCAGCTTTCTCATCTTTGCCAACTTGCCCCAGATCCAGGCCGCCGTGCCGATGATCGGCATCCCGACCTTTACCTGGCGCTGGATCGATCTGCTCGACGAATGTCGCTTCTCTGATCCCAGTTGGGCGGCGGCGTTGGCGCGCGTCCAGGCCGAAACAGCCCAGCACACAGCCTTCATCGGCCAACTCGATCCGGCTGAAAAATTGGAGAATGCGGCGCCGCGGGCCTTGCTGATCATGAACAACGACTTCGACCATGATCAGCCGAAACATTTTGCCATCGACTGCTACCGGCGCTTACTGTCGGCCTATGCCACCCACCCCGACCAATTGCAACTCAAGATCTACCCGGCCGGTCATACGGTGACACCGGCAATGGAGCAGGATGCGGTGGCGTGGTTTACTCAACAGCTTCTACCCAGATAGGAGGGGTCAATGACACCCAAAGCAATTTTTGTCTTTTTGAGCAAGCTTATCCTCGGTGGCCTGGCCTTTAGCGGCGGGTTGATGCTCGGCGGCATGATTGCCAGCCTGAGTGGGCTACCCACGCCGACGCTGCCGCCAGAGATGAATGCCGATAGGGCGCTGTTGACCATGGTTGCCACAAGTCCATTGCTGGTGCTGGCGCTCTATTTTGTGGGACGTGACCTGGCCGGCGGCTGGCTGGCCCGCACTGGCGTGTTGGCACTGTTGGCGTGGATTGCTTATACGCTCAACAACGTCATCGAAGCGGTCTTCTTTAGCAGCTATGCGACCGTACCAGCGTTTACCTTGATCAATTTTACGCCGGGTGTGCTGCTGTGCGCCGCGGTGACGGCCTGGCTCTTTCCCCCACGCAGCAGGACAGCCTCGTTCTTAGGGGCTTGGCAGGCTCATTTTGCGCAACGCACAGGGCGCGCCTGGCGCTGGCGTCTGTTGGTGGCGGCGGTCAGTTTTATGCCGATCTACTATGGCTTTGGCCTGTTGGTGGTGCCCTTTGTCGGTGATTATTATGAGCAGGGCGCCTTTGGCCTGGCCGTACCCCCATTGGCGACACTGTTGACCGTACTCCTGGTACGCAGTGTGCTCTTTCTGGTCGCCTGTCTGCCCGTCATTGTCACCTGGCAAGGGACAAAGCGCACTCTTTGGGTGAGCTTGGGCTTTGCCCTCTTCGTCTTGGTGGGGCTGCTCTACCTGTTGGCTGGCAATTGGCTGCCCCCGACGATGCGCCTCATCCATTCACTGGAAATCCTGGCCGATTCGTTTGTTCATGCCGGGGTATTGGTCTGGCTGCTGGGGCGTTCGACAGCGCAACCAACGCCCGTCACGGCGCCGGAGCGGCGCTATGATCAGCAACTTGGATTTCGTTAAAGCAAGGAGATTTTCAGAGCTATTATGTTGCACACTACACAAATGACTACCCGCCTACTGCAAGGAGACACCGATTTCTGGCGGGTACGCGATTTTTTGGTCGCGACTTACCCTGTTACACCACTGGGCTTGAACTGGGAGGTACGACGCTGGGATGGTTCCCGTTTTCATCATGCCACCGACGACTGGGCCGCACGGTGCGTCGGTCGCGTGCAATTGTGGGAAACGGCCAATGGTCAGCTTGTCGGGGTGGTGAACGCAGAAGGCGATGGCGATGCTCATCTACAAATCCACCCTGATTTTCGGGAGATCGAAGCGGCAATGGTCGCTTGGGCCGAGGCGCATCTAGCTGTCGCGAATCCGGCAGGGCGCCGTCAGTTGGAGATCTTTGTCTACGACTATGATAGCCAACGCCAACAACTCCTGGCCCAGCGCGGCTATAGCCAGATGAGCTATGGGGGCGCCGTGCGCCGGTTGCAGGTGGCGGCACATCAAGAAGCGCCAACCGCGTTGGCTACCGGTTATACACTGCGCACCACCGAACCGACGGACCTGGCTGATTGCCAACGGATCGCCGATCTGCTCAACGCCGCGTTTAACCGCGATTTTCACACGGCGATTGAGTTTCAAAACTTTACCCAACAGGCGCCCTGTTTCCACCCCGACCTTGATTTGGTCGCCGTGGCGCCGGACGGCTCCTTCGCCGCCTATGTCGGTATTGCCTATGAAGAAAGTAATCGGCACGCCGTCTTTGAACCGGTCTGCACCCATCCTGCCCATCGCCGGCATGGGTTGGCGCGCGGGTTGATGGTGGAAGGGCTGCACCGCCTCAAGGCATTGGGCGCCGTCGATGTCAGCGTCGATACGGGTGACATGATTCCGGCCAACCGACTCTATGACAGCATTGGCTTTACCGAGGTCTGCTTGGGCCATAGTTGGCGCAAGGAATTTTAAATTCGGAATGCAAGGAATAATGTTATGAAACCTTCAAAACTTGTGGTTGGCCTTTCGGTGTTGATAATGGTCTTGGCCTTGATCGCAGTTGCCGCCGGTTTTCTGTGGCCGGGGGAAGGCGCAGCGTTCACCTTTACGAATGTACGTGGACAGGCAGTGCAAATTCATGGCCGCGGGTTGTACCGGTATGACACCCTCTTTATGGCGGCCACCAATCGTGGCAATGATAGCATTGTGCTCCTGCTGTTCATCCCCTTGCTGGCCTACTCGACACTGCGCTATTGGCGTGGTTCTTTGCGCGGGGGCTTGCTGCTGCTGGGAACGCTGGTCTGCTTTTTCTATCTCTATTTCAGCTATGCGTTCGGCATTGCCTTCAACCCGCTCTTCCTGGTGTATACGGCGCTCTATTCTGCCAGTCTCTTTGCCTTTGTCCTGCTGTTTACCTCATTTGATCGGCAGTTGCTGGCTGAACACTTTGCGCCTGATCTGCCCTATCGCGCGATTGCCATCTTTATGTTCGTAAGCGGGTTAGCCACTGTGGCAATCTGGCTGCAATTACTGTGGCATGACTTGGCACAGAATCAGCTCTCCCCCCTGATTGGCATCTACAGCACAAAAATCACCGATGCCCTCGATTTCGGTCTCATTACCCCTGCCACCTTTATCGCCGGCCTGTTGATTCTGCGGCGCAATCCGTTGGGGTATCTGGTGGCTTTTTCTTTGCTGATCCTCGAAGTCATGTTGACGCCACTGCTTGTCGCCCAGACCAGCAGTCAATTGCTGGTTGGGATTACCTTTACGCCGGCGGAGATTATCGGGCCGATCATCGGCTTTGCTGTGCTTGGCCTCTTTGCGCTTTGGGTGTTGGTGATCCTGCTGCGTAAGATCACGGATATGACGCCTAGCCAACCGCTGTCGATGCAGGCGGCTCATGCGTGAAGCAAAAAGATGTTTCTGCAAAATGAAGGTCTATGGGATTGAATCGATGATAACTCAGTAGATTTCTGTAAATTCTACACTAGTCAACTAGCTAGGTTCACAACCCCCTATGTATCCAGTGTGTGTAAGGGATTTTCTATTATATAGTATAACTAATTCCCCATCATCTCACCTTGTTTCCAGGTCAATGGTAGTAGTGGTGTCAGTGTGAGAGAAGGAGGTGATGCCTTTGCTTGCCCTCAAAATTTTGCGCTCCTGATAGCATACTTTTTCCTCGTGTAACGACTTGTCTTTACCCAAAACTGTCGGCGTGACCTTTTCCGATCGATGAAATTGAGAGTCACCGTAGCGCTTTACATCAAAGCAACCTTCAACGACATCTACAGGAGAAAAACCTATGAACGCCAAAAGATTTTTCGCCAGCGCGCTCTTGCTGGGCATCATGCTGCTGGTCACGGCAACCGCCGATACGGCAACCGCCGACCCCATTCTCATGCCGCAAGAGCAGTTAGGCGAGTCAATTTTTGATGATCCAAATCTGTCGATCAACCGGAATCAATCCTGCGCCGCCTGTCACCTTTCGGAAATTGGCGGGACCGGCCCTGATTCGGCCATTAATGCCGCTGGGGCTGTCTACGAGGGGTCAATTAGCGGTCGCTTCGGTGATCGCAAACCGCCCAGTTCCGCCTATACCACCCAAAGCCCAGTTCTCCATTTCAAGCTCCAGAAAGGCGAAGCCGTCTTTATTGGTGGCAACTTCTGGGATGGACGGGCTACGGGTGAAAAGCTGGGGTCCCCCGCCGCCGACCAGGCGCAAGGCCCCTTCCTCAACCACGTTGAACAAGCGCTGCCCGATAGCGCCTGTGTTGTTTATCGGGTGTGTAACCCGATTGACCCTGCGGCTTATCCAGTCAAGTTTGAAGATGTCTGGGGCGCCGGCGCCTGTTCGATTGCCTGGCCAGATGATATAGAGGACGTGTGTGAGCAAGAAGGGACAAGCGTGGCTCTGTCCGCAACCGAGCGAGCAAAGTCGGATACAGCCTATGATAAAATCGCCTTGTCCATTGTCGCGTATGAGGCTTCACCGGAGGTCAATGAATTTACCGCCAAGTTTGATGCGATCATGGCCAAGCAAGCCAAGCTGACCAAAGAAGAGAAGAATGGCCTTAACCTCTTCTTCGGCAAAGCGAAGTGCGCCAATTGTCACACGTTGGATCGATCAGGCAAAACAGCTTCACTCTTCACCGACTTCACTTATGACAACCTGGGTGTCCCCAAGAACCCGGAAAACCCGATCTATGCTGTTAACCCCGCCTTCATTGACCTGGGCCTGGGCGGTTTCCTTGCCACGCGCGCAGATTATGCTCAGTATGCAGCGGAAAACAACGGCAAACAGAAGGTGCCGACCTTGCGCAATGTGGATCTGCGGCCCGATCCTAGTTTTGTCAAAGCCTATATGCACAATGGTTACTTCAAAACACTGGAAGGGGTTGTCCACTTCTACAACACGCGTGATCTTCTGCCCCGCTGCCCTGGTGACTATACCGAAGCCGCAGCGCTGGCTGCTGGATGTTGGCCTGCCCCGGAAGTGGCTGAGAACGTGAATACCACGGAATTGGGTAATTTGCGCCTGAGCCAACAAGAGGAAGCCGATCTGGTCGCCTTTATGAAAACCCTTTCCGACGGCTTTGCCTTGGCCCACAGCGCCGATGTAGAAGAGGGTTTTACCATCGACGACGTGCTGCAAGAGCTTGCAGCGGAAAGCGCTGCACCGGCGCACCAACTGTTCCTGCCGGTTGTTGTTGCTGTGTCGAAGTAGTGTGTTGTGTGTTGTCCGGCAATTTGTGCAGCATAATGTATACCTTTTTTGTCCCGTAGGGACGGCTGAGTTTAGAGGCGGCAAAAAGATTGCTTACCGCGAAACGCAATCGTCCCTACGGAACGGGTTTATTCATTGCGACGCCACACCATCACCGCAAATCACAGGATTAACGTCAGTTCGGTGTTGTGTGCATAGCTGCCCAATCCCGAACTCAGGTGATTAGCAAAATTTTTCTTCTGATGCGATTTACTCTGGCCGCAATCGCGAACGCCCAAAAAAACCTCCCCACCTAGCCAGCCGCGAAACTCTCTCTCTGGCTGATCTTTGTAAAAAAGCGCACTTGTACAATGGAAAGGGCGTAGCATTCCCCCACGGTTGCCAAGTTACAACGCGCGATCATCGCAGCAAAGGAGGCGGTCATGCCGGCGAACAGTACAGTCTATGAAAGCGAATCCCCGGCGGCGACAACCTTGACAAACACGACGGCGACCCGTAGCCGGTATACCTTTTATATTCTGTTTGCCATCATGAGCCTACTCATGTTTTGGCTGGTGCGCACCTATTTAGGCGTCATTGCCTTTGCATTCGTGACGGTGCTTGTCCTCCGTCCGCTCTATATCCGCTTCTTGCGCTGGTGTAACGGCTGGGAAAAGCCGGCCATGAGCTTGACCCTGCTGGTGGGCTTGGCGCTGCCCCTGCTCTTATTGTGGAGTGTCGGGCGGATGGTGATCGCTCAGGCGCAAGAGTTTCTAGATTTGGTCCAACGCACCAATCAGCTCGAACTGTTGGCCGGCAGCATCACGACCTACTTGCAGCCGCTGCTTGCCTCCGATGACCCCCTGGCGCTCGATCTGGTAACGCAACTACGTACCGTGCTGCTGACGCTGCTTAGTTGGCTGGCCGGTTCGCTAGTGACACTGGGCCTGTCGATCCCTATGCTGCTGACCGAACTCTTTGTCTACTTGATTTTGGTCGGCGCTCTGCTGCCCACCTATGAGCCATTTGTGCAATGGCTCAAGGGGTTGAGTCCGCTGGATGACGCGCTGGAGGATCTCTTCCTGCGCAAGATCAACGCCACCGTACAGTCGATGTTCGCCGGCATCTTTTTGATTGCCGTGGTGCAAGGGGCGGTGCTGGGCCTCTTTTTCTGGCTGGTCGATCTGCCTTATACGCCGCTCTGGACTTTGGTTTCGATCATTGCGGCCACCATGCCGCTGGGCGCTAGCATCGTTGCCATCCCGGCTGCGTTGGCCGAATTTCTGGCCGGTCACTATGGCGGCGGGGTGGTCATTCTACTTGGTTATTTTGCTGTGGTCTCGAATCTCGACCTGCTGATCCGCTCCAAACTGGTTTCGCTGCAAACCTACGGCAGCTTTGCGCTCATGGTGCTTAGCTTGTTGGGGGGCTATCAATTGTTTGGGCTGTTTGGCGTCTTTTACGGCCCGATTCTGATGGTGCTCTTTTTAACCATGCTCGATGTCTATCAAACGCACTTTGCCCAAACGCCCGTCGCAACGCTGGATGAGGAACAAGGTGGAGAAGAGGAATGATGATCATCAACTGGGATTTTGTCAAAGAGAAAACGCTCTGGTCATATGAGGATCTGATCAAGAAACTTGCGCAGACCCTCCGTTATGACTTTGTGCAAATGCACTATAACCACACTATGGACGAGGCCAGTGATTATGTCAATGAAGTCCATGCCGGCTATCTCCAACACCGGGGCGATCGAGTCTGGCTCGATGGCTTGATCACCAACTTCACTTGGCTGAAACGGGCGGGGATTCAGAATTACCATGATCTGGTGCACCAGATCGCGAGCCGGGAAAAGTGCGAAGCCTTTCTGAAAGAAAGTGGCATGGGCTTCGCTGAATTGATCGAGACGCTCAACTACCTATTGCGTTGGGTGTTGCCCTTTCCGACGCCGATTCGGGAATTTTTTAACCCGGCTGATGCGAGCCAAATGCTTTATTTCCAGGCGCTCAAACAGCAACGGATCAGCAGCAGTTTAGATCTATTGACCCAAGGGCGCACGGCTGCCCAGCGCGCCCAGTTGGCCGACGCGACCAGTATCCCGCTCGCCTTTCTGACGTCCCTGGTCCATCAAGCCGATCTGTCGCGTCTGGCCTATGTGCGGGGCAAAACCGTGCGCCATCTTTGCGGCGCCGGTTATGATACGCTGGATAAGTTAGCAAATGCCGATCCTGCGGAGATAAGCGTAGCGATGCACGCTTATTTTACCGAGCAAGGCAAACAGTTTGCTGATTACAAGTCAGTCATTCCACTGGCCGCTTTGGTCGGCGGGGCGCAACGGTTGCCCAAGATTGTGGAGATATACCTACACGGCCATCGCCTTTGCCCAGGTTGATGAGTTGATTGCTTATCTGAAGGAAAATTCGGAGGTATTTTAGTATCTAACGAGTGAAAAGCTTGAACAACAGGCAAGTAGTTTAGTTTACACAGATAGGGAGAAACACGGTTTTTGTGAAAAGTTATCTGTGTTTTTCCCTATTCGTGTTAACTTTTGGGGTTTTGGCTTGTCCGAATTAGGCTTTGGTTCCCCACACCGAAAAGAGCGTATCATCTGGTTGGGCCGGTTCGTGGGTGAAGGCGCTGGTGAGGCGGATGTTGGTGAAACCGGCTTCCACAAAGATCTGCCTGGCTTGGGCTTGGGTATAGCCACGGGTGCCAGGGGAGCGGGTAAAGCGTTGGCTGACCACCACTTCGCCATTGCGGATGAGATCATAACGATGCTCGGTATGCTCCAGGTTGTTGACCAGATCATAGGTTGAGCGCGACCAGCGGCGGAGAATGGCGCCATCTTCCGGGCGCACCACCTCGCGCATCCACTCTTCTCTAGCGGTGGGGCCAACTGGGCCGCCGGTCCAGAGTTGATAGAAGGAAATGACCAACGTCCCCCCTGGCAGTAGATGGTCAAAAAAGCTTTGCATGGCGGCGCGTACCTCGTGTGGTTCGATCAAGATCTGAATCGAGCCGGAGGGGACAAGGATGGTTTGGTAGCGCCGGGGCAGCGCCAGCGCCGTCATCGACTGTAGGTAGAGGGTTGGTTGCAGACCCAGTTTCGCCCCTTTCTGCCGGCAATAGTCAAGCATCTCCTGGGAATTATCAACGCCGTCAATATCAATGCCGTCAGCCAGGAAATCGAGGACCAGCCGTCCTGTTCCGCAGCCGACATCGAGAGCCGGTTGTCCTGCTTGGATCACCGCTTCTTTATAGAAAAAGCGGTCTGCCCAGTGCGCGCTATCGCCCCGCAACAGATCCCAAAATTGTGCCATTATCCCGGTGTATTCGGTATTCACCGCTGCCATACCCCTTTTCCTTTTACTCATTGTTCGCAAGTTGGTTGGCTCGTTGGTTGAGCGGGTGCCCTGTAGGCGCGAAACCAACGAGCCAACCAACCAACATTCAAACTGTTTGTTCTAAGAAAGAACCACACTTGTGTAAAAATCTTTCAAAGGGAGTGTGCTTACAGTAATTGTTGCATTATCGGCATTATGTTACAATTTGGCATTATTATTGACAAGACAAACCAGGTTTCAGTCAGAAACCTGGTTTGTCTTGTCCCCTGTTGCTGTTCACTAAACATTCTACCCAAAGTGAGAGCCTACCCGTGCAATCATCAGAACCCTGGCCGCAAGACAATAGTGAATGGGTGAAAGCCATGAGTGGTCAACTGGGCGCCGAGCGCCAACGCCAGAGCCACGAACTGTTGGGCAACTACCTTTATATTGTCGCCTTTAACTATTTGCGCCTCTACCAAGGCAATCTGCCCTTGCTCGCCAGCTTTGCCGACGAGGAGTGGGCGGCCCTGGCTGAAGAGTTTGTCCAAGATTTTTTGATCCGGTTGACCGTTAACCAGTACGCCCGGTTGCAGACCTACCGTGGCGAAGGCAGCTTTCAGAAGTGGTCAGCAGTCGGTCTCAAGCGTATCATCGACAAAGAGTTCAAAAAGAAAAGTTGGCATGAGCGCGAACGGCTGGATGACGAGGCGGAACGCCCCGAGTTTGCCAAACCGCCCACCGCCATCGACCACCTACCTGAACAACTGGCGCTGGACCGCTGTTTGCAACATTTGTCCGACCGGGAGCGGCAGATCTTCCTGCGCCGGATCGATCACGATGAAGATGCCCAAGTGGTTGCCAATGACTTGGGCACCAGCGCCAACGCCATCCACATCGCCCTCTCCCGTATCAAAAACAAACTGCGCCGCTGTCTGGAAGAACAGGGGATTGGAGGCCGGGCGGATGGGTGACTGGGGAGCGCTTCCTCGCGCGGCGCGCCCATCTTGCGCTTGGCGAGTCCGTGACTTGCCCCAACCAGTTGCGCGTCATGGACTCGCCAAGCGCGGTTGCGGCAACCGAAAGGTTTTGGATCGGCAAGGGTTCTATAGAAAGTAAGATAGTAAAGGGGTGAGAAAAATCGTGTCAAGGTCGATACATAAGCGGATGCAGGAACTGTTAGGTGATGCTGCCGCGCCGGATCTTTCCGCCGAGCAACTCGACAGGGAAACGTTGCTGGTCTACATTGAAGCGGAACTTGGCGGGCGTGATGCGGCAAAGGTGCATCCACAGACGGCACTAGCGTTGGCCGCGTCAGCGCTGTGGCGACAGGAGTATGAAGCGCTGAAGGCGTTTCTGGCTTGGGAAGCGCAAGGGCCGTTGGCGCAACCGCCCCGTCCACCCCGCTTTGATTTCTCCTATTTACCAGCGCCCACACCGGTGGCTGCGCCGACGACCGCGTTGCTGCCCGAACCTTCCTGGTATTGGGCGCCACTGGGTTATCTGGTGGTGGATCTGGCCAACGCGGTGGCGCGTCTCTTGCAACCGCCCCAACGGCAATCGGCCTATAGCTTTGTGCGTGCCGGCCAGGGAGGGCAGAACGAAGTTCACTTTACGCTGGAAAACCAGCTTGACGACCTGAATGTACGGCTCACCATTGCGCGTGAGTCGGCAACCGGCGACCAGTGCCAGGTGATTGTCGAGGCCGAGATCCCCAGCCGTGGGGGGTGGCCCAACCTGGCCGATACGATTGTCAATCTCAAACAGGCCGACACCGTGGTGCAGAGTCGCCTGACCGATGACTTTGGCAAGGTGGTTTTTTCGGCGGTGGCCCTTACACAACTAGCGGGGTTGCAGGTGGAAGTGCTTCCAGGCTTGCCGCCGGTAGATCCGGATCACCAATCAGGGTAAAGGCCGCCCAATATTTCGGCGCGGCAAAGATTGGTCCATGCGCCTGGGTGGCAAACTCGGCCAGATAGCCGTTTGCCCGCTCACCCAGCAACGGGGTCAGGGTGGCCTGCGCCGTCGCCAGCGTCACGCTTTGCAAATAAAGTTGCGTTAGTTTCAGCGCTTCGGCATAGGCAACGCCCGCCTGCACCAGTTCATAAAATTTCAGCATGAAGAGCAGGGTGGGTCGATCATCCACCCGCCACAACGCCGCCATCACGGCGGTGGCGCCGGCCAGCAAAAAGGCGCGCAGCAAGCCATACAACTCATCACCGCGTTGCACCTGGTTGAGACCGCTGTCACAGGCGCTCAGTGTTACCAGATCGCACCGCAATTTCAACGTCTCCAGGATCGCCTGGCCGGTCAACGCTTCCTCCCGCCCGATATAGAGGGCGGAGAGCAGTGGCGCGGTCCGGTTGAATTCACCATGACAGGCAAAGTGGAGCAGGCGCGCCCCGGCTGCGTTTTGCACCAGGGCCGCGCCCTTGGCCGTCGCACCGACCAACGCCTGGCCCTGTAAGCGCTCTGCCACCAGGCGCGCTTCTGCTTCGGCCAGATAGAGGTTGGTCTGTCCACTCTCATTGCAGCCAACCGCCAGACAGGGCAAGGTGGCGGGTGCGGCGGGACGGGGACGTTGGCGCAACAGCACACTGATGCTGGGGGCGTAGATCATCGTCGGCCCATCGGGCCGCAGCCAACGGCTTCCGTCGGGCAGTACCAACGCATGAAAGGGGACATAGTGGAGCGGCCCGTGCGGCACGATATAGAGCCGCTTTTTGTCCGCCAGCAACGGCGCCGCCGGCGCCACCAACATGCGGTAGAGTGCTGCCAACATCTGTGGTTGGAGAAAGTTGCCTTCCACCCAGTTGCGCTGATCTTGCGGGTAAAGCCGGTTGGGCATCAGCTTCAGGTCAACACAGGTGATACTTTCTCTGGTGACGGCAAAAAGCAAGGTGGTCGGGCGGGGAAAGAGGACCGCCCGTTGCGCCTGTTCCAGGGTTACGCGTCCACCGTGGGTCTCAAAGAGGCCGGTGGTGAAATAGGCCAACAGCAGGGCGTCGGCGGGCAACTTCTGCTGAATTTCGGTTGGCGTCAGTGGTTGGGCTTCAACGCGGTTGGAAAAGTCGGTTTCGCCGATAAAGAGACTATCGAGAAAGGCGCGCGAGCGGGCGCGTTCGGTGGTCTGAAAGGCTTCCGTCACCTGGCCCAGCGCCAGATAGGCCAGCACCGTGTTGGCATAGATATGGACGACGGTGGCGAAAAAGCCCCGCCGCGCATCGGGGGTCGAAACGCCAGCCCGCACCGTCTCGACCAGGGCGAGGGATTGTTCAAAACAGCCAAGGGCATCGGTGTAGGCTTGCTGTTTTAGGTAGAGCGCGCCTTGGTTGGCGAGGACAATAAATTCGTTATATGAACTTTGGCAGGCACGAAAACCAGTCAATGCCCGATCATAATAGACATGAGATTGTGGCCAATCTACTTTATCGCGCTGTTGGTATGCGTCGGCCAATCCTAGTTGGGCAAAGCTAATTAGGTATTGATCATTAAGTTCAATACTAAGATCAAAAAACTTTTGATAACTCTCAATCGCTTCTGTCCAACGTCCCGCAGTACAGTGTACATCACCAAGCACCTCCCAGGTATACGTTTGGTAGACCAAGAGGTCTGACTCATAGAGTAACGTATCAGGTGTCGAGTGGGTAGGAGATACTAAAAGATATAGTGCCTGCTCACAACAGGCAATAGCCTTTTCTAAGACTTCTGGGTCAAATGCACCGCCGCTAAAGCCCATTTGGTAGGAAACTGCCATCTGGCGAAGTGCAATGGCCTGTTTATAGGGATACTGTAAGCGTACCCATATATCGATGCTTGCTTGACAGGCTGAAACTGATTCTGCCCAACAAGCCTGTGGGTAATATGCAATACCAAGGGCAAGCAAAACATGAGCTCGCAGCACAGGCTCAATCTCCTTATCAAGTAATGTTTGATAAATTTGTTCAGCCTTTGCCCAATTATGCTCATATTCAATGGCCAGAATGCCATCAAAATATGAAGCCCATTCAGCAGCCTGTGGAACGCTCGTTGCTAGTTCAACCAAGTGAGCAATTTCTGATTTTGTTATAGCCCAGTTACGGCTGCGCAGGGCCAGAAAAGATTGCTTAATGGAAGACCTAAAATTTGTTTCTGTGTCTGTCATTCTTAATCCAAGGTATTTTGACTAACGTTACCAAAGGAGAAAACACGATGGGTGCAAATATTTACCGCGGCGAAATCAGTCAGATAGTTGATGATATTTTCATCAACTATACCTTAGAACTCCCCGATGAAGAGCTTGCCAGCACGTCAGGCTACTTTATGAAAGGTCTGCCACAACGGTACTCAACGTTTACGGTACAACGTGGCGCCGTCAATCAACCGCAACAGACCACGGAAGTGTTTGAGATCGACCGGGAAAGCGGCAACAAGACCAAGAATCGGTTGGCTGAGCTCACCTGGTCAAGCGGTGGCTCCAAGGATCTTTGTCTTGGCTTAATTACCGGCTATACGCTGCCGGAAGATTGGAAACCCTTTATCGAAGCGGCCTACTTTTCCTGCTATGTGTCGGCGGCCAGTATCAAGAAACGGGGCATGGGGCGCAACAAGAAGGGCCAGATCGATCTCCATACCAGCCGGATCCAAGATCTGGACGATGCCCTGCTCTTCCTCTATCTGCCAACCTTGCCGGCGGGGGTCGCCGTGGCCGATTTGCAGGTCTTTATCAATTCGCATCAGGCGCAACAAGCGGTCCATCTCCACCCGCCCGGTCATGCCGACCCGCTGCCCCCGGCATCGGTCACCGCCGCGTTCAACCCGGACATCAACACGCTGGTCATTGGCGCGGCCGGCCAAGCGCTCCAGACGGGGCTTTATGTCGTCGCTAAACCTATCGTTCCCAGTGGGACTCCCCCCCAAATAACGCAGCAGCTACCATACGGGTATCAACAGGCTTAACAAAACCGGGGAAAGACGCGTCTGGCCGCTCACCCGTTGGGTGCGGTCAGGCCCGAAGCCCCCTTTTGTTTTCCGTTGAGAGACGCGCGATAGGATAGCCTAACGACCTCGCCACCTTGTCCTGGCGAGGTCGTTTTTTTGATCATAGCGCGAAAGTGGGCATTAGGCAAATGGGCTTTGGGGGGCAAAAAAGAGCGCCAGTGGTGTAGAGGGAGAACACCACTGGCGTTTTGTTTATACTTTGATGCTTTTGCCATTGGGTATTGGATATTGGGTATTGGTCATCACGCCATATCCAATACCTAATACCCAATCAATGACTCATCTACGTTGGCCCCACACCAGCAAACTCGATGAGGTGGCGCAGTTCGAGCCGTTCGCGCTCGCTGGGGAAGCCGGCGCCCAAGGTGGGTTGCCACGCGGGGTCTTGCAGGATCGAGTCCTGGCTCTGGCGGATCAGGCCGATGATCGTTTCGGCCACAATCGTGCTGCCCACCAGCCCCAGCCGTTCCCCGTCGTTCTGATGTTTGGCCTCTAGCAGGATGTAATACCAGAGTGGTGTGCGATCCAGCAGGAAGGGGTAAGCCTGCAAGACTTGCCAGTCGGTGGGGTTGGCGGCCTGCAACAGCGCATCGCGGCTCAACACCGCCGCGTCACCGCCGATGGTGCGGGCCACGCTCTGGCCGGTCGGCAGGTTGAGCAGATAGCCGCGCAGCAGGTTGCGTTGCGCCAGCCGTGCCATGATATTCTGCTGGTTTGGCAACATGGCCAGCGGCAGCGCCAACGCTGTGTCAATCGGCATGGCGGTCTGCGGTGCAGCAGTAGTGGCGAACGGCAGAAAATTCTCCCATTGGATGATCCAGTTGCGCGGCACGCTTGTAAAGCCCTGCCCATCCACCACCTGGCCGATCTGACCGCTAAAGGCGGTGAATTTGAAGAGGTCATCCAGGGTGGCGGCATCAAAGTTCACATTGTAGTGGTAGGTTGGTCGCACCATGCTGTGGCCAAAGCGGAAAGCGGCGACGCTAAATTCCAAGGGCATAAAGAGGCCGGCCGGCGGTAACGGGCGGTAAAAGTAATTACTCGCCAGCACCTGATCAACCACAGTGGGCGCCAACACGCGCGGCAGGTAATCAAAGAGCACCACGGCTTGATAGTGTTGGCGCACTGCTTTCACCGCCTGTTGGAAGGTGAGACCCTGCGTCGTCACCAGGCGGTTATGAAACTTAAGAAAAGCTACCTGCATCTGGCTGATGATCAGATTCTCATCGTTGCGCGGGTCGCCAATCAACGCCTGACCGGGTTTGAAGCGGCGATGACCGACCGCGGCGCGCGGCAGATCATTGTTGGCTGGATCTTTGTCGGGTGGTAAGGCCAAGGGTGGCTCATGGTTGGGCAAATTTTGGTCATTCGGCCCCAGCACCATCTTGGCGCCTCGTCGCTTCGCCGGCTTGGCATACAAACTGTCGAGATCAAAGGGGGCTGTGCGCTCGTTGATCAGCCGCGTGCAAATCTGTTCTGCTGTCAAGGGGGCAAAATCGTCGCCGGTGATGTCAAAGAGGGGACGATCCAATGGATCGACCTCCTGCTTGGTGATGTCGTGATCGATAAATTGCCCAAAGTAGGTGTAGCCGGCAGGAATGGTCGTCGTCGGCAGGTTCGATTGCGCTTCCGCCATCGCCGCGCCTAATGCGCGCAATGCTTCAATCGTCACCGCACCGACGGGGAGGATTTTCTGGGGGTCTGCCGCCAGTTCTGGGAAAAGATAGGCAAAGGCGCCACCTTGGGGTTGGGGCGCCGGCGGATTGCTCGGTATGTCCGCTTCCGCATAAGCGGCGCCGTTATGGGTATGGTGAGCATGGGACTGGGTGCGCGTGCTACGTTTGGCTTTGTACGGGAAGAGGCCGCCGTGACCAATGGCTTGTTTCAACATGGGACCAATCTCCTCTGGTAAAGAAAACTCTCGGCATACAAGGGATAATGCCGAGAGAAAAAGAAAGCTGCGCAGGCTTTCTACTGCTATAGAACCCTGGTATACCAAAAACCTTTCAAAGCTGTAGTACAGCTTGCCCGTGCATGAGCCATCATAGCCTACCCGTTTGTCCAGGTCGCAGCCTCCCCAGTTGTCTGATACGCG
The DNA here is from genome assembly GCA_026645575.1 of Caldilineaceae bacterium. The sequence continues at coordinate 100,615 of JAPKMW010000022.1, forward strand.
TTTTCCGGCAAGTCTGTACACTAAGTAGAGTGGCTCCCACCCAGGGCCGACTTGATCATGCCAGCGGTACGCCGACAATGCGGACAGGCTGGGATTTCTCCCAGCCTGGTATAGCAAGTGGGTTCAACCGCACTCGCACGCGAATCCGTTTGAACGGGGTTTGTAGACCAGCGGGTGAATTCATTCATCTGCTACTGTTACAGAACATGAGGTAGGAAGCGGAGGTTGTGATGGCGCTTGAGCGAAAACCAAGGAACTTGCAATGGCGGGTGATTCTGCGCGCAAGCTTGGGGTTGCTCGCTGTCCTCGTCCTTGTCTTTGGCAGTGCGGGACGGTGGGAGTATTGGCAAGGCTGGCTCTATCTGCTGTTGGTATTAATCTCAATGGGGTTGATGTGGCTGATCCTGCCGCAAGATTCCACCTTAGTGGCGGAACGGCTAAACCCCGGCGCCGGCATGAAAGGGTGGGATCGGCTCTATTTTGCCCTCTCGACGCCCTTGTATCTCATCGCCGTGATCGTCGCCGGGCTGGATGTGGGGCGCTTTGGCTGGACTGGTCCCTTGCCGGCGTGGTGCTATGGTCTGGGTGTTCTGGTCTATTTGCTCGGTCAGGGGATTTTCCTTTGGGCGCGCTATGTGAACCATTACTTTTCGAGCGTGGTGCGCATTCAACTGGATCGGGGGCAGACGGTTTGCACTGACGGCCCCTATCGCTATGTACGTCACCCAGGCTATGTCGGCGGCATTCTCTTTGGTCTGGCCGCACCCTTGATCCTGGGATCGCTGTGGGCGCTGCTTCCGCAAGCGCTGGCTGCTTTGTTGCTGATCTGGCGCACCAGTCGGGAAGATCGCACGTTGCAACTGGAATTGCCGGGCTATGAACAGTTTATGCAGAAAACCCGGTATCGATTATTGCCAGGCGTTTGGTGAAAGAAAGCGAGTGAATAATGAAAGCTATTGCCTATCGGAGCGTGAGCAGTTCCTCGCCTGCCGCACGCTCCGCTGTGGGACGCAACCTGTTCAATGGGTTGCTGTGGACTGGGCTGGATCTCTTAATTTTGCTGATGGTATTGCCGGTGCCACTGTTGTTCGTGAACACCGGTGTGCCGCGCTGGCTGACGATTGCTCTGCTGTTGGTTGATTTCGCGCTGCTGGTTGCGCTCTTCCGACTGCGCCGAAGCCGGACAATGGTTCTCGGCGGCTTTCTCAGCTTGCTCTTGGTTGCAGTGGCGGCGGTCTGGCTCTCGCAAGTTTATGCCACAACGGCGCCCATGCGTGCGGCCAATGGAGAACCATTGCCCAATAGCATTGCGACGCTCGAAAAAGTGACACTCAACGGCAGTGAGCAGTGGATCACGATTCGGGGACAAGACGTGAACAAGCCGGTGTTGCTCTACTTGGGTATCGGCGGGCCGGGCGCCGGTGGTTTCCCCGCCAATGCCATGATGTTTGCCGAATTGGAGAAACATTTTGTTGTGGTCAACTGGGATCAGCCGGGTACGGGTAAATCGTATAATGCCGTGCCGATTGCCACGCTAACCGTTGACCGCTTTGTGGCCGATGCCCATGCGTTGACCGAGCAGTTGCGCACCCGCTTCCACCAAGAGAAGATCTACGTGTTGGGCCTTTCATGGGGTACGATCCTTGGGATCAAACTAGTGCAAACTTACCCCGATCTCTTTTATGCCTACGTGGGCAACGGTCAAATGGTCAACACCACCGAGAATGATCGCCTGGGCTATGAACTGGCGTTGAAGCTGGCGGCGGAATGGAACGAGCCGCGTACGCTCGACACCTTGCAGCGCAATGGGCCGCCGCCCTATGACGGCGCCGGCATGGCGCTGAACTATGCCGCCTACAACAATGTCCTCTTCCGCGCCATGGAGTCACCGACGCTCGATCTGGTTTTGCTGCTCGTGCCCCAGTTCGCCCATGAGTATGGCCTGGTTGATCGGGTCAACTTTGCCCGTGGGTTGATCGACTCGTTCCCTGTGGTCTATGGACAGTTGCATGATCTCGATTTTGAGACCCAGGCCGCGACGTTGCAGACGCCGGTTTACTTCTTGGTCGGACGGGAGGATGTCAATGCAATGGCGTCGCTGGTGGAGCGGTACTACAACGGGCTGCAAGCGCCGCATAAGGAGATCATTTGGCTGGCCTCCGGGCATGGCGCAACCGCGGCTGAACTAACCGATGCGCTGGTGAACAAGGTGCTGGTGCAATCACCGCCCTTGCGATAGTCCCTACCAGGGCTTTAGAAGTAGATGGAAGGAGGAAACCAACATGATGACACAAGCCACGTATACCAAAGTAATCGTGGCGGCAGGCAAGAGCAGTTTTCGCCTTGGATTCTGGGGCGCCCTCCTAACGGCAGGCGTCGCTATCACGATCGATTGGGTTGGCCTGATTGTTTCCGGTCTGTTGTTGAGCAACTTTTTTGCGTAACCGGAAAGGTAGGCACTACTTATGAAAGACAGAAATCTAACCGTTACCCTGCTGATGCGCTTGTTTTTGGGCGGTACGGCCTTGCTCCTTAGCGCATTCCTCCTGTCTATAACCATTGTGCGCGCCGGCGCGCAGACGCAAGCCACCCCACCAGCCAACGCACAACCAGTGGCGATCTACTTTTTTTGGGGCGATGGTTGTCCCCACTGCGCCAAAGCCAAACCCTTCCTGGCAACGTTAGCGCAGCAATACCCAACGGTCGAGGTACGGGCTTACGAGGTCTGGTATAGCGTTGAGAACCAGCAGTTGTTTGCGCAGATGGCCGCCGCCTATGGCTTTGAACCGTCTGGCGTCCCTACGATTTTTATCGGGGAGCGCTATTGGGCGGGCTATGCCGAACCGTTGGCCGCAGAAATTGAGGCCGCCGTCGCCACCTGTGTAGAGCAAAGGTGTCGTGACGCCGGCGTGGGCATCATTCCCGGTATTACCCCGTTGGTTGTCACGCCACTGCCAACCGCAGTGGTTGCCACTGCGATAACTGAACCAGTTCCGCAAACCAAAAGTGATCTACTCACCATTCCGTGGATTGGCCCGGTCGATCTGGCGGCGCAGTCGTTGGTGGTCAGCACGGCGTTGATTGCCTTGGTCGATGGCTTTAACCCCTGCTCGTTGTGGGTGCTGTCGGTGTTGCTGGCCTTGACGCTCAACACCGGGTCGCGACGCAAACTCTTTTGGGTCGGCTTGACCTTTGTCACGGTGACGGCGCTGATCTATATGGCCTTTATCACCGGTCTCTTTACCATGTTTCGTGTGCTGCCCTTTGTCGGCTGGGTGCGGGGGATCGTGGCACTGGCTGCGCTGGCCTTTGCGGTGGTGAATATCAAGGATTATTTCTGGTACAAAAGCGGGATCTCCTTTACCATTGCTGAGGAACAGAAACCAGGCATCTATCGGGGCATACGGGGCGTCCTCACGGCGGGCGAATCCACCTGGCGAATCATGGCGGCGACGGTGGTGCTGGCGGCGGGCGTCTCGCTGGTGGAATTTTCTTGTACGGCGGGCTTTCCGGTCTTGTGGACGAACTTGCTTGTCGCCCAACAGGCCACCGCGTTGAGCTTCGGGTTGTTGCTCTTGCTCTACATGCTGATCTACCAGATCGATGAACTGGGTCTTTTCCTGGTCGCCGTCTTCACGCTCAAGGCCAGCCGGCTCGGTGAAAGTGAAGGGCGCATCCTCAAGCTGATCGGCGGGCTGTTGATGTTGACACTGGCACTGGTGATGTTGGTCAACCCGGCATGGATGAATGGGATTAGTTCATCATTGATCGTCTTTGCTGTTGCTTTTGGCGCCGCGGCAATTGTGCTGTTGTTGCATCGCAAAGTGCTGCCCCGCTTTGGCATTCGCATCGGCAGCGAACTGGCGCCGACGGTGGCAACGCCGCGTCACCACCACAAGCGGCAGCACCGGTAAGCCAAAGAACCCGTAGTCGTCTTGTCGGGTATGCCCCGACGGACCTAACGCACCGCCTGTTCCATCAGCCTGTCCAGGCGACCAGGGAAAAAGCTCTCTGCATGATGGGTGTCACCAGAGAGCTTTTGGTATAGACTGTGGGTTGGTGAACGACGCACGGCGTTGCTCACTCTCCCGCTCATGATCCTTGTGTTGCGGTCAATAACATGATCTTGTTACCCGCTTTTTTGTCAGGCAGCCATCTTCTACGTTAGACTATGAGCGCTGGCCTACGCTTTGCAGCGCTTTTTATATTCACGAGTAGCACGGAAAGTACCCCATTACTGCTGTAAAAAGTGTTACCTTCCGGCGCTCGTTGGTATACATCCAAATTGCTGTCTAGCAAGATCATACCTATTTTCAAATTTTCAAAGGAGAAAATACGATGTTTAATCAATCCATCAGTCGCCGTCGTTTTTTAACGGTGAGTGCTAGTGTCGGGACAACCGCCTTATTGGCGGCTTGTGCACCAGCAGCGCCATCAGCGCCAGCCGAATCGGCGGCGCCGGCAGCCCCCGCGGCCAAGCCTGATCTGCCTTTTGAAATCGCCGACGATGCGATTAACCCCTTGGGGATGGCGGAAGGCGTGCAGGGCGAAGGCGTCTTCTTCTCCGGCGGTTTCGGCCATGATTACATTCAATATGCCGCCGATCTCTTTGCCAAGGTTCACCCCGGCAGCAGCATGAGTGTGGAGCCGATTCAGGGCGTCGGCGAAAAGTTGCGCCCCCGCTTTGTCGGCGGCAACCCGCCCGATGTGATCGACAACAGCGGCGCTGGCGCGTTGGACTTTGGCGCGTTGGTCTCCGAAGATCAGTTGATGGAACTGACCCCCTTGCTGGACGCCCCTTCGCTGGATACCCCAGGCAAAACGGTACGTGACACCCTCTTCCCCGGCTCGCAGGATGGCGGCATGATCGATGGCAAGCTCTATTCGCTAAATATTGCCTATTCGGTGGCCGGGATTTGGTACAGCAGCACACTCTTTGGGGAAAAGGGCTGGACCTATCCCAAGACCTGGGACGAAATGCTGTCCCTTTGCGAAACGATCAAAACCGCCGGCATTGCGCCGTGGACCTACCAGGGCAAGTACCCGGGCTACATGATCTTCGGCCTGCTGCAAGGCTTAATCGCCAAGAAGGGCGGCATCCAGCCGATGATCGATATCGACAACCTGGTGGACGGCGCCTGGTCGAACAAAGCGGTGGTCGATTCCGTCAGCGAGATGTACCAACTGGCCGAGAACGGCTACATCATGGAGGGCACCGAGGGCCTGAATCACACCGAGTCGCAGGCGGAATGGCTCAAGGGCAAGGCCGCCTTCATCCCCTGCGGCATTTGGCTGGAGAACGAGATGAAAGGCTCGATCCCCGACAACTTCAACATGGTCATCGACCAGTCGCCGGGCGAGGGCAATGCCTGCTTGGCCGAAGGCGGCGAACCCTTCATTGTCCCCTCCAAGGCCAAGAACCCCATCGCCGGCATGGAATTCCTGCGCGCGTTGATCTCGAAAGATAGCGCCAAGTATTTCGCTGTCAATGTTAGCGCCATGATGCCGGTGATCGGCGGCACTGAAGGCGTGACGATCAGCACCGGGATGCAATCGGCGGTGGCAATGGCCGAAGCCTGCGCCGGCAATGTCTTCCCCTTTATGCGCTATGGCGGTTGGTACAGTGACTTGGGCAAGGAAGTCGATGCCAAGATGGGCGATCTCCTGACCAAGCGCATCTCTCCGGCGGAATTTATTGAAGCCGCCCAGGCGATGGCCGACAAGGTGAAGGCTGATCCCGATGTGACCAAGTTTACGCGCCAGTCGTAAGAACCGCATTGAAATCGGGTAGGGATTAAGAGATTGAGAGATTGGCACTACCTAATCTCTCAATCTCCTAATCTCTCAATCTCCCCCCACCATCGAATGCCGCTCTTGACAAGGATCTGCAAAAGCATGTACAAGAACAAATATCATGTCATCATCCCATTTCTGGCGCCGGCGGTGATCCTCTATCTGGTCTTTGTGATCTACCCCTATGGGCGTTCCATGTATAACTCATTGACCAGTTGGAAAGGGGTGAGCGCCAATCAGAAATTTGTCGGGTGGCAGAACTACGAGCGCATGATCAACGATGAGTTTTTCTGGAATGCGCTCTGGCATAATCTGCAATACCTGCTCTTTCTGCCCCTGATCATCATTAGCTTGAGCTTGTTCCTGGCCTTTATGATCAGCCAAGGTATCCGCTTTGGCAAATTCTTCCGCGTCACCTTTTTCTTTCCCCAGGTCATCTCGGTGATCTCGATTGGGGTGCTGTGGAGCTATATTTATCACCCGACCATTGGCATTCTCACCTCGCTCTTGCAGATGCTGCACCTGGAGTGGTTCTTCCAACTCTTTGGCTATGAGGGCATTCCGGTCTGGATGGGCGATCCCAGCACTGTGCGCCCCGCCATTGCTACGGTGGTGGTCTGGCAGGCTGCAGGTTTTTATATGGTACTCTTCCTGGCGGCGATGGAGGCGATTCCCCAGACTTTCTACGAAGCGGCCATTATCGACGGCGCCAGCCGTTGGCACCAATTTCGACATATCACCCTGCCCTTGCTCTGGGACACCATGCAGACGGCGATGATCTTTGCCGGCTTGGGCGCCTTTGATATGTTTGCCATTACCCGCGTCATGGTGGTCAGTGGTTCCTCCACCGGGCGTCCTGCCGATGTGCTGGCAACCTATTTATACGAGCAAGCCTTTGAGGCCAGCCGCTTCGGCTATGCCACCGCCATTGCCGTCGCCCTCTTTTTACTGGTGTTGACCCTCTCGGTCTTGACCATGCGGGTGACGCGGCGGGATAGTGTGGAGTATTAAGGTGACAAGTAACGACTAAGCTCCTAGCCGGTCCGTGACCGGCGTCCCATCCGCCGGTCACGGACCGGCTAGGAGCGGGCTTAGTCGTTACGATTACAAAAGCGAGGTCTGTTATGGTACGTACAGAGGCGTCTAAACTACCGGCCACGGTGAAAGTTTCTAACCCGATTCAACTCTCCGGGCTGATCACCAATGGGCTGATCTACCTCTTTCTTGGCTTTTGGTCGTTGTTGGTGATCTTCCCCATGGGGTGGGTAATTGCCAGTTCGCTGAAAACCGACCAGGAGATCTTTATGAGTCCCTGGCAGATGCCGGCCCAACCGATGTTTGAAAACTTTGCCCGCGCTTGGGGCAAGGCTAATATTGGTCTCTACTTTGCCAACAGTCTGCTGGTCATTCTGCCGTCGATCTTCTTCACCTTGCTCTTCTCAGCCATGGCCGGGTATGTGTTGGCGCGTTACACCTTTCCCGGCAACCGCTTGATCTTTTATGGCTTTTTGGGTGGGATGCTCTTTCCAGTGATGTTGGCCCTGGTGCCGCTCTTCTTTTTGTTACAATCCTTTACCATCATCGACACCCGCTTTGGCCTGGTGCTGGTCTACATTGCCTACTCGCTGCCCTTCACCGTCTTTTTTATGACTGGCTTTTTGAAGACCTTGCCGACGGAGATTTTAGAAGCCGCCACCATCGACGGGGCCAACAATCTCCAATTGTTCTTCTTGATCGTCATCCCCCTGGCCCAAAATGGACTGGTCAGCATGGGCATCTTCAACTTTTTGGGCATGTGGAACCAATACATCCTGCCGCTGGTCTTGCTCACCTCTAGCGGCAAGTATATGCTCTCGCAAGGTCTCGCCTTCCTCGCCCATCAACAACGCTACCAGAGCGATTGGAGTGGCCTCTTTGCTGCTATTGTCATTGTCATGCTGCCCACGCTCATCGTCTATGTCATCTTCCAAAATCAGATTCAGCGGGGATTGACGGTCGGCGGGTTGAAGGGGTGAGGGTTAACAAGAGCCAGGAGACACGAGACAGAAGATAGAAGATACGCAGTAGACCGCAACACATTCGGAAGTGCGTAGACTGACTATGGGCTACGCGACGAAATGACTGTGGGCTACCGAACTATCCACCAGACTAGGCGGAAAGCTCTCTGTGTGACGGGTGTCACCAGGGAGCTTTTTGTTATAGGATAGAGGTTGCGATTTTTATGATTGAGCGGTAATGCTCGCGGGCGCAATCGGAACGTGGCGTCTTGCCAGCCATCTTCCGGGAAGGTCGGTCCGGTTGGCAGGATCGTCCGGTCAAACCTTCCCGGAAGATAGTATTGTCATCCCCTTGGATTCCGGTTGTCCACTCGCCTAAAAGGAAAAAAGAGGCAACCGATGAAGCGTATTTTATCCGTTACGATTCGCCTGGTCTGTGGTCTGTTGTTGGTCGCACTGTTGGTTGTTGGGCTGTTTACCCTCACCCTGCGCACCATCCCCACGTGGGGCGCTACGGTTGACGAAGTGACTCGCACCCTCCCCGGCGATGAATTGACCACACAGCCAACCGTCCTCTGGACGAATGCCATTACGATTGCTGCCCCACCGGAAAAAGTTTGGCCGTGGATTGCCCAATTGGGCGACACACGGGGTGGGTTTTACAGCTACACTTTTATCGAAAACCGCATTGGGGCCTTGACCGGCGCCAAAGACTACAACGTGGTCTATGTCAATGCCAGCGTCATCCACCCCGAATGGCAAAACCCACAGGTGGGCGAGCCGATTATCCAGGATTCTTTGAAAATTCGGGAAGTGATGCCGGGGCAATACCTGCTGGCTGATTCAATTACGCCGGTGCCGTTTCTATGGGTATGGGGCTGGTTTCTCCAACCAGTCAATGATGGGGCGCAGACTCGGTTGTTGGTGCGCTTTGCCATTGAAGTGCCGGCTACTGAACCAGACAATCCTGTCATGGGCTTCCTGATGAATGTCGGCGGCTTTGTTATGCAGCAGAATATGCTCCAAGGCATTAAATTGCGCGCCGAAGGGGGAACAGAACCGGCCTGGCTGGAGCTGGTGGAAATTGCCCTTTGGTTCACGGCCTTGCTTTGTGGTCTGGTGGCGGGGCTGCTCTATCTGTTCCAACGCGCCTGGCTGCGACCGCTGGTGGTGGCGACGTTGGCCGTGGTAATTCTCTTTTTGTTGACCTTTGTTCAGCCGCCGCTCTGGGTGCGCTTTGTGCTGGATCTTGCGCTGGTGGCTGGGGTGGTGCAGTCCATCGACAGCGCCCCGAAGCGCTCACCAGGCGCCTACCCCGTGACCGGCGCCACCCAAGCCCCAACAAAAGCATAAAAGGAAGACCGTAAAGGAGGAGCAACATGAAAGCATTGATCATTTACGATTCCATGTTCGGCAACACCGAGCGGGTCGCCCAGGCCATGGCGACCGCGCTAACGAGCAAAAGTGAGGTCGTCGCACGGCGCGTTGGCGATGTGCAACCGGCGGAATTCACCGGCCTGGATCTGCTGGTTGTCGGTTCGCCGACCCAAGGCTTTCAGCCAACGCCGGCCATCAAAAAGCTGTTAGATGGCCTGCCGGCGCAGGAACTGCAAGGGGTCAAGGTTGCCGCCTTTGACACCCGGATTGCCATTGAGGAGGTTGGCTCGCTCTTCTTGACTGTGATGGTCAACTTCTTTGGCTATGCTGCCAAGCCCATTGCCAAGCGGCTCCAAAAGAAAGCGGGCGCGCTGATTGCTACGCCAGAAGGCTTTATTGTCAAGGGCAAGGAAGGCCCGCTGAAAGAGGGTGAACTGGAACGCGCGGCGCAGTGGGCCAGGCAACTGATGGTCGCCATCAACGCACCGCCCACCGTTACTGCGTAACTCCTAAGCCTGCGCGCAGCCGGTCACGGACCGGCTGCGCGCAGGTAGAGGCTTGGTAGTTACGTTACTGTTTGAGCAAAAAGGGGTATTCCATAACATTGTTGATCGATGCCCCGGCCGCGAAAAAACGCAGCGCCAAGAGTTTACTTACTCAGAATCAACTCATCCCCGGTCTGGGGAATGCCATTGCCCAGGGCATTCTGTTCAAGGTGCGTCGGCGCCCCCAACTGTTTCCCTGTCCAGTTCCGAAACACCCCTGTTGACTTAGCCAATAGGGGTGTTTTTGTGGTATTGTCTGGGTAGGTCATCAGGGTCATTTTTGCTCTATGGCGCACTAGTACGCGTAAGCTGATGGGATTTGGAGGTAATGATTACAGTTACCGCCATCTGCTTATTGTATTCTTCAGGCGTCGAATTTGTGATTGCAGGCTTCGTTATAAAAGTCAATCGCATCAACACCAACCATAACGCTTTGCCATCTACTCTTCCCAAACCCTCTCGTGAAAAGAGAGGATAGTTTCCCCCGCGTTTTGAGCTTTCTTATGAACGGCTCTCGATGGGTGAATGGTTGACGTTGCGAATGGTTTTGCGGAGGTGAGAATTCAGCACGCCTATGGGAATAACAAGTGCCGTTTTTATCGGCTTTCTGGTCGCGGCGATTGCCCCGGTGATCTATCGTTATACGCGCACCGGCGCCGGGCCGCTCATCGCCTTGGCGCCGGCAGCGATTGCCCTCTACTTTGCCACCTATATTAATGCGGTCAGCGCCGGGCAAACGTTTCGCGTTGCCTATGCGTGGGCGCCTACCTTGGGGATCAATCTCTCCTTTCACCTGGATGGGTTGAGCCTGCTCTTTGTCCTGTTGATCAGCGGCATTGGCGCGCTGGTGCTGGTCTATGCCAGCGGCTACCTGGCCCACCATCCCAATCTGGATCGCTTTTATGCCATTCTGATGGTCTTTATGGCTGCCATGTTGGGCATGGTGCTGGCGGATAATCTGCTGACGCTCTTTGTCTTCTGGGAGTTGACCAGCCTTAGCTCCTATCTCTTGATCGGCTTTGAGCATCAGGATGCCAAGTCACGCGCGTCGGCGTTGCAGGCGCTGCTTGTCACTGGCGGCGGCGGGCTGGCGCTGCTGGCCGGGTTACTCCTTCTGGGGCAGATTGGCGGCAGCTTTGAGCTAACCACCCTGTTGACCCAAGGCGCGGCCATCCAAGCCGATGCCTTCTACCTGCCGACGCTCTTGTTGATCCTGGTGGGCGCCTTTACCAAATCGGCGCAAGTCCCTTTTCATTTCTGGCTGCCCAACGCCATGGCCGCGCCCACGCCGGTCAGCGCCTATCTCCATTCGGCGACGATGGTCAAAGCTGGCGTCTATCTGTTGGCGCGGCTGAACCCGGTGCTGGGCGGCACTGAGAGTTGGGTGCTGCTGGTGACAAGCGTTGGCGCCGTGACCATGCTCCTGGGCGCCCTTTTCTCGATTTTTCAGCGGGATCTGAAACGCATCCTCGCCTATTCCACCCTCAGCGCCTTAGGGACGTTGATGCTGCTCATCGGCATCGACAGCGCGCTGGCGGCCAAGGCGGCGATGCTCTTTCTGCTGGCCCACGCGCTGTACAAAGGCGCGCTCTTTTTGGTGACGGGCATTGTCGATCATGAGACCCACACCCGCAATGTGGCCGAACTGGGGGGCCTGGCGCGCTTGATGCCGATTACGACGGCGGCGGCGGGGCTGGCGGCGCTCTCGATGGCGGGCGTGCCGCCGTTGCTCGGCTTTATCAACAAAGAAGTACTCTATGAGACCCAACTGGCGGCGCCGACAGCGGCCCTCTGGCTAATTAGCGCTGGGGTCTTTGCCAATATTCTGTCGGTGGTGGCAGCGCTCCTGGCCGGCTTCCACCCCTTCTTTGCCGCTAAAACGACCAGTGACCATCATCCCCATGATCCGCCGGTTGCCCTTTGGCTTGGGCCGGTTTTGCTGGCGGGCATTGGGCTGGTTGGCGGCCTGTTTCCCGGCGCCGTGGCGGCGTGGCTGGTGGCGCCGGCGGCCAGCGCCATGTACGGCGCACCGGTGACAGTGAAGCTGGCGCTTTGGCATGGCTTTAATCTTGTGCTGCTGCTCAGTGGGCTGACGCTGGCGGCGGGCGCTGCGCTCTATCTGGGCCATCGACGGCTGCACGCTGTCGCCGGCTGGCTGGATGCAGTCGGGCGCTGGGGGGCGGAAGCGGGCTATTTGCGGGCGTTGGATGGGTTAAACGCGCTGGCGCGCGGGCAGACGCAGCTCTTACAAAACGGCTATCTGCGCTACTATTTGCTAGTCATCATTCTAACCACCATCGGGCTGGTCGGCTACCCACTGCTTTGGTGGCGGCAGCCCTTTGGCTTGGGGCAGTGGGCGGATGTGCGCTTTTATGAGTTACTGATCGCCGGGCTGATTTTGGGTGGAGCCATCGCCGCCGTGGTGGCGCGTTCACGGCTGGCGGCAGTGGCGGCCTTGGGCGTGGTCGGCTATGGCGTGGCGCTGGTCTATATTCTCTATGGCGCCCCCGACCTGGCCATGACCCAGTTCGCGGTGGAAACGTTGACAGTGATTCTCTTTGTCCTGGTCTTATACCGGCTGCCTCGCTTTGCGATCCTCACCGGTCGCGCCGAGCGGATCCGCGATGTGTTGGTGGCCGGCGGCGTCGGGCTGTTGATGACCACGATCATGCTGCTGGCGAATCAAACCCTGCCGGAATCCCAACTTTCGCCCTACTTTGCCGAAACCAGTCTGCAACTGGCGCAAGGGCGCAATGTGGTCAATGTCATCCTGGTCGATTACCGTGGACTGGACACTTTTGGCGAAATTGTTGTGCTGGCGATTGCGGCGGTGGGGGTGTACGCTTTGCTCAAATTACGCCTGGAACGGAGATAAGCCAATGAACTCGTTGATCTTGTCGGTGGCCGGTCGCTACTTGCTGCCGCTGCTGTTGCTCTTTTCTCTCTTTCTGCTCTTGCGCGGCCACAACGAACCGGGGGGCGGCTTTGTGGGCGGCTTGGTGGCGGCTTCGGCCTTCGCCCTCTATGCCCTGGCCTTTGATGTCGCCGCGGCGCGCCGCTTACTGCGTCTGGAGCCACGCACCTTGATCGCCCTGGGCTTGACGGTGGCCGGCGTCAGTGGCTTTGGCGGTCTGCTCACCGGGCGGCCCTTTTTTGCCCCCGTGTGGGGCGCCCAGGAACTGCCGATTATTGGCAAGCCGGGAACACCCTTGTTCTTTGACACTGGCGTCTATCTGACCGTGATCGGCATTACTACGCTGATTCTCTTTTCGCTGGCGGAGGAGTAGTTTACTTAGTAGATCAGTGAAACAGTAAATCAGTGACACAGTGAAGCACTGCCTCACTGTGTCACTGTCCCACTGTCTTACTAAATCGACGCGAGGTACCATGGAAACAATCTTGGCCTTTGTTGTAGGTGTCCTCTATGCGGTGGGCCTCTATATGATGTTGCGCCGCAGCATTGTTAAATTGATCATCGGCCTGGTCTTGTTGGGGCAGGCGGCGAATCTCTTGATCTTTACGCTGGGTGGCTTGACCCGTGGCCGGGCGCCGTTGATTTCGCTGGATGGCACACAATTAATGGCGCCTTATGCTGATCCCCTGCCTCAAGCCTTGATCTTGACGGCGATTGTGATCGGGTTTGGCGTGCAAGCCTTTGCCCTGGTCTTGCTTAAACGGGCCTATCAAACGGTGGGCGCCGACGACTTGGATGATATGAAGGCGACGGATCGGGAGGTAGACGACGTGTTGATCGATGATACGTTAGACCCTGTGGCGGCAGCCGGAGGGCCGGCGCGATGAATCTTTGGTTACTCCTGCCCTTACTAATTCCTTTTTTTACGGCGATTGCCACGCTCCTTACCTGGCGCCAGCCCCGGCTCCAGCGCACCTTTAATGTGGTGGGGGCGGTGGCGCTCTTGCTGGCCGGCGTGGGCCTGTTGGCTTCTGTCCAACAAGGGGGCATTCAGGCCGCGCAGATGGGCGGCTGGCGTGCGCCCTATGGCATTACCCTGGCCGCCGACCTCTTTAGCGCCATTATGGTCTTGTTGACCGGGCTAGTCGGCGTGACGATTGCCGTCTATTCACTGGCAGGCGTGGATGCCCAACGGGTGGCCTATGGCTACTATCCGCTGCTCCACTTTCTCTTCATGGGCGTCTGCGGCGCCTTTCTCACCGGTGATCTCTTTAACCTCTATGTCTGGTTCGAGGTGCTGTTGATCGCCTCCTTTGTGCTGCTGGCGCTGGGCGGAGAACGGGCGCAACTGGAAGGGGCCGTCAAATATGTCACCCTCAATCTAATTGCTTCGGCGATCTTTCTGGCTGCCGTAGGAATTCTCTATGGCATTGCCGGGACGCTCAACCTGGCGGCGCTGGCGCAACGGCTGCCGGTAGTGGGCGAACCGGCGTTGGTCTATGCGTCGGCCATGTTGCTCCTGGTCGCCTTTGGCATCAAAGCCGCCATCTTCCCGCTCTTCTTCTGGCTGCCCGCCGCCTACCACACCCCGCCAATTACGGTGACGGCGCTCTTCTCCGGGCTGCTCACCAAAGTGGGCGTCTACTCGCTCATCCGGGTCTTTACTCTGGTCTTTACCGAGCAGATGGCAACCGCCCAGAATTTACTCCTGGTGCTGGCCGGGTTGACGATGGTGACGGGCGTCTTGGGCGCGGTGGCCCAATATGATGTGCGCCGGCTGCTCTCCTTTCACATTATCAGTCAGATTGGCTATCTGTTGATGGGGCTGGGGCTATACAGTGTAGCGGCGTTGGCCGGCGCCATCTTCTTTATGGCCCATGTCATCCTGGCGAAATCGGCCCTCTTTCTGGTAAGCGGCATTGTCCAGCGGCTCCAGGGCGGCTATCAACTCAAGGTGCAAGGCGGCTTATACCGCACGCGACCGGGGTTGGCGCTGCTCTTTCTCATACCGGCGCTCTCCCTGGCCGGACTGCCCCCCTTTTCCGGCTTTTTTGCCAAGCTGGCGCTGATCCAGGCCGGCCTCAGCCAGGGGGCGTTTGTCATCATTGCCGTTGCTTTGGGAGTGAGTCTACTGACCCTCTTTTCGATGATCAAAATCTGGACGGAAGCCTTTTGGAAGGAAGCGCCGGTTGACGAGAAAGCCAAAAAGCGCCAAAAAGCGCACCAGCCCGCACCAATTCCGGTTGCGCTGGCGGCGCCTGTTCTGCTCTTGGCGTTGCTGAGTGTGGTGATTGGCGTGGCCGCCGAGCCGATCTTTGTGCTGGCAACCCACGCTGCCGAACAGTTGATGACCCCAACCGGCTATCTGCAAGCGGTATTGGGTGAACCCATCCCGTAGGGACGGCTGAATTTAGGAGATGTCATGGGTATTTTTCTACTGAACATTCTGCTGGCGCTCGCCTGGATGGCGCTGACTGGTCAATTTACGCCAGTGAACTTTCTGGGTGGGTTTGCGGTCAGTTATCTGCTCTTGCGCATGATGCAACCCCGCACGGCGTTGCCCCCCTACTTTCGCAAGGTGCGCCAGGTTTTGGAGTTTTTCGTTTTCTTTGTCACCCAGCTTATCAAAGCCAATCTGCGGATCGCCTACGAAGTGTTGACGCCGCCGCATACCATGCGCCCCGGTGTGGTCGCCGTGCCGTTGGATCTCAAAACCGACGCTGAAATCACCCTGCTGGCCAATCTGCTCACCTTGACGCCGGGTAGCCTGAGCCTGGATGTTTCGGCAGATCGGCGCGTTCTCTATGTGCATGAAATGTATATTCGGGACCCGGAGCAGGCACGGCGGGAGATTAAAGAAGGCTTTGAACGGCGGGTCATGGAGGTGTTACGATGAGTTTGGCCGACTTAATCTATTGGGTGATCTTGCCACTGTTAGGCTTTTCCCTGCTCTTTACCTTTCTGCGCCTTTTGCGCGGCCCCAGTCTGGCCGATCGGGTGGTGGCGCTCGATTTGATTGTCGCTATCGTCATAGGGATTGTAGCGGTCTATGCCATTGCCGAACAGCAGGCCGCCCTGTTGGATGTGACGATGGTGCTGGCTTTGCTCTCCTTTCTGGGAACTGTGGCCTTTGCCCGCTATATTGAGATGAGGGTATGACTATGCGTGAGGTGATTACCGCTATCTTGATCATCATCGGGGCGCTCTTTATGTTTTTGGGCAGCATTGGCATCTTGCGCATGCCCGATCTCTTTCTGCGCATGTCGGCCACCACCAAAGTGACGGCGTTAGGGGTGGCCTTGATGCTGTTGGCGGCAGCGGTTCATTTTAATGAAATGGGCGTCGTCGCCCGCGCCATTGCGATCCTGGTCTTTGTGTTGCTGACTGCACCGGTGGGCGCCCATATGATTGGGCGCGCCGCCTACTTTACCGGCGTGTCGCTCTGGCAGGGCACCATCGCCGATGAGTTGCGCGGCCATTATAACCTGCGTACCCACACCCTGGAACAGGGGACGCCAGCCCCACCCCCTGACTATGCTCCCGACCCGGAAGGGTTGGCGGCTGGGACGCCGGAGCCGCAGGGGCGGCATTGATTGGCAGTGGTCTTAGGGGTTGCCATCCAACGGCTTTAGATCAGGTGTAGGGGGTGGGGCTGGGGGAGGCGCTAATTCGACAGCGGATGTTGTATCCATCGTTAACAAGACGATGAGCCAACGGGTCTCGGCGTTGCCGGCCAACACCATGACCACAATAACCGTCAACGGAATTGCCAGGATCAACCCCAATGGCCCCAGCACCCAGGACCAAAAGACGAGCGACATCAGCACGACCACCGGCGCCAGATTTAACCCTTGCGCCATCATCGCCGGAGCGACTACATTCTCAACACTCATGTTGATGACCAAAATGCCAACCCCCGCCAGCAAAGCCCACAGCAAACCTGATTCGGCCAATGCGAGCAGCACAGGCGGGACGGCGGCAATGAACAGGCCAACATACATGACAAAGCCGAGAAAAAAGGCCAAAATTCCCCAGAGTAAGGCCAGATCAACGCCCAGAATGAGTAGCCAAAGCGTAATGCCGATGGCAACAATGAGGTTGACCCGCACCCGAATGGCAAAAAAGCGGGCGATCCGTTGGGCAACCTCAACGATCTGGGCTGAAATAAAACTATTCGGCCCCCACTCCTGCGCCAATCGTTCGCGCAGATGGTGCGTTTGCAAGAGCAGAAAAATGGTGGTGATCAGCACAAAGACGCTGGTGAAGAGCAGCGAGCCTAGGTTGGTCAGCAGGCTCGCTGCCGTCGAGATCAGCAGTTGGCGATTAAGCACCTCCTGACTGATCAGCGTGGGTGCATCCACCCCAATCAGGCTAAGCAGATCTTCGAGTGAACGGCGCTGCGCCAAAAGGCGATTCGTATAAAACCACAAGTTGCTGCGTAATTGCTCAATCGAGACCCACAGCAGGGCGATCAGACCCGACCCAATCAAGGTCACGCCTAATATCATAAGCGAAACGGCCAGCCAGGTGGGGATGCCCCGTTGTAACAAGCGTTGATAAGCAGGGTAAAGCAAGGTAGCCAGAAAAAAGGCCAGGAGAAAAGGGCTGACGATGGGCGCTGAGGCACGCAGACCGGCAACAATCAACACCAGGCTGGCGCCAACCAAGAGGCTGTTGTACAACGGGTTCTGTTTGATGATAGACATATGATTATCAGTAGACCACAACGCAGCCGAGAACGAAAGTGGCTGATGCTGGACAAGGGACTACACGACTGCGAACTACTGACTATTATATATTTACCACCGATCATATTCAAGTTAATGTTATCGTTAACGTGGATCAAAGATGCGTCAATGGGCTAGGTTATATGCTACCTTGCTTTATTCCATCTTCCCCCAAAAAACTACCCGCCTGGCCAGTCCACTCCGGGTGTTTTTATGCCATGATACGTTAAGCAGTAGAAACCCAGAGAATGTGAACGGATCTATCTCATGACGCTACCAGAACAACGATACAAAGTCCTCCTGGTTGACGATGAAGAACCGATTCGATCCACCCTGAAGACCTTTCTCGAATTATCAGGGTTTGCGGTCGTGACGGCCGGCAATGGGCTGGAAGCCTTTGATTGTCTGTCGGACTATCGGCCAGATCTGCTTGTGCTGGATGTCCTCATGCCGCAGCTCGATGGCCGGGAAACCTTACGCCGGTTGCGCGGGCGCGGGGACTGGACGCCGGTCATTTTGTTGACCCAAGTGACCGGGACAGCCCAGCGTATCATGGCGATTGAGGAAGGGGCCGATGATTATCTCAATAAACCCTTTGACCCCCAGGAATTAGTTGTACGGATCCGGGCTGTGCTGCGCCGGACGCAAGCCGGAAAACAGCCACTCCAAACGTCACGCCGCCTGCGCAGCCGCACTGTTGTACTAGATCGCAGCGCTCGGCGGGTCTATCTTGGCAACAATGAAGTTCCTCTAACGCCCAAATCGGTTTCAATTCTTGAACATTTGATGACCCACCCCAACGAACTCATCACCCGTGAACGCTTGTTGGATGTCGCCTGGGGGTGGGAGAGTGGGATCGGCGAACGGGTAGTGGACACTCGTATGGTCGAGTTGCGCAAAGCAATTGGCGATGATCCCGCCGATCCCCAATTCATTGAAACCGTACCCGGTGCGGGCTACCGCTATATTGCGCCGGTCGAGATCGAATCATGATCTGGTTAGCCATCCGCCGCTATTGGCTGCCGCTGACCCTTGGGGTGTTGAGCCTGCTGCTCTTGCTGCGCGTCTATCTGCTCGACGCTCTGGTGCTGGTGCCTGATGATATCGACGTTGTTGTCCTGGTCGCCCTCTTAGGTGTTGCGCTTGTGGCGGCGATTCATACGTTGGTGCGCATCTCGATGGATCATCTGCGGCTACGCAGCGTCCGTCTGGTGCGCCAGGAAGCGCTGGCCGAACATCGTCGTTTTCTGAGCCGTCTGGATCATGAACTCAAGAACCCGCTGACTACCTTGCGAACAGGGCTTAAGACGTTGGTGTTGACCAATTTGAATGAACAACAACAACAGCTTGTTGAGACGATGGAAGCGGAGACCTTGCGCCTGAACCGCCTGGTGACTGATCTACGTAAACTGGCCGAGTTGGAAACCGAGCCGCTCCATGTAGAAGCCGTCAAAATCGAGCCATTCATCCAAAACATTGTCCAATTGGAACGAGACCGCTTTACCGCCGGCCAGCGCGCCCTCACCGCCAAGACAACCTTGGGCCAGCCGACCTGGGTGGTCGATGAAGATCTGCTGGCGCTGGCAGTCCACAATCTGCTCGACAATGCCTTCAAATACACTCACCCGGGTGACACCATACGCTTGCGGGCCACAGCCCAGCAAGAATTACTTATCCAGGTTGCGGACACCGGTATCGGGATTGAGCCGAGTGCGCTATCCCAAGTTTGGGAAGAGCTATATCGAGCGCCACAGCCGGCGAAAATCACCGGCAGCGGCATTGGCCTGGCGCTTGTCCGCGCCATTGTGGAACGCCACAATGGGCGCGTCCAGATTGAAAGCACGCCAGGCCAGGGTACGACCGTTACCTTGCGTCTGCCGCCACTAACGCAACAGCAACCTGTTACAAACTTGTAACAGGATCTGTTAGACGCTGAATACCAACTGAATCAGCCCATAACAACTCCTTTGTATACTGGGAACAGGCGCCGTCGCTGATCACCGGCGGTAATCGTAGATTACTGGTTCACAAAAGGAGTGACAAGTATGAAAACTAAGATTAAAGTAGCCGTAGCCCTGTTGGTGATGATCGGCGTTACCTACTGGGCGTTGACATCCATCTGGCCGCGCCAATACACTGGTTCCAACATCATGTTCCCCATCGGCAGCGGCCATGTTGTCATCAACCATGCCGGCGCTGAAGCCATTCCGATTGAAATGCGCGCCGAGAGTCGGACCACCATTTTCCGGGTTGCCAGCGCCGAGCTTGGATTATCAGAATCAGCCAAGCGACAAGGCACTGGTAGGGATGCCTTCTATGCTGTCCACTTTGAACTGCCGCCTGGCGAAGCCCGCATTGATATCACCCGCGGCTCTGGTGTGCTACTGATCACGCGTGCGGACACGCCGATTAATGCAACGGTGACGCCAGTATCCGTCGGCACCATGCGCTGGATCCTCATCGGCGCCGGCGCCGTCATTGCCTGGGCGCTCTACTACATCTCCAAAACAACGGACCATCGCTGGGTAGAGTCGCTACGTAACAAGGTGTCACGCCGGGGTATGCAGCCGAGTGGGGCAGCCAGTTCCTAAGGCAGATATTTCCGTTCAGCTATGCGTGGTATATACTCAACGGCGCCATAAAGTAGCACTTTTCAGGTGTAAATAGGCTACTTTATGTGCTGCCGTGCAGTATAACAAAGGATAACAAACTTTACCACGCATGGCCCGTCCCCCGCCCTGGTTTCGCAATACAGCGTTGGTTCTTGGTAAATCGGTTTGTCGATGGATTTAGCAGGATAGAATGTCATGAATTCCGATCCGGATCAACTGTTAAATCGCTTTGTCGTAGCGGCCCTCACGGTCTTTGTAACGGTGAACCTGTTGTTGGCGGCCTTTGTCTTTCGTGAAATTTGGCTGCAACAAACCATGGCCGAGCTGAGTACAGAGTTACAGAGCAACTTAGATGAGCTAAAAGAGACCACTGAAGCCATTCAAAGCGATCTGTCAGAAATTCGCACCACAACCGATCTGACCCAGCCGGTCGAGACTTTGGACGAGGTTTCAGGGTTACTCACGGATGTTGACGAACAGCTTGCTTCGATTGAGCAAGAGATCGATCAAGTGACCACCATTTTGGATCCGGAAGCAGATGCACCCAGTGCGGAAAGCCGTAACCCTGTGCGGTCGCCAGTGATCCAAGACCACGCTGATCGCGTTTTTACGATCTTTGTTGTGTTGACAGGCCTCGCCGGAATTGCTATTGCCTTCTTGCTGAATCTGGCCTTGCGCGTGCGTGATCGTGCCACATGGGATGAAAACCGTCGCTTGCGGCGGCAAGAATAAGGAGGTTTATCGTGACCTATATGTTTTGTGGTCAACTTTCTGGTCAAATCGCCCCCGGTTTTAGCGAACCCCTCGCTGGCGCCACATTGCGGCTCTATAAATATCGTGGGACAAAGTATGTCTCCGGTCTCTCGGTGGCCGACCCCGGCGCTACACTGACACTGCTATCGCCGGACGCCATGCAGGCCAAAAAAACATCGGTTCTCGTGGAAACGACAGCCGATGCTGAGGGCCGGTTTCTCTTTGTTCTGGACGAAGAGAGCAATTATGACGGCGGTCCCTGTGAACTCGATCTCTTTCTAACCAACGCACCGAATCACAAGGATCAGGCGCCCAAACGGCCAGTACAGATTCCCTTGACGACGCTGCGGCTCAAAGTGCAGAACCCGGACGAGCCGCTGGACGCCTGGGCCTATTGCTTGCCCGCCAACTTCTGGCGTGAAGTGCGCGCCGCCTTTGATGCCTGGGTGATCTGTGGTCGTATCCTGGCCCAGGACACTGCCCAGCCCATGTGCGATGTGCGCGTGACCGCCTTCGATGCGGATTGGCTGCAAGATGATTTGCTGGGCAGCGCGGTAACCGATGCGACCGGTAAGTTCCGCATCGATTACTGCCGCGCCGACTTTACGCGCACACTACTCTCGCCCCTGTTCAACAGGGAAACTGGCGGCCCCGATCTCTATTTCAAGTTGGAGAGCGCAGACGGCACGCCGTTACTCGCAGAGCCAAAGGCCCAGGGGTACACAGCCGGCCGGACAAATGCAAACCACTGTTTCTTCATTGAGTTCAATGTCGAGCAAGCGCCAGGGATGAATCCTGAAGAGGCGACGCAAAAAGAAACAAGCGCTACGCTATTGGGCTTAGGCGCCAGCCGGCGGTTACATGGCCTTCGATCGGAGAAGCGGGAGAAAGTGCCATGACACTCGATCACGGCAGCGATCTCTTCCGCTTCCTGGTTGACAATGACTGCCTTGGTTATACACCGCCGGAGGCCGGTAGACCATGAGCCATATCGTGGGTGGAGTGATTCGTCTAG
The DNA here is from genome assembly GCA_026645575.1 of Caldilineaceae bacterium. Next base: position 122,348 of record JAPKMW010000022.1, read on the forward strand.
GTGGAACGTTCTGGTTGGCAGCCTTGCTGCTCCTGGCAACCTTCCCCTTGCCGGCGCGGGCGTCAACCGGTCAGGTGCAGGTGATCGACATTCAAGGGGTGATCAATCCCCTGAGCGCCCGTTATTTGGAACGGACGTTGGCCGCCGCCGAGGAGGCCGGGGCGACGCTCGTGGTGGTGCGGCTGGACACCCCCGGCGGCCTCGACAGCGCCACGCGGGAAATGAGCCAAGCGCTGTTGGCTGCCCGCGTGCCGGTGGTGGTCTATGTGACGCCGGCCGGCGCCCGCGCCGCCTCGGCTGGCCTCTTTATTACGTTGGCAGCCCATGTCGCCGCCATGACACCCGGCACCAACATCGGTGCGGCCCATCCGGTTGCCCTGGGCGGGCAACCCCAGGATGAAGTGATGGCGGGCAAAGTGGCCCAGGATGCTGCGGCAACCGTGCGCGCCCTGGCCCTGGAGCGGGGCCGTGACCCGGAATGGGCCGAGAAGGCGGTCCTCGATAGTCTCTCCTATACCTATGCCGAAGCGCTGGCGCATGGGCTAATCGACCTGGTCGCCGTCGATCTGCCGGATCTGTTGACTCAACTCGATGGACGGACTGTCAAGACGGCCGCTGGTGAGGTCACTTTGCAGACCGGCGCGCTTACCCTCACTGAGACGCCGATGAATTTTGCCGAACGGCTGCTCCACCTGATCACCGACCCCAATATTGCGTTCTTGCTGCTTACGCTGGGCTTGTATGGCCTCATCATCGAATTTCAAGCGCCGGGCTTTGGGCTGCCGGGCGGGGTGGGCGTCATGGCGCTCGTTCTCGCCTTTGTCGCCTTTGGCAGTCTGCCGCTCAACTGGGCCGGCATCGGCTTGATCGTTCTCGGCATGATTCTGCTGGGGGCCGAAGCCTTTACCCCCGGCTTTGGCGCAATGGGTCTGGCCGGTTTAGCCATGTTTACCCTGGGCGCGCTCATGCTCTATCGCCCCTTTACCCCCACGGCGCCGGCGCTGCCGGTGGTGACCATTAGCCCCTGGCTGATCGTAACCATCACCGGGTTGACGGCGCTGTTTCTGCTCCTGGTCGTCAGGAGTGGGGTAAAGGCGCAGCGGCTGCTTCCGGTCAGTGACGCGGCGCACCGGCTTGTCGGTGTTGCCGGCGTCGCCACCACCGACCTGACGCCGGTTGGCACAGCCCAAATCGAGAGCGAACTATGGACCGTCGTTGCCGATGGCGCCGAACCCGTGCGCACCGGTGACAAAATTGTGGTGACGGCCATGACAGGGCTTACCTTGCGTGTGCGTCCGGTCACCAAGATCCCCCCTATTCACCCACAGGAGACGAAAGATGTTTGATGGAAACCTTGTTACGCTGTTGTTCGTCGTGCTGCTCGTCTTGTTTATTCTGTCAGCCGCCATCAAGATTGTGCCAGAATATCAGCGCATTGTTGTCCTGCGGTTGGGCAAAAGCATCGGCTCACGCGGGCCGGGGTTGGTTATGCTCATCCCGCTGGTGGATCGGACCATCTGGCAGGATCTGCGCGAAGTGGTCTTTAATGTAGAGCCGCAAACCTGTATTACCAAAGACAACGCGCCCGTTTCGATTGACCTGCTCATCTATCTGAAGGTGATGGATGCCGTCCCCAGCGTGGTCGAGGTGGAGGATTACCGCAGCGCCGCCCAGGGTATTGCCAAGACCACCTTGCGTGCTGTGGTTGGTGATCTGCCGCTCGATGATGTCTTGGCCAAGCGCGATGAGATCAACCAGGTCTTGCGCGTCAAGATGGATGACATCACGGCCCGCTGGGGCATTAAAGTGACCATGGTTGAAATTCGCGAGATCCAGCCGCCCAAAGATGTGCAGGATGCGATGACCCGCCAAATGGCTGCCGAACGTAACCGCCGTGCGTTTGTCACCGAAGCCGATGGCAAGCGCGAAGCGGCCATCAAAGTTGCCGAAGGTGAAAAACAATCGTCCATCCTCAAAGCGGAGGGGGACCGTCAAGCCCGCATCCTCACCGCCGAAGGGTATGCCCTGGCCCTGGAAAAGATCGAAGCGACGGCTACGACCATCGGCGCCAACTCTATGAGTCTCCAATATCTGGATGCCCTACGGACGGTAGGCGCCAGCCCGGCGACCAAATTTGTCCTGCCCATGGAATTCACAACCTTGTTACGCCCCTTCGTCAATTACGCAAAACAGGCCGGCGCCCGTGCCGCGGAGAATGGCTCAGGGCCTAGCAAACCCCAGCTATGATTTACTGCTGAAGGAGAGGTGATGTTTAAGCATATTCTACTGGCGACCCATTTGTGACAGGTTAAGGGTTAGGGAAAATTGTCAAACTGAGAGACGAATAGTAATGTGAACGGATGAGTAAAAACAAACAAATCAACCCAGACCACATCCGACGACGGAATAAGCCAACAGCCAATAATGAAGTGATCGAAGAGCGGCTGAAAAGTCTGTTAACCCCGGCCGTCTTCGGCCAGTTGGGCTACTACCAGCAATTAGGGATGCGCAACCGGATTCTCGGCTTGCCCTTAATGATCGCAGCGATATTGACGATGCTTTGGCGCCAAGTGCCATCGGTGCATGAACTCTGTCGAATGCTTGGGAGAGAAGAGCTGTTGTGGTGCAAAGCGGTCAGCGTGCGCCAACAATCCTTGAGTGAGCGTTTTCTCGTCTTTCCTGCCGAACTGTTCGAGCGGGTCTACAAAAGCCTGCTGCCCGATTTACAGAAGCGCTGGGCAGAACGGAAACGACCTTTGCCCGCAGCTATCGAAGTCGCCAGCCAACACTTTGACCATATCTGGGCGGCTGATGGTTCAGCGTTGGAAGCCCTCTTTCGCAAGTTGGACGCCTTGCAAGAGGTTCCGGTCGGCAAACTGGCAGGCAAAATGTGTTTGGTGATTGATTTGCTGCGTCAACTCCCCGTC
>JAPKMW010000023.1 GCA_026645575.1 Caldilineaceae bacterium
GCAGATCCTCTTCTTTCAACCCGATTAGTTCGATCACGGCTTGTCAAATTTGACCTCTGGCTCATTTGACCTTATTAGGTATTGGGTATTAATGTGCAGTGCTGATAGACGAGTTTGTAAAAAACAAGTGACCAGTAGCTAATACCCAATATCTAATACTCTTTTAGGAGAACACCATGAGTCAACGACGACGTTTTGAAGGCAAAGCAGCCTTGATCACCGGTGGCGGGACAGGCATTGGCGCGGCCATTGCCCAACAGTTTGCGGAAGAGGGCGCGGCGGTTGCCCTGTGTGGTCGTCGGGCAGAGGTTATTCAACAGAAGGTGAACGAATTGACCGCTGCCGGTCACACCGCCTTCGCCATTCCTGGCGATGTGGCGACCGAGGCGACCGAAATTGTCGAACGCACTGTGGCTGCACTGGGGCGACTGGATGTCCTGGTCAACAATGCCGCTATTTCTGCCGGGGTGCCGATTGAAGAGATGGATAGCACCTCCTGGCGCCAGGTAATGGCCGTCAACCTGGACGGGGCCTTTGCCCTGGTTCACCACGCCTTGCCCCATCTCGTGGCGCGGCGCGGCGTGATTTTGCATATCAGCAGCATCAGCGCCATCGCCGGCGAAGTGGATGACGTGGCCTACGCCGCCAGCAAAGCCGGGTTGGAAGGCTTCAATCGCAAGTTGGCGCTAGAAGTGGCAGCGGCAGGTGTGCGCTCCAATGTGATTCGTCCCGGCCTAATCCGCACCGAAGCCTTCGCCGCCATGCCCGCCGCCTTTTTCGAGTCGCAAGTGCCGCTGATCCCCCTCCGTCGCATCGGCGCACCACCGGACATCGCCAACGCCGCCGCCTTTCTCTGCTCGGACGAAGCCAATTTTATCACTGGCGCCGTCCTCACCATTGATGGCGGAGAGTCGGCAAAGTAGCAGGCGCTGCGACATTCTGTCGCTTGGAACAAGCATAGGGAGCGAGGCAGCAGGTTTGGCGCGGTCAACCGGGGTGCCAAGCTTGCGCACCCCGGTTGACCGATCTCAGGCGAAGGATTCTGGCGCTGAATAGAGGCCGAAGCGCCAGAGGTAGCAACACACGCTTGACAAAACAGGCTAGCAGCATCAGCTCCTACACGGTCTGTATACATGTGCGGTGACTCTTCTCAGCCGAAAATTCAGTCCCACCTTCAGACAATCGTGCTTTTGTCTCTACGCCAAAGCGCGACTCATGCACTGTCGGCTGGTATTCCCGTTTGAAGCTGTCATAAAATTCATCATCAACCGAGACATCGATCCACCAGATGATGACAAGCGGCGGTAAGATAACCAAAACAATCGCAATCCATAGGCTCATGTTTTTGTCCTAGCGTGTGTAGCCGATTAGCTACACGAACATGGCGCGGTCAGGGGTTGAAAGCAGGTAGCGATATAACCACTCGCCGATATGTTTAAATGTTTGCGCTGCAATGTAGAGCAAAGCCAGTCAAATAAAGCGCCATAGCCACCGGCTGTGTGATGGCATAGCGACAGGAAGTTTACAGCACTGGGGTTTACAGCATAGTTCTAAATTCGGTTAAAATGAATATTAGCACAATTTTAACAAAGTTCAGCTTTCCGTTTCCTTACCCTTTCATTACGCAAAAACGATCCCCATCATGAAATATAACCACCTCCACCATCTACTTTTACGGAATGGCATACTTAGTTTATAATATAACCTAGAAGTTAAGATAGGATGGCGTCAATTCCATCCTACTGATTATGTCAAACCAAATCGAAGGACTCTGTCATGCGAACGACGTACCCATTTACTGCCATTGTCGGGCAGGAGCGCATGAAACGTGCGCTGATCTTAAATGCCATCAACCCACAAATTGGTGGCGTCTTAATTCGTGGTGAACGTGGCACCGCGAAGTCGACAGCCGCGCGTGCGCTGGCTGCCTTAATTCCCGAGATTGAGGTGGTGGTCGGTTGCCGCTTTGGCTGCAACCCGAACCGGCCCGATCTCTTCTGCGATGAATGTCGCGACCGAATGGCGGTTGAAGGGACGCTGCCCAGCACGCACCGCATCACTTCCTTTGTCGATCTGCCGGTCAGCGCCACCGAAGATCGTGTGGTCGGCACACTCGACATTGAAAAGGCGATTCAAAAGGGCGAACGCCACTTTGAACCGGGCATTCTGGCCGCCGCCAACCGCGGCGTCTTGTATGTCGATGAAGTCAACCTGCTGGATGACCATGTGGTTGACCTATTGCTTGACAGCGCAGCGATGGGCATCAACGTCGTCGAGCGCGAAGGTATCAGCTTTCAACACCCGGCGCAGTTTGTCTTGGTCGGCTCGATGAACCCGGAAGAAGGCGATCTGCGTCCCCAGTTGCTCGACCGCTTTGCCCACTCGGTCGATGTGGTCGGTTTGACCGACGCCAAGCAGCGCGTCGAGATTTTGCGCCGCCGCATCTTCTTTGAACAGGACATCGAAGGCTTTGCCGATGCCTTTGAGAGCGCCGAACACGAACTGAGCGAACGCATTGAATCCGCCCGCGAACGCTATCCGCTGGTGAAATATACGGATAAAGACCTCTATACCATTGCCGCACTGACCGCCAGCTTCAAAGTGGACGGCCACCGCGCCGACATTGTGATTCTGCGCACCGCCCGCGCCCAGGCCGCCTATGATGGTCGCCTGCAAATCAATGATCGCGACATTCTGTTGGCCGCCGAATTGGCGCTGCCCCACCGTATGAAGAAGCAGCCCTTCCAGGACGCCGTCATGAATATGGATCAGTTGCAGAACAACGTTCGCCAGGCGCGCGCCGAAGCTGATCAACAGCCCGACGGCGACAACCAGAACGAGGGCATGCAGATGGCGGCGGCGGGATCAGATGAAAAAAAAGCATGGAGGGCGATGAGTCAGATATGATGGATGCTGGGGAGGGGGGTGAGGGCGCCGTTGCCCAACCCGATGCCTCGCCACAGCAAAGCTCATCGCCCGGAGACGCCAAAGGCGCCCGTAAGCCGGTACAAATCGGCGACCAATTTGAAACCAAGCGCATTGATACGCCGCTCGACAAGATGACTCGTGAACGGGCCGGCAAGCGCTCGTACACCCAGACTGAACGCAAGCGCGGTCGGTATATCAAAGCCCGTCCCGCCGGCGACCGCCCGGAAGACATCGCCTTCGACGCCACCTTGCGCGCGGCGGCGCCCTTCCAACAGCAGCGGTTGGCCGAAGCGGAGAATGATTTAGCCTTGCAACTGCGCAAGGGGGATCTCCAGCGCAAAGTGCGTGTCCGCCGCACGGGGAATTTGATTCTCTTTGTGGTGGATGCCAGTTGGTCGATGGCCGCCAGTGAACGCATGGAAGCGACCAAAGGCGCCATCTTCAGTCTGCTGGTCGATGCCTATCAACGCCGCGACCAGGTGGGCCTGGTGGTCTTCCAGCGCGATAAGGCGCGCCTAGTGCTGCCACCGACCAGCAGCGTTGATCTGGCGCAACGGGTGTTGAAAGATCTGCCTGTCGGTGGTAAAACGCCATTGAGCAGCGGCCTGCACATGGCGTGGCAAGTGATCGAAAATGCCCGCCGTCGCGACGGTGAAATCCGCCCGCTGATGATTCTCTTGACCGACGGCGCCGGTAATGTCAGCATGACCGGGATGCCGGCTCAGGAAGAGGCGAACCGCATTGCCAGCCTCTTTGAACAGTCGAACCTGCGCTCGATTGTGGTCAACATGGAACACGCCGCCTTTGACCGTGGCCTGGCGCAAAAGCTGGCCGACGCCCTCGGCGGCACCTGCTACAGCCTGCCCGAACTGCGCGCCGATACCTTGTTGAAAACGGTGAAGCGCGAGATTGATTTGTAGTAAATCGGTAGACAGGTAGACAGGTACACAGGGAAATAGGACGTATCTACCTGTCTACCTGTCTACCTGTCTACCTGTCTACCTGTCTACCCACCTCAAAGGATGAAGCCGACACCATGACAACCGACTTTGACACCCCAGATGCACCCGCACCGGACAAAGAACCGATCATTATCAAAGGCAGTTGGGAAGACCTACTGCAACAGGCCCAGCAACTGGTGGCCCAACAAAATGATGAGGCGATTCCACTCTTTGAGAAGATTACGCAACGGCTGCGCAAGTTGCCGGCGGCGCAACGCATGGCGAACAATGAGCGGCTACAAAACATCTTGCTCCAGGCAACCTTCCAACTGCAAGCCTATCTCACCATGCGCGAGCGCTATGATGACGCCCTGGCCGTCTTAACCGATGCCGAGAGTTTGGTCGAAGAAACCGCGGTGAACGCGTTGCGCTACCAGCAGATCCAGATCTTGTTGATGGCGGAGCGCACAGAAGAGGCGGTGAGCCGGTTGCACGCCATTGCCACCGCCCCCGACGCTGATATTTCTGACTGGGGTGCGCTGGCGACACAATACATACGCTTACAGCGGCTGGATGAAGCTGAGCGTACCATTGCAGAAGCCACAGCCTGGGTTGAGGCGCAAGAAGAGAGCGATGAACTGGATGACGAAAGTACAGAAGAGTACCATAGCTATCTTGCCGACTTGCGTTCTGACCTAGCGATGGCGCAGGGCAAGTGGGAAGAAGCGGAGGCGCTTTATACGCAGGCCCTTGTCCAAAATCCGCTCTATAAGCAGAATCTCCATTTACACTACATGCGCTTGTTGCAACATGGGCAACCAGAGCGCGCCCTGCCCTATCTCCAACGCGACCAGCAGCATCCAATCCGCGCCGGCTTTTGGCAAGGGGTGGCGCTCTATCGCCTCGGTCGCACCGCAGAAGCAGAGCAACAGTGGCAAAAGGTCATCAAGATTGATGTGCGCAACAATCAGGAGCAGAGTTTCAGCGAAATGGTGCTAACGCACTATTATCTAGGCGACAAAGAGCGCATTGGCTTAAGCGTCGTCTTGCAAATGCTCCAAGAGTCGCGCCAATACAACTGGCAGGCGCTCTTTTTGGCTGGCTTAGGTTGGGCCATTCAAGGCCGGTTGGACAATGCTGAAGCAAATTTCCAGGTTGCGATTAACCAAAGGCGCATGGCCGCACAGGGCAAGTTGCTGCCCCGGATGGTCTGGGGCTACTGCCTGGATCTGCTTGATGTAGAACAGCAGGGACGCCTTGCGAAGTATTTTGATACTGAGGGTGTGGTGTAGGCCGGGAAGAAGCGCGGAAGTCAGAAGTCAGAAAATAAGAGAGTAGGATTATGCGGTTGTCACAGGATGAGTTGATTGGGTTTGCCAAGGAGTTGGCGGATGCGAGTGCGGGGGTGATTCGCCAATATTTTCGGACAAATTATGAGGTCATTACAAAGGCGGATGAGTCGCCGGTCACGATTGCCGACCGGCGGGCGGAAGAGGTGATGCGGGCGCTGATCATGGCGCGCTTCCCGGAACATGGCATTTTGGGCGAGGAACATGGCGCTTACCAGCCCGACGCCGATTACCAGTGGGTGCTGGATCCGATTGACGGAACGAAGGCCTTTGTCAGTCACAGCTATCTTTTTGGTACGTTGATTGCGTTGCTGAAAAATGGTCGCCCAATTTTGGGGGTGATTAACCACCCGCTGTTAGATGATTTTTTGGTGGGCATGGGCGGCCAGACCTGGCTCAACGGGCGGCGGGTGCAGGTGCGACCTTGCAAGCGGATCGAGGACGCCATTCTCCTGAGTGCGCCGCTTTGGACGGTTCATCAATATCAAAATGGGCCAGCTTTTCTCGCGCTCTCCCAACGAGTGCAGCGGTATAACAACTGGGGCGACTGTCACGGTTACTATGTCGTCGCCGCTGGCGGAGCGGACATTATGGGCGACCCGATCATGAACCCGTGGGATCTCATGGCGTTGATCCCGATTATCGAAGGGGCCGGCGGCGTCATCACCGACTGGCAGGGCAATGACGCCGCCAGTGGGCAAAGTATTATCGCTACCGGCGGCAAAATTCATGAGGAAGTGATTCGGTTGTTAAATCCGTAGGGGCACGAGGTTGGGCGAACAAGTTGGTCGCATCGAACAGAATTGGTTTCGCCCAACCTCATGCCCCTACAAAATCCGCGTCTGTCTACGGCAGCATCACCAATGGCAGATAGAACGGTTTCGCCTCGCTTGCCACCCCTAACTCCTCAGCCGTGACGCTATAGCTGACCCCTGTGTCGTCAGCCTCGGTAGCGACCACATCACTAGTCAACCCATAGGCGCTGGGCAGGAAGAGAAAGGGCGCCTTTTGTTGCAGGCCGATCACAAAGTCGATGGTAAACGAAGCGCCCGGTGCGAGCGGCGTTGGCCCTTTCACCACGCCACCGACGCCCGCCGGGCCGCCTTGTGCATTTAGCACCAGATTCTTGCCAGTCAAAAGAATGATGCGATAGTAAAGCTGCTCAATTGGCCGGCTGGCGCGGTTGGTAAAGGTTGCCGACAGCGTGTAGATGCCCGCCGGGGCATTGGGCGCTGGGGTTGGGTCATAGGTGGTTTTCAGCCCTTTGGGAAGTAAGAAGCGATTCACACCAGTTGCGCCCATGACTTGACACGGGCCAAATTCTGATGTGTTACCTGGACCAGTGGCAATGGCAGTGATGAACTCGCCCGTCGCCGTCGTCACGGGGAAACTGGCGCGGAAGGTGGCTTTGCCGGCGGCGTCGGTGGTTAATGTCGTTGTGCCCAGGACCCGCTCGCCTTCGCCAAAGCCAGAAGGGTCACAGGCCGCGTTGGCAAAGAATTCCAGGGTGTAGTTGGTCGCCGGTCGACTATCAAAGATGCCCTCTACGGCTGTGGCGCTATTCGCACTTTGCGCCCAGTTGATAATGGGGAAATTCTGCTTGCCGCCCGGCCCGGTGCTGTTGAGGTCGCCAGGGTCATTGAGCGAAACGCCATCATTGCCGGCATCAATGCCCAAACCGCCATTGCTAAAGATCCGGTTGCCACTCAACCGGCCACTATTGCCGATAATCACGGGCGTGCCGCCTGTGTAGGCCAGCAGGTTATTGACCGCGTTGAAACCGCTGCCGAGAGAGGACTGAATGGCGCCGCCATAGCCCAAGGGTTGCAGACCAGTCACATCAACCCCGATATAGTTACCCATAATTGTCGCCGAGGAGAGACCCAACGCGACGCTGGTCAGCAGATTGCGCGCTTGGGGATGATCACCGCCCACGGTGATCGTGGCTTCGTTACCGGCAACGGCGCCGGGGCCAAGGGCGCGGCGACCGGTAATATCCGTCCCCATCAGGTTCCCTTGCAAACCAAGAACGCCAAAGGTGCCGGCGGAGACGCGGCCCACGATCAAATTGCGCTTGGCCGGTTCAACACCACCGACCTGTAGGTTGCCGCCGCCGGCGATGAGCGCAACCCCGCCACTGGTCGCAGTCAGGCCGCTCACATCAACGCCGATAAAGTTGCCTTCCAAAATAGTGTTGTTTTGATAGACATCGATGCCACCGCTGATCGCCAGCCCCTTCAAGGTGATGTTCGACCGTAGCTCCATTCCACCATTCAGCGCAATCTTGAGAACGGTATTCAAGCCTTGCTCCACGGTATTGGTATTGGGCAGCGCGCCCGGCTGGGTGTACCCGTCGATGATCACCGGACTCTGAATCGCCAACAGCGAACTCAGGTTGATGGTATGCGGCCCTGCGCCGGGAATAGCAAAGGCAATCGTCTCTGTCCCCGGATTGGCGACAGCTTCGGCCAAGAGTTCGCGCAAGGTGCATTCGTCAAAGGTGCAGATACCATCACCGGGATCAACGGTCGAGTTGACGGTGAAGGTTGGGAACGAATGGCGGTAGGCGCGGGCATAGATGGTCTCGGCGCTGCCGGCTGGCCCCTGCCCAGTCCAAGTCACAATCCATTGCCCAACATCACTCATGTCCACTGCCGGCTGCACCTGATAGCCCGTCGTCACCGTATTCACCAGAAATTCATCCCCCACCGGCGTGCCGGCGCCATCATAGAGCCGGTTATAGATGCCATAGCTGCTGCCATCCTGGCTGTCACTCTGCCAGACAAAGACGGCATTGCCCCGTTGATCCAGCGCCACATCGACAAAGGCTTGCACATTGGCGGTGTAATTGTTGACCCGAAACGCCGGCTCGGTAGGTGTACCATCGGCGTGGTAGCGGCGGGCATAAATATCGGTGTCACGATCTGTATTCGGGCCGATACTCCAGGCGATCACAAAGTTGCCTGCCGGGTCCATGGCAATGGCCGGCGCCAGGGCATAGTGGTTCAGATCGCCTAATTGCCCAAAGTTGGCAATCTCCATCTCTGCACCAACGCGATTGAAATTCGCGTCATAACGCTGGGCGTAGATGCCTTCATGACCCGCTCCTGTCCAACTGAACCAAGTGACAACAAAGCGGCCATCATAGGCCATCGCCACATCCGGCGCCAGTTCAGAGCCGATGGTATAGGTGTTGACTTGAAATTCATCACCACGCACTTCGCCCCCCGTAGTGACGCGCCGACCATAGATGCCACCGTAATAACCGTCCTGGCCCAGGCTGTGCCAAACCACAACCCCTTTGCTGCCACGCCGGTCAAAGGCAATCGCCGGCGCTTCCATTGTATGGGCTTCATCCTGACTGATGCGAAATTCCGGGGACATAGGCACACCTGACAGTGCGCGGCCAAAAATGCCGGATGGGCGATTTCCGCCCTGTTCATCCCAGGCAGCAAGGCCATCGTTAAAATCCCAGGCGAGCGCAACCGCCGGCCGGTTCTGGCGACCAAGCGTGGTGGTATTGAGGTGCGAATAGCTTCCGTCCGGCAAATTACGGCCATAGATGCCAAATTGATCGCCATCCTGCTCTTCGTCGCTCCAGATGGCGTAGGGCGCGCCCGTTTTCGCCGTCGCCACTGCCGACCGGGCTTTAGCAAACGCCGCATGTGGGGTGACTACATACGCATCACCGACCGGCTCGACGGCGCGCACAGGCGTCGCTGTCACCGGGAGCATGATCAGCAGCAGAACAACGATGATGAACAGATGCAATAAGTGCTTTTGTTGGTTTCTCATATGATCCTGCCTTGTCGTTAATAAACGCGCTGTCATTGATAAACGCGCTCGCCGTCAGTCCGTGACCGGCGCCTCTAACGCCGGTCACGGACTGACGGCGAGTGCATAAAGGCTTAGTCGTTACCCTTCCGTCTTTTCACGATTCAACTTGCTTCTACTCAGTCCGTGACTAGTCAGGAGCGGGCTTAGTTCCATCGCATAGGGGCATGGCGTGCAGTTCGGCTCTACCGTTGGATAAAGGGCAAATAGACAGGATGGTTCGACGCGCCATCGGTCGATTCGTCAAAGGCGGTGGCGTCAATACTCAAATCCACTTCCCCATTGGCGTCTGGCATGTCCAATTCAGCCGGCAAGACGCCGGCCGGGAGTAAACCGTAGGCGTCAACAAAGAAGAGAAAGGGCCGACGCTGTTGCAAGCCAATCAGCAGGGGAACGGTGGCGTCGGCCTTGGGCGCCAGGGTGGTGGGCAGCGCTAGAACAGCGCCAACGCCACCGGGTCCGTCATCGGCATTTAGCAACAGGTTGCCACCACTCAAGGCGGCAACGCGCAGATAGCTCGCAGTCAGCATCAGCTTTGAGTGATTGGTAAAGTTTACGGTCAAGCGCACGACGCCCGCTGGGGCATAAGGCGCCGGTGTTGGGTCATAGCTGATCCGCAGTTGTTTACTCTTGAGCAGAGCGTTGATCCGAGTGGCCCCAGCAACACGACAAGACGAAAATTCTGCGGCGCCTTGTGGGCCGATGGCAGTGGCCGTGACAAAGGCGCCATCAGGGATTACCGGCAGGAAAGTGCCACGATAGGTGGCGTTGCCACTGCCATCGGTGGTCGTAGCCAGCGTGCCAAGGAGTTGTTCGCCTTCGCCAAAACGGCTAGGATCGCAACTCCGGTTGGCGTAAAAGGCAAGGGTAAAGGGGGTATTGGGGGTGCTGTTAAAGATGCCTTCCACGGTGGTGGCGCGGTTGAGCCGCACCCCACTGACCACCGGGAAATTTTGCAATCCATTGGCGCCTTGATCAGCATCACCGGGATCATTGAGGGTGACGCCATCCGCGTTGAGGTCGATGCCCAGACCACCGTTGTTTGCGATGATATTGTCGGTCGCCAGCGTCACAACCAGGTGGGGACGATCACCAGTCACCGCCACGCCGATGCCGCCGTTCTCGGTAATCCGATTCCCCTCTACCTGGTAGGGACCATCACGGAACGAGAAGTTAACCCCCTGTCCGCCATTGCCTGTGATCTCATTATGTCGCAGGGTGCTGCCGCTCCCACTACCGATCGCCAGGCCATCCCCCTGGTTATGCGCAATCAGATTGTCTTCTACAAGACAGGCGCCATCGGCAAAACAGCTTATCCCGCTGCCATTGGCGGTCACGGCATTTGCCCGAATCACGGACGCCGCCCGCGCCGTAGCGATGCCCGTACCGCCATTATGCGCCACCAGATTATTCTGAATAGTAACCGGAAACGATTCAGCCATTTGCACCCCGGCGCCACGGTTGCCCAACGGCGCGCCATTCAGCGCCAGACCAATCCGATTCGCTTCCACCAACACGTTACTGGCTTGATCAAGCAGGATGCCCCCCTCATTCCCCACGATGAGGTTACCCACAATCTCATTCGCGCTATCGGCCAGTGCGCTGACCTGTAGCCCGCGCGTATTCCCCGCCGCCCGATTGCCACTCGGATCGGCGCCCAAAAAGTTCCCTTCAAGCCGATTACCGCCGGCCCCACCCCAAAGGATGATGCCGGGGCCAGTAAAGTGGTTGATGGCTAGACCACGGATGACGCTTTGGTTACCATCAATGCGCAAGCCTTCGCCAAAGGTATTTTGTCCTGGCGTCAAGCCACTGCCGTCGATTTCGATCAGAATCACAGCGTCCAACTCCGCCGGGTTAGAGGTAGTCGCTGGCCGGGCGCCCGGCTGCGAGTAGCCGTCAAGCAGTACCGCTTCCTGAATCGTCGGCAAAGGCGTCGTCAGTTTGATTGTATGCGGCCCGGCGCCGGGAATGTTGAAGGTGATCGTGTCGGCGCCGACTCTGGCATTGGCAGCGACGAGGGCTTCGTGCAAGGTGCATTCCACTCGGTTACAGATGCCGTCGCCGGGATCAGCGGTGCTGTTGACCACCAAGTCCACGTCGCTGTCACAATAGCTACCGCCGGCCACTGTGCGCACATAGAGATCCACAATCTGTTCTGCCGTCAAGGCGCGGTTGAAGACGGCAAATTCATCGAGCAGCCCGCCCCAATATTGCTGCTGATAGCCATCTTCCGCTGACGAATAGCCCATCCAGAGCGGTTGGTCGTTGATGGTCGGGTTCACATCCTCTTTGGCGCCAATCAGCACGCCATCGACCCAAAGCTCCCCATGCAGGCCGTTACGGAGAATGACGGCGTGATGCCAGCGGCTATCCACATAGTTATAGCCACTGGTCTGGATATTCTTGAAATCGCGATCATACATAAAGATCAGTTGGGGCGGTCTGACCGGGTTGGGGCTATTTTGGACGCCCAAAAAGAAATCACTGAACCAGGTCGTTTTATCAAGGATCTTCTGTCCATAGCCAATCTGGGGCGGGAGGCGCCCATCGTTGAGGAACCAAATGGCGACGGTGTATTGCTCCCAAGCGGGAATGTCCAACCCCGTGCCATAATCGACATAGGCGCCGCCGTTGAAGGTCAATGCCTGGCCGATTTTCCCGCTGGACAAAGGAACGGCGCCGACGATGCTCCCGCGTAAGGCGCCATAGGTCGGTTGCATGGGGTCGGCGACGTTGTCATAACGCCAGTAGCCGACCATGGCGTTATCGAATTTACTCTCGCAGGCGGCGCCTGTTTGCGCTACCACCGGGGCAGGCGCGACCAAGCCCAAAACCAAACTACAGAGCATCAGCAGCAACAGTGGGGTTGAGGGCGGTCTTGCATTCAGTGGTCGGATTGACCACAGCCTGTTGTTCTTCATAACTCTCCTCCTGGTTCTTTGCGGGCTACCGATTAATTAGTGGGAAAAAAGCACGATTAAGCTGTGTGACATCGGCAGGGTTGGCGCCCACAGGTTCACTCAAGTAGGCAGCGCCGGCTTCCTCATCAGGCGGCAAATAGTCAGCATCAGCCGCAATGAGCAAGCGTTTCTCAAATTTGTTGATCTCCGAGGTGGCATCAATGGCGCTGATCAGCGTCAAGAAGTCCTGACTTCCTTCTAGTGGGCTAGGTGGCTCATCGGCTTCATCACCGCTGAGCGCCACCCAAAAGCGTACGGCATTGCGAAGAATCAGCGTGACCAGATCATTGTCATAGCCGGCGGCCAAACCGGTAAAGCGCGGTTGGTCGGCGCTATCACGCCAGCCATTGCGCAGAACCACCGTAAGTAGATCATTGCCACCGCCGCCGGTGATGGCCGCCACTCCGTCGCCATCGAGCAAGACATCGTTGCCGGCATCACCACGCAGTTGATCATAGTCGCCGCCATCCGGGTTGGGCGCCCTTATGACCGCTTGCCGTTGCCAGATGGCGTTTGGGGCATTGCTGCGGATAAAGACATAGACGGCGCCAGTCAATCCGCCTTCCGCCGGCGCGCTAACCACAGCCGTATCGCCGGAAAGGGCCACCGCCTGCCCAAAATAGCCATCGGCGCTGACAGCGGCTTTCAAATAGGCTTGCTGGACAACCGTCAGGTCACTCGTTGCTGTATTCACGCCTGGATCAGCCGTGCGAACGGGTTGCGCACCCCGCACAGTGGAGAGTGGGCAGAGAGCCAGGAGAGCCAGGAGCATCGCCAGGATCTGGGTGCGTCGCACCTTTGTTCCATAACACTGGCAAGTTAGGGAGCGATCAAGCACCCGCTTGTTCGTTTGCAACATAATAAATTGCGCCTTTCCCTTGCTGGTAGCGTCAATTAGCGGTGGCAGAAGTGGCCGTGCAGTAGCTCCGATGTCACCAAGGGATCTTCGCTGAAGCAATTAGTTTTACCAGTAAATATTGCTATTTATTTTAGCAAACACCAGGCGTGGAAGCAACTAATCAACTTGCCAGTCATTTACCTGCCCAAGTAGCCAGATAGATCGACCTAATTGTTTGCAAACTTTATTATTATCTACAATCCTGTTAGCGATTATTGCTGTAAACGTATGCGCGCATACCAACAAGAGCGCGGGGGCTTACGGCCAACAATAAAGTCTGCACGACCTAGTGGATTGCTTGCCAAGCAATCCACTAGGTCGTGCAGACTTTATTGTTACTTTTCTCTTGTGGTCCTACTGTTTTGTCAAGGCGTCCACAAACCAACGGGTAATTTGTTGGGGACGGGTGATCGCGCCGCCAACCACCACCGCAGTCGCCCCAAGGGCCAGCGCCTGGTTCACCTCGGTCGGCAGTTTGAAGCGCCCTTCAGCCAGCAGCGGCACAGTCAGGCGCGCAGCCAACTGTTCCACCAACGCCAGATCAGGGCTGGGCTGTTGCGGACTGTCGGCGGTGTAACCGGACATGGTGGTCGAAATCATGTCGGCGCCGGCGGCTTCAGCAGCCAGCCCTTCGTCGACCGTGGCAATATCGGCCAAGACCAGCCGTCCCGTTTCGGCGTGAATAGCGGCAATAAAGTCAGCCAGGGTTCCCGGTTGGGGACGAGGGCGCGCCGTGGCATCGATGGCGATGAGGTCGGCGCCGGCGGCGGCCACCGCTTTGGCATGGGCCAATGTCGGTGTGATGTAGACTGGGTAGCCTGGGATATCTTCTTTGTAAAGACCAATAATAGGCAGATCGATAGCGGCGCGAATGGCGGCAATATCCACTGGCGTGTTCGCACGAATGGCGACTGCCCCCCCTTCCTTGGCCGCCACTGCCATCCGCGCCATGATCGCCGCGCCATAGAGCGGTTCATGGGGCAAGGCTTGACAAGAAACAATAAGACCGCCGCGTAGCTTGTTAACAAGCGCTTGCAGTTGATGCACGTGGATTGACATACTTTCTTTTCTGATGCCTCCCAGTAAAGATAAAATTAATGAAGTGCCTACTAGCCTCTATTGTCGCACGAATGAATAGGCAATGGCAATCTCAACCGGGAGCAAGCCGATGTCACCGCAGTAAATTCACAAAACACCTGTTCTAAAATTCCACTTTTCCGAACTTTTGGTGTATACTCCTGCGTATGGCCATACCCGACCCGACGATTCGTCGTCTCCTGCGCGAACACTTCTCCGGGGCGTCGCCCATCCAGGTGACGACAGAGCAACGCGCCGAGTGGGCAACGCAAATTCGCCAGCGGCTGGCCGGCATGAAGTATATCGAGGCCGAGCGCAGCCCCTATTCCATCGATCAACGGGAAAAGGATCGCTTTATCTGTGCCTTTTCGATCAATGAACCATCGGACTTTCGCTACTATGCGGATAGCACTCATTTTAATGTTAAAACCGACGAACAGGGTCAATTGGCCGTTGGCCACTGGAGCCACACGGCACTCATTTCCAACCTAGATGAGCTTGTCGCCTTTGTTACCGCCTGCCAGGAAGTGGTGGAGCGTAAGATTGCCCAGAAGAGCCGCCGGCAAAAGGTGCGCGATCTCAAAGCCCAGGCGATTGTAGCCCAGGTCAAGAAGATCGCCAAAGAGGACAAGTTCGACTTTTACACCGAAACCGACACCCAAAAGTTGACCCTCTACGTCCGCCTCTCCGACAAAGAGAGCGTGGAGTTGCAGATCCCCTTCTCCAAGTTTGAAGAGGTGCTGCCCCAGTTGCGTGCCTCGATTGGAGCGGTGCGCGAACTCAATGCTCGTGGCATCAAATTCAAGGTCGGCCAATTTAGTCCATCCAGTTGGCGCAGTCAACAGTGGATTCGGCATGAGACGTTATAGATCGTTAGTTGGTTTCGACAAGCTCAACTAACTAACCAACCAACCCAATTATGGCAATTCGACTTGACGCACAAGAACTACACGAACTATTACGCTTGACGCCGCCGGCCCAGAACATTATGCTCATTGGGCGACATGGCATTGGCAAATCGGAGATCATCACTGCGTTTTACCGGCGCCAGGGGATGAAGGTGGTCGCCTTTTTTCTGGGGCAGATGAGCGATCCCGGTGATTTGATCGGCCTGCTACACAAGGACGAGGAGAGCGGACGTTCGGTCTTTTTGCCCCCCTATTGGTGGCCACAACCGGATGAGCCGATTGTTCTCTTCCTGGATGAGTTGAACCGGGCGCGCCCGGAAATTTTACAGGCAGTGCATGACCTGGCGCTCAACAAGCGGCTGGCCGGTAAACAACTACCCGCCGGCAGCATGGTTATCGCCGCCGTCAACGAGGGGGACGAATATCAACTGACCGAACTCGATCCGGCGCTGGTCTCTCGCTTTAACCTCTATGAGTTTGCCCCCACGGTGGAAGAGTGGCTGGTATGGGCGAGCAATCATGATGTCGATGAACGGGTGATCGCCTTTATCCAGAAACATCACCATCACCTGGATGGCGAGCGGGTGGGGCAGGAAGAAGCGATGCAACATGCCGGGTTGGTCAAGCTGCCGGACCGCCGTTCGTGGGTGCGCGTCTCGGACTTTATCAAGCCGCACCAGCAATTGGGCGAATTGGCGCTCAAAGCCATCGCCGGTATGGTGGGCATTCAAGCCGCGCTGGCCTTCCAACAAAGTTTGATCGCCGCTGCAAAACTCAATGTAGAACAGGTGCTGCTCCACTTCCCTCGCCATCGCGCCAAGCTCAAAGAGATGTCGCTGCAAGAGATTGTGCTGCTGAATGAACAGATCATGCTCTGGCTCAACAGCAAGCGTTACGCCGCCGCAGATGCCGACGCCATCCGCACCAATCTGCTGGCCTATCTCAAAGCGCTCAAACAGATGAAAAACCAGGAAGCTGTCGCCCACTTCGCTTCGCTCATGGAGCAGAGCCAATATGAACAGGGCGCCAACTTTATCTCCGAGTCGCTGGAGATTATCCTGTTCCTGACGGAGTATGTGCAGGGGATTCAGGTTTAATGGTGGCAGTGGATATTGGGTACTGGATATTGAATATTTCAACTACCGAATATCCAATACCCAATATCTCGTAATTTAACTACCCATGTCCACACGCGAACGCATCCGCCAAGCCATTGAACGCTGGTTTCTGGTCGAACCGCTGCTCTTTGCCGCATGGACGACCCATGATCTGGTGATGGAACCGCGCATTGCAACGGTGCGAGTGCGCCAGGGGAAGATTGAGGTCAACCCAGCCTTTATTGATGATCTGGACAAACGACAGTTGGAAGCGGTTCTGCGTTTTGAGGCGACGCGCATTCTGCTCAAACATCCCTACCAGCGGCGCAAGGAGAACGCCCCCATCGCCTATGCCGCCAGCAATGTGACCTTGCAGGAGTATTTGCAGACTGATCTGCCTTTTCCCAATGCCCGCGCCCTCTTTGGCAGCGACGAGTTTAACCAACAATATTTTGAGTTCTACTACCAGAAATTGCTGGAACTAGCCGATGCAGGTGTGGGCAGCGGTGCAGGGGAGGCGGCAACGGATACAGGCGGCAATCAGGGTTCCGGTGATGGGCAAATAGCCAACGATGAGGCGAACGATGCAACAGGTAACGAACCGGCAGAGGAAGCCGCACCACCGGAGAAAAGTCCGTCAACGCTGGAACAGTACACCAGCGACGAAGAAACCGCCCGTGAGAACACCGAAGATTGGGATGAAGACACCCTCTTTGATGAGCGGATCAACGAGGTGATTCGGGTGGCGCAGGCGAGCAACCGCTGGGGGAGCATTGTCGGCAAATTGCGGGAACGGGTGCTGGCCGCGCTCAAACCCAAGCTGGATTACCGGGCCATTTTGCGCCAATTCCGCACCTCAATTTTGGCGACCAACCGGGTGTTGACCCGCATGAAACCCAGCCGCCGCTATGGCTTTCAATACATGGGCAGTCGCCGCGACTTCACCACCAAGCTGCTCGTTGCCATCGATGTCAGCGGGTCGATCCCCAGCGCCGACCTGGAGCGGGGCTTTTCGCTCATCAACCAATTTTTCCGCTATGGTATCGAGCAGATTGATGTGATCCAGTTTGATACGGAAGTCAAAGGCCCGCCGCTCACCCTAAAACGGGCGCGGCGAGCGGTGGAAGTTCTGGGGCGGGGCGGCACCAGCTTTGCGCCGGTGCTGGCCTACATTGATGAACACCGCGACTATGACGGCCTGATTATTTTCACCGATGGCTACGCATCAGTTCCGGCCAAGCCGCAAAACCGTCACACCCGCATCCTCTGGCTCTTCAACCACGAAACGAACTACAAAGCAATGGCAGGCGGGTTGCGCGCTATTGGTCAGGCGGCGTTTCTGAAAGAATAGGATTTTGTTAAGTAAAGCGCGAAAAGGCTTTAGTCTTCCGCTGTGTTAGGGAAGAGCAAAAGCTGATTGGTGCGTTCGCTTTCATGGGGCAAATTGAGCGCGGCAAAGAGATCGAGGGCCGCTTGTTTGGCCGTCGCCAGATCTGTCAATCGCGCCTGCCGGTAATAGAGGTGAGCCAGGGCGCGCCAGGCGTAGGCGGTCAACAGACGGTCTTCGTTGTTTTCGGCAAAGGTTAAGGAGTGGCGTAACCACTGTTCGGCTTGCGCCAACTCACCCCGTTGCAGGCAGAGTTCGCCATAGACGCGATACGCGTCGGGCAGGACGCTGATCTCTTCGGCGGCGATGGCGGCTTGCACCTGGGCTTCGGCCTGTGTCCATTCCCCCAACGCCAGGTAGGCTTCGGCGCGCGCCTGGGCAATTAGCGCGCCCTGCCAGGGCAAGATTTCACTGCGCAGCGCCAGCAATTCTTCGGCGGCATGTAGCACTGTGAGCGCGGCGGTCGGCTCGCCGGCCTGATTATGGGCGACGGCCAGCGTAATCCGGCAACCGGCTTGCGCCGCCACTTTGCCGATGCGCTCATAGGCGGCAATGGCCTGGGTCAGGTGGTGAATGGCGTCGGCAAAACGTCCTTGAAAGAGCGCCACGCCCCCCAAGTTGTTGCGACATTTGCCCAGCGCTTCCGGCGCACCGATCTCCTCTGCCGCCTGTAAGGCCAGTTGATAATGGCCCGCCGCCTGTTCATACTCGGCGCGGTCAAGGGCCAGATTCCCACGCATATTCTCGATTTCCACCTGGGCCTGGGCCAGTTCGCGTTCAGCCTGGGCAATCTCCCGCTGGCGGAGATTGAGCCAGGCGCGCCCTTTGTAGACGCGGGCCAGACGGACCTCGATCAATTCCTCCGCCACGCGCAGCGCCCGTGTAAAGGCGACGGCGGCGTGATCAAATTCACTCTGATCGTTGGCGATCATGCCAGTCAGATCGGCGGCTTCAACGGCGAGAATGGGCGTCTTTATCAACAATGAGCGCAGGGTCGTTGCGGCCTGGCTGGTCTGCCCAATCAACTGTTGCAGGTTGGCGCAGAAGAGGGTGGCCTGTTCGTGAAGTGCCGACGGCAAAGTCAGCCGTTGCACCGTCTGAAAGAGCGCCAGGGCAGTAGCCGCTTGCCCCTGGGCGATCTCTTGCGCGCCATATTCCCGCCAGAGCGCCAACGCTGCCTCCACCTGACCCGCTTCCACCAGATGATAGGCGGCAGCCGTGTAGGCGCCGCTTTGGCTACGCAGCGCGGCGGCTTGTTGATGCAATTGACGGCTCGTCGTTTCATCCAAATTACGCAACAACAACTGACGATAGACCAATGGCAGATCCAGCGCGCCTTGGGCATCGGCTTGAAGAAAGCCCTGTGCCAGTAAGTTGGACACGGCAACGGCCATTGTCCGTTCCTGGCTGTAGGGAAGATGCACCGGACTGCGAAAGACGCTCAAGGTCATCAGCACTTGCCGTTCGGTCTCTGCCAAGTGCAAGAAGGTATGGCTAAAGAGCAAGTCCACGGCGGGCGAAGTGGCCAGAAAGTGCTGTAAATCATCTGGCGTTTCGCCAGCGGCCAGGGCAGCCATACACAAGCGGAGCAGCCGGGGGTTCCCCTGGGTCAACGCATGAAATTCGCTGCGCAAACTGATTGGCGCTCGCCCCTGTTGTTGGAGCAATAAGAGGCTCACGCCTGCCGGTGACAAGCCGGTGAGGGTGAGATACTCATCGGCATCCAGCGGGATCTGCTGCCCCAGCAGCAAGATCGGGGCCAGGCCGCGCAGCGTATCCAGCCCATGAACAAAGGCTTGATGGGCGGTCAGCGTGGCCGGTTGCAGTAATTCCAGGGCATCCACACAAAGCAACGGGGCCGGTTGGATCTGGGTGAGGGCATAGCGCAACGCGCTGAGAACGCGCTCGTCAATCGGTTGGCGCGGCTGGGTCGCCAGCGTGAGCCAAAGGGTCGAGCTGCCGTGGCGGTGGGCAAAGAGCGCCAGGGCAAAGACCAAGCTCTCCACCTGATCATTCAAACCGGGACGCACAGTGTACCAAAAGAACGGTCGGTTACTCTCCTGCGCCACTTGCGCGGCCAGGGCCGTTTTGCCAATCCCCCCCGGACCGAGCAAGGCAACGGTTTTGGGTGCGACCAACAGTTCCCGGCACTGGGCAAGAAGCGGTTCGCGTTCGATCAAGGGGGGCGGCAGCGGCGGTTGTTCCAGATGCAACGCCGGTTGCAGGCGGGTGACCAAGGCCGCTTCCAATGCGGCAATCGCGGCGTTGCGGTTGAGATGAAAGGGGTTTTTGGTCAGGCCAATCTCTTCCCAGACAAGCTCTGCCGGGCGTGCTTGAAAGTAATATTCCCGCAAAATGGTCTGGTAGCGCTTGGCATATTTGCCGCTAATGTCGGCGGTGGCGTCGGCCAGGAGTTTTTGCAAGGCGCGCCCGCGGCTTGTTGCTGTCACCGCCGTCGCGGGTAGGTAGGCGACCAGAAAGTAGGGGGTTGCCAGCGGCGAGGCGCCCAACCAATCGGCGTCGCCATAGTGTTTGAGCGCCGCCTCCAACGTTTGTTTCAAGCCATTCACAGTCACTTCCTATCAAAACGGTTGCTGTCCTACGGATAGAGGACTTTTGGTGATAAAAAGAGGACTCGCCTGGTCAGTTGTTCCGCTATCATTTGATGAGCAAAAGGAGTTGGTTGACGAATCCTTTTCGTTTGTAATCGTTCACCCCCTCCTAACCTCCCCCAGCCTGGGGGAGGAACAGTTCCCTCCCTTACCAGGGGAGGGCTAGGGAGGGGGCGGACTTCGGCATGTTGCGGAAGCCTATCGGTATTGTTAGCAGCCTTTATTTTACCATTAGCACAACCTAAAGTCGTAACCCACGGGGCGAAAGGCGTCAATAGACGTATGCGACCACAACCGTTATCGGAAAAATGAAGATAGTGCGAGATTATTACTGGTAAAGCGATACCTCTGTGATCCCCATCTCATCTACATCAGGCATTGGCACAACCAGACACTTGTGGTAACTGCATAAGGAGCAATCGATACAATGAAGCGAACGATGAAAAATTCAACGATCATTTTTGGTTTACTCGTAACATTTTGGCTGGTCAGCGGCTGCGTCTATGTCATTCCCGAACACGAAACGCCAACAACACCAACACGAATCGTAAGGGCAACCGACGATACTTGTGAACCTATGGCCAAAGATGATGCTGTGCAAATTGCGTTTAATTTCACCGATGTAGCCGGCAACCCCGCGCTGATTAACCCAACGATGCATGTTTATCGCAATGATGCAAATGGCGACCAAAATACCTTACGCCAGAGCAGTGCAGCCGCTTACTTAGAAGAGAGCAGTTTCTTTGCCTGCGATGACTTTGCCTGCCAAATCATGGATCGTAACATTCCGAACGGAACCACCGGGTATACCATTGCCGTCGAACGCGTCGGCTATCTTACCACGACAACAACGATTGGATTAGCCACCCACAATGGTTGTCCGCTGGCGCAACAATTGAATGTGACCCTCGAACCGCTTTGTCCGGCTGACCGGCCCATCGGTATCCTGCCGCTGCGCTTATTGGATGCCAACGGGCAGCCCGTAGAAAATGGTGCGCTTACCTATCGCACAGGCAATGATGCAACGATGCAAGAAGCAGATTGTGTCACAACGGGATATGACGGGTACTATTTCTGTGAAATTGCCGTTACCGGGCCGATAACGACAAACGTAACCATCAACGCAGAGATCCAAGGCGACCGGGTCGCACCGCGGACGCACAACTTTGAATTGGCGATCAATGAGAATCAATGCCTCTATCAACCAGCCGAGTGGCAAGAAGAGATCCAATTCGCTGATGCTTGCGGTGTAACGCCACCGTCCTTCTTGATTCTACTAGACACCGAGGGCGCACCCTACGACCAACCGACGAATGTCAGCATCACAGCAGATGGTGCCTCCTTTTCATACGAAGAGATTGACACAAGCTGCGTTGATGAAAAAGCCAACGGCGCCTGTGCGCGTTACCAGCTCGATCTGCCGAAAGCCGGCGCGTATACCATTTTTGCCCGTTCGCCTGGTGGGTTATCTGTGGCAACGCGGACGATTACCGTCCCCAGTGCCGAGAATGGTTGTATGGCAGCGACAGCGCCTGACACCTATACCATGTTCATGGCCGATGGCGTTGAACAACCCGCTTCCGCACTTTTGACTAATGATCCAACCGTCTGCCAGGTCGATCAGCAGATCATACCGGCGACGCTGCGCCTCTACTTGCCGCCGGATCAGAGCGTTCTACCGGTTACACTGGCGACCCAGATCGGCGCGACACCGTTGACGTCGGCGGTCGCTTGCACAACCAAGGGCATGGTTGCCCAGTGTGACTTTACGGTGCCGCACCCGATCACGGAAAACGTGACTGCGCAAATCGTCGTTGGTGAACAAGAAGCGCGGGACGTCGCGCTGGCCAGCTTTGATTGGTTTCGTTGCACCGAAGAAGGTATTAGCACTGTTCAGGGCCATAGCTTCAGCGTCGGTAGCTTCTATGGCGGGATGACTCTCATGGGTGGCGGCTGTGACAACATGTGTTACAGCGTGGCTGACCCAACGCACCTCTTTTTTGAGCTTTACCTGGATCAGCCAAAATGATTCGCAAAAAGGATTTTTGGTGACAAAAAAAATGGCGGAGGCCGAAGCCAGATATCATATATCATGCCTTCTTTCCCAAGAGCAGCGGCATGGGCGTGCAAGGCGTGTTGCATGTCCAAAACGTGATTGGTGAATAGCAATCCACGTCGGAAAACAGTAGGTGTGCAGCGATTATTTTTAGAGGAGATACATCACCGATCATGCTATCGCATCAAAAACATTATAACCAATTATTCTTACTTTTTGCGCTACTCATACCCGTACTACTTTTGTGCGCCGCCAATCCCGTTGCAGGACACAGCTTGTCTGCTGACCAGTCACCGAAACCGGTTCGGCACAGCCCAGGGCAAGCCGATGCAATTGCCTTTACTCAAGTTGTCGGTGGCAACAATCATACCTGTGGCCGTACAGACACCGGCGGTGTACGCTGTTGGGGCAGCAACTTTAACGGCGAGTTAGGCAATGGGACAACGCTGCATCAGAGTGTGCCTGTTGAAGTGTTGGGGCTGACTACCGGTGTTACGGCCATTGATGCGGGAGCGGACAGCACCTGCGCTTTGCTCAACACAGGTGCTGTCCGCTGTTGGGGAGCTGGCGTCTATGGCGGCTTAAATGATGATGGCAGCACGTACCAATCCACTGTTCCCCTAGAGATTGTCGGCTTATCTGCCGGGGTGCTTGCCATTGGCATTGGCAACAACCATGCCTGTGCCGCTTTAACAACAGGCGGCGTACGCTGCTGGGGCAGAAACGATGCCGGACAATTGGGCGATGGGACAACCGAAACACACTTTGCACCTGTACAGGTCGTCGGCATCAACGAACGGATCAGTGCGCTTGCCCTTGGCACATATTATGGCTGTGCGCTCACTGAACAAGGCGGGGTTAAATGCTGGGGGCGGAATGCCGAAGGACAGCTCGGCAACGGCACTACACTCGATCAGCATACACCGACCGATGTCAGCGGCTTGAATGAGCGGGTAATCGCCATTACCACAGGGGAATCCCATGCCTGCGCCTTATTCGAGGCGGGAAATGTAAAGTGTTGGGGCAACCCTGAATTTACCGGCGCAGGTGAGATAACAATTGGTATCTGGCAAACCCTGCCGCGCAATGTCATCGGCTTGCCGGCAAGAGTAACCGCGGTTGATGCAAACTGGGCCCATACCTGCGCATTACTGGAAACAGAAAATGTCTATTGCTGGGGGCAGAATTTTGCCGGTCAATTAGGCAACAACAGCACGGTAACACAATGGACGCCAACGGTTGTACCCGGCGCCTATCGTTTTGGTCATACATCGATTGCAACAGGGCCAATGCATACCTGTGCAATCACAAGCAACGGTAGTGTTTTTTGCTGGGGTGATGACCGTTATGGGCAGTTGGGCAGTGGCCGCTTCTTGCGCAGAAACACGGCAAGTGCTGTCTCGCTTGATGAGACAAGCCGAACCATCGATCTGGGTATCAATCACTCCTGTGCCGTTACCACACAGGGCGCGGTCAAATGTTGGGGAAGTAACGGCAGCCAACGCTTGAGCAGTAGCCCTTTTCAGAACGAAAGCACGCCAATCACCGTTATGGACCTGCAACAAGGCATCAGCACGGTTGCGGTGGGCAATAGTCATACTTGTGTAGTAACCGAAACCAATGGTGTAAAGTGCTGGGGCGGCAACTGGCTTGGTCAATTGGGCGGCGGCATTGATATGCCCTGGCCGGGAACCCTTGTTGATGTAGTCGGTTTGTCTGACAATGTGACTGCGATTGCCGTGGGTGCCAACCATTCTTGCGCATTGCGAACGGATGGCCGTGTCCAATGCTGGGGGTATAACCGTGATGGGCAGTTGGGCGACGGCACAACCGTTGACCGCAATGTACCCACCGATGTCATTGAGTTGCCGGCAGAGGTGATAGCAATTACAGCCGGCGACAATCATAGTTGCGCCTTGACGAAAGAGCGGCAGGTGAAGTGTTGGGGCAGTAACTTTACAGGACAATTAGGCGATGGCAGCACCGTCAATAGCACACGGCCTGTTGCCGTAGATAATCTTACTGGCGTAGTCAACATGATTGCCGCCGGTGGCATTCATACCTGTGCAGCCCTCCAAGCCGGCGGCGTACAATGTTGGGGCAATAACTCTTCGGGGCAACTTGGCAACCAGGCAACACTCTTTATCCAAGCCACACCGGTCTGGGTTGCAAATCTCAGCGAGACCATTCAATCACTCGCCGCCGGGTTCCAATCAACCTGTGCGGTCACCTATTCTGGGCGGCTCTACTGCTGGGGAGCAAATGTGGATGGGCAACTTGGTAACGGCACTTTTGCCGATGCTTCGCAACCGAAGATTGTGACTGGGCTGCCGACGACAGTGCCTGCGGTTGCCACGGGATCTTCCCATACCTGTGCGCTCTTACAGAACCAACGAATTTACTGTTGGGGTTCCGATGTTGAGGGTGAGCTTGGTCTTGGTACAAAAACCTATTCGCGTGTCCCAATCCAATTGATGGAAACAATGCAGTCCACACAGCCAGTGACGCCACAACCGCAAAATGCACTCATGTTACTTTACGCCGTCCTTGACAACAACTTAGGCGATAGTTGGACGCGGCTCGTCAATAACATAGAAAGCGGTGTTCGTACCGGCATGACTGTGCGTCTGTTGATCGACGGGCCGACGGACAATGATGTCTATCTTTACGATGTGATGGCCGATACCAACCCCTTCTGTCCCAGCCCGGCCAACCCAACCTGTAACGGGCGCTATGTGGAAGGAACGAACTTCTGGCGCATTGCCAACGAAAATAGCGCCCACCCCGACAGCCTCTATCAATTTCTGGTGGACGCCATGAACGCCTATCCCACGGCGGACAAGATCAACCTATCCCTCATCGGTCACGGCAGCGGGTGGAGCGCCAATGTCTTGCCCGGCCAGCCCAGCATCTGGCGCGACCAGAATGACACGGTCGGCGGCATGTTGTGGGACGATCATCCGGCGGTCGGCCAACAGGATAGCCGTTCGCTCTCGACCAAAGCGTTGGGCCAAGCCTTGACCTGGGCCGGCGAGCAGACGGGCCGGAAGATCGATCTGCTCTATCTCGACGGCTGTTCCATGGGCATGGCTGAGGTAGCCTATGAGCTGCGTAACGGGGCGCGCTATTTGCTGGCCGCGCCGAACATTGATTGGGCCTCGTTTAATTACAATGCCCTGTTGCCGGAAGTGGTCAATGCCAACGGGCGCGCCTTGGGCGAACGCTGGTTGCAGATCGAAGCCGCCGAGTTCCGCGCCAACCCTGGTCATCCCTTCACCCTCTCCCTGCTCGATCTGAATCAGATGGGCGGGGTGGCGACAGCAGCCTCGGCGTTGGCGGACAGCCTCCGTGCGCTCGTGCCAACGCAGCAAGCCCAACTTCTGGCCGCCTTCGCCGCCACCGACCGCTTTGACAGTGACTATGATGGTGATCTGGATACGCTGGACGCCTACAGCGATCTGCCTGCGTTTGTCGGTCAGGTGAAGCAGAACTTTCCCAGCGCCACGGCTGTACAACAGGCCGCAGAGGCGTTACGCAATGCGCTGGACGCGGTAGTGGTCGCCAAAGATGCCGCCGGCGGTTCGCCCTGGCTCTTTGGTGAGCAACTCTGGCAATGGCGCGCCTATGGCGGCCTGGGCATCTACCTGCCACTGGGCCAAGACGAAGTGCGCCGCCGTCTTTTCTACCATGCCAACAACCTGGCCTGGACGGCGGACACCACCTGGGATGAATTTCTCACAGCTTTCTGGGGTGGCAATAGTAATGCAGCGACTTCCCTAGCTGACATGCCGGTCTGCCATGCCACCACGCAAGGCTGCCAGGGGTTGGCGAATCCGCTGCCGGTGCAGACGCCGACGGCCCGGTTTGTGTATCTGCCGGTGGCGCGGAAGTAAGGGAAATACAAACACTACAACAGATGGGGGTGGGAGCGGGTGGGTAAATTCCCGCCAACGGATAGCGCCAACGGCATCGTTCGGTCATGATACAAAAATCCGTTCCCGCCTTCATCCGCTGTAGTGTTCTACTTTACTATCGGAAAAACGAACGGTACTGGCGATTATTGTAAGTAATACGACAACGTTAGATTCGCGATCGCGTCACCGGCCGACCTCCGGGAAGGGGTCAGACGGTTTCCCAAATTTGGCGATTGTTCCTGACCCCTTCCCGGAGGTCTACTTGTAATTTAACATTGTCTTAGTAAATGCACCCCCAAACCCATCACTCGTAGGAGCAATTACCTCAATGAAAAATATGATGAAAAATTTGGCGATTCTACTAGGCTTGTTACTAACCCTTTGGCTGATCAGCGGTTGTATTTATATTATTCCGGAAACTGCTACCTTGGCAACACCTATGCAGACTACAACGTCAACCGGTAACGCTTGCCAGCCATTAGCCGAATGGGAGACTGTGCAGATCGGACTTGATTTCACCGATGCGGCGCAGACCAACTTGCTGATTAAACCGACGATACGCGTCTTTAGCAATCATATCCACGGCGAACGAAGCGAACTGCCCCAGGCCAGTGCAGTAGCCCAGCCAGCAGAAAGCGGTTACTTTGTCTGTAGTGACTTTTCCTGCCAAATTACTGATCAGGGCGTTACAAGCGAAACCATAGGCTACACCATTGAAATGCAACAGGCCGGCTACCTTACCACCACGACGACCATCGGCATCGCGACCCGTGATGGTTGCCCGCTGGCGCAAGGGTTAAACCTAGAGATCGAACCGCTCTGTTCGCCTGAACGGCCCATCGGCATACTCCCGATGCAACTGCTGGACGACAAGGGGCTACCTGTGGAAAATGCCGTTGTCACCTATCGCATGGCGGCGGAAGACGCCCCACAAGAAGCGACCTGTGTACAAAGGGGGTACGATGGGGTCTACTTCTGCGAGATTGCTGTTGCCGGGCCACTCACAACAACCGCAACCATCAGCGCACAGATTGGTGGCGACCGGGTCAAGCCGTTGCAGCATGATTTCACGCTGAACATCAACGCAAACCATTGCCTCTATCAACCGTCCGAATGGCGAGAAGAACTTACCCTAGCCGATGCCTGTGGGGTCACGCCCCCTCGGTCGTTACGGCTATTCGACATGGCCGGCAACCCCTATGCCCAACCGGTAGAGGTGAGCATCTCCGGGCACAGCAGTTCACTTTCATCAGAGGATCTGACAACAACCTGCGCTGATCGCAAGGCCGGCAACGCCTGCGCCCATTACCAGCTCAACATCCCGCACGCCGGCGATTATACCGTTTTTGTCCGGCGTCCTGACGGCGTTCACTTGGCAACCCGTTCCATTAGCATTCCTGGTCAGGCAAATGGTTGTATAGCCGATACGGACAGTGACGCCTACACCATGTTTATTGCCGACACTGACGAACGCCCTTCGGCAGCGATGTTGACCAATGATCCGGCTATTTGCCAAGTCGATCCGCAGGAATTGCCCGCTACCCTACGCCTCTTTTTGTCGCCAGATCAAGCGGATTTGCCAGTGACGTTGGCGTACCAGATCGGCGCAGCCCCGTCGACGCCGGCTACCGCCTGTACGACCCACGGTCAAGTCGCCCAGTGTGACTTGACCGTGCCGTACCCTATCACTGAAAATGTGACGGCGCAAATCAGGGTCGGGGCAGAGGAAACGCAAACGGCGACGTTAGCAAATTTTGATTGGTTCCAGTGCACCGAAGATGGCGCCGTGGAAATCGTACAGGAACACCGCTTTAGCATTGGCAGCTTCTCTGGCGGGATGACCCTCATGGGCAGCGGCTGTGACAACATGTGTTACAGCGTTCCTGACGCCACCCACTTATTTTTTGAACTTTACCTGGATCAGCAGTAGCCAGTCGCGTGCGTTGCACCGGCCAGGTTTGCTCAGGGAACAGACCGTCCGTGGCCAGTGCAACGCACACGACCGACTACCAACAAAGGACAAAACAAATCTATGGTTATTCAACACCAACGTCTTCTTGCGTTCAGCGGCTTTGGCCTGCTTCTCCTTCTTGGCCTATTTCTGGGCCGGCAATGGGTGGCCCACGCCCAAACCAATCCGCCGGTCCATCCTGATGGGTGGGATCTATCCTTTGCTGGTGACGGTCGACTGGAAGTAGACCCAAATTGCATGTACGGTGAGTTAGTTCATGTGCAAGCCGATGACAAATTCATTGTTAGCGCAACGTGTAACGGAGAGGGTTCTTTATTACGCTATTTGCCCGATGGCCTACCCGACCCAGCTTTTGGCGTCAACGGGCGCATCGCAACCGGCGACGACTATTATCGGGAGGCAGACTTAGTAACAACACAAACCGACGGCAAGATCGTGGCGGCGGGCGGCTTGCGCGTGACACGCTTTCACGGCAATGGCACCCTGGATACCAGCTTTGGCGTCAATGGGGTGGCCGATGTTTTTGGCGTTTCTGACTACACGAGTAATGAGTTCACCGGAATCGGGCTACAGCCAGACGGCAAGTTGATTGCCGTTGGGGTCCGCAATCGACAGCCGCTGATTGCGCGCTACACGCACGACGGCCACCTTGACACCACCTTTCAGGGGCAGGGTTATCGCGTAGAAGCGGTTGCTGAACATGAACAAACTTGGTTGAGAGTTAATCGTTGGCATGGGGTAGCGATTCAGCCCGATGGTAAACTGGTCGTGGGGCGCACTACTACCCGCTTAATCGACCCTTTTTATGAGATATATGATAGCAATGCGATTGTGGTGCGTTTTAATGCCGATGGCGCGTTGGATACCAGTTTTGGTAGTGGCGGCATCGTCAATTGCGGTGCTGAAGCGGATTCCATCTGGTTCGATGAACTTGCCCTTCAGTCTGACGGCAAAATTCTGGTTGGGCTAGACCCCTATGACACAGAAATAACTTTGATTCGCCTATTACCATCAGGCGCCAACGATCCTTCTTTTTTTTCTGCACTCAAAATTGACTCTTACTACAATATTCAAGTTGATCACATCGGCCGGATTTTAATGGAACGGGATACCTTACATCGTTTATTACCGGATGGAAATATCGATGTGAGTTTTGGGAAGAACGGTACTCTATCCCCACCTGGCCGTAATATTTCTTTTGCCATGCAAGCTGATGGACGCATCTTAGTTTCCAATAATGCATATGATGACAAAGTCCAAATATTTCGTTACACGGACAATCGCCCACCGGCCCCAGGCACCCCGCCGGCCCCAACCGCAACCGTCACCCCAACCGCCACGCCAACCCCATCCCCCACGCCAACACCGCTGCCCCCGGAACAACGTTCCTTGGCCCTCGTTTACGCCGTTCTTGACAACAACCTGGGCAGCGCGTGGACGCGACTGGTCAACAATATCGAAGCCGGTGCCCACCCCGGCGTTGATGTGCGGTTGCTGATCGATGGTCCGGCCACCGGCGACGCCTATGTCTACCAGATCCAGCCGGATCGCAACCCTTATTGTCCGACGATTGAAAATCCAACCTGTGATGGGCGTTACCGCGAAGGGTTCAACTATCAACGCTTTTTTACGGAGGATACGGCGCGCCCGCACGCCCTCTATCAATTCCTGGTCGATAGCTTCAACGCCTATCCGCAGGCGCCTCAAGTCGCCCTCACCATTATCGGCCACGGTAGCGGCTGGGGGGCGAATGCCCTGCCCGCCCAACCCAGCATCTGGCGCGACCAGAATGACACCCTGGGCGGCATGTTGTGGGATGATCACACCGGCGTCCAAAGCGGCAGCCGTTCCCTCTCGACGCTGGCTTTGGGGCAGGCCATCCACTGGGCCACCAGCGAAACCAAGCGCACCCTCAACCTGCTCTATCTCGACGGCTGCTCTATGGGCATGACCGAAGTCGCCTATGAGTTACGCAACCGCGCCGACTATCTGCTCGCCTCGCCCAACACCGACTGGGCCACCTTTGCCTATGACCAACTGTTGCCCCTGGTGCGCTATGATCGTGACGGGCGCGCCTTGGGCGAAGCGTGGCTGGCTGCCGAAGCCGCTTTGATGCGCAGCCGCACCGGCTATCCTTTCACCCTGGCGCTGACCGATCTGCGACGGATCACGCCCCTGGCGACTACCGTCACCGCCTTTGCCGATGCGCTGCAAGAGGTGATCCCTACCCAACGGGCCGCCATTACGCTGGCTTATCAACAGAGCGACCGCTTTGACAGCAACTACGACGCCAAGTTAGACAGCGACGACAATTACCTGGATCTGCGCGATTTTGCCGCCCAGGTGCAGAGCAGCGGTATCACTGATACGCTGGTGATCAGTCACGCCCAGGCCGTGCAAACGCTCTTGAGTTCAGTGGTCATCACCGTGGCCCAGCAGAATGGATCACCCTGGCTGGCCGAAGAGCAGACCTGGGACTGGCGCAACCTGGGCGGCCTGAGCATCTACGCCCCGCTCCAGACCGACGAAGCCAAACGGCGCATCTACTACACCAAGGATCATCTAGCCTGGGCCGCCGATAGCCGTTGGGATGACTTTCTCACCACCTTCTGGGCTGGCACAGTCAACGGTGCAATCACCACCGCCGATCTACCCGTTTGCTACGCCACGACCCAGGGCTGTGCGGGATTAGCCAATCCCTTGCCGGTGCAGCCGCCCCTGGTGGTTTTTCTGCCCACGATTTGGCGATAAGGAAGAAATTCGATAGAAATTTTGCGATGATTTTGAGTGGTGATACCGTATCCGCCATTGCCCGTCCTGTGGGAACAGGCAATGGCGGAATACGGATTTTATACGACAAACGAATAAGCGTAACCTGACCAGTTATTCTGCCATCTCCGGCAGAATAAGCTCATCCAGGCTTTGGATGGTGACAAGCTGCTGGGCCACCTGTGCCAGCGTCTCTTCGTCTTGAATCGCCTGAATACGTGCAACAACGGATGAAGGCGCTTCACCAAACATCAAGGTGAGCATACGCAGCAACATGGTGCGTTCGCCATCCAGCTTACCTTCCGTTCGCCCTTGATCACGACCTTCGGATCGTAAACGATCACCCCAGGTCTTTTCAACTGTAAGTAATTTATCCATAATGGCCTCCCGTGGATCGGACAACTCACTGGTCGGTGCGTAGGTGTTCATAAACTCAAACAGGAACAATTTGTCGCCATCCGACAGATCACTTTCGACAACTTTCTGCAGCGCCTCTAATTTTAACAAGGCTGGGCTTTCCCCTTCGGGTTCCATCAACACTGTCAACGCGGCAGCGACCGGACTGTTCTCCGCCAAATAGTGCCGACTTGACCATAGCGGAAGTGCAAAACAGGGTGACCGAAAATGCTTTCGTGATAGCTCTGCCAGTCCAACCCGCCGGCATTCGGCAACAAGACCAGCGCTAATGGTAACACCGGCTTGCGGCGGAAGAGGCGTAGCAAGGCGTAATACTCGCTCATCCGCTGGGGCAGCGTCACTTTGTCGCGCCCTTCTACTTCCAGATGAACGATAATGGTTTCCGCCACACCTTCCCAGGTCGCGACTTCGGCCACAATGTCGGTGATGCGCAATTCCTGGCCGGCGAAGTTGATGATCAACTCTTTATCAAAAAATTGCAAGGTCGCGAAATTCAACCGCTCTGCTTCCGCCGGAAAAAAGATCCAGAGAAAGTCTGGCAGGAAGCGGTGGAGAAACTCTTTGAAAAGCCGATCATGCAAGGTGCGCGGCGGTTGCGTTTCTTCACTCATACCATAGCTCTCATGATGGTGGTCTTTGGTTCATACACATAGTTTACCATAGGCTGGTCGTATGACCCAAACAGCGCCATTATGCGCCCGTCGCCAACCCATTCCTCATGGCAGCGACTTTATCCAGCAAGCTTTGGGTCGCGGCGACTTCGGCGTCGATCTCTACCTGCTCAAAGAGCCGCAACGCCTGTTGTAGATACCGCTCGGCCTCAGCAAAGCGCCCCTCATTGTGATAGAGTTCGCCCAATGCTCGCTGCGCATATGCCTCCATAAAGCGGTCTTCATTTTCCTGTGCTGTGTGGAGCGAGCGCTGAAAGAGTGCTTTGGCTTCCCCTGCCGTGCCTTGTGCTTTTCTTACGCGCGCCAAGGCAAAGAGCGCATAGGGCATGGAATGGGGTGCGTTCTGCGTGATGGCTACTTGTGCGTACGTTTCGGAATTGGCTAGCTCGCCGAGATCAAAGTAGGCTTCGGCTAGATTCACTGCTGTAAGCCCAATCCAATAGGGTGCGTTCATCATCTTGAACAGGGGAAGGGCTTTGTGAGCGGCGTCAATCGCCCGTTCAAGGTGACCAGCATCCTTGTGAGCCGCGGCCAAATTGGCATAGACGTGCGCCAGGGTCAGCCAATCGGAACTGGCTTCGCAGTAAACAATGGCGTCATGGGCGGCGTGGAGTGCATCCTCGTAGTTGCCCAATCGGCCCAATATACGGGAACGGGCAAATTGAAGCGTAGCAATCGCCGCGTGATCGCCGCTGCTTTGGGCGAGGGCAAGCGCGCTTTGGTAGGAAACGTGGGCATCGCCAAAGCGGCCTTCATACTCTTCCAACATCCCCTGCAGGCGTTGGGTCTCGCAGCGCGCTTGCAGCAGGTATTGTCGCATCAATTTGGTGTTGCGCTGCCGAGTATGGAGCAGTCCCCGCTGACATTGGAGATGGACCAAGTTCTGTTGCAGCCGCATCAGCGTCTGGATGCCAGCGCCATAACTTTGCTCCGCGGCGACCTGCTGCCCCAACGCCTCTTGCAATTGCCCCTGCAAGGTGTACGCTCGCACATCGGCTTCATCGGTCTGCGTCCAGGCTTCGGTTGCCAGCACGGCCAACCCTTGTTGTACTTCGCCATGCCGTTGATGCAGTTCGGCCAGGATTAGATCCAGGCTCTTCCGTTCAGCGCGCGGCAATTCATCGCGGGTAATGGCGGCAAAAATTGCCTGGGCAGCGCCGCTTTTGCCGCGCAGAAGCTCCTGGCGCAACTGAGGGTGCCAGATACGGACAGCTTGCCCAGCAGCACCGCCGTGGACATAGTGATAGGCGGCTTCGGTGTAGTCCCCGCGTGCCGCGCAGATCGCCCCCGCCGCCAGGTGTAATTGTTGGCGTGTGGTGGTCGGCAACTGTTGATACAGAATGTCGCGCAAGACCGGTGTCAGTTCGATCCCGCCATAGCTGTCTTGTTGCACTAGGGCAAGAGCCGTCAGATGGGCCAGCGGATCAGCGTATTCTGACCACTGATCGACTGGCGCGGCGTGGCGAAAGACGGCTAATTGCTGCAAAAGTTGCTGTTCTTGGGACGCCAACCGTTGCCAAATGCGTTGCCAGATGGGTTGAATGGCAGCCGTTTGCGGCAGGTCGGCGGCCAATGTCGGCAAGGTCGCGCCAGGTTGCCAGAGAACCAACGCCAGTTTGACCAAGCGCAGATTGCCCTGAGTATAGTCACGCAATTGTTGGATCGCGTCAGCGTCCAGTGTGTAGCCGGTAGCCTGCAAAAGCGTTGCCAGTTGTACACTTTCCACCCCGCGCAATTCGCAATAAATGTCCGTTTCCAACAGCGGCCGTTGACTGATGTAGAGCAGCGGCAGTTGGCCCTGGAGCGTACGCAAAAATTCGAGAATGGCCCGGTGCGCCGCAAGCGGTGCGGGCAGGTCAGCAGCGTGGAGAGTTTCCATTTCATCAAAACAGAAGAGCAGCCGTGCCCGATCGATACTTTGGAGATCCTTCCGTAGCAGCCCCAATGCCAGATGCAGATCATCCGTCTGCCCCACAGCGAACTGGCGCCAGAGCGCCGTCGCCCCCTGTTCCCGAAGAAAATGGGCCACCGCAAAGAGCAGGCTGGGCAGGGTGTCGTTGATGCCCTGACGCAAAGTGAACCAAAAGGTGGCGCTAAAGTGGGGATCGGCGGCAATTTGCGCCGCCAGGGTTGTCTTGCCGACGCCGCCGGCGCCACAGATGGTTACACTTTGGCCCTGGCGGAGCGCTTGCAACGCACGCTCATACTCTGCTTTATAACCGACTGGTGTACCAGGCTGCACCGGTGCTTCCAGACGAACGGTAGGGCGTAAACGATCCAACAACGCATCACCGAGCAGATCCACGGCGAGATCGTAGTCGCGGTAATGTTCTGCCCGCGAGCCGGGGAGAAACTCTTCGCGCTCCCAGATGTCAGCAGTCTTGGTCACTTTGAAAAAGCGTTGAAAGCAACGTAGTTCTAAGACCAAGTAGGCATAGCCTGGTGCCTCAGGATCCTGGCGCACCCGGTTGAGCAAGGTCGCCATCTCCTGGCGGTTACGTGGCGGCGTTTCGCCCAAGAAGGTTCCGGCCGCGGCCAACAGTTCGGCCTGCAAAATTTCACCGCGTTGGCGCCCCCCATGAGGGCCAATTGCTTCCGACGGCAGGGCATGACCAAGAAAATAGGGGCTGGCTAAAGGCGATTCCGCGCCCAACGCTTCCGGTTGGTGAAAGAGCTTGAGGGCATTTTTCAAATGTTGTGAATAAGATAGCGCATTCCGATCAAGAGTAAGGGTGGTTTTTTGGGTCATGAGAGATACGGTATTTTTTGACGCTTTTGAGACAAAAGTCGAAATTTTGAGACGCCACGTCAGCGCATCTATTATATACTGACGTAAGTTAATTTGCCGATTACGCAAGCGTCTGAATCGTTTACATATGGCAATTATCATCATCATTGTCATTGCGACCGACATTGCTGAACTCTTTCATGGTTGAAAGGAATCGACCCTTGTTTCACAAAATTTTCCTCCACAAAGTTGTGCTGACGCTGCGGCTCGCCACACTGCTCATCAGCATCAGCATCCCACATGAGGCTTTCGCCCAGGAAACAGAGATGGACAAGCGTGCCTTCTTGCCATTGGTTTATGGGGATGGTAGTCAACAAGTCGTTACGGGTGAACCATCTGACACCCTTGAACCAGCCGATCCGGCAGACGAAACGCCGATGACGGTTGCAGAGATGGAACAGTTGCTTTCAGAGGCAGCTGGCGAGCCGGTTGTTTGGAAAGACGGTGTCGAAACAGTTCATGGACGCAGCGCAACAACTGCCTCAAATAATTGTGTGGCCCCTGTGCAGAATAAACTTATTTCCACCGCCAACTGTTTACAATTGGTAGAAGAGGACAATGGGTACAGGTTCCAGCATTATGCCCATACACAATGGCTGTCGCGCGGTTCTGTCCCGCGTTACTTACTGGTTTGGTGTATTACCAATGACAACAGGGGCAATGTACTGGAGAATCGCGCTCGGTACATTTACAATAAACCAATAGTCGCATTTAATCAGCTGGGCGTCACACCCGGCAGTGACGGATGGGGAACAGGGCTACCAACAGGAATCATCCCCGCTGACGGCAGAATTTACACAAGAACTTGTCAACATTGGACCCAATTACCAAATGGGACATGGGCGCCGCTTGAGCCGACAACGGTTTCGGTTCAAGTGGCACAAAGCCAATACTTTTATGCCGAGGCTTACTGGACTTTCATGTTTACAGTGAAGAATGGTGCGGTGTATGCCCTTACGGTCAATGTATTTGATAGGCATAAGCAGTTGGTCAAGCAAGTGATTGAGCAGTGGCCGGCAACATGCGAACCAGTCAACGGCAAAGTTGGGTATGGAGCTGACAGTATCACCTTTTCTAATGGCGGATATCTGGTATGCACACCTGCAATGACACATGTGTCAATCATCAATGGACAACCAGTAGCTTGGCCAGGAAACTTTCGCACATTTGTCAGGGAACAGTTGATAAGACTAGGCTATAGTGATACAAATGTTGACATTTTTCTGAACAGCTATACAGATCCGTGGGCAGCCGCAGATATCAAACTTTCTGAGCAATCCGTAACCGGTGGCTATGGGGTCATCGCTGCCCACCCGGATGTATCGCTTAAGATCACACCAACAAGCACCGGCGCTTATCAACTTACGCTACCAGTAGTAGCACCCTGCTCTGCAAATAACTGTGGTGGTCAAAATGATGCGCTGGCAGGTACTACGTGGGCATTACAAAATGGGGACAACCAATTTTGGGTTGGTCAGAATCCCGGAAATTTTCGACGGCAGTGGCTATCTGTATGGAACAATTTTTCTATGTACTTTGACTTTCTGCCGGTGGGGCAGTTCCCAGTTCAGCAATACCGTTACTTCTGGCACAATGGAACGAACACGAATAGTGATCCAGTCGGAGCATTCGGGAAGCCAAGCGAAACAGATAATCTTCGGGTTACGGTTGGTTGTGATGCGAATGGTAACAACTGTGTAAACATGACCTTGCGCACGCTCCTGATCGATCCAACCATTTATGGTGGATAGGCATATTCCCCACTGGACAAAAAAGCCGAACACCTATCCGGTGCTCGGCTTTTTTGTTGGATGACGAAAGCCTCCCTTACAACAGGATTCAAACCCCTCAATTCAACCCCATTTCGTAAGATAGGCCAGCAGCATCATTGTATAGACAGGTAATATGTCCGGTCACTGGGTAAGCGGTTACCGTTCCCCCCATCGCTGTTGTCGTGTTTTCGTCTGATATAAATCGCGAATGCGGTTGAGACAAAGTCCCCGATCTTGAGACAAGAAACGCCAGACCCCGTGCTACCATGTTGTCAC
The DNA here is from genome assembly GCA_026645575.1 of Caldilineaceae bacterium. The sequence continues at coordinate 36,630 of JAPKMW010000023.1, forward strand.
CTCGCTCAACGGGGGGCGACACCGAAGAGAGTCAATTTCACAAGCGCTACAAGCTGTATGACGCGATTGATTGCGGTGGTGTCGGCATCCATAAAAACACAATTGTAACCAAGAAAGGCATAGCTCCTATGATTTACACTCCCTTGTAAGTATTACCCAATTTTTGTACAAAAATTGGATAAGAGTCAAATAGGAGTTACGTTATGCACGAAATATATAAGGAGGAAAATCATGAGTGGAGAAACCTGACAAAGTAATCACTTTTTTGAACTATGACAAAGCAGCAGTTATGTTTTCACCTTGCTTGACGGGGGACAACACTGCTCAATAATATCACAGGCCATCGGCCCGGGATGAGGCTTGGAAGATTAAGGCAATGGGTCGGTTTTAGAGAAGTGTATGTATATAGAAGCTGAACAAAGAAAGGTATCCGGCTATGCGAATTAGTAAACAGTCTAAAAATTTCATCTTTGCGTTAGGGCTTGTCATCATTCTCCTGTTCAACAGCGTTACTGCTGCGCTGGCACAGGAACAAGGATTAGTGAGTAACGATGTACAAAAGCCTCTGGCCAAAGAAGATGGTGATTGGGAAAAAGAGGTAGAACTCAGTGATCAGACAGCAATTGCCAAATCACTTGTCTCTGATTTTGGCTACTCTGACCAGCAGGTCAACGCTTTTTTTGAGGCAAATCAACGGCTGCAAAAGGCTTATGCGTCTGGCGCTTCTCAGAATGAATTGGACAATATTGCTAAGGAATATGACGCAATTTTGCAAGCTCCCCCTACCGCAAAAAGTCTCGTTGTAATCTCGGCGAAGTGGTTGTTGCGTTTCTGCCGAAATGGGGCTGAGGCAAAGTATGACGTGCAATTAGGGCCACACGCGGGAGCATTTGCCTACCTTAATACCGATCAAGAATTTAAGGTACATACCAAATTGGGTTTTCGCGCTTGGCCAACATACACAACCATCACACACACTTCTGCTACACCTGGTTTCTACTTCATTCATATTGCGAGTGGGATTAAACTCAAAAATCACAAGGCATACTGTCGTGGGTAATTAGCGATACCGAGGCGTCTGCGAGTGTCTATGATTTCCCTTCGTCCCGTTGGCAGACGCAGGCGCCTTAGGAAATCTACAGCCTAATCTATGATTGATTACAAGATGTATACAAGGAGCTAAGTATGTTAACACAAAAATTAAACAGAATTATCTATACCCATTTGTTTTGGGCAATGCTTCTCTTCTCCCTCTTGCCTGGTGCAGCAATGGCAGATACGCGAATTACGCCTGACTTGACCAAAGATAACCTGCTTAAAGGCATTGCAGTTAGCGAAGGTCGACTGATTTTTGCTGATATGAATACTTTCAGCGCTTTCATGGACAATATTGTTAACCAGGATAATGCGGTTCTTGATCGTATTGAAGAGAATTTAGGGTTTTTGTCGATGCGGCGTAATGCCAATCAGCAAGAGCCACCAACAGATCAAAAAGGTGAGGATATTGATGAAGACTACTGGATGTGGGTAACGGATGCCTACTTTGCTACGGCCCTTAATCCTGATGGCCTCATTCAAATCGGAGAAGAGATCTATAAAGTAACAAAAGATAAGGTATACAAAGGCAGCGAGCAAAGTCACACGCTTTTACTGGAAGCCAACCTACACGATAAGCACGCCACTACTTTAGCAGAGATTGAAGTCTTCGAGGTGCAGAGTGACACTATTGCATTATTTCAGTTTGGCAACAACTGCTTTGATACAGATGGAGATTATCGACTAAAGGGCCGTTCATGGGTCTCCAATTGGATCATCTACTCTTCGGCCGGCGCTTATTCAGAGTTTCAACAGCAGAAAAAGTTCCTTTGGTGGCGTTGGTGGCGTCTACATAATGCAAACAGTTTGTCTTTAGATTCTAGATATGAACTAACTGTGTCGGGGCTGCCTGTATCTGGTGCATACAGTAACACCCTTTCCAATGAAGATAAGCTGCATAAAGTACATGCGTGGGTCGCTGGAATTGGGCCAAGCGTCTTTATTAACGGGACTGTTTCCAGCAGTCATAAAGCCACACATAATGGTACATCTTTTTCCTGCTCAACCAGTGATAGTTGGTAAGGAATTGACCGTTATTTCATAAAATCTCCTATCACAAAGTTACTTCAAATCACTATCGATTGTGATGTACATGGTGGAAATTGCGTAAATATACCCCCGTATACGCTCTTCCTTATAGACTTAAGCTAACAGGCAGCATTTTCATGGATTTGTACGTGAACTTCAGGGTGGGACACGGAAATACCACAACATAAACGATAAGGAGTCTTGATCATGTCGTATCTTAAAGTAAAAAGTTTCATTGCCATGTTTGCACTTACGCTTGCCTTGGGTGGGCAAACAGCGGCGCCACTAACAACCTATGCACAATCTTGCACCACCGGTGCGACGCTGCGCGGTACTGACAGGGCCGATTATCTTCAAGGCACTGACCAAAACGATTATATTGATGGTCGGGCTGGGGCTGATGTGCTTCACGGCGGCGGATGTGATGATCGAATTCGTGGGGGCGGCGGTGCTGACCGCATTTACGGCGGTGACGGCAACGACACCATTTATGGGAGCGATGGTGATGATGTCATTGATGGCGGCCCAGGCTACGATGTCTGTTACGGTGAAGCCGGCAGGGATCAGTTTCTCAACTGTGAAGTGACCATTCAATAAAAAACTTAAACGATTCAGGGTGCTGCTGTCTGGTTGTAGACCGGGCAGCAGCACCCTGAATCGTTTGATAATAGAAAACGTATAACACGTTGCTTTCGCGTAATTGAGGACAAATCCGCTCAATTAGAGGACGTTCTTACATTCTACCGTGGTATGCTGGCGACAGTTGCCAAATGATGTCGGAATGATGTGAATTGAGACAAAAGTTCTTAGCAAGTAACTGACAAGTATGATCAACACAACAATTCCAATAAGGAAACCTCATCTTTTACCAAGCTGGCCTGACCGGAACACGGCTAAAACGCAAAAAGAGAATTCATCGCCAGCACACAATCCTCTCTTTATACACGAACTTTGGCGGCGCGCCCTTGTTACGAAAGAAGAACGAGCCTGGCAGGTGATCTACCAGGAATATTACAAATTGGTTCGCACGTGGGTCAAAGCGCAATTGCGCTTTCCAGTGGATGAGCCGACCAAACAAACGCTGGTCGATGACGCCTTTCTCAAAATGGCGGGGACCTTTACGCGTCACCCGGAAAAGTTTGCCGATTACCCCAACCTGGCAGCGTTGCTGGGGTTGCTACGCTGCTGTACGCAACGTGTGGTGCAAGATTATGTCGGCGCCTTACCACGTGAATTACCGCTGGTGGCATGGGCGGAGATTCACGAACCGGACTGCCCACCAGCGCCGGTGCATTCGGATCTCCGGTCGGTGCTGGCCGGGTTGCTGGTCGATGAGAAAGAATGGCTGGTCGTAACCGAACTTCTGCTCGAAACAGTCAAGCCCCGCCAGCTCTACCAGGAGCAACCTGGCCGCTTTCGGGATGTCAACGAAATCAACACCATCCGCGAACGGGTAAAGACACGCTTGCAGCGCAATGACGCCTTTCGCCGCCATTTGCAGCGCATGATTGGTGAATAGCAAGCCGTGTCGGAAAACCACCAGTGATCAGCGATTATTCTTTAGAGGGGATACACCGTGGCAACGCGCCCTGTTCGACAGCAAGTTGCGCCCAAGCATCTATTCAAGGAGAACAAACCAACCCAATGAAAACGCTGCCGATCTGCACCCTAGCGCTTTTTCTTTTGCTTTGGTTGACGCCGATCAACCACCGATCTTTCTTGCAGCCAACCCCGGCCCTGGCGCAAAGCGCCATCCCCGACCGCTTATCCAATGTGACGCAAGTAGCCGTCGGTGAACGCCATGGACAGTTGGCGGACAGCGATTCACTCGCGGGCCGCGTCCTCAATTCAGAGGGCGAGCCGGTGGCGCAGATCCGGGTGCTGCTCTATCGCCGTGCAAGCAACAGTGGCGATTGGCCGCTGTTCGCCTATATGACAACCGCTGAAGATGGCGCCTACGTTTTTCGTGCGTTGCCCGCCGGTAGCTACCGCTTGGGTTTTGTGGATGCACGCTGGCCGGAGCAGTACACCCCTGTTTTTTACAAACAAGCGCCCGCGCTATCCACAGCAACCGATATTATCCTGAGCGAAGGCGCCCAGCGTACCGACATTGACATGCAAGTATACCGGAATAGCCGCATGACAGGCGTGGTTACGAACCAACAGGAACAACCGCTCACCAATATCACAATCCGCCTCTATAGCGACCGTGATCAGGACGGTCGGTGGACGCCAACGGCGGATAGCAGCCAATCGGATCACACAGGCGCTTATACAATGAGCAATTTATTGCCCGGCTCCTATCGAGTGGAATTTACAGACAGATTGTCGCCCAGCCGCTATCAACCGGCGTTTTATAACGATGCCCTCACCTTGCGCGCCGCAACCACCATTACCCTGAGCGAAGGAATTACACTGAGTGAGATCAATGCACAACTGGGGCCAAGTGCGCGCATTCATGGACAGGTGACCAATGACGCTGGTCAGCCGGTGTCGAACACCTATGTTACGCTTTTTGTGGCAGGTTGTACGGAATGCAGGGAGGCGCTGCGCACCATCACAACCGATGCGTCTGGTTTCTACACCTTCACCGGGGTGATTGCCGGCAGCTATCACGTTGGCTTCTCCTTATGGGGCGAGAACAGGAATACCTATTATTACCAGAACGCCACCCAGCAAGCTGACGCCACCCCGATCATGGTGACCGCCGGAGCAACAATCACCGGTATTCATGCCCAGTTCCCAACGCTTGGCGTCTTATCGGGTTCAGTCACCGGCCCTGCTGGTCAATCATTGCCACAGGTTAGGGTGACGGCTCTCCGTGAGATAACAAGCACCTACGGCGGAGAAACCTGGCAGGTTGCCGCCTATGCCGCGACCGGCGCTGATGGCCGTTATACGATCAATAACTTGCTGACCGGGCGCTACCGACTCCGCTTCACTGATCAACGCCCTGAGCCGCACCTATACAGCAGCCAATATTATACGGATGCCCTTTCCCTGAATGATGCCGCGCTGATTACGTTAACCAGTAACATCACGGTGAGCGACCTGGATGTACAGCTTGCCGGCGTTGGGCAGATCAGCGGGCAAGTGCGCGATATAGATGATGCACCCCTTAGCAACATCAGGGTCACAGCGTGGCCCCGGCCTTATGAATTTGATCGCCGCATCTTCAACGCAAACACCGATGCGAACGGTAATTATACCTTGGTAGGCGTAGATATAGGCAGATACTATCTCCACTTCACTGATACAAAGTGGCCGGCACGGTATTTCGCTAACGATTACCACGATGATGTTGTCGTCACTGCAGACACCCATGTGACCGGGGTCGATGTTCATTTGAGTCCCGACCTCTCTGCTGTCACCCCGGTCCGGCTTTGGTTGCCGTTGATCTACAAGTGATTCATTCTTTTTCTATAAGACGTAAACATGGACAATTACCTATTCTTGCTCGCCACGGCAGCAATCGTGATCCCGCCCACAGTGATTGTCGTTTGGCACCGGTATCGACGCTATGCAATCCTGCGCCAATGGGAAGCGCGCCAGCCCTATGCGTGGGTCGAGTATCAATGGCGGCCCTACTTTATAGAACCTTCGTTTCGCGATGCTTTTAGTCGCGAAACGTTTTATCAGATTACGGTCCGCAATCGCAAAGGGCGGATCCGCCACGGCTGGCTGCGCTGTGGTAGTTGGTGGCTGGGGTCTTTTACCAACCGCGTTCAGGTCAGTTGGGAGCCTTATGAAAAACAACCTAATCGGGCGCAAATGGCGAAGAGATATGGGGTATCAACCCGCATCAACAAAAAGGAGCGTTAGCCATGATCATTCGGTGTAAAACGCACGGTTTGCGCGTAACAGCGGGGATGCTGTTCATGCTGCTCTGGCTGGCGGCGACCGGCTGCCGCACCGGAGAAGCAGCGCCGCCGCCGACCGCCACTGTCATCCCCTTTCCCACCTTTACCGCAACGCCGGTAGTGGTGCCAACCGCAACGCCTGTCGCCGTTAGCCCACTGCCAACAGCCTTGGCGACCGCGCCGCCGGCAAGGGAGCCAAGCGACCTTAGCGCCTTGCCCGCACCGCTCTACGTTCTCGCTGACAGCGGCCAGATCATGCGGCTGGAAAGTGATGGCGTAACTATACGCCGGTTGACAAGCGAAGCCGCGCCCATTACCACCTTTGATGTCGATCCGACTGGCGTATATTTGGTCTATGTTAGCAATAATGAGCTGTTCCGAACGACTGTATGGGGTGAAGATCGGCAACTGCTCTTGAGCGGCGGCCCGCTTGGCGAGCCGGGAACCAGCGCCTATTATACCAACAGTATCCAACGCATCGCCTTTGCACCAGATGGCAAGCGGCTGGCCTTATCGCGGAATGGCATTCAGTTGATCCAGGATATCAGCGCCCTGGATCCGGCTGCTACGCTGGAAACAGTGCTGGCGAATGGCCCAGCGCCGACATTGGGGCCGGGTTTGCTCGCCTATTTTCTGCCTACCAACACATATCCCTCCCCTTGGTCGCCGGATGGCACAAAGTTGCTCGTTGCCGTTCGACGCATGGGCAGTGATGCCTTCTTTCATCTAATTGTGGATGTACAAACCGGCCAGGTAACCGAGTTCAAACCCTCCAATTCGGCGCAAAATGATGATCTGAGCCGGCAAACCGGACTTGGCTGTTCCCAAGCCATGATTGGGAGTTCGCACCGTTGGGCGCGGAGTTCAGCGTTGTTGTTTAGTGCGAGTGTCTTTTACGGCATCCATGGCCCACCTGGATTATCGGTGATTAATCCAGCTGATGGTGCAATCGCGCCATTATTATATGCCTATCCGGGTTGCTATGCTAACACCACCGCGGATGACCCCGAGCAGATGCGACTCTTCGACGGCGTTTATCAAACGAACGGTGGCGCGCTCTGGGGTTTTGTGAGTACAACCTCTGATCCTGTCCGTCCCGACCTTGTGCCGATGATGATGGCGCAGTTTGGTCCGGACACCCAGCAAATTACCCCTTTGCGCAACGATAGTTACTATCTGGGTGGAGAAATCCTTTGGGCCGAAGATGATCGTGGCGCGGTTGTCATTGCCGGCGAGCGTGACGGCTATACGCTAAAGTTCGAGCCGGGGCGGCTCCTCTGGTTGCCCAGCGATGGCGCCCCAGCGGTCGATCTGGGCATCGACGCGCGTGCGCTGCGCTGGGGGCCGGCCAAAGATCCTACTACTGAAGGAGAAGATCAATGATTGGAAAGACGCAACAGGTACAGTACACCACCCCAAGGCGGCGGTTGAGGCTGCTGGTCATTGGGATAGGCTTGCCCCTCTGGGCATTGCTGCACCTGGTTTACGGTTTTGCGCACCCAGTCGCGGCGGTCGGCGCAACCGCCAACCTTGTTCACGACCAGGAACGCCCAGAAGAACCGGAACCCTTGCATGATGTCACCGACCTGGCCGCTGGTCCGGGGCATGCCTGTGCGGTCGATGTCATGGGCTAAGTCTGGTGCTGGGGTCGCAATAACTACGGTCAGCTTGGCGATCAGACGACGATGAGCCGTTCCGGCGCCGTGCCGGTGATGGGGCTGGCCGGTAAGGCCACTGCCGTATCGGCTGGGATGTTCAATGGCTGTGCGCTATTGGTCGATGGGGTTGTTCAATGCTGGGGGATATTCCAGCCCACGCCGACTACGGTTACGGGCTGGCGCGGCAAGGCAACGGCTATCACCGCCGGTAGACGCAACTGCGCCGTGACCGACAGCGCTGAAGTCTACTGTTGGAGCGATGGCGCAGAGCAGGCAATTCACAAAACTACGTTGACCGAACCCATCCGTGCCGTCACGGCCGGTTATGAACATCTCTGCGCGCTGACGCAAAGCGGCGGCGTGCGCTGCTGGGGCCGGAATTATACTGGGCAGTTGGGTGACGGCACAACCACTACATCGGAAACACCCGTGCCGGTCAAAGGGCTAGAAAGCGGTGTGGTTGCCATTGATGCAGAGTTGGAGACAACCTGCGCGCTGACGGACGCCGGCGCCGTTCTCTGTTGGGGACGGAATCATGGCGGTGCGCGACAAGGTAGGATTACCTTCGCGCTTGAACCTGTACCGGTGGGGGGCTTGGATGAACCAGTTGTGGAACTAGCGGTCGGGTATCCCCATAGCTGCGTGCGCACCGTCGCCGGGAAAATTCGTTGTTGGGGCAACAATCACTTTGGGCAGGTTGGCGGCGGCGATCCAACCCATGAACTATCACCGGTGGCATTGCCCATGCTGGCGGGTCAGGTAGCGGAATTGGTGGCCGGCGCCGCCTACACCTGTGCGCGTACCGTGGAACGCACCGTTGCCTGTTGGGGCTGGAATGATTTTGGTCAACTCGGCAATGGCGCGCTGCTGCATCGCCCCCAACCGGTCGATGGGTTGGACGAGGAGATCACGGCGGTGGAGTCGGGTTCCTTACACACCTGCGCCTTAAGCGTAACCAAGGCGCTCTATTGCTGGGGTGAAAATGAATACGCCCAACTAGGCGATGGCACAACCATCGACCGGGTGCGGCCGGTCAAGGTTCGTGGGGGTGATCTGCGCTTTACAGCCATGACGGTCGGCAGGTCACATACCTGCGCGATTAGCGAAGAAAAGGCTTTCTTCTGTTGGGGCAAAAATGATCAAGGCCAGCTTGGCAATGGTGATCTGATTGGCTTTCCCTACCCCATCAAATTCTCACCGCCCCCACCATATCCCCCTTTGTGCAGATCAGCGCCGGCGGCGCACATACTTGCGCCGTCACCGATACAGGGGAACTCTACTGTTGGGGCGATAATCGTTATGGGCAAGTAGGCGACGGCACAACCGCGAATCGGTTAAGCCCAACCCAAGTCCCCAATCTTGCCGAAGCGATTATTACCGTGACGGCTGGTGGCGTCAATACTTGTGCATTGAGCGTGAGCGGCAAGCTTTACTGCTGGGGCAACAACCATTCCGGTCAGTTGGGTGATGGCACGACGATCAGCCACACCATCTCGATCCAGGTGCCGCTAACAAGGAGCGTGCAAGCCGTTGACATATCCGGCCGCCATATGTGTGCGCTCCTCACCGACAGCGCCGTCTACTGCTGGGGAGAGAACAGCAGCGGCCAACTTGGCCATGGTTCGGAGTAAGGTAGTTTCACCCCGACCGCCGTTCAGGGCATCCCAGAGAGAGCTATGTTTATCGGTACAGGAAACGATCACAGTTGCGCCGGCCTCAGCAGTGGGAAGCTGGTCTGCTGGGGGAGTAATGTGCGCGGCCAACTGGGCGATGGCACGGATTTGAATCGTATGACGCCGACGATGGTTCAGTATGATCAGGGTGTGTTCGCCGCCATAAGTGGTGGTTTCGATCATAGTTGCGCCTTGACGACCGCTGGTAGTGTTCTCTGTTGGGGGACGGTGGGTTCGGACGGGTTGCCCATGCGCCCAATTGGCCGCCGAGTACTGTGGTCAAAGCGCGGATGCAACACACTGCATTTTTGCCGGTGGTTTTGCGTGATGATACCTTATCCCTACATTCAAGCGTCCTTACGGGACAAACAATAGGGGGAACTGATTGATACGCAGATTATTTCGGCAGCGACTACTGTTGGTGGCAATGGTGCTTGTCATGAGTGGCGGGATGCTTGTCATGCGCCGACCAATACCGATCGCGCCCCCGGTTGAGCCGCCACCCGTCCGCTTACTGAAAGGCGAGGATGACGCCGTCTACCAGATCACGGCTGAGGGATTGCTGCGCCACATCCCAACTTGGGCGGATCTGGTGGTGTTGGGCTATGAAGGGGTGTCGATTACCGTGGTCGACGCGACCGAACTGGCGCGCTATGCGTTAGGACCACCCTTGACAGCAGCCACGGCGGCTACGCCAACAGCCGCCGAACGCAATCTGCGGAACAGTGTTGTTGCCATTGTGCAGTATCAGACAGACCGCCAACTTTGGCTGGGGACCCGCTTTGCCGGTCTCTTTGCCTGCCCCTACCCAGGGGAGACTGACTCTACGGTCCAAGCATTGACCACACTGGCACTAGACGCCTGTCAACACTTCACCACCTTCAACAGCGCTTTGCTGGATAACGCGATCCAGGCGCTCTTGCTCGACAGAGAAGGTACGCTGTGGGTTGGATCGCGCAGTGGCGTTGTCCAGATCGACGGTGAACAATGGCGCAGCACCCCACTGGCCCCTGGCGCGACCACAACAGGAGCGCTGGCCCTGTTACAGGCCAAAGATGGTACCATCTGGGTAGGCGGCGATGGCTATGTCGCCTGGCAGGAAAGCCCCGATCAGTGGCGTGTCCACACAGCCATCGACCAGCCGCTGTTGGACGACCAATTTGCAACAGTGACTGAGGATGAGGCCGGAATGCTCTGGTTTGCCGGCGAACGGGGGCGGATCAGCTTTGACGGCGTCACCTGGCGCGCCTACCCGCTGACAGCAATAACGGCCGTTGACTTTGTGCTGGAACCAACCCCGCCCACCAATGTGATGGCCCCGCCGCTCGCTTTTCCCGATCCACGGCGCGACTATAGGGGGTGGCTACAACAGTGGCCGCGACCGGACGCGGACAACGGACGCTGTTTACACTTTGTTCAGAGCAGTTGGCTGGATGTGACAACAGCGCAGCGCCATATCGATCAGTTGCGCCAACTCGACGCCCGCTGGACGGTGGTGCCGTATGCCAACCATTTTCAGTTACGCCGCCTGGCGCCCCGCTTTGCCGCCGCAGGGATCATGGTCATCTGGCGCTCCTTTATCCGCCCCTATGAAGAGTATGAATGGTGGGCCGAAGATATTGCCTACCTGCGGGCATGGGGCATCCCGCCCTATATGCAACTTTACAATGAACCAACCCTGGCCCAGGAGTGGGACGATCCGGATCAGCCGGTCGATCCGCCCATCGACCATGCCCGCTATTTGGTGAATCTGGTGGCAGCCATCCAAGAGGTCTACGCGGCAGGTGGTTATGTGGGGCTACAATCGATTGACCTGGCGGAATTACGGGCGACGCTGCAAGGCTTGCACACCGCCGAGGTGACAGCAATGTTTGATCGGCTCTTCTTTGTTCCCCATCCCTATGGCCTGAACCATCCGCCGGCTTATGCGGAAGATGAGAGCGGGGTGTTGGGGTTTCTGCCCTTTGCTCAAGTCTTTGCCGAAGAAATTGGCTTTGTACCCATGATGATCGCCGGCGAAGGGGGCTGGCGCCCCGGTGAAGCGCAGGATGAGCGCTACCCGGCGATCACAGAAGCGCAGCATCGCGACTATCATGTCGCAACCTTCCAGTGGTTCCGCACTGGGAAGCTATCGAACGGCGCCGCGCTGCCCGACTATCTTTTTGCCTACTGCCCCTGGCTGCTGGCCGATCCCCATGATCCGGCTGCATGGTTTGAAAGCGCCGCCGGCAACCGCGAGCAAACGATTGCGGCGGTCCAAGCGCTATCGCCCTTTGTGCGCCGCTTTTCCTGGACGAACGAATAAACGCGGCCTGACGGTGCTATTCTGCCATCTCCGGCAGAACCAGTTCATCCAGGCTTTGGATGGTGACAAGCTGTTGGGCCACCTGCGCCAGCGTCTCTTCGTCGTTAATAGCCTGAATGCGTTCAACCAGGGGCGCGGGCGCCTCGCCAAACATCAGGGTAACCAAACGGAGTAACATGGTGCGCTCACCTGCCAGTCGCCCGCGTGCCTCGCCCCGTTTTTCGCCTTCGGCGCGCAAACGATCACCCCAAGTCATTTCGACATTTAGTAATTTATCCATAATGGCCTCCCGTGGATCCGACAACTCACTGGTCGGTGCGTAGGTGTTCATAAACTCAAACAGGAACAATTTGTCGCCATCCGACAGATCACTTGCGACGACCTTTTCCATCGCCTCCAACTTGAGCAAGGCCGGGCTTTCGCCCTCTGGCTCCATCAGCACCGTCAACGCGGCAGCGACCGGACTGTTCTCCGCCCAATAGTGCCGACTGGAAAGATCGCGGATGCCGACTTGACCATAGCGGAAGTGCAAAACAGGGTGACCGAAAATGCTTTCGTGATAGCTCTGCCAGTCCAACCCGCCGGCGTTTGGCAACTATATCATAGACTGGCCGCCTGCCCCAAACAGCGCCGTTATGCGCCCGCCACCAACCCATTCCTCACAGCGGCGACTTCGGCGGTGATCGCAACCTGGGCAAAGAGACGGAGCGCTTGCCGGAGGAATTGCCCTTGCAAGGTCTACTTGCATAGCTGCTGTGAACGGGTAGAGGACAAATCCAACCCAAAAGAGGACTCGCGGATACACCCGCATGGTACGCTAGGACTGGCGACCAAAGGCGTCGCAACGACACCCACGGAAAACAATCGGTTGAGAAAGTGATGAAACCCATGATAAGCACCGCGATTCAAAGCGTACCATTGCCGCCGTTGTCATGCCCAAGCCAACGTACCCCGGCGGCCTCTGTAAAGCAAGATAAAGGCCAAAGCAACCAGATGCACATGGCGCGCGAACTTTGGCAACAGGCGCTCCTCGACCGGAATGAGCGTGCCTGGCAGGTGATCTATCACGCGTATCACAAACTGGTTCAAAGGTGGGTCAAAGTGCAACTGCGCTTCCCGGTCGATGCGCCAACGCTGCAAACGCTGGTCGATGACGCGTTTGTCAAAATGGCGGGAACCTTTACGCGTCACCCGGAAAAGTTTGCCGATTACCCCAACCTGGCAGCATTGTTGGGGTTGCTACGCTGCTGCGCGCGACGCGTGGTACAAGATTATGTCGGCGCCTTACCACGCGAATTACCGCTAGTGACGTGGGATGAGATTCACGAGCCGGCCGCGCTCCCCGCACCGGCGCATTCGGATCTTCGGTCCGTGCTGGCCGGGTTGCTGGTCGATGAGAAAGAGTGGCTGGTTGTAACCGAACTTCTGATCGAAGCCGTCAAGCCCCGCCAGCTCTACCAGGAGCAACCTGACCGCTTTCGCGATGTCAACGAAATCAACACTATCCGCGAACGGGTCAAGACGCGCTTGCAACGCAACGACGCCTTGCGCCGCCATTTGCAGCGCATGATTAGTGAATAGCAAACCGTGTCGGAAAAGAGCCAGTGCGTAGCGATTATTGATGATAGATGCACCAAGCAATCGTTATCCATACCCAACAGAACAAAAAGGAACCCTATGATCACGCCACGCCGAATCACCCATCTGCTCATGTTAGTTGTGATCGCGCTTAGTGCGCTGATTGGCCGCTGGCTAGAGACGCCCTCTACCGTCAACGCGGCGCCGTCCGTTGCCCCAACCGCACCAACCGCGCTCATGCCTTTTGGTTATGGCGCTGCCGTCGCCGAGCATAGCTGGAGTAGCCTGACGGCGTTAGGCTTCAACTGGATGCAGGTCTATGATGTCCCCGCCTATCGCTACCCGGTCAATGTCCTTTATCGGGTCGGGGCGGATGCCAACGATCTGAACAGCCTGTGGGACTGGCAGCAGGCGTTGCAAACTGAGGTGGAACAGTATGGGTATGCCATCGACGCCTATCAGATCGGCAATGAAGTCAACTTGACCCAATGGGGCTGGGAAGCGCCGCCCAACGCCTATGAGTATGTCAATCTGCTCTGTGTCGCCTATCACACTATCAAAAACTACGACCCGACCGCCGTTGTCGTCTCCGCTGGGTTGGCGCCGACGGGGCGGGTGGCCGGCTTCTGGCAGGGTCATAACGGCCATAATGGGCAGATCCAGGATGAACGGGAATTTCTCCGTGAATTCTTGACCATTGGCGGCGGCAACTGCACTGATGCCATCGGCTACAACCCGCTGGGCTTTAGCGCCGATTATGACGCCGAGCCGGATGTGAAGAGCGCCGACCCGACCCAAAATTGTGACAACGGCTTCTGCTTCCGCGGCCTGGAGAAGATCTATGAAATCATGCGCGACCACGGCTACAGCCACGAAAAGATTTGGGCCACCGAAACCGGTTGGATCACCGAACCGGCAGATACGAGTTGTCTCAACGACCCCACCTGGGCTGGGCGCGCCTGGCAACGGGTTTCGGCGGAAAAGCAAGCCGAAAATCTGGCTGGCGCCTTCCGCTATGCCCGCGCCAACTACCCCTGGCTGGCGGCGATGTTTGTCTTCAACCTCAACTTTGACAGTGCGCCCTGGTATCATAGCTGTGAACAGATGCGCTTCTACAGCATTCAATCGACCACCGCGGCGGGCGCCGTACAGGGCGTCATTCGGGAATCATTGCGCTTTGTTTATCTGCCGTTGATCCAAGAGTAGGGTCACACACTGGGAGCGCCGGCATCCTGCCGGCGCTCCCAGTGTGTATCCTGTAGCACTAGCCAGAAAGAGATATTATGCTTTACCTTGAAAAATTGTTGCCGATGAGCCCGTACACCTGGCTTTTGTTAACCGGCGGCGTTTTGTTGCTCACCCTGCTCCCGTCACCAGTCAGGGCGGAAGAGACGTTGATCCTCACGGTCAACGCGTTCACCGATGGCACGGATGCCAAGCCGGGTGATGGCATCTGCGAAACGGCGACGGGCAACAATGTCTGCACCTTGCGCGCTGCTATCATGGAGACCAACGCTCGACCAGGGCCGGACGCCATCACCGTACCAGCCGGTCTCTATACCCTGACTATTCCCGGCCCACAAGAAGATGGTGCGACGACGGGGGATCTCGACATCTTTGGCTCGCTTATCATCCAGGGGGCCGGCTCCGCCACAACCATCATTGATGGCGGCGGGATCGATCGTCTCTTTGACATCACCGCTGACTATGTGACTGTGCAGATAGAAGGCATCACGCTACGCAACGGTCAAACAGCGAATGATCTCGGCGCTGCGCTGCTCAACCGGGCCCAGTTGTATCTGACAGAAACCATGATTACTAAACATAACGGTGTCAGCACCCTGCACAACAAAGGGAATTTGATCGGCAAAAGGCTGACAGTCTCTTTCAACCAGGGAACCGCAGCGATTGAAAGCATCGGGGCAATGGCGTTGGAAAATAGTCACATTTTAAGCAATCTGGGTCAGGGCATTAGCGGTGCTGGCAGCTTATCGGTGATCAGCAGCACCATTGCCGACAATAGCATGGGCGGCGTGAGTGGGAGTCCGCTAAACATTGAACGAAGCGTGATCCGCGCAAATGGTGGCAATGGCATTAGCGGTGGCCCGCTGACGCTACGCCAAAGCGAAATCACGGGTAATACTGGCGTCGGCGTCAAGAGTGGCCATAGCAGCTTGATTGAAGATAGTTTGATTGATATCAATGGCGGATACGGCATTGATGTAGACCACCTAACGTTGCGGCGGAGTACCGTAACCAATAACCGGGACGGCGGTGTGAAAGTGGAGAGCTATTTTATCAGCCAGATTGAGCAAAGCACAATTCGCGCTAACCAGACCAACGGCAACGGTGGCGGCATTGTTAGCAATAGCAAATTGATGATCACCGACAGCACGATTACCGACAATCGTGCCGCCCAAAACGGTGGGGGCATTTACAGCGTCGAAGATCTGCTGCTCACAGCCAGCACGATCAGCCACAATCATGCCAACGGGGGTGATGGCGGGGGCATCTACCAGGGAGAAAAGTTAACATACGTTATTAATAGCACCATCAGCAACAATTCGGCTACGGGCAATGGTGGCGGTATCGCCAGCATTGCCCGTGTTCCACAGACAACCTTGCGGTTGGGGTTGCATAGCAGCACCATCGTTAGTAACACTGCATCCGGCAGTGGCGGTGGTCTCTATGCCCCCCTGACTGGTGTACAGATGGGCAACACGGTCCTTGCTAGTAACCTGGCCTTCACCGCCAGCAGCCCCCAGGATTGTTCAGTGCAACAACCGCTGACTTCCCTGGGTTATAACTTGATTGGCAACGCTACCGGTTGTCCATTGAGCGGCATTAGCACAGGCAATCTACTGGGCGTCAATCCCCAAGTAGGCCCGCTGCAAGCCAATGGCGGGTCCACCCACACCCACTTGCCGTTGCCCGACAGTCCCGTGATCGACGCCGGCAACCCTGCCGGCTGTATCAGTTTTGATGAAACATCCCTCTTTTTTGACCAACGCAACTACCTGCGCGTGGTGGACGGCAACCAGGATGGCCAAGCGCGCTGCGACATTGGCGCTACTGAATTTGGCGATGGCGTCCCCAAAGCAGCCTATTTGCCGGCGATCGTGGCTTCATCCAGTAGTGCCACCTTGCACCAGTTGCCCACAGCTCGCCAGGTGGCCGAGACCGGCAGCGTCGTGGGCATCGGCCTAGTGATCGGCGGTGCGCTCTTATCCGCACTCCTAACCCTCTTTTTGGTCGGGCAAGAAGAAAACCAAGAAGTGCCAGGGAAGACGGCAACAGTCAACGCGCCCTCCAAGGTGAGTTCGTAACAACATGGTTGTGCGTAGCCTTCAGTTTGGGGGTATCGGGTTGGCCTTGCTCACCCCCTTGCTGCTCAATCCCTGGGCGGCATTGCCCTTCGAGCCGGTGAAGGTGGGGTTTGTGCGCTGGGTCACGTTGCTGCTACTCCTGGTGGTGATTGGCGCCGGCTTTACGCACTGGCGTCGAATGCTTACACCGGACGCTACGGGGCGATCCCCCGTAGCCGGGGCCGTTCTCTTTTATGGCCTTGTCCTGCTTGTGACTACGGCCACATCCCTGGATCCAGCACGCAGTTGGTGGGGGGCGAGTGATCGGCATGGCGCCCTCACCACGGGCTGCGGCCTGCTCTTGTTTGGCTTGTTGCGGCCGGCACTGCGTAGCCCCCGGCACATTTCCCACCACCTGCTGGCCTGGGTGGCCGGGAGCGTGCCAGTCTGTCTCTATGGGTTAGTACAGGCCGGCGGCTTCGATCCGCTGGCCTGGCAGACGGATTCAGTTTCACCAGTCTTATCAACGTTGGGGCGCTCCAACAATGTCGGCGCCTACCTGGCGATGGTGATCCCACCGACACTGCATCTGGCGTGGATTGGCTGGCGACAGCAGCGGTGCGGGGTCATAACCGGCGTCGGCGTGATTTTGCTCTTGCAATTTTTCTGCCTGGCGCTCACCCAAGCGCGCGCCGGCTGGTTGGCCTTTCTGGGCGGTGTGATCCTCTGGTGGTGGTATGCGCCGCTGCCACAGGATCGCAGCCAGCGTATTGTCGGCTTGTTGGTTTTCGGGCTGCTCTGTGTAGCGTTTTTCACCACAGTGGAAACTGTAATGGAAACCACAGTTGAACAAGGGAGCGCCACTTCGCCAACTGAGCCGGGCCAGAGCGCAACAAGACCAACCTTTGTTGAGCGCCGTAACACCTCCGTTGAACGGCGTTGGACGATCTGGCAACACACCCTACCGCTGGTTGGTGAACGGTGGCTGTTGGGCTATGGGCCGGAGATGTTTGGCGACATCTTTCACCGCCGCTACCCGCCTGGCTCGCTATACGATGGGGCCGATCATTGGGTCGATGATCCGCACAATCTGTTGCTGGATCATCTGATGGCGTCGGGTATGATGGGTGCAATGGCCTGGCTCCTGCTCATCGGACTGTTCTATCGCCAAACAGGCGCGGCAGCAAAACGCTCACCCGCCAGCGAAGGGCGCAGCAGTGCGGCGGCCTTGTCAGGAGCCATGACCGCCTATGTGATCCAAGCGCAGTTCACCCCGGACACCATCGTGCCAACCATCGGTTTTTGGTTGTTTTTGACCTATGCTGCGGCCTTGCCTACTCCGTGCAATCATGATTGCACTACCTGATTGCACTACCTGATTGCACTAATGGTAGCGCTTCAAGCAAGGGGGGCGACATGGACTTGCCGGCAGCAGTAATTCACGTTCACAATGACCAGGAATAGGCCGCCGCTGCCTGACGAGCCGGCGGCTAAACAAGTGTTAAAGCTGAATATCGCCACCCCGTTGATGACCGTGGGTGGTGAATTTTCCCACAGAGGCGAAGTTCTCTGGGCCAATGACGGCAGTGGGCTTGTCTACAAAGTTGATCGTAGTAGTTGATCAAAGTGCGATCAGCTCGAACGCATTCCTTACACCGGCAACATTGTCCAAAATGCCAATCCCAAAGAAAACCATGATAAACAACAGGACGGCCAGGATCAAAAAGATGATAAAGAGCCACTTGGCAATGGTGGCGGCGCCGGCGGCGACACCGGTGAAGCCCAGTGCGCCGGCAATGATGGCGACGACGAAGGCGATAATCGCCCAGGTTAACAGATCCATTGTTTTCCTCCTTTGGCTGAATTCATTTCCATTGCAATTGCTTGCCTAGTGTAAGCCTTGCCTAGTGTAAGCTAGATTCACCCATTCAGTCATCGATCATGATACAGCAACAAGATATAGATAAAAGACAGAATTGCGCTTGACAAATAAGAAAAAGCTGCTACAATCAATGGCAATTGTGGTATAGACCTCTATAGCGCAAGCAGCCCCTTTTGTGATGGCCTATGCTCAACAAACAGAGTCCGATTCCGCTCTACTACCAATTAGCAGAGCAGTTAAAAGAACAGATCCATGCCGGCGACCTGGCCGTTGGCGACCAATTGCCGCCGGAGCGTGACCTGGCGCAACAGGTGGGGGTTAGCCGCATGACGGCACGTCAGGCCGTAGCCTACCTGGTCAAGGAGGGGTTGATCGAGGTCAAGCCGGGAGTGGGCACTTTTGTCGCGCAACCGAAGTTGGCCTACAACGCCTTGCATCTCTCCGGTTTTAGCGAAGAGATGGCCCGGCTGGGCAGCACCGTCGTCTCAACCGTCTTGGAACAGCGACTCATCACGCCCCGCCGGCGCATTGCCGAACAGTTGCAAATGGCGCCCAATGAGCAAGTGGTCGCGATTGTGCGCTTGCGTCAAGTTGACCAGACGCCCTTGTTATTAGAAACGAGTTATCTGCCGGCCCACCTCTGCCCTGGGCTGGAAAGCATCGATCTGGCCGAACGCTCGCTCTATACGTTGCTCGAAACGCAGTACCATCTGTTGGTACTGCGAGCAACGCAGAGCCTCGAAGCGACGACGATCAATGCGTATGAGCAACAGCTTTTCCACCTGGCCCCCGGCACCGCCATGTTGCTGTTAGAAGGTGTCACCTATGCCCAAAACGAACAGCCGTTTGAGTATTTCAAAGCCATCTACCGGGGCGACCGCTTTAAGTTTGTGCTGAAAAGCCAACGCAATGGCGTCGATATGGCTGTCGTAAGTCCACAAGCAAGAGGAAACCGTCATGAGCAAAACCAAATTAGCCCTGCTGGGCGTCGGTGATGTCGCCCAACGGGACTACTTGCCCGAATTTCACCGCCTGGCCGACCGCGCCGAGATTGTGGCCGCCTGTGGACGCACCGCCAGTCGCGTGCAGGCGGTAGCTGATCAATATAACATTCCCAACCACTACACCGACTATGCGCAAATGCTGGCGGAGACTGACGCCGAGGCGATCATCAACCTGACGCCGATTCAGACCCATCTAGAAACAACGCTGGCGGCATTGGAAGCGGGTAAGCATGTCTACAGCGAAAAACCGGTCGCTTCCACTGTAGCTGACGCTGATCGCATTCGACGCACAGCACAGGAACGCGGTTTGACCATTGTCTGCGCGCCTTGTGTCATGCTCTTTCCTCAGGTGAAATACGCCCAGGCGTTGCTGGCCGAGGACGCGATCGGGCCGGTCTACTCGGCGCGGGGCCATGCCCACATGGGGGTGCCGCCCTGGCCGGGGTTTCCCTCGGACCCCAGCCCCTATTTTGCCAAAGGGGCGGGGCCGGCGCTGGATATGGGCGTCTATCCGCTCCATGCGCTCACCGGGCTGTTGGGGCCGGTGAAGCGGGTGGCGGCGCTGGTCAGCAATGCGCTCACGGCGTTTACAATTGACGATGGCCCTTTTCAGGGCAAAACGGTGCCGGTGGAGGCGGCAGATAACTGGCACCTGGTGTTGGACTTTGGCAACAAGCGGCTGGCGTCGCTCACCACCAATAGCTGTGTGCAAGATTCCTTAGCGCCGCCGCTGGAGATCTATGGTCTGCATGGGACCATTGCATTTGATCCGATCTATGTCCACAAACCGGTTGATCGGTTGCGTCTCGACGCCGGTTGGGAAAAGGTGGTCTTGCCGCAGACGGGGCGCGCCCAGGGGCCGGATCACCACCTGGGGATTGAGCATTTGGTTGACTGTATCCAGCAGAAGCGCCGGCCCATCCTGAGCATTGATCACGCGTTGCATGTGGTGGAAATTTTGGAACAAGCCGCCGCATCTTCGCGTGAGGGGCGGACGATGACCATCAGCAGCACCTTTTGAAGCATTGATCCTGATGAATATCTATTCGCTTCTCTTATCGCTCCATAATCTCAATCGTTGGCTGGTGCTGCTGGTGGGCTTGTGGGCAACCTGGCAGATGGTGCATGGCTGGCTTCGTCAACACGGCTGGCAACCGCAGCACATAACACTCGTTCGCGTGTTCACCCGCGTTATCGAGTTGCAATTTTTGCTAGGGCTGGCGCTTTATCTATTGCCCGGCGCTTTTATTCAGGCTGCGCTGCAAAACATGGCTTGGGCGCAGATCATAAAAGAGCGGCTGTTGCGCTTTTTTGCGCTGGAACACCCCTTGCAAATGATCATTGCCGTGGTCGTAGCAAACATTGCCCTTGCCACAGCGCGTCGTGTCCCCCCGGAACGGCGCTTGCGCTGGACAGCCATCCTGCTACTGCTTACCATGCTCTTGATCATGTCGGCGATTCCATGGCCGGGCTTCTATTATGGCCGACCCTGGATACGGCTGCCTTGGTAATTGATCTGGTTGCATATTGCTCAGTGTCCACAGATGTACCTAACCGCGGAGGGTCGAGTCATGGTATATTCTTGACAAAGAGGATGTAATTGCCGCCAAGCGCGCCGCCGGTCGCCAGCGTGATTTAGAAGATGTGGCTGTTCTCGAAGCGATTTGAAGACAGGAGGATGGGGTGAAGCTCACCGCACAGCAGGTGGAATTTTTTCGCGAAGAGGGTTATCTGGTGGTGGAAGGCGTCTTTAGCACCGATGAAGTCGCCAGCTTCCAGCGCGCCTGTGATGCGATCCTGGCGCAGGCGCAAGGCTTGACCAGCAGCACCGACCGGTTGAAGATGAAGGTCTTTGAGGACAGCACAAAGCTGGTGCAACAGGTGGGCGACCCGCATGAGATGAGCGGCGTCTGGCTTGATCTGGTTAAAGACGCGCGGCTGCTTGACATGGTTGAGGCGCTGTTGGGGCCAAACCTACTGGTCTACTACTCACAACTGATGATGAAAGCGCCCCGGCAGGGGTTTACCGCCCCCTGGCACCAGGACTTTGCCTTTTTCCCTCATAGCCGCGCCGAAATTCTGGCCTGTACAGTTGCCATTGATGATGCGACGCTGGAAAATGGCTGTATTCGGGTCATTCCGCACAGCCATCAACTGGGGTTGATCAATCACTATGACAAACAGGGCGTCTTTACCGGCATTGTGCAGGATTACCATAGCTTTGACGAGCGTACTGAGGTCGCGTTACCGGCCCAAGCGGGGAGTGTGATCTTCTGGCACAGCTTGACTTTACATGCGTCCCACCCGAACCGCACCGAGAAACCCCGGCGAGCGTTGGTCATCGAGTATAAAAACCCGGATGCGCGCCTCCTGAGCGGCTCCTACAGCAGTCGTGGTGAGGTGCGTAACATCGGCTTGATGGTGCGCGGCCATGATCCGAGTCATGATCTGTTGGCCCCATTGTAGCGGGTAACATTCTAGACGGATTGACGTTATCAGGCCGATCAGGTAGTATAACAAACAACTAACTTACTTTTGTCAAAAAATCAACTGAAGGAGCGTTCTTCATGGCAAATCCAGTGCGCATTGGGGTAGTCGGCTGTGGCAGTGTGATGCAGCGACCCTATACTGGTCAGATTAACCCGCTCAAGATGCGCGGGTTGGTAGAAACTGTCGTTGCTTGTGATGTGAAAGAGGAACGACGGGAGAAGATGCTCGGCCCCGGTTTTGGCTACCAACGCTTCACCACTGATTTTGAAGAGGTGGTGGGCGCCGATGATGTGGATTTGGTGTTGATCACCACCTCTATGCAAGAGCATGGCATGATCACCAAAGCGGCGCTACAGGCCGGCAAGCACGTCTTGGTCGAAAAGCCGATGTCCAGCAATCTAGCCGAGGCGGCGGAAATTGTCGAGATGGCAAAGAGCAGCAAAGGCTACCTTGTGCCGGCCCCCCATGTCATCCTCAGCCCCACCTATCAACGCATGTGGAAACATATTCACCGGGGCGATATTGGTCAACCCTATCTGGCGCGCGCCTTCTACGGTTGGGCCGGGCCAAGTTGGGGGCAGTGGTTCTATAAACAGGGCGGCGGTTCGATGTTCGACCTGGGCGTCTATAACGTCGTCAGTTTGACCGGTTTCCTGGGGCCAGCCAAGCGGGTCACGGGTCTGGTCGGTACGGCCATTCCAGAGCGCCTGGTCGAAGGCAAAATGATGAAGGTGGAGACGGACGACAACGCCCACATCTGTATCGAGTTTGCCAATACCTGCTACGCTGTCATCACCACCGGCTTCACCATTCAGAAGTATCGCGTGCCAGCCATCGAAATTTATGGCAGCGAAGGCACGATCCAAATGATGGGCGACGATTGGGATCCGGAAGGCTTTGAACTCTGGCAAAACAAAGAAGGGGCATGGAAAGTTTTTGAGGAAACCCACCCCAACTGGCCCTGGACCGATGGCATCAATCATCTGGTCGAGTGTATCCGCGAAGGCAAGAAGCCGATCATCACCCCCGAACATGCTTACCATGTGATCGAGATCATGGAAGCCGCCCGCGCCGCCGGGAAGGATGGCCAACGCCGCGAGATCCAAAGCACCTTCACGCCGCCCAACTTCTTCACGGCGGAAGAGGAAGCGGAAGCGGTTCATTTACGGCACGATCGAACGAATTAAATCATTCATGGAGAATGGAAAATCATTCATGGTTAATGATGGTCGGTGCGCCGACTCATTAACCATTTTCCATTCTCTATTTTCCATTAATAATTATTATGGCATATAAACCTTCTCCACGTCCAACCTTTTCTGAACCGACCCATCTGCGCTACGACGCGGTGACGCGCTATTTGTGGGGCGACCCGGTGGCCGGCACCGTGGCCGATTGGATCTATGTTTCGACTGACAAGATTCACCAGATCATTTACGGCTTGGCGCCCGGCGGGGAATTTCGCCATTCAGACGAATTCCGCACGATTTTTGCTGCCGATCTGGTCTACTATGTCCTCAGCGGCACTATGGTGATCCTCAACCCGGCCACCGGTGAGGTGCATCGCGTGCAGCCGGGAGAAGCGGCCTTTTTCCGCCGCGATACGTGGCATCATGCCTTTAACTATAGCCGCGAACCGCTGCGTGTTCTCGAGTATTTTGCCCCGCCGCCATCGCAAGGAACCTCTGGGGCTTATGCCCGTAAACAACCTTTATTGACCGAAATTAAATACGGACAAAATCACGCCTTGGGCCGTTGGCCGATGGCACGCGAGGAAATTCAACGGGATTTTACCATCCATGTTTTACGCGAACAGGATCAGCTTTGGCGCTACGAAGGGGAACATGGGCAGGAGGTCCTGGTTGGTCTCCTGGTAGCGACCGAACATTTAACCGTCGGCAAGATGTATCTGTTGCCTGGTCAGCACACCAGTCTCCAAACGCATGGCGGCGATGAAAGCCTTTATCTGCTAGAGGGGACACTCAACATGCACTGTCCCGAAAAAGAGGGACAGCAATGGTTTGAACTGAAACCGCAGGACGGTTTTTACATCCCTGCCGGCGCGCCCCACGCCTATTACAACATGACCGACAAACCCGTGACGCTGCTCTTTGGCGTGGCGCCAACCTATCAATAGGCTAATCCGTTACTGCCTGAATCCGTTGTTGTGTTGTATAATGGGGAAGAGAAGTGGACGGCCCCAAACAATATTGCCGAATTGATTGATGATGAGCCGGTGCTGGGTAAGCACAGTTTAAACTTTGAACACTTTGTGATTGCAGAAAACCGGTATGGTAAAGAAGCCTTGTTAGCCATACGGAATATTGTTTCAACCCTGTTCCTGGCCGAAGTACACTATGATTTACCGCTCCTGGTTGAACAACTGTTAGCCCTCTTTGAACAGGAGGATGACAAACAAGCGCTCTCGCTCTTCTTAAATTGGTTTCGCCAACTGGCCGCACGAGGGTATATTCCGCCCCAGGATTTTGCGCAAATCGAGCAGGAATATCGGACGAAAGAAGAGGTGACAAGTATGTTGATAAAAGCACTGGAACGCGAACGGGAGTCCATCCGCCAGCGAGCAATTGAGGAAACGACCGAAGCACGAAACCGCCAAATTGTACGCGCAATGGTGGAGAAAGGCTTTGCCCACTCACTCATTGCCGAAGTTACACAACTTTCGGTAGAAGAAGTTGAACGTCTGCTCACCGAGGAGCCAGTCCCTAATCGGTAGGCAGCTTTAGCAAGAGGAGTAAACGTATGTCGATAGCCGGAATTTTGATCGGGTTTATCGCCTGGTTTGCGGTGCGTTATATTCTGACCAGCTTCTACACGGTGGATCAGAATGAGCGCGCCGTCAAGACCAGTTTTGGTCGCGCCGAACGGGTCGGTAGTGCGACCACCCTTGACACCCCGTTGGCCGAAACGCTGCGCGACCATGAACGGGAGCGCTACGCCTGGCCGCAAGTGCGGGTTATCGGGCCGGGCGGTCCCTATTTTAAGTGGCCGTGGGAACGCATCTATAAAGTTTCTGTGGCGACAGAAACGATGAATATGGCGAAGGATTTGCAAGACCCCACCGCCAACCGCAACGGCGCCATGCTGGAGGCTGTCACCAAAGACCAGCTTAATACTGGACTGGAAGGGCAGATCCGCTACCGGGTCTCTGAACGCAATTTGTACGCCTATCTCTTTGGCGTCAAGCAGCCGATTGTTCACACGATGGGTTACTTTGTCTCCATCCTGCGCGAACGGATTGCCAGCTTTGAAGCGCCCAGTGCACCCTTGATCGACACGATGAGCGCTGAAGAGATCAACATCATGGCCGGCATCTCGATCAATGACATTCGCAAAAATCTGAGCGCCCTCAACGACCAGATGGAAGCCGATTGCCGCTCTTCCGAGGCGCGTTACGGCATTCTGCTCGACGCCTCACTCATTACCGGCATCGATCCGCCCCAGGAAGTCGAATCGGCGCTGGCGGCGATCAATACCGCGCACAATCTGGTCTCCTCTGATATTAGCCTGGCCCAGGCTTCTGCTGATCAGAAGATTGTCCAATCTAAGCGGGCTGTGGAAATTGAAACGCTCAAGGCGCGGGCCGAAGTCGAGCCGTTACAAGCGCTGGCTGAACAACTCACCGCGCTCAAAGCCGGTGGCGGTGACGTGTTGCAAGCCTATTTACGCAATGTCCGCCTGCAACTTTACGCCCAGGCGCAGCAGGTGATTATGGAGGAGCGCAACCATGGGTGAGTTTTTAACAGCCGCTGCGGTTACGTTTGTTGTCCTGCTTGTAGGCGAACCCATTCTCAAAGGGATCGCCCGCATGTTTGGCGTCTATGATGTTGTAGAAGAGGGCACCAGCCATGTCTATGTCCTCTTCGGCAAAGTGTACGGTGTCCTCACCGAACCGGGGTTGTATTTCCTTTGGGTCAAACTTGGGCCGATGGCTGCCATTGTGCGCTGGTTTGGCCGCCGCTATGTGTTGGATATGCGGCTCGACCAGAAGTATCTGCGCAGCCTGCCGGTCAATTCGGAAGAAGGCGCGCCCATGGGCATTGGTGTCTGGTATGAGATGTTTATCAGCGATCCGGTTGCTTATCTCTTCAAAAATGCCGACCCGCAAGGCTCGCTCTCGGCCAACGTGAGCAACGCCACTGTGCGCACCCTGAGCAATATGCCGCTGGCCGATATGTTGGAGACGCGCCACAAGATGAGCCAGACTGTGCGCGCCGAAGTGTCGCCCAAATCGACCGAGTGGGGCTATAAGCTGGGGTCGGTCTATATTCGCAAGGTGCATTTCCGTGATGCCCAGATGATCCGCCAAATTGAAGAAAAGGTGGTCAACCGTCTGCGCCAGGTCACGGCGGCGATTCGCCAGGATGGTGCCAACCAGGTGAGTATCATCACCAGCAAGGCTGAGCGCGAAGCGGCGGTCGAATTCGGGAAAGCCAACGCCATGCGCCCCAAGATTGTCGGTGAGGCGTTACGCCAGATTTCCGTCGATAAGGATGTCGCCGATGCGCTCTTCGAGATTCTCGAAACGCAACGGGTGTTGGATGGCGAGGCGCAAATCACCTTGATCCCGCCCGGCAATAATTTATTGGCGCAGTTGGTGGCAGCCGATCCGAGTGATAAGGTGACAGGGTGACAAGGTAGATGCGGCTTCCATGCGCATCAAGATAAGGGGTTTTGAGAACTCTAGCGACTTGGCTGTCACCCTGAAAGGGTCTCTAGCGTACAATACCCTGGAGATTCTTTCAGAATGACAGGCGGTCCCTGGTTGTTTTTCGGCAAAAATTCCTTAGGCTTGATGCCCATGGGCATCGAAACCGCACCTACCGTACCCACGATTGCCAGAAAGTAACGCTTTATACAGGAGTAATGGGTTACTTTCTGTGCTGCTCGTGAGTATATCATTGGCAGCGTGTTCAAGTGATGGGCAACAGTGTTATGGCAGGCTATGCAATCGGGTTAGATGTGGGCGGCACCAAGGTGGCCGGCGGCGTGGTGGATTGCACCAGCGGGGCACTCATGTTCCGCGAAGTCATTCCTACCCTGGCGCAGCGCGGCGGTGAAGCGGTGCTGGCCGATTGTCTTGCCCTGGCGGTGCGCTTAGAGGCATGGGCGCACAACCAGGGCAAAGCGATTGCCGGGGTGGGCATGGGCGTCTGTGAACTGGTTGATCCGCACGGCAATGTCACCAGCGCCTACAATTTTGACTGGCGCCACCTGCCAGTGCAACGACGGTTAGCGGAAATTGCCCCGGCGGTCGTGGCGTCCGATGTGCGAGCAGCAGCGCTAGCGGAAGCGCGCTATGGCGCCGGCAGAGCGTATGATCTCTTTTGTTACGTCACCGTCGGCACAGGAATTAGCTCCTGTGTCGTGCAAGCGGGCAAACCCCTGGCCGGGGCGCGCGGCAATGCGCTGGTGCTGGCTACCATGCCGTTGACGACAACCTGCACCACCTGTGGCGCTATTCTACACCCGGTGCTAGAAGAGTTCGCGGCCGGGCCGGCATTGCTGGCGCGTTATCACCAAGCCGGCGGACGAGCGTTGCCAAACGGCCAGGCGCTCTTTGCGGCAGTGACCGATGGTGATACACTGGCCGTTGAGGTTGTGCGCTCTGCCGGGGAAGCGCTAGGCAATAGTGTTGCTTTTCTATGTAATGTTCTGGACCCGGCAGCCGTCATTGTAGGCGGCGGGTTGGGGTTGGCCGGCGGGTTGTATTGGGAGGCCTTTGTCACCGCCACCCGCGCCCATATTTATGCCGAAGATACGCGTGCGTTGCCCATTCTACCGGCAGCGTTGGGTGTGGATGCGGGGCTAATCGGAGCAGCAGCGACCGTTTTTTAAAGACAATGTGTCCGTAGGAAAGACTTTAGTCTTTCCTACGGTGTCGATCGGGATTCTTATGACAGAGATCACAAAAACAACCTGGGTTATCGGCGATATTCATGGGATGTACGATCCATTGCATGCGCTGATCAATCGGTTAGACAACGAATCGCTGGACAAATTCATCTTTACCGGCGACTATATCGATCACGGCCCGTCCTCCAAGGCGGTCATTGACCTGATCATGAGTTTGGGTGACAAAGCGGTGACGCTGATCGGCAACCATGAGCATCTGCTGCTACAAACGCTCTTTGATGAGAATTTCAAGGAGCGTTGGGGCAGCCGCATCTGGGAAGAGAATGCCGCTGAGAGTACGGTGCGTTCGTTTGGTTGTAAGGACATTGAAGACTTTGCCGCCAACGTTGACCCCAACTATTTGGAATTTTTCAAAAAGCTCAAATGCTTTCATGTCGAAGAGTTTAGCAGCGATGCGAACGCGATCAAGTTTCTCTTTGTCCATGCCGGCGTCATGCCCCGGCTTTCGCTGGCCGAACAGATGACCGCCACCGATTACCTGGCGCACAATGCGTTGATGGACGCCCATCGCATCTGGATCGAAGATTCCTTTATCTGGATTCGCAGCGATTTCTTCCGCGCTGATCCCAGCCATTGGGGCGACTATGTGGTCATTCACGGTCACACGCCCACCCATCTGCTGCCCCATTCGCTGTCCAAATTTGATCTGGAAAAGGATCTGCACAAAAAGACCCAGCTCTACTTGCGCCCCCACCCGGAAGAGGAAGAGCGCATTGTCTCGATTGACATTGACACCGGTGCGGCCTTTGGCAAACGGCTTACCGCCTTGGGCTTGCGCCCGACGGCGTTCGAGTATGGCTACTATACGATCGAAGTGTTGCAACTGGATTATCAACAAGGCTATTACCGCGCCCAACCCTTTGTGCGCGACCGGATTCATATCAAGGCCTTGCCGAAAATAACAGCAACGCCAGACAATTGAAGAATTCCTTGATGATTTTCCGACAGTGTCCATCGAACAGACACTGGCCATCGCGGCAACCCGCTGGGAAGCGGGCTGCGCCTCAACTTTGAGGATTACACGAGGCGATGACCGCCTCCCGTTTCCCGGCAGGTTCTATACGCCGCTCGTTTTCAACCGGAACTTCGTCGCCTTGAACTAAAGTTCAGGCTAAAAACCCAAGTCGGCTAAAGCCGACTGTTGGCTTAGAAATAGTCAGCTTGAGCTGACTTACGCTATCAGCCTGAACTTTAGTTCAAGGCTGAATCGCATGAATGATTGCTATGTCCAAAAACACGCTCCTACGCCAGCAGTACCAACAAGTGAAAACCGGCAACCACTGGACAACTTGGCCCCTCATCCGTGAGCTGCGTACCCTCCGCTTGCGCCGGTTGCAACCGTTAGGGGGCGGGCGTTCCAGCGGCTTGTCGATCATTCGCTACTATTGGGCTGATTTCCTCGAACAACATCAAGCCGATATTCGCGGCCACGCCCTGGAAATCGGCGAGACGACGACGATCAAACAATATGGCGGCGACCGGCTCACCCAGGCCGACGCGCTGGATCTGGCGGCTCATACCCCTGAAGTGAAGGTGGTGGCCGACCTGAGCCGGGCCGATCATGTGGCAGGGGATACCTATGACTGCTTTGTGGTGCAATTCACCACCGCAGTGATCTACGACCTGGACGCCTTTGTCTACCATGCCGTCCGCTTGCTCAAACCGGGGGGTGTCCTGCTCATCAACTTCTGGTGTGTGGACTTTTATCTACATCGGGGCTTGGACATGGGAACAGGGGCGCCGCTCTATATGTACCACTGGTCAACGCCGATTGGCATTCATAACTTGTTGCACAATTTGGGCCTGGGCGAGAGCGATTATCAGATGCAAGTCTATGGTAACCTGATGGCGCGCATGGCCTTCTTGTTAAATATCCCCGCTCGTGAATTGACCGCACAAGAACGCAATCATGTTGACCCCGGCCAGCCGTTGCTCATCTGTGCGCGCATTGTGAAACCAGTAGATTGGTCGCCACCGAAACCGACCTATCGTGATCCAATCTGGCTGCCCACCAACGCCCCCGCCAACCTCAGCCGTGGCACTGGTCACTATGGCGACGAATACGAAGGAAAACGCTCATGATCCAACCAACCCTGACCTTGACCCCCGACCAAATCCACTTTTTTCAGCAGAACGGCTATCTCACTCTCCCCGCCATCACCACTGCCGCCGAAGTGGAACAACTCCAAGCCATCTATGACCAACTTTTCGCCCAGAAGGCCGGGCGCGACCAGGGCGATCATCTCGATCTGGTGACGACGGACGAGGATGATCAGAAGCCGGTATTGCCCCAGATTCTCAATCCCGGCAAATATGCGCCGGCGCTGCTTGACACCCTTTTCCGCGCCAATGCCGCAGCCATTGTCAAACAGTTGCTTGGCCCGGAAGCAACCCTGGGCGGCGACCATGCCATCCTCAAACCGCCCCACACCGATGCCGCCACCCCCTGGCACCAGGATGAAGCTTATTGGGACGCTGAGAAAGAATACCACTCTCTAAGTATTTGGATTCCTTTGCAAGAAGCGACGCTGGAAAATGGTTGCATGTGGTTTGTCCCCGGCACCCACCGGCACGATGTCTTGCCCCATCATCCCATCGGCAATGATCCGCGGGTGATTGGGCTGGAAGTGGATGATGTCGAGGCGCGGATCGCCAATGCTGTCGCCTGCCCGATTCCTGCCGGCGGCGCCACCTTGCACCATTCCCGCACCTTGCATTACACTGGCCCTAACCGCACGGATCACCCGCGTCGCGCCTATATTGTCGGTTGTGGCGTGCCGGCCAAACAACGGGCCGCCCCTCGCGATTTTTATTGGCAAACCATGCAGAAAACGCAATGGCATGAACGGGCTGCCAAAGCGGCCAGCAAAGCAATGGGACAAAGCTAAAAGATGAAGCAAAAGATGCATTAACCATTACAAAGGCGATTCGCCAATTCACCCGGAAATTGTTTTCGTTATAATACCCCTAATTATCCATTCTGATCATATTCAACTACCAAGGAGGATCTACCAATGAACACAACAATGAGTCGTCGTGCATTTCTCAAATCAACAGGCGTTGGCGCTGCCGCACTTGTGGTGGCGGCCTGTGCTGTGCCGGGTGGACAGCCAGCCGGACAAGCGTCCGAAGGGGGCGCGGCCACCGGGGAAAAGCTTAGCCTCAGCTTCTGGACGCCCGGCGGTTCCCAAATCTATTGCGAAGGCTTCGGCACGATTGCCAGCAACTATGAGGCGGAAAATGCCAACATTGATATCGAAGATGCCCAGTGCGGCGTCGGCGACCAGAACTTCAACGAGGTGTTGCTGGCCCGCATTGCCGCCGGCGATCCGCCGGATAGCACCATCATCTGGACTTCACCGGCGGCCTTTGGCGCGCGCAATGCCCTGGTGGAGTTGGATGAATTGATGGCCGGCTCCAAATATTCACAAAAAGAAGCGTGGCCGGAAGGGGTCTTGGCAAGCTGCCTCTGGGGTGGCAAGACCTATGGTCTGCCCGTCGCCGCCGGCACCTATGCCATCTTCTACAACGAAGAACTTTTTGAATCGGTGGGGCTCTCCTCCAAGCGCGAAGATTTCCCCAAGACCTGGGACGAACTGCGTGAAGTTTCCAAACTCTTTACTAAGTGGAATGGCGATACACTGGAAACCGCCGGCTTTTTGCCCACGCGCGATCAGTACGAATTGCCGGTTTGGTCTGCCCTGAACGGCGCGCAATTGTATGATGGCGAAACGCAGCAATACCAGATCGATAGCGAGGGTAACATCGGCATGATGGAATATATCATGCGTTGGTTGGATGAGGAATACCAGGGGGATGTGACCAAAGTTAATGTCTCCGGCAACTGGAACGCCTACCCTGACGGCGAAGGGCGTCCATCCGCTTTGTTGGAGGGGAAACTGGCAATGAACATGAACGGCTTCTGGGTCTGTGGCGACATGTACAACTTTGACGTGAAAATGGAACGCTGGAATGTGGCGCCTTTCCCGGTTGGCCCCGGTGGCACAGAGACGAAGTCCGGTTACTGGCCCAACTGGTTGATCATTCCCAAAGGCTCACGCCACCCGGAAGAGGCATTCAAATATCTCGACTATATGGCGGTGGAAGGCATCAAAGTCTGGTTCGCCAATGTGCCGGATATGCCCACCAACAAGAATGTCCCAACCGATCTCTTCCCTGCGCTCATGGCAGAACGGCGCGGTGAAGAATTTGCCATGGAAGTGACCGATTTCTTCCGCAAACAGCTTGATGTCGCCACCCCTATGTGGAATTCACCGGTACAAGACTTTGCCAACGATCAAATCGGACGCGCCATTGAGCAAATCTACACCAAAACCGCCACGGTGTCGAACGCTCTGAGCGAAGCGCAGAAAGCCTGTCAGGCGGAGTTAGAGAATTTGTTGAAGCAGAACGCGTAGTTATGACAAGATGACAAGGTGAAGGGTGATAGGGTGAGCGCCATTGTTGACGCTCTGTGTGGCTATTGCACAATAATGTGACTAGCAACAAAGACGAATCGATAGCATTCACCTGCCTTGTCGCCGTGTCACCCCTTCACCTTGTCACCTTGTCATCTTAAAAGGGGACCCACTACACATGACAACACTTGCCGGACAGCGACGGGGGATGAGTGTGTTACAACGGCGGGAGGCTTGGGCCGGCTTTTTGTTTGTCTTGCCCTGGATTCTCAGCTTGTTGGTCTTTACGGCTTATCCTATCCTTGCCAGCTTTTACCTCTCCTTTACTGATTACACCATCCTCGAAGCGCCGCGTTGGATTGGGCTAACCAATTATGAAACCATGACTTCGACTGACCCATCATTTTGGCTCTCGGTCTATAATAGTGCGTACTACGCCTTGATTTCGGTGCCGGTAGGGTTAGCCGCCTCGTTAGGGTTGGCGCTGATTCTCAACATGAGGGCCACTGGGATCGGGATCTATCGCACGCTATTCTATTTACCGGCATTGGCGCCGCCGGTGGCCGGGGCAATCATCTTTGTCGTCATGTTTAATTCGCAAGGTGGCCTGGTCAACCAGCTACTGGAATTTGTCGGCTTGCCGGCGCTAGGCTGGTTTTCCGATCCTAAATGGGCCAAGTTGGGCTTGATTATCCTTAGCTTGTGGGGCGTTGGTGTGGGGACGCTCACCTTCCTCGCCGGCTTGAAGGAGATTCCACAATCGTTACTGGAAGCGGCAGCGATTGATGGGGCCAATACCTGGCAACGCTTTTGGAAAATCACTATGCCGTTGCTGACCCCGGTCACACTCTTTAATTTGGTAATGGGGGTGATTGGTTCATTTCAGGTCTTTGTGCCGGCCTTTGTCATCGGCGGCACCACTGGTCGGCCCCTAGAATCGACCCTGATGTACATGGTTTTGATCTACCGCAACGCCTTCCGCTATTTCAAAATGGGCTACGCGTCAGCGCTATCGGTATTGCTCTTTGTGGTTGTGTTGATTATCACCCTCTCCATCTTTCGGTCGGCTCGCTTGTGGGTCTTCCAGGAAGATGAAGAGCCGACAGCGTAAACACAACAGCAGATTGGGGTAGGAACGGATTTTTCGTAAACTTGTCAGGCGTAAACGCGCCGTTACTGGCAAAGACATATTATAGGAAAGAGAAAAAGGTTATGGCGCAAATTGCAGAAAAAGGCATCCCAACCCGCCCAACACAACGCTCTACTCAAGCTACCTTTCAGCTACGGTGGCAAAAATCGCTGGGGGCGATCATCCGCCATGCCGTGTTGATCCTGGTCTCAATCTTGTTTATGTTCCCGTTCTATTGGATGGTGATCACCTCGCTCAAGCCGAACGCCCAAGTCTTCACCTATCCGGTCGAATGGTGGCCCGACCCGATTCTGTGGGAGAATTACCCCAACGCCATCAACTACCGCAACTTTCCCTTCTTTCTCTACCTGGGCAACAGCACCTACTTTGCCCTGACAGTGATGCTGGGGACGGTGCTTTCCTGTGCGGCGGTGGGCTATGGTTTTGCGCGACTGCGTTTTCCAGGGCGCAACTTTCTCTTTATGCTCACCGTGGCGACGCTGATGATTCCGGGCATTGTCACCTTTATCCCGACCTTTATTCTTTTTAAGAACTTGGGCATGATGGGCACCTATGCGCCGCTGATTGTACCGGCCTTCTTCGGCAACGCCTTTTTTATCTTTATGATGCGCCAGTTCTTTCAGGGCTTGCCGGTCGAACTGGTGGATGCCGCCCGTGTCGATGGCGCCAGTGAATGGCGTATCTTCTGGCAGATCATGTTACCTCTTGTACGACCGGCGCTGCTGGTCATGGCCGTCTTTACCTTCCTCTGGACCTGGCATGATTTCTTTGGGCCGCTGGTCTATCTTTCGGACCAGAGTCAGTACCCGCTCTCGTTGGGTCTCTTTGCCTTCCGCGCCCAACGCACCACGGAGTGGAGCCTAATGATGGCGGCATCCACGTTGGTAACGCTGCCATTGATTGTCATCTTCTTCTTTGCCCAACGCTATTTCCTGGATGGTATCCGCATGACTGGGATTAAAGGCTAGAAAAATATAAGCAGACCGCGTTAGTTGACAGTAAGCTTATCGACTGCTAAACTAGTCAGCATCAGGTAAGTGGACAATCGACCGAGCCAGATCAATTAAATTGAGGATGCTGACTGAGAATAATTGTCATGCCAAATGAAGCCGTCAAACCCTTTCCAACCGAGCTGCTGCCCACGCTGGAAAGGGCGCTCCAGACCATGATCTTTGACATTCATCCCCTCTCGGGCGGGCTGAATCAACGCACCTTTCTGGCCGGCACAGCCGATGGCTTCTGGGTTGTGCGATTGGAGGCGCTACCGGGTACACAGGTACAACGGTCGATCACAGCGCACCAACAAGCATTGGCCGTTGGCTTTCCGACACCGGCTCTGGCCGCTTATGATCAAACTTCCACTGCCACCGGCGATTATTATTGGTCAGTCGAAGAGTTTGTCCAAGGGGTTGAGTTTGACCCACCCGGCTTTGACCCCACTATGCGGCCGGTTGTCGGTCGCCATGTTGGCGAGCAGTTGCGCAAGCTACACAGCATCGAATTGCCGGCCTTTGGCCTGTTGCCTCCCAGTGAGAAGCCCCCCCCAGCACCCACCATGACGGCCTGGTTGGCGCAACGCCGCACCCAACTGGAACCGGCGCTTGCTCTGGCCGGTCAGATGTTAACATTGCCGGAACGCTTTGTAGCAGCGTTGACAACCGTCCAGGGCTACAGTGACACCCCGCGCTTTTGTCATGGCGACTTTGCCGGGACGAATGTGCTGGTCAATGAGACGCAACTGGTCGCTGCCGTTGATTGGGAATGGGCGCAAGGAGGCGATCCGGCGCTCGATTTTGCTTGGTGGTACTTCTGGCATGATGACCGCCCCACCTTGGCAGCGATGATCCAGGGGTACGCGCCACCTGATCAAGCCGCCTTTACCGAGCGCGTCCTGGCTCATGCTCTGCTCCATGCACTGGATACGCTGCTCATCTATCAAGGGGAAGTGAATAACAAGGGGTTGCGCTACTGCCAGGAAAGATTGCAGCAGTACTGTCGCGAAGTAACCAGCTAGAAATAACTTCTGCGCGGTGCGCGTCCATGCCCCACAGCCGACTAGAGCGCGTTATGGACGCGCACCGCGCAGAGCAGGAAGTTGTTTTTAGCCGTTCGCTAAGTGTGTATCTACGAAATTGAGAAGGTACTCTATGCGTCTACAACAAGAAATTATCGAATTTTTGGCTCGTGGCCCGTCGCCGGAAGAGATTATCGCTTTTCGTCCTTCCCCCCAGGCGGTGAATGACATTCAGCAACTGTTGACGAAGAATTATGCGACCCGCTTGACCGCCGCCGAAGAAGCGGAATTAGATCAGGCCGAGTGGTTGGATAACCTAATGACGCAGATTAAAGCACAAGCCCACCGCCACTGTCGTAAAATTTCGAAGGTTCATGCACGTGCAACCTGACAACACCACCCCACCCACCCACCCTTATCGATCAACCCTTTAGCGCACAAACAAAGCGAAAGCTATGTCTCAACCAGCCCAACCGCTTGCTGTCCTCGCCCACGCTTGCCGTTTTCCAGGGGCCGATTCGCCAGAGGAATTATGGCGCAATCTCGCCAACGGGGTGGCAAGCATACAAGAAATCCCGACGGAACGTTGGTCAGTTGATCAGCTTTATGCCCCGCCCCCCTACCAACCCGGGAAAAGCGTCACCAAGTGGGGCGCTTTCCTGGCGGACATTCAACGCTTTGATGCCGCCTTCTTCAACATCCCAGCGGCGGAAGCGCAGATCATGGACCCACAACAGCGCATCGTGTTGGAACTGGCCTACGAGACACTGGAACGGGCCGGATATGACGCCGAGCGGCGCAAAGGAATGCGCATCGGCGTTTTTTTAGGCATTGGTCAGAATGGCTATAGCGAGTTGACCGTGCCGCTGCTCCTTTCCGGTCAACCGACCCACCCCATGCTGGTTGCCAACAATATCCGCAATCTGATCGCCGGACAGATCGCCCATAGCCTGAATTTAACTGGCCCTGCCCTTGTCGTGGACACCGCTTGTTCGTCGTCGCTGGTGGCGCTACACCTAGCCGGCCAGAGTCTGTTGGCCGGTGAATGTGATCTGGCCTTGGTTGGCGGCATCAACCTAAACATTACCGCCACGCCCTTTATCGCCTTTAGCAGCGCCAGTGTCCTGGCGGCGACAGCGCACAGCTATGTTTTTGACGAGCGGGCCGATGGCTTTGTCCTGGGCGAAGGAGGGGGAATGCTCTTGCTAAGCACCCTTCGTCACGCCACCGCCGCAGCCGATCCCATGCTAGGCTTGATCCGTGGCTCGGCGATCAATAACGATGGTCACTCGCTAGGCACCATGACGCCCAGTCCCGGCGGACAAGAAGCAGTTTTACGGGCAGCCTATGCAACTGCCGCGATCCCACCGGAATCTGTAACTTACCTCGAAGCCCATGCCACCGGCACGCGCATTGGCGACGTAGTGGAGGCACGGGCCTTGACCCGTTATTTTCCGCAACCGCCACGCAATGGGGTGCGCTACCTGGGCGCAGTTAAACCCAATGTAGGTCACTTGCTCAGTGCGGCCGCTATGCCCAGCCTGATGAAGGTGCTGCTGGCCTTTCAACACCGCCAGTTGCCGCCAACCTTACATTGTGACCAGATACGCCCCAGCTTCAAGCTTGACCAGGCCGGCCTTACCATTAACCGCACGCTAGTTGATTGGCTGCCGGCAGCGCCAGATCTCCCGCTACGCGCTGGGGTCAACAGTTTCGGCTTTGGCGGAACCAATGCGCATGTCATTCTCGAAGAGCCGCCCCTCCCTACGCCGCAGGCAAAGGTGTCCATTCCCCATACTTTTGCCCGGACGCCGTATTGGGTGCAGATGGTAGAAAGTCAACAGCCGAAGACAGAAGACAGAAGACAGAAAATAGAAAATAGTAGATTGACCGGGGAAAGCTCGACTGATGCAGCTAGGATGTCGATTCCACTGCCGCCGGTCGAAGCGGGCATCGATGGGTGGTTACAGCGGGTGACATGGGTAGAAGCGCCACTGCGGGACAAAGCGATGGCGCAACGGTGTGCGACATGGCTGGTGCTGGCCGGGGCGACGCCAGAGGCGCAGGCATTAGGGGAACGGTTATCACACTATTTGCAAGGCCAAGGCTTTGCCTGTACTTATCACTGCTGTCAGCCCAATAATGACCGGGCCAGTGATAATCGGGCCAGTAATGAAGCGGAACTTGAACGTTTGCTGGCGATCCAAGAGCCTGGTTGGGGCCTCATTTTTATTGGTGCGGTTGATCCAGTATCGCCCCTTTGTGATCAGTCAAGGCTGGCGGCTGGATTGGCAGATGGTATTTTTTCCTTCCAACAGATTGCACAACGACTGGCAAATAGTCCGGCTCCGCAACGCCCCGCCAACATTTGGGTGGTGACGGCGGGCGCCTATGGTATAGAAAACGCACCCGAAGCCATTGCACCTGATCGGGCAGCGTTGGCCGGTTTCGCCTTTGCGTTGAATGATGAGCTAGTGGAAATCCACTGCCAAGTTCTCGACCTCACGCCATCAGTAGCAGTGGATTTCCACTTGGCGCAAGTAACAGCAGAGTTGACCAGGGAATCAGCACCATTGGTCATTGCCTGGCGAAAACGCCAGGGGCGATGGGTACGGTTGGCACGACAACTTGCCCCACTTCCGGTAATGCCGACAGCAACAACACCATCTCGCTTACCCAAAGGCGTCTACCTCATCACCGGCGGCGCCACCGGTATCGGGGCAGCGGTAGCGCAAAGTTTGGTTGACTTAGGGATGACGCTGGTTTTGACCGGACGAACCCCATTGCTCCGTGATCCCAAACGGGCAGCGCTAGTCATGGCCTTGCGCAAGGCCGGCGCCACCGTTGAATACATGGTTGCCGACATTACCCAAGCCAACGAGGTTGCGGCTCTCTTGGATTACATCTGTCAGCTTTACGGGCCGCCGGTTGGTGTAATTCATGCGGCCGGCGTTGTCCGACCGCAATCGCTACGTCACAAAAGCCAGGCTGACATCGCGGCAGTTCTGGCGCCGAAAGTCGTCGGTGCGTGGTTACTTGCACAGGGGATGCAGCAGCGCGCCATCCAACCGGCTTGTTTCGTTCTCTTCTCCTCCATTAGCGCAGTCTTGCCAGGCTTTGCCGGTGGCTTGAGTGACTATGCCGCCGCCAATGCCTTTTTGGATGCACTAGCGGCCAGCGAACGTCAACGGGGCGTGGCCTGTACAGCGATCAACTGGTCGATCTGGGCCGAGACCGGCATGGGTGCGCAACCAGCGGTATTGCATCATTTGGCGGCGCAGGGGCTGGCCGGTCTCACCACGGCTGAGGGGATCAGGGCTTTTTATCATACTTTGGCGCTTGATGAAGCGCAGGTGGTTGTCTACAAACCACAAAGCTCATCAACCATTACACCCCACCCTCGCCATCCCCAGCTTGGAGAAGGAACCGCTGACAATGCAACCGTTCCTTTTCTAAGCCAGGAACAGTTGCGTGGCGGTGAAGGCTCTCCCCCAAACGTTCCCACCTGGGAAGCAAATGGTACGCACACCATAGCCAGTGGACAGAATCAGAGCAGCAGGGTGGCAGAGAGTCAATCGACACAAGCTTCAGTCCCGTCACTCGCTGTGACTACGCGCAAAACCGACAACATTGGCGAGATTGAAAAAACACTCCAACAGTTACTAGCAACCGTTCTCAAGGTAGCGCCGGCGGAAGTTTCCAAAAACGCCTCGTTTATGAACCTGGGCATTGACTCGATGGATGCGCTCGATCTGGTGCAAAAGCTGGAGAATGCCGGCTTTCATGGCCTCCCTGCCACCCTCTTTTTTGAATACCAAACCATTGCCGATCTGGCGCTCTACCTGGCAAATCAAAGCAACTCAGCAAGCGTGTGCGACGAGTCACAGCCTCACCCTGCGCCATTACACGCAGACGATTCGCCAATAACTGCGCATCCGCTGCCGCGCTTGCATAGCCCGATTCAGCGCGCCTTTGCTATCGCCCACCTACTTGACCCAACGCGTCCCGCCGTCGCCTTTTTACGCCAGACGATCCAGGGCGCAATGCAACCGCATTTACTCCAACAAGCGGTGCAGCAGGTTGCGGCGCGTCATGCCCTTCTGCGCACACGCTTTATACCCGCCAACACGCCGGATCTGCTGGCGCCAACGGTTTATCCAGCCGATGATCTGACCATCATTCCCATGCTTGAAACGGCAGCCAATATCACTAAAGCGCATGGGTTAGCACAGTGGGAAGATGAGTTTGTCAATCGCCCCTTTGACCTCGCTGCCGGTTCTCCGTGGCGGTTAGCGTTGGTGGCGGATCCAGCTCAGCCCGACCAGTGGCAACTTCTGCTGGCGATCCATCACATTGCCGGCGATGCCTGGAGCTTGCGTTTGGTGGCCCACGAGCTTTGGGCATTTTATACTGCGCTCTGCCAGGGACGCACCTTCGATCTACCCATGCCTCCCGGTCCCGATCATTTGCACTTCGCCCTTCAACAGCCCGCGCCAGCCACGCTCGCTTGGTGGCGACAACAGCTAGAGCGAGATCGATCAATGTTGACCCCGCCTCTACCCTTTACGTATGACCCGGAACAATTGAGACCCGACGACTGGGATAAAACCCGTTACGCCGTCCACGCCACCCGCTTGACCGCCGTCCAAAGCGCTCTGTTAACCCAACTGGCCGCAGACCATAATCTTTCGCTCTTTCACCTGGTGTTGGCGCTCTATCTCCGCACGCTACAGCAGTGGACGCAAACAAACAACCTCATGATCAATGTCGCCGATGCCCAGCGGCCACCCCATCTGCCTGGCATCATGACGATGGTTGGCTCTTTTGCCGATACGTTACCACTGGGGATAGCCGTGGAACCGCCCCAATCACCTCTTGTCTTGGCAGAACGGGTTCAGCAAAAGTGGCTAACCATTCAACAACACAAAGGGGTGAGCAGCCTGGATCTGACACAGATCCTAACGGAAGTTGCACCGGCCAGTGCAGAAAACCAGCCGCGACAAATCAGCCCCCTCGGCTTCAGCTTTGCCCGCTTTGAGGCCAACCCGCCCGCTGATTGCCCGGTCAACATCATCGCAGTCTTTGGCCGCACCGCCACGCCAACCATGCGCCTCACCCTGGTCGGTTGGGAATACGCTGGGGAACTCCACTTTTCCTGGAATTACGTCACACCGTTCTTTCAGTCGGCAACCATTGCTGCGCTGGCCGACCACTTTGTCGATGAAATCAAGCAACTGGTGACGCCACTGCAGCACCAGCAAAGTGGTTCGACCGAAACACCGAGGGCGCCAATGCCATCTTCGGGGAAGATTGAACCAGCCGTTCTGCTCAACCACCCCAACCTGCCCGGAAGATTAGTCCGCCAGCCGGCGCCGTTTATCCCAGTCACGGCGTTGGTGAAAGCGCAATGCGAACGCACGCCGACAACCATTGCCATCTGGGAAAATGGCAATGTGCTCACTTATGGGGAACTCGACCGCCGTTCCGGCCAAGTCGCAGCGGCAATTCATGCCTTGGATAACGAACAGGCCCCCGTCGGGTTATTAGCCGTTCCTTCAACCGCTGCGGTCGAATTGTTACTCGGCATTGCCAGAGCCGGCGCCGCTTGGGTTCCCCTCGATCCAGCCCATCCACCAGCGCGCCATGCCGATCAACTGACGCAGGCCGGGGCGCGGCTGCTTGTTTTCCCAGCGGAATTAGCGACCGCCGCCGAAGCCATCCAACGCGAAATGGCCGGCAAGATCGATCTTTATGCTTTGGACGATCTGCTGAGGTATGGTAGGGGCACGATCGATTGTGTCCCTACCATGCAGCAGATCGCCTATATCATCTTCACCTCCGGCTCCACGGGTCGGCCCAAAGGGGTGCCGATCACCCACGGGGCGCTGGCAAACTATATCGGCTGGGCTGTGGAGACTTTTGGCTATGGGCCAGCCGACCGGGTGATGCAGGCGACTTCCCTCTGTTTTGATGCATCGATCCGGCAGATCCTGGCGCCGCTGGTCACAGGGGGGACGGTTGTGCCGGTCGCACGCGCGTTGTTGAGTGATCCCCAAGCGTTGCTCCACTTTCTCCAAGAAAGCCGCATCACGGTTTGGAGTTCTGTGCCAGCGCTTTGGGCACGCTTAGTAGGCACATTGGAAAGTCAGATCACCAGCGGCGCACCAGTACCGACACTACCGGATTTACGGTGGATACAAGTCGGCGGCGAAGCGCTTTCGGCACAACTTGTCCGCCGTTGGTTTGATCTACTGGGCGACCGGCAGCGCATTGCCAACCTCTATGGCCCGACCGAGACGACGATCAATGCCACCTGTACCATTGTGTCGAGCCGGCCAGCCGAGGATGAAACACAAATCCCGATTGGCTATCCGATCCGTGGCGCACAGGTCCAGGTCTGTGATGAGAATGGACAAGCTTGTCCAGCCGGTGCAATAGGCGAACTGTGGATTGGCGGCGCCGGGCTTTCGCCAGGCTATTTGCTTGATCCCGAGCGGACCGCCGAGCGTTTCATCGTAACACCAACGGGCGAACGGTTCTACCGCAGCGGGGATCGGGTGCAACAGCAGCCTAACGGCGCCCTGCGCTTTCTGGGCCGGCTGGATGAACAGGTGAAGGTGCGCGGCTATCGCATTGAGTTGGGCGAAATCGAAGCCATCCTCAGTCAACACCCTGCTGTGCGTCTGGCGGCTGTCATCACCCGCCCCACCGAAGCTGGTGAACAAATGTTGATCGCTTACTTGGAATGCGCCGGCGCACCGCCCACAGAAGAGTCGGTGCGGCAATGGTTACAGAGCCGCTTGCCAGACTATATGTTGCCGCACCAGTTCTATGCCACGCCGCGCCTGCCGCAACTGCCCAATGGCAAAATTGACCGGCCATGCTTGGTGAACGGGGCGCTTGAAACAACCCGATTACCGCGCACCGGCAACCGCAGCGCGCCCCAAACTTCGACGGAACAATTGCTGGCACAGGCATGGCGGACGGTCTTGAAGCTGGATGCCAGCCAACACTTTATCGCCCGTGAAGATGACTTTTTTGCCCTGGGGGGTGATTCGCTGCGGGCGATTCAACTTTTTGTCGAGCTGGGCAAAGTGCGCCCGACGTTGCCGCGCGCCAGCTATCTCTACCGCCACCGCACCTTGGCTGCGTTGGCAGAGGCGTTAGATGCCTATCAGCCGACGCCCAACCAGCCCACCGGCACACAGTCAGCCACCGATGAGCAGTTCGGCGTCAGTCTAGCGCAAGCCGGCTTTTTGCTTGCGCGCGCCTTCGACAAAAAGCAGGCCACCACCTGGTGTGCGCGCTTCCGGTTGGCGGGGCTGCTCCAAGTTGAACACTTTCAGGAAGCAGTACAGGTATTGGTGGCGCGCCATGCCATGTTACGAGCGTTCTTCCCAGCAGCGGAAGCTGGGCATTCAGCCCGTGCGCCCCAACAGCGTATCTTGCCGCCGGATCACCATTTGCCGGTGCATTTTGTTGATCTACAGGCGCTCCCCCTTGCTGAACAGCAAAGCGCACTGGATGCCTTGTGGCAGCAATTGCGCAACCGCCAATTTGACCCGACCCAGTGGCCCTTAATCGCAATGCACCTCTGCCGGCTGACCCCAACGGATCATCTCTGGCTGGTTGTTACGGACCACTTGATTGGCGATGGGTTGAGCGGCTGGCTGCTGGGCCAGGAACTGTTTCAGATCTATGATGCCCTCATGGCAGGCCAAACGCCAGCGTTGCCGCCGCTCCGCAGCAGTTTTCGTGAGTATGTCACCTTGCAGCAGCAGCGTGAACAACAGCCGGATGCCGCGTCTGAACAATACTGGCGACAAGTTTTCGCTACCCCCTACCAATCGCCCAAGCGGCGCAAACAGGAAGGGGCAAAGGCAGGCGATTGGGTGCAGCAAAGCATTGATCTGGACGCAGCGGCTGTTAGCCAGGTAGAAAGTCATGCAACCGCTATCGGTGTGACGCCCTATGAACTGTTGCTCACCCTCTTCTTCCGCCAGATCCAGCGGTTGACCGGCCAGCGGGATCTGATCGTCGGGTCGGCGCTGGCCGGGCGTGATGAACCCCTGCCCGACATCATGCGGCTCTTTGGCGCCTTTGCTACGGCTTTGCCTTTGCGCGTGCAATTAGTGGATGGCGATTGTGAAGCGCAGATGCGACAGGTGGCACAGGCATTTCAAGTAGCCCGCGCTCATACCTTGTCACCCCGCCGTATTGCCCAGGTGATGCACCCACAAACGCCGTTGATTGCAGCGTTGGGCGCCCAGTTTCTCTTTAGTTATATGGACTTTAGCACGCTGGGGCCGCTCGACAGTGAAAACTTACAGGTGCGCTGGGACGCCTCGCAAACCGAGTTGCAACCGCCCAGCCAGAGCGCCGACCTGGTTTTGACCGGGCGCAAGCTGGCTGGTCAATGGCGGCTGACCTTCACGGCCCCGGCAGCCGCCATGAGCGCGCAGCAGATGCAAGCGTTTGCTGATGATTTTGCCCAAGAACTCGCAACGTTGATGGATGTCAACGAAAAGGCAATCAGCAGGGAAGACGTTCACTTTAGCAGCAGACCACTGGATGACGGGCCGACAAATAGCAGCGTCAGCAGGCTGGATACGGCGCTAATCGGCTATCTGCCCCCCTTTACCCAAATTCAGCCGATTCTTACGCAAATTGGTTTGCAGCTCGACGCCAATGGGGTACGACGGCTGCTGTTTCCTGAACATCGATCACGTTGGCTAGAAGCGTTGGCAACGCCGCTCGGCCGTTCCGGGTTAATTGCCATTCCCCGCTTTGCTGATGAGTTGGCCCCCTTGCCTCATGCGACATTGGTGCAAGAGATCCAACAAGCAATCCACTATGCCGCAACCTTGGGAGTGAGCGTGGTGTCGCTGGCCGGTATGTTGCCAGCCCATATGCGCT
Organism: Caldilineaceae bacterium; assembly: GCA_026645575.1. The sequence continues at coordinate 80,941 of JAPKMW010000023.1, forward strand.
ATGGCTACGCCCTATTGGAAGACGACAGCAAGGCAACGCAACCAGCGCTGACCACTGGTCATAACACGACAGTAGTAGCGGTTGTCAAAACCATACAGGCAACACTGGCAGCGACCCAACAGGACTTATCAACGCTGACAGTAGGCTGTCTGGGCGTTGGTTCGATTGGCAGCGGGGCGCTGCAACTGCTACTTGCTCAAGTGGGCAAGCCCACAGCGTTGTTCCTCTGTGATCTGGCCGGCAGCGGGGATCGACTTCGTGCCCTGGCTGCCGACCTGTGTCAGAAATTTGACTACAACGGCCAGGTGCGTATAATCGAAGTGGATGATCGCTTACCGGAAGAATTGTATAGGGCAGATCTTTTGATTGGCGCGGCCAGTCGGCCCAACTTGTTGGAGGTGGCACGGTTGGCGCCGGGTAGCATTGTTGTTGACGATTCGTTTCCGGCCTGTCTAGATCTTGACCAGGCCATTGCACGAATGACAACGGCGCAAGACCTGTTGGTGGTTGGTGGCGGGTTGTTGCATTGCGGGACCGTGCAACGTACACTCTATTTACCTTTCTCCCAGCCGACACTAGCGCAACAGATCGCTGGGCAACTACACACAGACGCCATTGCCAGTTGTCAATTGGAAGCGTTGCTTTGGGCAGCTTGTCCTACTCTCCCCCTGACACATGGCATCGCCACCCTGACGGGAGCGTTGGCCTATTGGCAAGCCGCCGAAAAACTAGGCGTTACCGCTGCCCCGTTACACTTGCGCGATTTCCGGATTACCGAGTCGCTGTTGCAATCCGTCCGGCAATCGATCAGACAGCGGCAACTTACCAAAGCGGAGTAGAGCGCCCAGCCCGCTTCTACGATTGGGGAAGGCCCCCTTCAGCCTGAAGAGGCAGCCAACTTTTTATTTATTCTGTGTAATCACCAAACGAAAGCTCGTGTTTCTATGTCTATCCAAACCGTATCGGCGGCTGTGCAACGGCGCCTAATCTTTGTTCTCTTTCTAGCCCAGAGCATTATTGGCGCCGGACAGATCCTCTCTTTTACCTTTCTGCCGATTGTAGCGACGGCGCTTACCGGCAATGAGCGGTGGGCCGGCGTCCCAGCAACGTTGACAATGCTCGGACGGGCCATAGCGGCTTACCCCATCGGCTGGTTGATGGACAAAGTAGGGCGGCGCTTGGGCTTATCGACAGGCTATTTTATTTCGATCCTGGGCGGGCTGTTCTGTGTCGCGGCGATTAACGGCAATCTTTTTTGGCTCCTCTGTTTGGGCGCAGCCTTTAACGGCGTGGCACGCAGTTCCGGCGAACAAGCGCGTTTTGCCGCTGCCGAAATTATGCCGCCAGATCGTCGCGCCAAAGCGATTGGGTGGATCGTCCTGGCCGGCACCGTTGGCGCGCTGGGGACGCCCTTTATTACCACCCCCGCCGGGACGCTGGCTGAGTCCTACGGCTTTCCCCGTTCTGCCGGTCCCTATTTGATGGCCGGGATTTTGTCGCTGGCGGCATCCTTGGTGGTCTTCTTGCTCTTGCGCCCCGACCCCAAACAGATTGGGTTGGCGGTGGCTGGGCAACATGGTCACAAGCAAACGTCCGGGGCAGGCCGGCCCTTGCGCGAGATTTTTTCCACAACACCGGTGATTGTCGCCACGATTGTTTTGGTAGTGAGTCAGTTGATCATGACCTTGATCATGGTGATCATGCCCTTGCACATGCACCACTTCGACCACCCCGACAGCAACATCACGCTGGCGCTGACGGCCCACACCTTTGGTATGTTTGGTCTTTCCAATCTCACAGGCTGGCTGATCGACCGCAGCAGCCGTCATATCATGATTGTGGTCGGGTCGCTGGTGCTGGCGCTCTCGGCCATGATCGCGCCGCTTTCGCCGGCGCTCTTTCCCGTGGCGTTGGCGCTCTTTTTGCTGGGGTTGGGCTGGAACTTCTGCTTTATCGCCGGCTCTTCCTTGCTCTCCGATGCCCTGGCGCCGGAGGAACGGGGTCGTGCGCAAGGGGCCAACGAAATGGTGGTGGCCGTGGCCGCCGGCATCGGCAGCCTGAGCAGCGGCTCGGTCTTTGCCACAGGCGGGATTATCTCGGTGAGCATTATGGGGCTGGCTGTTTCACTTGGGTTAGCGGCGGTAGCCGCGTGGGCCATGCGACAACAGGGTAGGGTGTTGGCAAGTTCGTAACACCTGATCAGCCACGAAGCAGAAAGGAATACCCATATGAACAACGTATTACGCGCCGGCCTGGTTGGCTGCGGCAGTCTGGCTCAACGCGGCCCGCTGCCCCATTTGAGCCAACCCGATGCCAAGGAAAAAGTACGACTGGTCGCCGTGGTTGACACGGTGGCGGAACGGGCGCGCCAGAGCGCTGAACGTTTTAACGTGTCGTCCTGGTTTACCTCGATTGACGAGATGTTGGCAAAGAGTGATCTCGATCTGGTGCTGATCCTCACGCCGATTCCCTACCACTTTGCTAACGCAATGGCGGCGATTGAGGCGGGCAAACATGTCTATATCCAAAAGGCGATGACCACCACCCTGGCCGAAGCCGATGCGCTGTTGGCCGCACGTGACCGCCAAGGGGTCAAGCTGGCGGCGGCGCCGGGCTTTGAACTCTTCCCCGCCACCGCCCACATGCGTCAACTGGTCAACAATGGCGTCTTGGGGCGGGTGAGCGTTGGCTTTAGTTACACCTGGGGCTTCGGTCATGAATTTGAATCCATTCGGGCCGGGCAAGGTGAGTTGGCGGCCATCGATCCCACCTGGTACTACCGCCCCGGCGCCGGCCCCCTGCCCGATGTGACCGTCTACGGTTTTCAGTTGGCGACCAGCATTCTAGGTTCGGTGACACGGGTGACGGCGTTGGCGAACAAAACCGCCGAAACGCGCACATGGCAGGGCAAAACCATGAAGGTCGAGACGCCCGATAACAATCTGGTCTTGATGGAATTTGCTTCCGGCGCGCTGGTGACAGCCGTGGGCGCTAATCTGCGCGGTAGCCCGCGTCTGCCCTGGGGCGGACTGGGTCTCTATGGCACCGATGGCGTGCTAGAGGTGCTGGATGTCGATGGCGCCAGCGGCTATCCGCTTGTTTTCGATGTCCAAGGACGCGGCATGAAGGAAACGGTGAGCTATCAACTGACCGATCAGCCCTATCTTACCGGGGAACATCTGAGCATCGAAGAGCCGCACACCTATTGCGACATTATGGATTTGGTCGATGCGATTGTCGAGGATCGACCAACCCGCGCTCCTGGGGAACAGGCACGTCATGTGGTAGAGATTATTGAGAAAGCGCAATTGGCAATCGCTACCGGCCAAACCCAACACCTGAGCAGCCGTTGTTAGGGCGCTTGATTTGTGGTATTGTAGCCCTAGCACTGTGAATCCAAGGATTCGCGAATCGCGTCGAAGTGATTCGCGAATCCTTGGATCCGCGGTGATTCTCGCCCACTCCCATAAAAATCTCTCCGCCTTCGTTTATAGCTAGTAGTAATAACAGTCAATTCCGGCTCGCAACCTTGATTGCCAGTAACGACTAAGCCCGCTTGTAGCCAGTCCGTGAGTGGTGGCCCGTCGCCACTCACGGACTGGCTACAAGCGGAGTGGTTAAGATCACCACTGGAACAAGAGCGGAAACGACTGCGTATCCTCTTTCGTGGTACATTTCGCTATCAACTTCATTCGCAAAGGGAGGTTTTCTTATGGCTGCGTTTTCTGCACCAAAAACGATTCCACCAGTGGAAGCGCCCAAGCAATTTGACCATCCGCAACCAGTGCAATTTCTGCCCGAAGTGCGGGAGTTTCTCTGGGTTGATCAAGCCCGTCTGGCCTTTGGCGTCACCGGCAAAGGGCTGACGGTGGCGGTATTGGACACGGGATTGAATAGCCAACATGTCGATTTTGCCGGGCGTGTGGTGGCCCAACGCAATTTTACGGCGGACAATGGCGGCAATGTTGATGACGCCACCGACGGCAACGGACATGGCACCAATGTCGGCGGCATCATTGTCGCCAACGGCGATCACAAAGGGATTGCCACCGGCGCCAATATCCTGCCGATCAAGGTCTTGAGCAACGAAGGGGGCGGCTCCTTTGATTCAATCGATCAGGCGCTCGGTTGGGTCTTGGAAAATCGGGAAAAGCACAAGATCAGCGTGGTCAGCATGTCGCTGGGCGATAGTGGGAACTACACCAGCGATGACTTTGGCGAAGACCCGATCCGTCAGAAGATTCGCAAGTTGCGGGAGGCAAGGGTGCCGGTAGTGGTTGCGGCAGGCAATGATTATTTCTCCCACAATAGCCAACAGGGCATGGGCTACCCCGCCATCATCCGCGAATGTGTCAGCGTGGGCGCGCTCTATGATGCACCGGGGGGCGGCTTTACCTATGGCAGCGGCGCCAAAGCCCTTTCGCGCAAAGCCGGCCAGATCACGCCTTTCTCGCAACGTTTGCACTCCAGCGTGAATCGCGCCACCAATACGCGGATCTTCGCCCCCGGCGCGCCGGTCAAATCATCGGGCATCAATGGCCCCCATGGTGAATCCGAGCAACATGGCACCAGCCAGGCCACCCCGGTCGTCGCCGGGTTGCTCTTGCTGATGCAGGAGTTTCATAAGCATAAAACCGGCGAATTGCCGACCGTTGCCAAGCTGATCACCTGGCTCCAGAAGGGCGGCATTACCATCTTCGACGGCGACGACGAGAATGATAACGTTCAACACACCAAACTCAACTTCATCCGCGCCGATGCCATCTCGGCGCTGGATGCCGTGCGACGGGCGTGGTTGGCGTTGCCGCCTCAGTAATTGGATTGATGAGAGATTGAAGAATTAAAGAGGTAACTCCTACGCCCCGCTCGCAGCCGGTCCGTGACCGGCGTCTGGGGCGCCGGTCACGGACCGGCTGCGAGTGGGTTAGTAGTTACTTGAAGAGATTGAAGAGGTAAGTTATAAAATCTCTTCAATCTCTCTAACTTACCTTCCCACCCCAGCCTCTTTTGAAAGGAATGCAGCATGAGCAACCCGAATACCCCCTTCCCGCCGATCTATGCGAATGGCATTACCAAAAGCGGTGAGTATGCGCTGCCGCCGATGACGGGCGCGGAGTTGGCGGCCTTTATCCAAGGACAGAAGTCGCCGGAGAATCTGGCCGAATTGCGCTTTCGCTTTCGCAAATCCACCACCCGTGATCTGGGGGTAAAAGAAGGGGTCGATCCGAGTCAATTGGCCGAGGCAGGGTGGGGGGTGATCTTTGCCCATGACGCCGACCCGGCGATCAAAGCGGCGTTGCAGCCGTTGCTCGATCTGCGGAAAGCGCAGGCCGGCGACCATTTCCGCTGCTACGAGAAAGGGGAAGGCTACCGCCCCAACGAGAGCAAAGACAAATTCCTCACCCGCCACGGCATCGGCCCCGGCCCGGCGGACCCCGACAAGGTGCCCTATTACCTGCTCCTTGTCGGCAGCCCGGCGACCATTCCCTATCGTTTTCAATCGCAGTTGGATGTACAATACGCTGTCGGGCGCATTCACTTTGACACCTTACAGGAGTATGCCAACTATGCCCAAAGCGTGGTCGATGCCGAAACGGGCAAGATTAAGCTGGCGCGCCAGATGACCCTCTTCAGCCCGGATAACAACGACGACCCGTCGACCAAACTCAGCACCCATCTGTTGACCGAGCCGTTGACGACCAAGTTACAGGAGGCCAAAGCCGATTGGCAATTCACTTCCGTGTTGCGCAACGAGGCCACCCACGCCCGCTTGACCGAGATCCTGGGCGGCAATCAGACGCCGGCGCTCCTCTTTACCGCTAGTCACGGCATGGTCTTCCCCAAGGGTGACGCGCTCCAGGAACGCAACCAAGGTGCGCTGCTCTGCCAGGATTGGCCAGGGCGCGCGCTCTGGCCCCATGATATTCCCGAAGAGTTCTACTTTGCCGGCGACCACCTAGCGAGCGACCGCAACTTGCAGGGCATGATCGCCTTTTTCTTTGCTTGCTATGGCGGCGGCACCCCGCTAAATGACGAGTTTTCGGAACAAGCCTTTCAAGAACGCACGGCCATCGCCAATCGCCCCTTTCTGGCCCGCCTGCCCAACCGCATGTTGGGCCATCCGCGCGGCGGCGCCCTGGCGGTGATCGGTCATGTCGAGCGGGCGTGGACCTATTCGTTTCTGTGGGGCAATGCCGGTTCGCAACTGGGCGTCTTTGAAAGCACCCTGCATCGGCTGCTGGCCGGGCTGCCGGTGGGGCTGGCGTTGGAATATTTCAATGGCCGCTACGCCGAGTTGGCGACGATCTTGAGTGATGATCTGGAAGCAATTAAGTTCGGTGACAAAGAACTGGATCCCTATGATCTGGCCGGCCTGTGGACCGCCAACAACGATGCGCGCGGCTATGCCATCACCGGTGACCCCGCCGTGCGGTTGCCCCTGGCCGCCGAGGGGGAAGCCATCGCCCGCCCGGCGGTTCAGCCCATCCAGGTAGTCGGCCCTGCGCCACCGACAGAAGCGACAGGAGCAACTGCTATGCCAGATGCCAATGACCAATCTCCTGACCCTGCGGCGGGTACGCGTAACCAGGGGCAAGCCTTTTCGCCCCTGCCAACGCCGCCGCCGGGGTTCAAGCGTGAACATCCCGAACTCTACGCGGCCTGGGTTCAGCATACGGCCGCCGGCTACGAGAACAATGATGAAGTGTTTCGCCGGATTTTACAAGCCTTTATGCGCTCTCACTACTCGACACTGATCATGTACTGGATTCTCTTTGGTGTGGGGGTCGGCTTCTTTGTCACAGGCGTTCTACTAGCGCGCACGGCGCCGGTCGCCGGGGTTCTCTTTGGCGGCTTGAGTGTGGTCACCTTCCTGACCTACTTTGTCACCCGCTCCACCCAGTCAATCGAAGAGAATCTCTTCTACATGACCTGGCTGGGCGTGATCTACAACAGCTACTGGACGCACCTGGCCTGGTCTTTTGACCAACAAAGCGCCCAACAAGAACTGGAAAAGGCGACAACCGATACCATCGCCCAGGTGCAAGGGTTGATTGAGCGCCACGCCAAAGCGACGAAAGAACGACCGGGGTTGCTTGAGGTGATTACGGGACGGGGATAGCAAGCATAAATTACTGAACAACCGTAACCGGAGCGAGGGCTGGCCAGACCTCAGGGAAGGGGCCAGGAACCATTCTATTTTACATACTGACGATCGGCCTTTTCCCGCAGGTCTGGCCTGTCATCAGGCAGGTTAACCAAGTCCCTCTTCCAGTTCCTTGCTCTTTGCGAGTCCGTGACTCGCAAAGAGCGGCCATTTTTATCTTTTACAGACCCTTCTACTGTTCGGTAGCCAAGGGATAAAGGAGCCAGCAACGATGGCAGCGGCAGCAATGGAAGCCAAAACAGCGGCGGCAATCTTCGAGATACGCATTCGGCGGCAGCACGAGAATCACTACCCTATTGAGTTTGCCGAGAATGGCAAAAAATTTCCCTTTACCTATGCCATTCCAGCGTATGTATTGCAAGAGACAATGCAAAATTATCCCCGGAGCGTTGGCGCCCAACTTGCCAGCATCCTCTTAAACAACGAAGTGCGTGACGCCTACCAAGCCGCAGAACGCAAATCGCAAGCCGTGGGCGCCCAGCCCATTCACTTTCGGCTGCGAATCGATGACACCGCTGCCGAACTCCATGCGCTCCCGTGGGAAGAGACAGCAGGGCTGGATAGCGTTCGGTTGGCGACGGCGATACGCTCCCCCTTTGCCCGTTCATTGCCAACCAAGGGCATCAATTCTCATCCAGTCCGCAACGCGCCTATTCATATCTGGATTGCTTTTGCCGATCCGCCGGGAATTGAGAGTTCACATAGTACGAACCCAGCGGAAACGCTCGATATTGAAGGCGCCATCGAGGCGTTGCGTTACAACCTAGAGGATTTTCAACGTGATGGGCAAGTTCAGGTGACGCTACGGCCTGGCCCAAAACCGTTACGCCGCACGTTGCTTACCCAGTTACAACGGGCAGGCTTTCAAGTTGATCAGGGCGTCAATTCGCTCGCCAACCTTGTTAATAGTCTCACGAGCCGCCCCTATCACATCGTCCATCTCATAGCGCCGGTTAGTACCGCCTCAGCAGAGACCACCGCCAGTCAACTTTCGGCAACCAACAGCGACGACGTAATAACTGAGTTTTTTTATCTGGAGAGCGATCAAAAAGAGGCCGAACGCATTAGCGATTATACGTTATTAGAACACTTTAGAGCCATAGGCGCCGATCCCGCTCGCGCGCCGCGCTTACTACTCCTGCCAACAGCCGGCATCCCACCGACAACCCTTTCTCTGCGCAGTACGTTACCGCCCTTAGCCGCCCAGTTAATCCAAGATGGCATTCCTGCGGTGTTGAGTCTGTCCAATCAGTTGTCTTCTACACAATACCATGACTTTCTTAACATCTTTTATCCATCACTCCTAACCGACGGTCTTGTCGATGTAGCTGCCAACCAAGGTCGCCAAAAGCTGGTTGAACAGATCGGTCCGGATCAAACCGTTCCACTGCCGATTCTCTGGACTTCAGTACAAGATGGCGTCCTCTTTGCCCCCATCCACGAGCGCATCCCCGAAACGAAGAGCAGTGAGCAGCCAGAGGCGTCGCCTATCGATCCAACGCCACCAGTCAGCACCCAGGAAAAAGTCAACACGGGCGGCGGCTCTTATGTTAAGGGCAACGTCAACACCGGCGGCGACTTTGTCGGGCGTGATAAGATCAGCAAGAGCGTTAATAACGTTTCCTATCCCCAGATAGCTGATACGCCTATCACCAGTAGTACCACTTCTCCCCAGGCGACGCCGGAGACGCAAGCCTTGGATGAAACGAGCAAGATCGTAGCACAACAAGCCGCGCCTGAGCCATCAACTGGCAATGCAAAGCAGGCGCAACCAACCGATCAGGAGACGGAAAGGAGCGAGGAAACGGCGAATGCGTCAGCGCAAGGCAACCCATCAACAACGCCAACCAATGGCGCCACTCAACCGGCCGTCTCAACACAAACCCCGGCCCCCGTTGCGCCGCCGGTCATGAACAACGTGACCATTGCCGTTGACCTCGCCGCCTACGAACCACCCAAGCCGAGCGACACCCTCACCATCAAAATCTTCTCCAAAAGTGTCGTGTTGCGCTATGAGGGCGACGAGTACAGCGGCCCCAATTTGCTTGATCAACCGGAGCGTTGGGAGGAGCTGCTGGCCGCGCAGTTGGAGAAAGAGCGCTATGGCCGCCTGCTCTTTGACAGCATCATCCACGACGCGATCAGCCCCGGTGGCGCGCTGGCGACCACGACGCTTCAGGGCTACGGTCGCGCCCTGTTGGCAACCCAGGACAAGCTGCGCATCCTCTTAGAACTGGATGCCAACGACCCCAAACTCCACGAACCACAGTGGGAATATTTGCGGGCGCCCCAGCGTGCGACGCCGCTGGCCGTGTTGGAGCGGTCGCCCTTTTACCGCTTACTCAAAGGCCATAACAGTGATCTCTTTATCGGCGCGGCGGCACGGCTGAAAGTGCTGGTGGCGGTTGCCAATCCGACCACGCTGGAAAAACCGGGGCATCGTTATCTGGAAAAGTTGAGCCGACTCAATACCGCCTTGGAGCGCACGATTGTCGAGGATGCGTTGCAACGGCTGGCGGCGGTGGGGTTGGTCGAGTACAAAATCCTGGCGCGGGAAGGGGGCGCGCCCGTGACCCGTGACCGCTTGACCAGTGCGTTGCAAGAAGGCTACCACGTCCTCCACCTCCTGGCGCACGGCCTCTTTGTCAACGGTGATGCCGATCCTTATCATCTGGTCTTGGAAAAGGAAGATGGCGCCCACGATTTTGTCAACGCCGGCGCCTTTGGCGCCATTGTCACCGGCGGCCCGCAGTTGCGATTGACGGTGTTGGCCGCCTGCCAGAGCGCCAATAGCGAACCGGGCAATACCTTACGCGGGTTAGGCCCACGCTTGATCACCGGGGCAGGGCTACCGGCGGTGATCGGGATGCAGGAACAGATCCCCATTCGGGCGGCGCAACTCTTCACCCAACACTTCTATGATGACCTGGCGCGCAGCGGGCGGATCGATATGGCCATGGCCGCCACCCGCCTGGCGCTCTACCAACAAGAGCAACAAGCGAACGACATGCTGGGCGCATGGGGGATGCCGGTCTTGTTAATGAGCGCGGCGGACGGCAAGTTGCTCGATATTGATCCGATCAAAGCCGCCGATGCCCCACCCTTGACGCCACGGCTAAAGAATTATCACCAATTGCCCGGCGGCGACCCACGACCCCGGATCTTCGCCCAAGCCGTGGCGCCCCAAGCACGCGCCTTTGACGCGCCGCAACTGGTCAATACATTGCAGGGGACTATTGCGGCGCAATCATTGGATGAGGCGCCGACGCCAGCGCAAATACGGGCAAGCTGGCAGGCGCAGCTTGTCATCGGCGCGCAGTTGCAGGCCACGGGCGGCGATAGTCTCCAAGCGGCGATTGAGGCGACCAAACTGGTCTTTCCCCGCACCATCTACGGACAACTGGCGGCGGCGCTCAATACGGGCAAACATCTCATCTTGATCGGTCCGCCCGGCACGGGGAAGACCACCCTGGCCAATGCGCTGGGCGCCTATGCCAAAATGCGCGGCCTCACCACTGGCGTCAAAAGTACAACCGCCACCGCCGACTGGACCACCTTTGACACGGTGGGCGGTTATGTACCAACCGCCAATGGCACACTGCAATTTCGACCGGCCAGCTTTCTCAGCGCAATTGGCGCCGGGCAGTGGCTGATCATCGACGAGATCAATCGCGCCGAGATCGACAAAGCCTTTGGCGAACTCTTTACCGTTCTCTCCGGCCAGGGCGTTGAACTCCCCTACCGTGTGGGCAAGACGCCGGTGCGCATTCGCCCGGCGGATCTGACCGGCGAGGAAGGCTGGCTACCCAAGGATGCACGGGAGCAGGATTACATTGTCCACCCCAACTGGCGGATTATCGGCACCATGAATGTTTATGACAAGGCGGCGCTCTTTAACATGTCGTTGGCCTTTATGCGCCGCTTTGCCTTTGTCGATGTTGATCTACCAGGCGAAGCCCAATATCAACTGCTGCGCGACGGCTGGATCGATCAACAGGCCGCCCTGGGTCAAGCCGCCCACGATACCCCGGCCAGCGCCGCTGTGGCCTGGGCTGAACTCAAGAGCTTGCTCACGACGCTCTTGAACCGGCAAAGCGTCTTGATGCAAAAACGGGCGCTGGGGCCGGCCATCCTCCGCGACCTGATCAACTATATCGGCAATCGTTTTCCCCATCGCGCCGCTGGTGAAACGATGACCGACATTGCCGCCGAAGCGCTGCTGCTCTATGCCGCGCCCCAACTCGACGGCTTGGATTATCAAAGTATCGAGAGCATTTACAGCGAACTTGCTACGCTGCTTAAGGAAGCGGCAAAGAGCAGTGGACTGTTAGGGCGGATTGCGGCTTTTTATCCGACGATCACAAGCTGGCCGGCGGGTGATGTGTGAACTGTTCAAACAACAGCTAGGGTTTATTGAAATGAGTCAGCTTGAGTTGAATGGGCGTCTGCTCACGAACGAAACAGCAGCGTTGCGACGCTTGGTCGCCCTGTTGCTGGCCCAGCCGCAAACAGGGGTTCAGGCGGAAGTGATCGAAAGGGTTGGCGTATTGCCGATTGCGACGACCTTCTTTGTGCTGGATCAGGGCGCGGCGGCGAATGTAGAGAGTTTTGCCTTGCATACCCTCGGCCGGTTTTTGCAACATCTGCAACGGCGCACCGAACGGGAGCAGGTAGAGTTGCACGGCCAGGTGCGGGGGCATCTCCACTGGCCGGCTACGTATAAGGCGCGCTATCGGCGGGATGTGGATCCGACGCGCATGGTCTGTCGGCAAGTGCGCCACCAATTTGATACACCGGAAAATCAACTGGTTGCTTATGTGATCCAGCAATTACGAACGGTGGTGCAACAGATCCCCCTCTTTCTGCGCGAGGGGGTCTGTTACTTTCCGGCTACCAGCCAACGACCGAGCGAACGAACCGTCGTCCGCTTGACCAACATCGAAATGGCGCTCAAACGGGCGCAGCAGAGCGTTTATCTGCGCTCCGTCACCTTGCCGCGTCACATTACCAACGACCATCTCCGTTGCGCCGAGACAGCCCGTCAACCAGAGTATCAGCTTGTCTGTGATCTCTATCGGCAACAACAAGCGCTCCGCAATGTCACTGCCGACACCCTCATCCGTCAACTCCCAAAACGGCTTATTCCGCTCCCCAGACAGCTAGATGCCCAGGGCGAACAGTGGCTGCAGTTTTGCGCTGAGTTGTTGCGATCTTCCTAGCGATACACAAAGGCTGTGCCGCCTGCCCAATATCACCGCGAATTTTGGGATTAGCAAATCACATCACTCTTTATGAATGACGAAAACTTCGCTAATCCCAAAATTCGTGGTGATATGACCAAGCCACATTTTCCGATCAGAACCCTACCCAATACACCATGTGCTATTTTCCACTGCTTCCAACTTGCCGCTGTCGGCGGCGCGCACACCGGCGTCGAGGATTGCCATGACCTCCAGGTTGAAATTCAGGTCAAGCGTAGGGTGGAGCGGTTGGCCGGTATTCAAGTGGTGGATGTAGGCTTGGGCGATATTCTGTTCGCCAACCGGCATTGGTTCGACTTCGTAGGTAGTGGATTGACCGGCGCCCTTTTCCACGCGCACCCGTTCGGCGCCGCCTTTGGGGCGTTCGACCACCAGCGCGCCATCGACGCCATAGACAATTGGCCCCGGCGGCACGCCATGATCATGGGTTGTCCACGAACCTTCCATGATCGCCATGGCGCCGGGGAAGCGGACTAGCATGGCGGCATTGTCTTCGGCGTCGCCCCACGGGCTGTTGAGGTTGGCACGCATCCCCACGGCGGCCAACCCCGGCGCGCCAATAAACCAGCGGGCCAGTTTGGAGCCATAGCAACAGTAATCCAACATGGCGCCGCCGCCGGTCTCCTTCTGATGCCACCAGGTTGCGCCCCGTTCGACGCCGGTCATGGGGCCGGCCCCTTCGCTGACACCGGGATGGCTGACGCCATAGCCGAGCGGCCCTAGATGACCGCCACGCCACTTAACTTCGATGACACGGCCAATCGCGCCGGCGTCAATCAGTTCCTTAGCTTTGCGGATGGCCGGCGACCAGGTGGTCGGCCAGTTGACGATCACTTCGGTGCCGGCGGCTTGGGCGGCGCGGGCCATGCGCAGGCCGTGGGCCAGGGAGCTTGCCATCGGTTTTTCCACGACAACATGAACCCCCGCTGCCGCACACGCTTCGACCACCTCGGCATGACGGGCATTTTCGGCGCAACAGAGGATGAGGTCGAAGCCTTCCTGGCGTAACATCTCCTCATAGCGATCATAGAGTTTGGGCAGACCGGCCTTCTCGACAGCCAGACGCATATTCCAGCCGCGGGTGTACATGGCGTCGCGCAATTCGGGGCGCACAGGAACCAGATCGGCGCCGGCCACCAGTTGCACCTGCTCCTGTTGTGCAAACTGGGCGACCAGGCTGTTGATGTGCATGTGGGCAAAGCCGATCACACCGACACGAACTTGCTTGGGCATAGGTGAGTCTCCTTTGACTTTGTGAGCTTCTGGTTGGTTGGTTAGTTAGTTGGTTTTAGCCGCTTTGGGGTTGAAAGAGCAGGCTAGTTTTGATTTGCAACTCAGGTAGGAGGGCGGAGGTGATCAACTCATCGCCGGTATACTGACCGTGTAGCGCATATTCGCCACGCGCCAGCGTATAGACCTCCACTGAGCGGGTTTTGGTATCGACAACCCAATATTCAGCGACGCCGGCTTCTTCGTAGGCGTCAAACTTCGTTTTGCGATCCAGGCGAATGGAGCTGGGCGAGACAACCTCGACAATGAGATCGGGCGCGCCTTCAAAAATTTTAGCGCCAAACGGTGGTTGGCGCGCCGTGCTGATAAAGAGAAGATCGGGCTGCACCGGACGCGAAATTTCAGATAGATGAACTTCTAAAGGTGCGGTGAAAACCTGGCCTAGTTGCTTTTCACGTACAAACAGCTTCAATGCAAAGTGAATTTCAGAAACAGTAAACTGATGCTCTATGCTCGGTGCATTCGCCACGTAGAGTACCCCTTTAATGATTTCATAGCGCTTCCCATCGTCCGGCAAGCGCTGGTAATCTTCATAACGCCACCCCCCCTGGTTCGGCCAACCGTTTAGATCATTCAGCGGTGACACGCTGGTGGGCATTACCATTTGCATTGTCATAGTTCATTTCCTTTGCACCGTCAAACAACATGGCGCCACATGCTACAGCCTATATCGTCGTACTCAGTCTATCACTTACATCATGAACGGTCAAGGTGCTTACACCTGCAACGGCCAGAGGTTGCGACGCGCCCGCTGATAGGGAATCTGCGCCATCTCCGGCACTAGAGCGCCGGGTGCGCTGACATAGAGAATCTTGGCGGCAATCGGGGCAAAACCGGCGTGGAAGTGTTGCATCGATTTGACGACCAGGATCTTCTTCTGCGTCGGGTCGATGCCGACGTTGGTGAAGACATGGGGGCTAAAGGTCTGGGTGCGGTGGGTGATGGCGACGATGTCGATGCCATTGGGGCCGTGGAGCGCGACGCTATCCCCCAATTTTCCCGTCCCCTGCCCAAAGATTTGGCTGGCGTTGGGCGCAATCTTGCCGACGCGCACGCGCAAGTCTATGGGGTCGCCAGACATCGGCCCCATCTTGCCGCCAATGCGCAGATCAGCGGTGACGCCTTCGCCTAGTTCCATTGCCACGGCAACGACAATCGGATCCCAGATACAACCAATCGCGACGTTGCTGATACCCCGTTCCAAGAAACGCCGCAAGAGAAAGGTCGAGTCATTGGGCGCCCCACCGCCAGAGTTATCAGCCACATCCGCAAAGACAATGGGTTGACCGGCCGTTACCAGCGCTTCGTCAATCGCTGCGTCCATGGTGTGGTAGGTCGGCTGTACATGATCCCGCATGGCATAAAATTCATCACCAAGCTGCTTTGCCAGCGCTGCGCCTTTGGCCGGCTGGTTATCGGTGACGACCAACATGCGCGTTCCCAGATCCGGCACATCGCCCCAGGGGAAGCCGTGGCCCAGGGAGATGGACAACACCCCATCCTTGCCTTCGAGCGCCTGCATTTTGGCAACAAAGCCTTTCACCGGTTCGCGCGTGGTGTGATAGACGCCGATCATGCCGCAGTCGTACAGACTCGTGACCGGTTTAGTCTTCCCCTCGGCGGCGTCGGCAATGATCTGAAAGAGTTCCTCGGCGCGATCGCCCGGATCAACATGGGGGTACTCCTTGAAGGTGACAACGGCGTCCGCATGGTCGATCAGTTGCTGGCTCAGGTGACAATGCAGATCGAGTTCCACCCCAATCGGCACCCCCGGCCCGACGATTTCGCGTACTCGCTGGGTCAGGTCGCCTTCGCAATCATCATAGCCATCGGCCACCATCGCCCCGTGCATCATGAGCAGCACGGCATCGACCGGCAGCGCAGCTTGCAAGTCGCGGAGAATTTCGTCGCGCAATTGCTCATAGACTGGGCGCAGCGTGATGCCGGCGGGTACGGCAAAAGCAGCGAGACTTTCGACAACCGTCCAGCCGCGCGCCCGGCCCAAGTCGCGCCAACGCACCAACGGCACGCCAAAGGAGGAAGGGGTCGGGCCATGGTCGCCGTTGCGGATCAGATAGGTCTGTTCAAAGTTCTGCATCCCGGTGAGAAAGGGGGAAAAGGTGTTGGTCTCGGTGCCGAGTAGGGCGGTGAAGAGTTTCATAGCTTGAATCCTTCGTGGTGTGAGTTGTGATAAAATCGATATATGGCTTTGATCGTCCCATAGGGACGGTTGAGTTTAGGATGAGGAAAATGCTTACGCCCTTTCTAAAGTCAATCGTCCCTATAGGACAAAAAGCAGCATACCGCTTGCTGTGTATATTGAAATTTCGCGTGGTTTATAAGTATAACATATGTTTCATGAACAACCTATCAAAAGGAAAACAGCCATGTCCACCTACAACACCTTGATCCGCAACGCCCGCATTATCGATGGGACGGGCAACCCCTGGTTTTATGGCGATGTTGCCCTAGCGGGGGATCGCATTGCGGCGATTACGGCTCCCGGCGCCATTGCGACAGAACAATGCGCAACCATTGTTGACGCCACCGGTCTGGTGGTCTGCCCCGGCTTTATTGACATTCAAAGTCATTCGATTCTGCCCTTGATGCACGATGGGCGGTCGCTCTCCAAGATCACCCAAGGCGTCACCACCGAGATCATGGGCGAAGGGTGGACGCCGGCGCCCTGCGGCGGTCACTTTACCGATCCCTATGCGCTGAGTCTGGTCACCTTTGATGTGGGTGAATGGCGGGAGCGAATGAAAACATGGCGGCGCTTTGGCGACTGGCTCGCCGCCATGATCGACCACGGCGTCTCGCCTAACATCGGTTCCTTTCTCGGCGGTGGCACTTTGCGTGCCTATGCGAAGGGAATGGCAATGGGCCAAGCGAATGCCGATGAACTGGCGCTTATGCAACGCCTCATGGCCGAAGCGATGGAGGATGGCGCCTTCGGTGTGTCGTATGCCCTGATCTATCCGCCGGACACTTATGTTGAAACCGCTGAAATTGTGGAGGTTTGTAAAGTCATGGCGCGCTATGGCGGCGTCTACATCTCCCATGTGCGTTCCGAAGCGGCGCAGTTGCACCAAGGCATTGGCGAGGCCATCGAAATTGGCCGGCGCGCCCATTGCCCGGTAGAGATCTATCACCTGAAAGCCTCTGGACAGGAGAATTGGTGGAAGATGCCGGAGATCATCGCCATGATCGACGAGGCGCGGCGTGATGGCGTCGATGTCACCGCCGATATGTACCCCTACACCGCGTCCGGCACTGGCTTGATGGCAATGTTCCCGACCTGGGTCTCGGCCGACGGCAAGTTTTTCGACAACCTGCGCGACCCGGCCACGCGGGCACGGATTCATGACGAAATGCGCAATCCCGCCGGCGGCTTAATGGCAAGTCCGCCAGAAGTGGTGATGCCGGTTGGCTTCCAAAAGCCGGCTAATAAGCAATATGTCGGGAAACGGCTGCTGGAAATTGCGACCATGCGCAACCAGCACTGGATCGACGCCGCGATGGATTTACTACTAGACGAAGAGCAACGCATTGGCACCATTTACTTTAAGATGAGCGAGGAGAATGTAACGTTGCAACTGCGCCAGCCCTGGATCAAAATTTCCACCGATGCCGGCGGCTATGATCCGGTTTGGGGTATTCCCCAAGGGCCAACCCATCCGCGCAGCTATGGCACATATCCGCGGGTGTTAGGGAAGTATGTGCGTGAAGAAGGCGTGTTAGCATTAGAGGATGCCATTCGTAAGATGACCTCAGCCGTGGCGGCTCGCTTGGGGCTGCGCAATCGTGGTCTGTTACGCGCGGGCTATTACGCCGATGTGGTTCTCTTTGATCCGGCCATCATCATTGATTGCGCAACCTTTGCCGAATCCCATCAACTAGCAGTTGGCATTACCGATGTGTGGATTAATGGAGCGCCGGTGTTAACCAAAGGTATTCACACAGGCGCCACGCCGGGCCGTTGCGTTGGCAGTGGCAGGTAGCAGGGACAGGTAGCAAGTGGCAGGGACACGAGCAACCGTGATTATTCAGCACACCTGCTACCGTCACGTCGCTTAACCGAGCGCATAAATGGTTTGGGGCATAATTGTCCACATGACAGAGAGTAAAAATGCCACCAACCCAACAACTACCATCGTGTGCTTAACTGTATACTGTTTCATGACCTTGCTCCTTACTGTTTTATTTTACCCTCTCTTATTACAAAGGTTCCACTAAGGGTGTGATCTAAACGACCCAAGCGCACCGTAGCAACCAATGTAACTGCTTGACCCTAGCGTACCATGAGTCGTTATCAAAATTCCTTTCATTTGTCTGTCAGCAAAGCGCAACTTGACCTTTAGGAATCCGTCATAATATGGTCTTTAGCAACCAAATAACCGTACTATTTTCTTCTATAAAATTACGTTAAAATTAATATTTTCCAGAAAATTTACTAAGAGCTTGCTTGTTTTGCTCTGTATTCCTGCTCCACAAAATGCTTGATCTGCTTCAACCAATTGGCGCAAAATATCACGTTGTGCTACAATAAGAACACATGTTCGTTTGCGTACCCTTTAGATTTTTGCGAGCCTTACCGAGAGAAATGAGCGAGAACATGATTCAAGAAACCGTGATCACCCCAACGTATACGCAGCGTCTTTTTGCCCACTTGCATCGCGGCGGGCGCTACGCCCACCTCTGGACCGATGCCGGCCACACTTCCTACTGGTTCCGCGTGGACACCAAGCAGCGACGGCGTGTACCCAAGCGCTGGCTGGGCCACAACGTCTACTTTTCCGTCCACCCATTGTCGCAAATTCCACCGCAGAACAGCAATGGTAGCCGCGACCGGCGCTATATTAGCAGCCAGACCGACTATATCTGCGCCATCAACGCGCTCTTTGCCGAGTTTGATAGCAAAGATGCCGTCCTGCCGTTGGAATATGCGCCTTATCTGCCCGCCGGCTTTCGGCTCATGAGCATGGTGGAGAAGCACAATGCCGCAAAGGCGGCCAAAGAGAAGCTTTTCTACCGTTCGCCGGAGCGCTTCAAAGCGCGCACTTTCCAGCAACTGCGCACACTCCCGTACCCACCCAGTGTAATCGTTGACAGTGGTGGGGGCTACCACTGCTATTGGCTGCTACGCGAAAGCGTCCCCTTGGATGCGATTAATCGTAACGATGTGCAGATCATCCAAAACGGCTGGGTCAAGGTCGTAGGCGGTGATCCGGGCGCGGCGGATCTGCGGCGCGTGTTGCGGGTGCCGGGAACTTACAATTGCAAACCAGCCTTTGGTGAAGAAGCGCCCCAAGTCAGCTTTGTCAAAACCAACTTTGATCTGCTCTACGACTATCACCAACTGGAAGAGGTGGTCAACGATTGGCTCTTTGCCCAGCGCGCCCGCCATCGCCGTCGCAACCGCCGCCAGCCGACAGCGCAAGAGGCGGCAGATGTGCGCGCCCGTTTCAACCAGCAGCACTCGCTGGTCGATCTGCTACGCCGCCACGGTTATCAACTTGGCGCCCAATACGGCGCTCAAACCCGTCTGGCGCGACCAGGGCGAGATCGCTTCCATTCGTCCGTCACCGTCTTTGCCGCACATGGAGACACACCGGAGCGGTCGATTCACTTTAGCACCAACGACCCGCTCTACAGCGCCGAACGGGTTAACGAGCAGACCGGCTTACTGCGCCGGCGCCTCTATGATGCCTTTGCGGTCTACACCCTGCTCGATCACGGCGGCGACTGGCAGACCGCCTTTCGGGCGGCGACCAAAGCAGTGGAAACGCTGGCTAACGATGGTGTGAGTCGGCACGAAACCCAAACGGCTCAGGTACAATAATAGGGGCAGGAAGCCTGTGTACGTTCACGCTGTTTTGTCAAATATGGCTGATGGTTGGGTTCGCACATGGGTACAATTTTGTCCCGTAGGGATGGTTGAGTTTAGGGATGGGTAATCTTTCATTTTATTTCCCTTCTAAACTCAATCGTCCCTACGGGACGTACAATCATCTCAACAAACCGGCGCACCACTGACAAAAGGGCGCCGGTTTGTTTTTTATCTTTTTAGCATTTACCGATTTACGATGTTGTATGGTACACTACCCCTCAACTTTGCCAATCCGTAGCAGCCTACTCGTTCGCTAATCCATTGATCCGAAAGGATCAATCAACCCAGAAATGTGACGCGCATGAGTTTCTCATCACTCTTTGCTTACCCAACCGAAAGCACGCCTGATCCCATTGCCGACCAACCCATTCTGGCCCACTGGACGCACAGCCAGTGGCAGAAGCTCTTTGCCGTGACCCAAACCTATCGCTACAGCGCCGGTGAGTGGGTGATTCGGCAGGGTGCAACCGACCATGCGCTCTACCTCGTCGCCTTTGGCCGGCTAGAAGTGGTGGGGAGCGTAGCGGGCCAGAGCCAGCAGCGCCTCGCCTTGATCGAAGCAGGCGCGATTGTCGGCGAGCAGAGTTTTCTGGATGGTCGGCCCCAGCCGCTTGACGTGCGCGCTGTCACCGACGCCGAAACAATGCGCCTGAGCGTTGAAGCCTTCGACACCTTTGCTGCCCGTGAACCCAATCTGGCCCGTGATCTCGCCCTAGCAACTGGACGGATCGTCTCGTTACGGTTACGCACCGCGACAAAAACGGGTTGACGCAACACGAATCACGAATTACGAATCACATCAGCGGAGACTTGCTTGTGGAAGCTGCAAAAATTTTTCCCAACTATTTGCAAATGGCCCAACGGTTGCCCATCCCCATTTGGCATGGTTTACGCGTGCTGAGTGTGGGGGTGGCGCTGGGGTTGTGCATGGTCTTGATCGTGCGCCCGGAACTGGGGCTGTGGCTCTTCTGGCAAGTGTTGATCCCCTTTGTGCCGCTGCTCTTTTTCGTGGCCCCTGGCGTCTGGCGCAATATCTGCCCACTGGCGGCGCTAAACCAGACGCCGCGGCTCTTCCAGTTCACCAAAGCGCTGACCCTGCCCCGCTGGATGCAGGAGTATGGCTATGTGATCGCCATCACCCTCTTTCTGCTGATTGTGCCGGCGCGCAAGTTGCTCTTTAACACTAACGGTGTGGCAACAGCGCTGCTGATTCTAACCTTGCTGATCGCCGCCTTTGTCATGGGTAATTTTTTCAAGGGCAAGAGCGGTTGGTGCAGCAGTATTTGTCCGTTGTTGCCGGTGCAGCGCATCTATGGGCAGACCCCTTTTCTTACGGTGCCGAATAGCCATTGTCAACCCTGCCTCGGTTGCACCAAAAATTGCTACGACTTTAATCCACGCGTCGCCTACCTGGCCGATCTGCACGACCCGGATCGCCACTTTGCCGCCTATCGTAAATTTTTCGTTGGTCTCTTTCCCGGCTTTATTCTGGCCTTTTATACCTTACCCAGTGCGCCCGCCATTTCCGCCCTCAGCCTCTATGGTCAGGTCGCGCTCTATGCGTTGGTAAGCGTCGCCCTCTTTTTTGCCGCCGACAGCTTTGTCAAAACCACCAGCAACAAGATCACCGTCCTCTTTGGCGCGGCAGCGCTCAATCTCTATTACTGGTTCAACGCTGTAACCATCGGCATGCTCATCGCCGATCCAGCGCCGGCGTGGGTGGTCTGGCCGGTACGAGCGTTGGTGCTGGGCTTGACCCTCATCTGGATCTACCGCACCTACCAGAAAGAACGCACCTTTATTGAGTTGATCCTGACGCCCCAAAGCAGCGGCCGCGACGCCGCCAATGAGTCGCTGGTCAGCCATCACGCCAGTCTGGCCGGCAGCCCGGAGGTTTTGATCGAGGGCAAACGCATTGTGGTGGAAAAGGGCAAAACGCTCTTGGAGATTATCGAAGCCAACGGCTTACCGATTGAAGCCGGTTGTCGCATGGGCGTCTGTGGCGCCGACCCAGTCTGCATTGTCAAGGGCATGGACAAGCTCTCCAAAATCAGCAGCGACGAACGCACGACGCTGGAACGGTTGGGCCGCGACGAGAATACGCGTATGGCCTGTGTCACGCGGGTGCGGGGTAATGTCGAAGTGTCGCTCAAGGCCGAACAGCCGAAGAAATTTGCCACCAGCATTGTCGCCGGCTTCCCCTATGACAAAGCAGTCAAAAAAGTGGTGATTGTTGGTAACGGCATTGCCGGCGTCACTGCCGCCGATCATGTACGCCGGCGCCACCCGACCTGCGAAATTCATCTCATCGGGCGCGAACGCCATCACCTTTACAATCGCATGGGCATCACCCGGCTCATCTATGGGCGCTCGGCCATGAGCGGTCTCTACCTCATGCCGGAGAAGTGGTATGATGACTATGCGATCACCACCTGGCTCAACACCCACGTCACCACCATTGACAAGGCGACGCGCAAAGTCACGCTTGGCACCGGCGAAACGCTCGACTATGACCGACTGATCCTCACCACCGGCAGCCAGAGTTTTGTGCCACCGTTGGAGGGCTATGGTCTGCCCGGCTCCTTTGTGCTGCGCACAGCGGAAGACGCCATGGCAATTCGCGCCTTTGTCCAGGAACGCATTTGCCGACATGGCGTGGTGGCCGGCGGCGGGCTGCTGGGGTTGGAAGCGGCCTATGGGTTGCACAAACTCGGTCTGAGCGTAGCCGTCCTGGAACGTTCGACAGCGCTGCTCCGACGTCAGTTGGATGAAACCGGGGCGCGTTTCCTGCGCCAATATCTGGAAGGGGTCGGCTTGCAGATTGTCACCGAAGCCGAAACTGCCGCTGTTCACGGTCAGGGGCGCGTCCAGCAGGTAACGCTCAAGGATGGCCGCACGCTGTCCTGCGATCTCTTCCTGGTGGCCGCCGGTATTCGCTCTGAAATCGACCTAGCCAAAGGGATAGGGCTAACGGTCAAGCGGGGCGTGGTGGTCGATGCCCAGATGCGCACCAGCGATCCCGCCATCTTTGCCGCCGGGGATGTGGCCGAATTCAACGGACAGACCCTGGGGTTATGGCCGGTGGCGGTGAGTCAGGCCGAGGCGGCGGCGGTCAATGCCGTCGCACCGCTCAACACCGCCCCGGTCACCTACCGCGAAATCGTGCCGGTGACGATGCTCAAGGTGGTCGGCGTCGATCTCACCTCCATCGGCCAGATCGAGGCCAAAGGGGCCAACCAAAGCGAAATTGTCTTTAGCGAACCGGCCGAAAACCGCTACCGCAAGTTGGTCATCGCCGATGGCAAAATTGTGGGCGCGATCTTGCTGGGCTATCCCGCCCTGGCGCCGGCGATTGCGGAAATCAGCAAACAGGGAATAGACATCAGCAAGCAGCTACCAGCCCTGCGCAACGGTGACTGGGATGGGCTGAAGGCGCTGGTAGAGTAAGTTTTGCAGGTGAGGGGTGACAAGGTGACTTCGGCAAGCTCAGTCACCTTGTCACCCCTCACCTTGTCACCCCCTCAGGACAGCAACTTGGAGTAAACTTATGCCCGATTTGATCGGTCGCAAACTTGGTAAGTATGAATTGGTGGAGCGGTTGGGCCGTGGTGGGATGGCCGAGGTCTACAAGGCGTTTCAACCGGGCGTGGAACGGCATGTCGCCATCAAGGTGATGCACGGCCACCTGAGCGATAACGCTGAATTTGTGCAACGCTTTCAACGCGAAGCGCGCAGCATCGGCCAGTTGCAACATCCGCACATCAGTCGCGTCATCGACTTTGATGTGGAAGCCGATGTCTACTATATGGTGATGGAATACATCCAGGGCGGCACGCTTGACGGCTATTTAACCCAGAAAAAGGTGCTGCCGGTGGACGAAGCGGTGCGCATCACCCTGCAACTGGCCGACGCCCTGGCCTATGCCCACCAGCGGGGTATGATCCACCGCGACATCAAACCGGGCAATGTCATGTTTAGCGATGAGAGCCACAGCCACGCCCTGCTCACCGATTTTGGCATTGCCCGCCTGCTTGATGAGCAGATCAACATGACCATGACCGGCGCCCTGGTCGGCACGCCCAACTACATGAGTCCCGAAGCGGCGCGCGGGGAACCGTGTGACGCCCGTTCTGACATTTACAGCCTGGGGGTTGTCCTCTATGAACTGGTCACTGGGCGCACGCCCTATGCCGCCGATACGCCCTACAGCTTTCTGATGAAACAGGCCAATGAGCCGTTGCCGCCGCCCCGCACACTCAACCCGAAGTTGCCGGCCGCGGTCGAAACGATCTTGCTCAAGGCGCTGGCAAAGGAACCGAAGGCGCGCTACCAAAACGCCACCGAGTTTGCCACAGCGTTGCGTATGGCCCAAGCCGTACAGAGTGGAGCCTTAACCGGGAGTAGCATCATGAGCCAACCCAAACGTTCACGCACCCCCCTGGCGCTGGCCGCCGTTGGCGTTCTCGTCGTGGCCCTGGGGACGGTCTTTGCCCTCTTGCGTCTCGATAGCAGCGCCCCCGCGGTGTCAACAACCCCAGCGGCAACGGCAACAGTCGAAACGCTGGCTGCAGTTGCCACGGCCACCCAGCCCCCCACCTTTGCCCCCACGCCGGTGGCGGCTGCACCGGTAACGCCGACCATTGCCACGGCGTTGACAATCACCGCCCCGTTGACAACGGCGGTCGCCATCAGCCCCAGCACAGCGGCGCCCCCGCTCACCAGCACAGTCGTGGTGACCGCCGAGACGCCAATCACCACGACCGCGGCGGCGACTGTCACCACCGTGGCGACCGCAACACAGCCCGTGACCACCGTTACGCTGGCCCTTGCGCCCCTGGGGACGCTCCACTTTGTCGATACGGAGAGCGCCCGCGCCGGCGGCTTCCAACTAACGCTCAACCAGATGCGTTTGCCCCCGGCGGCTCATCATTATGAACTTTGGCTGGTTGGTGACGGCGATGCTGCACTTCGGCTAGGGACTCCCGCCGTCGAGCAGGGGCGGATTCGTTACCAGGGCGAACATGACCAGAGCTTGCTGGCCGATTATCACACCGCCGAGTTACGGGTTGTGCCGGATAGCGGCGACGGTGCGGGTGAAGTAGCGCTGGTCAGCCACCGGTCGCCGGCCCTGGTCGCCCCCCTGCGCGATCTGCTGGCGGGCAACGGCGCCGAGAGCGTCGGTCTTTTGCCCAATGCCAATGCCCAGTTGGCGATTGCTGTGCAGCATGGCGGCTTTCTGGCTGATGCCCTGGCCGCAGCCAACTTTGACGAAGCGCGGCGCCATGCCGAGCATGTAGTCAATATCCTCGACGGCGCCGCAGGTAGCCATTACGGTGATCTCAACGGCGACGGACAGGCGCAAAATCCGGGTGATGGCTATGGCGTGCGCGCCTATTTGGCCGATGCCATCACCACCATTGACACGATCATGACGGCTATCACCGACACAACGGCCCTGCCCTTTTACGCCGAGCGGGTGTTGACCACCAACCGCAATAGTCTGGCGGCGGTAACAGCCACCATTGAAAGCGCCCTCAAGGTCTTTGCCGCTGATACGGCGCAAGAGGCGCAACCCTTTGCCGCCGTGGTCAATACACAGCTTGCTGCCCTGCGCGACGGGCGCGACCTGGATGAAAATGGCGTGATTGACCCGTTCCACAACGAAGGGGGGCTGCTGGCGGCCCAGGGCTATGCCCTTCGGCTGGCAGACTACGCCTTTGCCAACCCCGCGGCAATCGCCCAGGCGACCGTTGCCGCCGCCCAGCAGCCTGTCGGCTTTTTGCGCTTTAGCGATGGCATCCCGGTCACCACCACTGCTGCCGCCACCGGCGATGCCAGCTATGGCGGCGACAGTTACGGCGGCGGCTATGGCAATGACAATAACAACGACAGTGCGACCAGCGAAGCTGACAAGCCTGTTCCGGCCAGCCGCTTCACCCTGGAAGTCGATCACCTGCCGCTGCCGCCCGCCGGTAGCCAATATATTGTCTGGTTGGTTAACGACGAAGGGAAAGAACGTGTCCTGGGTGCGCTGCCACTCGCGGCTACTGCGCTTCTCACCGGCACGGCTGATGAGAATCTCTTACTGCGCTACAACCGGGTGCTGATTACCAGCGAACCCATTGGCGACCTGCCGGCCAGTCGCGGAGCGTCGATTCACTTTAGCAGTGAGCATACTGCCGCCTTTATGGCCCCCTTCCGCACGGCGCTCTTTGTCAGCGAACCCTACCAGACCGGGCTGCTCTCCGGCGCACGCCGCCAGATGACCATTGCCATTGCCCACAGCGGTTTTCTCGAAGATGCCTTGGATGCGGACCTGGCCGAGGCGCGGCGTCATGCCGAGCATATTATCAATGTCATCGAAGGCGAAACCGGCAAACACTTTGGCGATCTCGACGGCGATGGCATGGCGCAAGATCCGGGCGATGGCTTTGGCGTGCGCCCCTATCTGGTTGCCGCCCGTGACGCCATGGCCCAAGCCACCGCCGCCATGACCGTCACCGCTGATAGCCGCTTCTTTGCTGAGCGCTATCTCGCTGCCAATGACCACACGTTGGTGTTGCTGGAAAAAGCGTATGAAAAGACGTTGCAAATCTTCGCCGCCGACACCGCCGATGAAGCCCGCCCCTTTGCCGCCGAGCTACGCGTCTTGCTCGACGCCGCGCTAAACGGGGAAGATGTGGACGGTAACGGCGTCGTTGATCCACTGGCAGATGAGGGGGGCATTGTTGTGTTGTATGAGGCGGGGTTGTTATTGGGAGAATTTGCCATCTATTCCGCACCGTAAGCGTGCGTTGCACGGGTCAATCGATGCTGCTGTCATGTGAGCTTCTGTGCCCCGTGCAACGCACGCTGCTGAATCTCTTCTATCTTGTGCGCCGGTTTGACAATCGGCGCACAATTTTTTATGATAGGAGTTATTGTCTCATGATCCAAAACTGTCCCACGATACAAGACGCAACGGGATTAGCCAATGAGTATGAATGTTCAATCCATTACCCGTGCTTTCACCCTCTTGCGCACCATCGCCCAACACCCTGAAGGCATTAGCGTGACCGATTTGGCGCGCCAGACCAAGCTGCACAAGAGTACCGTCTCGCGCTTGATCCTGACCCTAGAAGGAGAGCGAGCCGTGGATCGCCACGATGGTACATTGCACATCGGCACAGGCATCGCCGAACTGGTGGCAACGGCGATCCATCCGGCGACCTTGACGGCATTGGTCCATCCCTATTTGCGCTCACTTGTCAACACCGTCAATGAGACGGCAGGGCTTTGCATTCCCGAAGACGATTACGCCTTCTATATTGACCAAGTTCTGACCGATCACTATATTCAAATTCGCAACTGGACAGGTGAACGGTATGCGCTCCACACCGTTTCTTCGGGCAAGCTCTTTCTGGCATATGCGGCGGAAGAACGCATTGCCCAATACCTGAGCCGGCCCCTTGCGGCCACAACAGCGCGCACCATTACTGATCCGGTTGCTCTCCGTCGCCATTTGGCAATGATCCGCAAACAGGGCTATGATTGGTCCTTTGAAGAGTTTACCGAAGGGTTGGCCGTCCTTTCGGCGCCGATCTTCGACGCCCAAGGGGCGGCGATCGCCTCGATCTATGTGTGTGGACCAACCTTACGCTTCCCGCCGGAAGGCAAACAGAACGAAATTACGGCGCTGGTCGTCGGCGCCTGCCAGGAAGTGAGCAAGCGTATTGCGGCGCGCCAGCTTCCACTGAGTCACGAAGGATTATCAGTTTAACCAGATCGCAAAAGGATGGACGCCATGACAACTATGCTGAAAGAAGCCAAACGCTGGCCCGGCAGCGAATGGCTGAAAGATCATCCCAAAGTATTAGAAAAAGTCTACGACGGGGCCAAAGTTACGCTCGAATGGCTTTACCCTGTTCTTAAGCGCATTAGCCCAACCTTCACCGAGAAATTTATGATCTGGAATGAAGAGATCGCCAAGGGCTACCTCTTCAACTGCCAGATGTGCGGCCAGTGCATTCTTCACAGCACTGGCATGACCTGCCCAATGAATTGTCCCAAAAATCTGCGCAATGGCCCCTGTGGCGGCGTGCGTCATAATGGCCATTGCGAGGTGATCCCAGAGCGCATGTGTGTCTGGGTGCAGGCGTGGGAACGCAGCAAGGCCATGCCGATCTACGGCAAGGAGATTATCTGGTTGCAGCCGCCGGTGAATCGTTCGCTACAAGGGACATCGGCCTGGATCAATATGTTTGAAGGAATCGATCAGAAGACACCGGCAGGGTGGGTGTCGGTGGCGGAGTTGGAATAATTGGGTGATTCGGTGAGTGGGTAATGTGGTGCTTTCGACAAGCTCAAGCACCACATTACCCACTCACCGAATCCTACACATAAAGATAGGATGACAAAATGAACACAGTTGTGAAATCACCGACCAAAACAGTGTTGATTGGGGCGGATCAGCCGTTTGCGATTATTGGCGAACGAATCAACCCGACGGGGCGCAAGAAGTTGGAAGCGGAGATGTTGGCGGGCGACTTTAGCCGCGTGCTACGCGATGCCCAGGCGCAGATCGATGCCGGCGCCCATATTTTGGACATCAATGTCGGCGTCACCAGCGTCGAGCCGCACAAGACCGAGCCGGATCTGATGGTCAAGGTCATCCAACTGGTACAGTCGGTCACAGATGCGCCGCTTTGTATTGACAGCAGCGTGGTGCCGGCGTTGATTGCCGGGATTGGGGTTGCCAAGGGACGCCCGATCATCAACAGCGTCACCGGCGAAGAGGATCGACTGGAGACAATTTTACCGGTAGTGGCCGAGTACAATGTGCCGGTCATTGCCATTAGCAACGACGAGAACGGCATTAGCTATGACCCGAAGGTGCGCTTTGCCGTCGCCAAGAAGATTGTCGAGCGGGCTGCGCGCTATGGCATCAAGCCGGAGGACATTCTGGTTGACCCATTAGCGATGCCGGTCGGTGCGGTTGCCACGGCGGGGCATGATCTCTTTACCATGGTACGCATGGTGCGCGAGGAGTTGGGCTGTAACACGGTCTGCGGCGCCAGCAATATCAGCTTTGGCATGCCCAACCGTCCCCTGCTCAATGCCACCTT
Organism: Caldilineaceae bacterium; assembly: GCA_026645575.1. The sequence goes on from JAPKMW010000023.1 coordinate 109,651, forward strand.
TGTCGCGATGGCGATTGCCGCCGGGATGCCCTGCGCCATCACCAACCCGCTGGAACATGAGATCCGCAATTCCATCTATGCCGCCGATGTGCTCATGGGCCATGACCCCGACATGAATTACCTGATGGCAATGCGCAAGTTAGAAAAGGAAAAGCAGGCCGCCAGCGGACAAGCAGTCACAGCCGTGGCCGCGGCGGCCGATGACCGTCGTGCGGCGCGCGAAGCGCGTCGCACCGCACGGGAAAATCGGTAAAAGAAAGGTAACACGGATGGCTGCGCCTTTCGAGCAGGCGCACCCTATACCAAAAGGGAGGAACACGGAAGAAGTATCTGTGTTCCTCCCTATCCGTGTTACCTTTGATGGTTTTGATGATTGTGAAGAAGAGTGAGAAGATCACATGCCACACGAAGCGCCCCAAATTGCACTGGTCATTGCGCGCATTGCCGGGGAAATCATGGCAAAAATCGCCACGCTGAGTGACGAACAACTGAACCAGCCGTTGCCCATTCCAGACGCCAATACGCTCTTTGCGATTGCCACCCACGCCGTTGGCATGGGGGAGTTTTGGGTACTGACCCTGGTGGGGGATCGGCCCAGTAAACGCAATCGGTCGGCGGAATTTCTGGCAGTGGGCGAGGGGAAAGCATTGCTGGCGCGCTATCAACAGTGGGTTGACGACACCCATACGTTGCTGGCTACCCTACCAGCGGCAGAGATGGAACGCATTGTCGAACCGCCCTTTGAATTTCGTAGCACCGGCGGGCTACAAGATGGGCCGCTCACCGTGCGCGATTGCCTGTTGCATGTGGTGGAGCATACGGCAACGCACCTGGGCCATATTCAACTCACCGCCGATTTACTACAAAGTGGGTCTATATGACAACACGAAACTTACAACGCAGTCACTTTGAATTACCGGATCTCCAGCGGCTCCCCACTGAATTTAAAGATCTGCCGAATGCCAGTGAACGGCCCCTGCGCGCCGACACTCGGTTGGAACGGGTATTGCGGTCGGGGCGCTTTGCCGTGACCGCCGAATTGAACGCGCCCGACAGCGCCAACCCGGAGGATGTCTATCGCAATGCGCTGGTATTGGCGGCGGTCTGCGACGGCATCAACGCCACCGACGGCTCTGGCGCCAACTGTCACATGAGCAGTTTGGGCTGTTGCGCCTTATTGACCCGCGCCGGCTATGAACCCGTTTTCCAAGTCAGTTGTCGCGACCGCAATCGCATTGCCATGCAGGGCGATCTGTTGGGCGCAGCGGCGTTGGGTATCAAGAATGTCCTTTGCCTCACCGGCGACGATGTAACGGCGGGGGATCAGCCGGAAGCCAAACGCGTCTTCGACTTCGACAGTTTACAATTACTGCGCACGGCCCGCATTATGCGCGACAAGGGGGTCTTTCTCAGTGGCCGCAAATTGACGACGCCCCCCCGCTTTTTCTTGGGCGCGGCCGAAAACCCCTTTGCCCCGCCCTATGATTGGCGACCGCTTCGGTTGGCGAAAAAGATTGAAGCCGGCGCCGATTTTATTCAGACCCAATATTGTTTCGACCTACCCCGGCTCCAAAGCTTTATGCAACGGGTGCGCGATCTGGGGTTGCATGAAAAGGTCTATCTGCTGATTGGCGTTGGCCCCCTGCGCTCGGATAAAGTGGCAGAGTTTATGCGCACCAAAGTGCCGGGCGTCTGGATTCCTGATGAAGTGGTGGCGCGGCTAACCAAGACGCCGAAAAAGCAGCAGGCCGAAGAGGGCAAACGCATCTGCATTGAGATCATCCAACAGGTGCGCGACATCGCCGGGGTGCATGGCGTCCATATCATGGCCTATCGCCAGGAAGAGACCGTCGCCGAGATTGTCGAACGGGCGGGGCTGTTGACAGGCCAACGGATGCGCCAAACAGAACCGCATGGTGCGTGATTGACGGAACGGTCTTCGCAGGAAAACCCGATGGATGTATTGAGCTTTATTCATGAACTAACTTGGGCGGATCTACCGCCTGTAATCCAACAACAGGCGCGGCGCTGTTTGCTCGATACGATAGGGGCGGCGTTGGGTGGGCGCAAGACGGCAGTGTCGGCCATTATTTATGACTACGCGGCCACGGTCTATGGCGGCGGCGAAGCGCGCCTTTGGTGGGATGGGCGGACGGTCTCACCGCCAGGGGCCGCACTCGCTCACGCCACGACCATTGATTCACTTGACATTCATGATGGGCATCCGTTAACGAAAGGTCACGCCGGTGCAGCCGTTGTCCCGGCGCTCTTTGCGTTTTTAAACGATGATCAGCCAGTTACTGGTCAGGAATTCCTGACGCGCCTTGTCATCGGCTATGAGGTGGCCCTGCGCGCCGGGATCACGCTGCACGCCACTGCCTGTGACTATCACACCTCCGGCGCCTGGAATGCGCTCGGCTGTGCGGCAGTTGGGGCACGAGCCTTGGGTTTGAATCGGGAGCAAACCCGCCATGCTTTGGGCATTGCCGAATATTATGGCCCCCGTTCCCAAATGATGCGCTGTATCGATCACCCGACGATGGTCAAAGATGGCAGCGGCTGGGGCGCGATGACTGGGGTCAGCGCCGCATTGCTGGCACAAAAAGGCTTTACCGGCGCACCGGCCGTAACGGTCGAATATCCCGAAGCGGCGCCCTTTTGGCAAACACTGGCGACGGAGTGGGAAATTCTGGGCCAATATGTGAAGCCTCATGCCGTCTGTCGCTGGGCACAACCGGCGATTGAAGCGGTGGTCGCTTTGCAACAGGTGCATCACCTTGCCGTAGAAACGATCGAGCAGGTAATAGTGCGCACGTTTCACCAGGCCGTGCGACTGAATATGCGCCGTCCCCAAGATAGCGACCAAGCGCAATACAGCCTCCCCTTTCCTGTGGCAGCGGCGTTAGTTTATGGTAAACTAGGAGGCAGCGAATTGACCGGCGCCGCCCTTGTCGATCCGGCGGTGTTGGCGCTGGTGGACAAAGTGGTGTTGATCGAAGATGACACATTCAACGCCCACTTCCCGGCGCGGCGCTTTGCCGAGGTGACGATTACCACAAAGGATGGTCGATCTTACGGTTCACCGGCGACCGAGGCGCGTTGGAACAGCACCGATCCTCCCGCCGACGAATATCTGTTGGCTAAATTTCGCTGGCTGGCGACGGCGTTGTTGTCACCGACAGTGGTTGCTGAACTGGAAGAAGCGCTCTGGAATTGTGCAGAAGCAGCGGATATGAGTGGGTTGGTTAAGCGAACACTACAACGGATTTAGGAGGGAACGGATTTATCGTTTGCGAGGAAAAAGCCGCTGTTCCGTTGATTGCTTGCATATCGTGAATAGCTTTACAGAATCCGTCATCAAACCAAGGGGATAAATCCGCTGCTTCCCGAATCTGTTGTAGTGTCCGTTGTGTAGAAAGGGTTCTATGAAAGTTATCGGCGCCGGCTTTGGCCGTACCGGCACCCTGTCACTCAAGGTTGCACTGGAGGAACTGGGCTTTGGCCCCTGTTATCATATGACCGAGTTGATCAATCGGCCGCGCCATGTGGCCTTTTGGCAGCAGGCCCTGAACCGGAAACCGGTGGATTGGCGCACTTTTTTCCAACCCTATGGGGCCACGGTGGACTGGCCGGGTTGCACCTTTTATAAGGAACTCATGACGGTCTATCCAGACGCCAAGGTGTTGCTCACCGTGCGGGAGCCGAGCAAATGGTACAATAGCACCGAGCAGACAATCTACAGCGTACAGGAGAGCATTCCGCGCTGGTTACATTTTCTGTTGGCGTTGGTCAGCGGCAATTTTCAACTGGCCGATCAATTGATCTGGCAAGGCACTTTTCATGGGCGCTTTGCGGACCGGGCCTATGCGCTTGAAATTTTCCAACAGCATATCGCAGAAGTCAAACAAGTGGTTCCCGCCGAACGGCTGTTGGTCTATCAAGTGCAGGAAGGATGGGAGCCGCTCTGTCGCTTCCTGGGGGTGCCGGTGCCGGAAGGGAAACCGTTCCCCCACCTGAACGACACCATGCAGTTTCAACAGGCGGTGCGTCAACGGGTGCGGTTGGCGACGATGATTACACTGGGGTTATTGGTGGTGGGGTTCATTCTGCTTGTGGCGCTTGTCTACTTCTGGCTAGGTTAAGCGATTATATATAGGCTCAAATGACCTCGAGGTTGATACAATAAGCAAAAAAAGCAAAGGATCAACCAAGGAGAAGTCA
>JAPKMW010000024.1 GCA_026645575.1 Caldilineaceae bacterium
GCGTCCTCAAAAACAAGACACCTTTTGACTCTAATTATGGCCAGCCGCCACTGCCCGCAACGTAGTATCTGTCAGGTGTAGAATGTCCCGAAAGATTATCTGAACACCTATATATGGCCAGGCTGTTGCTGGTTGCTATCAGAGGTACTCTTTACCCAGCAAGCTTATGGCCCAGTTCACGTCATCTTCTGATGGAAAAAGGGCGAAACGGCGCCGCTCTATTTAGTGACCAACAGCGCGCATGACGCCGGTGATAGTCATCGACTGCATGGAGGCCGACGGCTTGGGCGGCGCCATACAGTCGGCTCATCACACGTCCGCCCCACGGCTCTTCCAATACATCGAGATCTAAATTGGTCGTAACGACGGTAGCGAGATTTGCGGCGTAGCGTTGGTTGACCACATAAGCCAGCCGCTTACCAGGTGCTGCTCGATAGATTCCGCATAACCCTGGAGCAAGTTGGTCAGATGCGCCGGTAGGCGTTGCCACTCAAAGGTCGCCAGATCAGCCTGTTCATAGCACTGCCAGGTGCGGATGCCGCCACTCTTCGCCAGGTGATTGGCAACCAGAGCAACACAATCGCGACACGGAAAGCGCCACCCAGCAATGCCAATCTCGGCGCCGCTGCCTTCACAGGCCGGACAGCTAGCCTGTATCCAGTGGCCAGCGAGTAGCTCGGCTTTGGGCCACTACCACAGGGGCAGGCTGACCCGAAGTGGGGGAGGTGGTTGGGTGAGGGTTAACGGGTAGTGTGATTGTGGGCACGATCGGTCGGGAAACAGGGGTGGTCCGCCTGCGGGTGACCCTGGATACTACCGGCGAGACATTACGGGCGCATATCCACTGCTTTACACAAGCGGGATCACACCTGTATACGGACGAAAACCCGAGTTACAACCATGTCCTACGCACTCACTCGACCATTTGTCACGCCAAAGACGAGTATGCCCGCGATGACGATGGCGACGGCATACGCGAAGCCCATTGTAACACCGTCGAAGGTATATGGTCCGATTCCGCACCTTTCTACGACCGTTCAAAGGCGTCCATAAAAAGTATCTCGCTGGCTACGTCGCTATTGCTGAATTCAAGCGCAACCGCAAGCGCATCTCCCCTGATCTCATCGCTTCCTTGATTGCTTTTCATGCTTTCCGTACTTGAGCGAAACCTTCCTTGGCACTTTGTGATTGCGTTGCATCCGTGTATAGTCACTTCTTGCTAACCAATACGCATAACTCTTAGTCGATTATTGTAATGGTCGCTAATCAACAAGAGATCTTCGCCATACAGACACAACCCATGCGGTTCATTAAGAAGCGTTGCGGTGGCTGGTTCACCGTCGCTGCCATCACCGGCGGTGGGACAACCGGCGACAGTTTCCAGCGCCCCATGCGCTGTTATGCGTCGCACACAATTGTTGCGTGAATCAGCAACATAGAGCGTCCCATCCGCTGCTACGGCTAGGCCATAGGGTTGATCCAACCGGGCTTGACGCGCCGGTGTACCATCGGGCGAAAAACCGGCTTCGCCACACCCAACGACGGTTGTGATGATTCCTGTTGTCTCCACCTTGCGCACGACATGACAGCTCCGATCCGTGAAATAGAGATTGCCGGCGCCGTCAAAACGGATGGCTGTCGGTGCGCCAATGCGGGCCTTGGTCGCTGGGCCGCCGTCGCCGCTGTAGCCGGGGAGGCCAATGCCGGCAATCGTCGTGATGATGCCGGTGCGTGCATCGATCTTGCGAATGCGCCCCACCGCGCTGTCCCCCAAATAAATATCATCATTCGGCCCTACCGCCACCGCTTCGACATGGGCAATGCTGGCGCTAATGGCTGGACCGTGGTCGCCCTTGTCCCAGCGCCCTTCGCCGGCGTCCCAGGGCAGGGTTGTACCCGCAATGCAGCGGATCGTGCCATCCAATTCAATGCGGCGCAGACGACCATCGCGCGTGTCGGCAATGATCACCCGCCCTTGCGAATCAACGGCGACATCGTGCGGGTTGCCGAGGTAGGCTTCGCTGGCCGGGCCATTGTCGCCGCCATAGGCCCTGGCCCCGTTGCCGGCGATGGTTTGGATGAAGCCGCTCTGCGGGTCGATGGCGCGGATGCGTTGGTTCCAGACATCGGCGATATAGATGTGACCGTTGGGGCCAACGGCCAACCCGCCGGGGCCATTGAGAAAAGCGGCGGTGGCCGGTTCGCCATCATGCACGGTTACGCCGCCTAACACGGTGGTGACAATACCGCTTTGCCCATCCCGTCGCCGGAGCCGACCGGAACAATCACTCCAAAAAAGTGTCCCATCGGGGTCTACCCAAATACCGACTTCGACCGAGTTGCAATGAGTCTCTTTCCCCGGCAAACCCTCTTCGCCAAAGCCGGGGACGCCATTGCCCACCAGGGTTTGGACAATACCGGTAGCGGCGTCCACTTTGCGCACGCGATAACCATACTTCTCGCCAACATAAAGATTGTCATGGACATCCAGAAAGATGGCATCGGGCATGAGGGTGCTGGCTTCAATCGCCGGGCCGCCATCGCCATTGGAGGCACGCTGGCCGTTGCCCAAGACGGTGCTGATTATGCCAGTTTGCCTATCAATCTTGCGCACACGGTCGTTGGAGTTATCGCAGACATAGAGGTTGCCTTTTGAATCAAAGGCCAGATGTTCGGGGTGGCGGAAACTGGCCGCACTGGCCGGCCCCCCGTCGCCATGATAACCCATAAAGCTGACACGGGGCCCGCCATAGGGTCGGCTGTCCTCCCGTTCCGCCGGGTAGAGACGGGCGTCCTGACCAGCAAAGAGGGTAATGATGCCGGTCTGTGCATCGACGCGGCGGATGTTGTTGGCCCACTCGCTGGAGAGATAGATGTTGCCCTCATCATCGACGGCCACACCACAGGTAGTGTCAAGTTCCGCTTCTAGCGCCGGCCCACCATCGCCACCCCGCCCCACCTTGCCCGACCCGGCGACGCGGGTGATGATGCCGGTCTGGCCATCAATGCGCCGGATTACCTGATTGCCCAGGTCGGAGAGGTAGAGATTGCCCTGCTTGTCCTGGGTGAGATCATGCGGCCAGTAGAAGCGGGCTGCCCTGGCTGGGCCGCCGTCGCCCGAATTGCCGGGAATGCCATCACCAGCAAAGGCATGTAAGATACCCGCCCCGTCAATGCGCCAGAGGCGATGGGCATGGTAATCGACCACAATCAGATCGCCCAACCAGCGGGCAGCCACACTGCGCACGACCCCCATGGGCCAACCAGCGTCGGCCTCTTGGGCAGAGATGTCAGCGCGATAACCGACGCCGGCGATGGTGAAGAGTGTCTGTGCCGGAATGGTACGGAAGAGATCAGATAGATTCATGGTGGGCGCCTCGATAAACGGGTTGGTCAGGTGAAAACTATTGGTTTTGCCTCTATCCTACTGTAGGATATAATAACGTAATCTTCAGTCAACGTCAAACCGATCCCCACACGTGGGCGTATCCTCAATCAAGGCATGATCGGCGTTGGGCGGGTGAGCGACTAGCCGGCTGGTCGCTCACCCGCCCAACGCCGATCAATTCTGTACAAACAAAGGGAGAAAGCAATGCGACTTGGGATTGTGGGCATGTTGCCCGGTGATTTTCGCACCTTTACCAAGGCCCAGATGGCAGAGATCCGGGCCTTGAGCTTTACCGGCTTTGGTTTTCACCTCAACGGGGAGGATGTCTTTGCCATCACAGTCGAGGATTGTCGGCAGTATCAGCGCTTCATGGCCGGTGAGGATCTCGACCTGGCGCAATTTGCCATCACCTATAACGAATGTCTCTTTCACCCCGATCAAGCTGTGCGCGAACGGGTGATTGCGAAGATCAACCGCGGCACCGAGATCGCCGCACAACTGGGCGCCCAAGCCTTTCTGTTGCGTCCTGGGGGTCTGAATCCGGCGGGGCCGTGGACGCCACACCGCGACAACCATCGCCCGGAAAATACGGCAATCCTGGTGGAGACGCTGCGACCCATTGCGCGCAAGGCGGAACAGGAAGGCGTGCTGCTGGCCATGGAAACCCATGCCGTGTCGGTGATGGACCCGCCGGAAAAGTGTCGCGCCATCATTGAAGCCGTGGGTTCAGACCACTTGCGGCTGATTATGGATGCTGTCAACCATTTCCAGTGCTTGCAACAGGTCTACCACAGCAGCGATTGGGTCAACCATATTTTTGATGTCATGGGACCGCTGGCCCCGCTGGCTCATTTGAAAGACCTCAAACTTGCCAATGGCCTTGTCCTACACATCGATCAGGAAGTCCCCGGCGAAGGTCAACTGGATCTAGCGCTGGTGCTGCGTCGCTTTGAAGCGCTCCACCCTACCGGCTATGGGCTGATCGAACATCTAACCCTGGAACAGATTCCCCTGGCCGTTGCCAACATTCGACGAATTGCGGCGGAAAATGGGGTGGTGATTTACTAGCCTAGTTTCTGTTGCGAAACGTGGTCGCCACCGCGAAGGCCGCGAAGAGCGCAAAGGCGTCGCGAAGCTCTGCCAGAGAAAAGCCTTTGCGAGACTTTGCGCTCTTCGCGGTAATAAAATGTTTTGGCAACAAACACTCGCCTAGAGTGGCGGCGATATAGCAGCACATTCCTCCTGCGTTGCCGGCGGAATGACACCTAAATTTCTGCCATTTGACAGTCAGCGGGATGTTGGGCTATGCTGGCGACAGGATCATGTGATAGCTTGTGCTACCTTGCGCAGCGGTCCGCCTCGCCCAAATCAGAATCGGCGCCACTAACCACCAGAACCATAGCCAGTTGGCTTTACCAGGAGGATAACACGATGACAGCAACCACCCAACGCCGCACCGTTCTCTTTGTTTCGCTCACCGGCGATGAACAGATCAAACTTTATGATTTGGACGCGCAAACGGGCGGATTGACCCTGCGCACGGTCAGCAATGCGCATGGCCCCTCCGGTGCGCTCTGGCTGCACCCCAATGGCAAGGTGCTCTATGACGGCCATGTCGAATCGACGACCTTGGCCGCCTTCAATTTTGATGCGACCACCGGCGACCTCACACTGATCAACAAGATAGACACCGGCATCGAGACGCCGGCCCATCTCATCACCGACCGGCAGGGGCGCTTCCTGCTCACGGCCTACTACACCGGCGGCGGCATCACCGTTCATCGGCTGGCGGAAGATGGCGCGATTGGGGAGTTGGTGCAATATATCAACACCGGCGAAAAGGCTCACGCCGTGTTGTCGATTGAGGATAAGTTCATCTTTGTCCCCCACGTCTGCCCGGTCAACAAGACCAGTCAATTCCGCTTTGACGCCGCCACGGGTCAACTCACCGCCAACGACCCCGCCGAGTTGCTGCCGCCCGATGAGAATACGGGGCCGCGCCATGCCTGTTTAGGCCCCAAAGGGGATGTGGTCTACATTGTCAACGAACAGGGCAATACCGTCACCGCCCATCGTTTCGACGCCGAGCGGGGGACGCTCACCATCTTCCAGCATCTCTCCACTCTGCCGGCGGACTATACCGAAGGTGGTCACATCGCCCATACAGAAATCCCCCCCAACGGCAAGTGGCTCTATGCCTCCAATCGCGGCCATGATAGCATTGCCGGTTTCCAGATTGCGGACGATGGGTCGCTGACGCCGTTTGGTCACTACCCGGTGCCGGCCAGCCCGCGCTCCTTCAACATCGATCCGACGGGCCAATATCTCTACTGCGCCGGGGAAGCGGCCAACCGCATGACGGCCTATCGGGTCGATCCGGCGACGGGGGCGTTGCTGCCCATCGCTGATTATGAGGTGGGGCAGTCGCCGTTTTGGGTGATGGTGGTGACACTGTAGGGTTTGGGATGATTGCGTATGATACAACTCGTCCAAGATGCAAAGTTATTGATACAAGCTGTGCAAGAGCACCATGAGGTCAACGAATCCGATCTTTATGGTTTTTTAATCCAGTTTGAACGAATTATGCATTGTACCTGGGTAGCTGCTGAGACAGTTTCGGAGGCGCACGCTTCGGTTGCTTCTGAATTGCTGGATATTAGCCGGATCTATCTGGCTGGCGAAAGGCAGTTACAACCTGCGCAACTAAAACCGCTAGCGACGGTTGTAGACGTTCTCACCCATGATGATCTAACGATGGATGATGCTGCCGAAACTGACCGCTATTTGTTGGCCCATGGTCTGGATGCTTTCTTTCCAGTTCACGGCGACTTGTTGAGCTATTATGAGCCATATTAGTTCTGTCATCAGTTTTTAGAGTTCTTATCATAGGTAATGTCTTGTGAAAAACGAAATTTTAGTCAAATTGCGGAATATCTTATCCAAGCTGTATTCAGATGAAGCCAGTATGCGGCGAATCAGTCACGATGCTGGACTTGATTTAACGCGTGTTTTGCTCAATTCTAGTGCTACCAATAACTGGCATTCGATCTTGAGCGAAGCCGAGAATGTCAATCTTATTGACACGTTGCTTACCGTGGTTTTACAGGAGTATAGCAGCAATCAAGCGCTGCTCTCTGCGTACCAGACTTATCGTCAAACCGCAAGCCAACCTAACCCAAATGATGACCTGCGCCCAACCCTCAACACTGGCCGCGCATCGGTTGGCAACAACGTGCAGGCAGGTGATGAGTTTGGCGGTCGTGACCAAATCAATTTTATTGTGTCATTAGGTCGTTGGGAGAAGGTACGTCGTATGTTGTTTGAGGTGCCTGTCCCCCAAGCCATTCAGGAACAATTCCAAAGCTTTGACTGGTCCAAAGCTGAACATGCCTACCTCGACAAAGTGAACCGACTCTATGATCGGGTACGCATTCTGGGTAACTCGGTTGATGTCCCGTTAGGTAACCTTTTCACTCAAGTTTATATTTTAGATAAACCGACTGCACACAATCGTCATGATATTGAAGAACTACGTAAACGTGGATATGATCGCCCTGACTTTCAACGCCAACCAGGGGAACGAATGCAGGGGTTAGAACTGGTCAAGACCGGGCAAAACCTCTTTATTTTGGGCAAACCAGGTGCTGGTAAAACAACCTTCCTCAAATATATCACCATTCAGGCAGCACGTAAACAGTTACCGTGTATTCCGATATTTATTTCACTTAACGAGTGGGCAGATAGTCGTTGGGGTAAAGGTGACAAAGCGGCACTGCTACCCTTTCTAGTTGAGCAATTTGACATTTGTGACTTTCCCGACGCCACAATTTTTATTAATTACTTATTAAGAGAAGGACGGGCGCTGGTTCTATTTGATGGTTTGGATGAAGTGAAACAAGAAAAAGATCAGCGACGTCGTCTGACCCGCCTGATACAAGACTTTACCCGTAAATACAGTGGATCACAATATCTCATAACTTGCCGTATTGCTGCTACTGATTATGCATTTACTGGCTTTGCCGATGTTGAAGTAGCAGATTTTACACCGAACCAGGTAAAAGAATATGCACGTAATTGGTTTGGAACGAATGAAAAGAAATTTAAGACATTTATCGCTGATTTGGCAAAGCGAGAAAATAAAGGATTAGCTGAGCTTGGTAAAACACCCCTTTTACTCTCGCTGCTTTGCTTGACCTTTGATAATATGATGCGTTTCCCACTTAGCCGATCTGAGTTGTATGAAGATTCCCTAGAAACCTTATTACGCAAATGGGATAGCAGCCGTCAAATCCAGCGAGATGAAATATATCGCGAGCTTTCGCACAAACGTAAATTGCAACTATTAATGCGCATTGCCGCCCCAACATTTGAAAAAGGCGATCTTTTTTTACATCAACGTGACCTAGAAAAAAGAATTTCTGACTATTTAGTCACGTTGCCCAGCGCACCATCGGCTGATAGCTTAGACACAACTGCTATCCTCAAAGCCATGGAAGCCCAACATGGTGTCCTAGTTGAACGTGCACAGGGCATTTATTCCTTCTCACATCTTACCTTTCAAGAATACCTCACGGCTCGTTCATTAGCCGAAAATCAAGGCAAAGGGGCAGCTAATAAACTGATTCATAGCCACCTGACCGACCAACGATGGCGCGAGGTTTTTTTGCTTACAGCTAATTTAGTAGACGACGCTGATGATTTTATAGCAATTGTGCACAATACAACTGATAACTTGTTGGTAGACACACCACCTGTCAAGTATTTGCTTACTTGGGCGCACCGTAAAGCTGAAAATATGAAGGCGCCAATTGAACGATATGCCACTATTCAATTGGCGTACATTTTTCTTTCACTTTCTCTTGCCCTTGCTCGTAGAAGAGCAGAGGAAAGTAATATCCCTCGCGTACACATACTTGTGCGTGATCTTGGGATAGAACTGGATTGCGAACGCTCACACAATGACACACAAAAGCTTGCTCGCAGAAGTGCTCTCGATCGAGCTTTTGCGCATTCCTTAGAACTCGCTACTATTCGCTCTTACGATCTCCGTTATACGCGCACTCACAAGCGGGAATTTGTCAAAAATCTTATACATAAGCGGTTATTATTGGAGCTAATTGTAGATCTTGCAAAGGCAACGACACCACTTGTTGGTTTTGATTACGGATTATATTGTGCTTGGATCTACGCTACGCTTTTTGGTAATGTATATTATGAGGATCAAAATTGGCGGAGCGCAATACAGAATCTGCCTGATTTTATAGTTGGCATAGCTACGTTAGGGAGCGAAGGAGGTTTAAGTAGACTAGCTCAGGAACTGCTTATGTTGTCTATTCCCTCATCCAGTGCTTTGGAAGAAGATTGGCAGCAATATGCCGATGATTTGTTTATCATCCTACGCGACATACGAGATCTGGGGCGTGACTGGATTTTTACAAGTCACGAGATTGATAAACTCAACAATTACCTTTATGCCACTGAATTGTTAGTACAATGTGTCAAAATTGCAGCAGTCTCGAATCGACAGTCGGTTTTGAACGGGTTATTGCTACCACTAGAGGTAGACAAAATGATAGATCGCGTAAGGTAACTTAAAAGGAGACTTCACCATGAAACTCGGACAAGGCGACTACCAATACGAAGTGGTGGACAACTGGGCCAAGTTGCCGGAGGGGTGGGACTTTTCGCTGGTGTCGGATGCGGCCATCGACTCGCGGGGGCGCATCTATGTCTTCACCCGTGGCAAGCATCCGATCATCGTCTTTGACCAGGGGGGCAACTTTGTCACCTCGTGGGGCTATGGCGAGTTTGGCATCTCGCCCCATCTGGTGAGCCAATCGCATGGCATCTTTATCACGCCGGACGACAAGGTCTACCTCACCGACGCCTACCAGCATATCGTTCGCCGCTACACCCGGCTGGGCGAGATGGAGCGGGAATGGGGCACCCCCGGCGTTCCTGGCGTCACCCACTACCGGCGACAGTTCAACATGCCCACCGGCGTCACCATCGGGCTGGATGGCGCGCTCTACATCTCCGACGGCTATGGCAACCGCTGCATCCACAAATACACCGTCGCGGGCGAGCATGTCGCCACCTGGGGCGAACCGGGTCGCGGCCCCGGTCAATTTGCCATTGTCCACAACATCGGCTGCGACCGCACGGGGCGCCTGATCGTTTGTGACCGGGACAACAACCGTGTCCAACTCTTTGACCCTGATGGCAACTTTTTAGAAGAATGGACCGATGTCGAGGGGCCGGGCGATGTCTGGATCACCCCCGACAACACGATCTACATTGTCGAGCAGGGGGGCCACGGCCATGTCAGCGTCTGGTCACCCGATGGCCGGCGCATTAGCCGCTTCTCCGGCGCACCAGGCGGCGTCCTCCAAGCGCCGCATGGCCTCTGTGTCGATGCCGAGGGCAGCATCTATGTCGCCGAGATCGGCGGGCCGGGGCGGGGGCAGCGGTTGCAGAAGTTTGCGCGGGTGAAATAGGTGATTGGGTGACTGGTCTGGGGTAGGGGCGCGGATTTTGGATGGCGCGGATCGCTTCCCTTACCGGCAAACTATCCGCGTGACCTGAATCCGCGCCCCTACCCCCTCAACTATAGCATTACTCGAAAGAAAAACAATGAGGAAGCAGACAAATCGGCAATGGCTTTTCTTCAGGTTGTTGGCGCTAGGGATCTTTGGGGCTGCTTGTCAACCAATCACGGAGCCGACGCCGACTTTGCGGCCAACGGCGCCCATTACACCCGTGCTCATTGCGCCGGCGCCAACCCTGTCGGCAGAAGAGGTACAAACGATGAATGCACAACTGATTGCGGCGGCCGAGCGCGGCGATACGGACACGGTGTTACGACTGCTTGCTGCCGGCGCAGCGATCAACAGTCGCGACGAACGGGGGCGCACGGCGGTCATGGCGGCGACGCATGGCAATCAGGTGGCGACGGTGGGGGCGCTGATCGCAGCCGGGGCGGATATTCACATTCAGGACAATCGTCTCGACAACCCCTTTCTCTATGCTGGCGCCGAAGGGTTGCTGGACATTCTGAAGTTGACCATTGACGCCGGCGCCAACACCAAACTGACCAATCGCTTTGGCGGCACGGCGTTGATCCCGGCGGCAGAGCGCGGTCACCTCGACGTGATCACCGAACTGCTGACCCGCACCGATGTGGATGTGAATCATGTCAACAACCTTGGGTGGACCGCCCTGCTGGAAGCGATCATCTTGAGCGATGGCGGCCCACGCCATGTTGAAACGGTCCGTTTGCTCATCGGCGCCGGCGCTGATGTTAACCTGGCCGATAGCCAAGGCGTCACGCCGTTGACCCATGCCCAGCAGCGGGGGTATACCAACATCATAGAACTCCTGCAAGAGGCCGGCGCAAAATAATCCAGTCGCTGAGGCGACTTCTCACTGTTAGCTGCGGGTTTTAACCCTGCTATTTTTTGGAATCAACCATGAAAATTACTGCAATTGAAGTCATCCCCCTGGTGCGCAAGCTCGACACCGAGTTTCTGGGCGGCACCTACAAGATTACCAACCGCAACACCATTGTCACCCGTGTTCACCTGGCAAACGGCGTGGTGGGCGAGTGCTTTGGCGGCGATGAAGACCAGACGCAGTCGCGCATTGTCGCCCTGATGCGCGACTATCTGATCCCGATGCTCATCGGCGAAGATGTGCATGATGTCGAGCGGCTGTGGGAGAAGATGTTCTTCTGTGATGTGGACTTGGGCAACCGCGCCCTCCATGTCCTCGACCTGGGCAACCGGGGCGTCTTGATGCAGGCGATTGCCGCCATCGACAATGCGCTTTGGGACGCCATCGGCAAGCTGCACAACACGCCCGTCTACAAGCTGCTGGGTGGCTATCGTGACCGCGTGCCGGTCATCGCCATTGGCGGCTACTACTACCCCGGCGACCCCACCCATCGGGCGCTCTGTGATGAGATTCTGGCCTACAAAGCGCAGGGCTTGTATGGCGTCAAGATGAAGGTGGGCCGGGTGGCGCTGGCGGCGGATGTGGAACGGGTGCAGGCGGTGCGCGAGGCCGTGGGCGCTGATTTTGTGGTTGCTTGTGACGCCAACATGGCCTGGACGCCGACCCATGCCATTGACTTTTGTCGGGCTGTCGCCCCGCTCAATATCCGCTGGATGGAAGAGCCGGTGCGCTGGTATGATCAACTGGGCGGTTTGCGCGCCGTGCGCGATGGTTCACCGATTCCCGTGGTGGCCGGCCAGGGGGAGATCAGCCGCTTTGGCTGTCGCGACCTGATCCTCCACGGCGGCGTGCAGATCCTCAATGTCGATGTGACCATTGCCGGCGGTGTCACCGAGTGGCGGCGCATTGCCGGTCTCGCCAGCCATTTTGAAGTGCAAATGGCCCATCACGAAGAGTCGCAGGTTGCGCTCCATTTGCTGGCGTCCATCCCCCACGGCCTCTACGTGGAAATCTTCCCCAACCTGAAACGCGACCCCCTCTGGCACGAGATCCAACAGACCCGCCCGCTGATCCGCGATGGCTATATGCACCTGAACGACCAACCAGGGTTGGGGCTGGATCTCAACCCGGAGGTGATTGCGCGCTACCGCGTAGATTGACAAGGTGAAGGGATGACAAGGTGAGGTAACTTCTGCGCGTTAGTTCACCTTGTCACCCCCTCACCTTGTCAGCTTTATTCTGATGGGATCGACTATGCTTTTACAGGATCGCGTTGCAATTGTCACCGGCGGCGGGCAGGGCATTGGTTTGGGGATTGCCGAGAGCTTCTGTCGCGCCGGGGCGCGGGTGGTGATTGGCGAGTTGGCCAGTGAACGGGGGGAGGAAGCCGCGGCGGGTTTACGTTCCCAAGGGTATCAGGCGCAGACGATTGCCCTGGATGTGACCCAGCCGGCCTCTTGTCAGGCGTTGGCCGCACAGGTGATGGCGGAACAGGGGCGCATTGATATTCTGGTCAACAACGCCGGTCTCTTTATCCTACACAAGTCGGAGGAGATGCCCGAAGCAGACTGGCGCATCCAGATCGATGTGCTGCTCAACGGCGTCTTTTTTATGACCCAAGCGGTGGCGCGTGTTGCCATGATCCCACAACAGCAGGGCAATGTGGTCAACATCGCGTCGATTGGCGGCCTGGGGGGCTGGCCCATGCGGGCGGCTTATAATGCTGCCAAGGCCGGTGTCATCGTCCTGACCGAAGTGCTGGCGACCGAGTGGGCGCAGTATAACATTCGGGTTAATGCTGTTTCACCTGGCGTCACTCGCACGGCGATGGTGCAACAGGCGATCAACCAGGGCATTGCCCAGATCGAAAGCTACGCCAAGCGCACCCCGCTGGGGCGCCTGGCCGAAGTGCCAGAGATTGCCAATGCTGTCCTTTTTCTGGCATCGGATCGGGCAGGTTACATCACCGGCGAAAACCTGCGCGTCGATGGCGGTTGGGTGCCGTGGGGCAATTTGAATGCACAGGGTTTTCCACCAACCAAGGATTGAAGCTTCATGGCTACATCGTTTGACCAACAGGTGGTTGTCATCACGGGCGCGGGCCGTGGCCTCGGTTTGGGCATGGCGCAGCGCTTTGGACAGGCTGGGGCGCGAGTCATTCTGGCGGAATTAGATGTGACCTTAGGCCGACAAGCCGAAGCTGAGTTGCAGCACGCCGGTTTGACCGCCCACTTTGCTGCGTTGGATGTCCGTGATCCGGCACAGAGTCGGGCGCTAGTGGCAGAGGTAGCGAACCGCTACGGTCGGCTGGATGTCTGGATTAACAACGCCGGCCTCTCCACGATCGCCCCAGCGGAGACGTTGGATAGCGCCGAATGGGATGCGCTGGTGGCAGTCAACCTCTCTGGCGTCTTCTACTGTGCGCAGGCGGCGGGGCAGCAGATGCTGGCCCAGGGCAAAGGAGTGATCATCAACCTTGCCTCGATCACTGGCTTGCTCCACATCGAAGGGCGCGCCGCCTACAGTGTGACCAAAGCGGGGGTGGTTGCGCTAACCGAGGCATTGGGGGTAGAATGGGCGGGACGCGGCGTGCACGTGGTCGCCATTGCACCGGGCGTCGTCGCCACGCCGATGGCGCAGGCCGTTTTCGACCAAGGGATTGCAGAACGCAGCACCTATGAACGACGGACGCCTATGCACCGGTTAGGGACAGTTGACGAAATTGCCGAAGCTGCGCTTTTTCTCGCCAGCGATGAGGCGGCCTATATCACGGCAGAAACCCTGCGCGTTGATGGTGGGTGGACGGCATATCAGTTATTTTAGATGGCTCCGGTGCGTGGCACTGGTCAGGACAACACTGTTAATCTGATCATCTACCGACCAGTGCCGCGCACCGGATGCTGCGCAATAGGGCTTAGGGAGTTTCTATGAAAATTACCGGCGCTGACCACACCAGTTTCACCGTTTCCAATCTGGAGCAATCGATTGCCTTTTATGTGGATAACCTGGGCTTTGAATTGCTTTACATCCGCCCCGAAATCAAGAACAACTACTTCCGCGCCATCATCGGCTGGCCCGACGCCGTGGTCAAAGGCGCCATGTTGGCGATTCCAGGGACGAGCCACCAACTGGAACTTTTTGAGTATGTCCATCCCCGCGGTGTGGCGGCGGATGTGCGCACGAACAACCCCGGCAGCGCCCATGTCTCTTATTTTGTCGATGATCTCCACGCTTTCTACGCGGCCTTGAGCACCAAAGGGGTTCGCTTTCGTTCGCCGCCGGTGGCGCTGGATGAAGGCCCCAACCGGGGCGGCTTAGCCCTCTATATGCTCGACCCCGATGGCATTACCATTGAACTTTTTCAGCGTGGATAGCAAGATTTACCTTGCTCATAGCCGGTCCGTGACCGGCATCCCGACATGGGTTACCGACCGGCTGTGAGCGAGCAACATCATGTTTTTCTAGTCAGGAACCTTTATGACAACCAAAAACGATTTACACGACCAACTCGCCCTCAACGGCGCTCCGCCGGCCAAGCAACGCCCCGATCCGCCCATGTACCCCGGTGGTATGGAAATTGATGAAGAAGAAGAGCAAGCCGTTTTGGAAGTGTTGCGCAGTAAGCGCCTCTTCCGCTACTACGGCCCACTCGCCTCCTCCTCAAAGGTACTCGAACTCGAAGGAGCCTTTGCCGCCTTCATGGGCACGCAATACAGCCTGGCCGTCACTTCCGGCACCGCTGCGCTCACCTGTGGCCTTCATGCACTGGGTATCGGCCCCGGCGATGAGGTGATTGTTCCTGCCTACACCTGGATCGCCTCGGCTGCGGCCATCATCACCGCCGGCGCGATTCCGATTATGGCCGAGGTGGATGAGTCGCTGCTGCTCGACCCGGTGGATGTCGAAGCCAAGATTACTCCTTATACCAAAGCGATCATGGCGGTTCACATGCGTGGCGCGCCTTGTCGCATGGATGAGATCATGGCCGTGGCCCGCAAACATAATCTTAAAGTCATTGAAGACACCGCCCAAGCTGATGGCGGCAGCTACAAAGGCCGTCGCCTGGGCAGCATTGGCGATGTGGGCTGTTTCAGTCTCCAGTTCAACAAGATCATCACCGCCGGCGAAGGGGGCATGGTGATTACCAACGACGCCGAAATCTGGAAACGTTCGCTCATGTACCACGATGTCGGCGGCCCGCGCCAGTACAAAGTGCCCAACGATGAGATCCTGATCGGCACCAACTACCGAATGCCCGAACTCTTGGGCGCGGTGGCGCTGGTGCAATTGCGCCGGTTGGATGGCCTGTTAGACGCCATGCGCGAACGCAAACGAATGCTCAAGGCCGGCATGGCCGAGATCGCCAAACGCAAAGGCATCACCTTCCGTGCCATGGCTGATGAAGCAGGGGATACGGCCATTGCCCTCATCTTCTTTGCCGAAAGTATGGAATCAGCGGGGCAGATTGCTCAGGCGCTGCGTGCCGAAAATATCGGCGCCGGCACCCTCTATAAGCCCGATGTTTCCGACTACCATGTCTACGCCCACTGGACGCCGATCATGGAACAGCGCACCTGGTCGCCCAACGGCGGGCCGTGGCGTGATGCGCGGCGCCCTATCACCTATCATAAGGAGATGTGTCCACGCACGCTCGATCTCCTTGGTCGCGCCGTGCATCTCAACGTGAGTCCGCTGTTGACCAACGAAGATATTGAGGAAACGCTAGAGGGCGTCAATCGTGTCTTGAATGCACTGGCGTAAACGGCTCACAAGTTTCTTCTGCTCCTCCTGTCTGCCTTTCGCAAGGAGTTAAGCCATTATGCAAGTAGGGATCAGTCAATTGATTGCCGGTGATCTGCCACTGAATGACTTTTTTCAGCAGGCGGCGCAGGCGGGGTATGCGGTGGTGGAGTTGTGTTTGCGGCAACAAGGCGAGTTGACCCTAGCGAGTACGGCAGCACAACTGGAACAGGTGATGGCGGCGGCGCGGGCGCATGACTTGGGGCTGGTGTCGCTGACTCATAGCCATTGTACTGGGAATTTACTGGACTCAGGTGAGGTGCAGCAGCGCAGTATTGATGAGACAGTGGCGGGTTTGCACGTGGCGGCGGCGTTAGGAATCGGCTGTACGTTACATACGCTGGGGTCGTTACGCCCCGATCTCTATTATGATGACGCTTATCAGAATGGTGTGTGGGCGTTGCAACAGATCGCTGAACGGGCTGAGCAATTGAATGTCAATCTAGCCGTTGAATTTGTTTGGAACGGCTTCCTCTTTAGCCCGTTGGAGATGAAGCACTTTCTCGATGACGTGGGCAGCCCTGCCATTGGCTTCTATTTTGATCCTGGCAACATGGCGGTCTTTCAATATCCCCATCACTGGGTGCGCATTGTGGGGAAGCATATTAAAATGGTCCACCTGAAAGATTGGCAAGGACGCGCCTTGAACGGCGGCTGGACGCCCCTGTTGCAAGGCGCTGTAGACTACACCGCCATGAGCTGGGAGTTGCGCGCCCTGGGCTACGACGGTCCCATGATCAGCGAAGTGCCCCCCGATCTCGCTTCCTTTGCCGATACAGCCGCAGCCATTCGTAAAATTATCACCATGTAAGGCTGTTCCCCAAAAGCAAATCCCACCTGTAGGGGCGTGCCCTTGCGGTCGCCCTTGGGGCGACCGCAAGGGCACGCCCCTACGAAAATTACCGAATTTAATTCATACCCTTCATGAGTCTTCGGGGCGCCGGCGGAAAACTAAAATCTTTACGACGATTCAACCTGTCATTCCCTAATTGACCAGAAGTTAGCGTGCTTCCATAACAGTAGCTAGCTGAATTGGTGCGTCCCCCAGACCATACATTCGGTGACGCTGCTCGACACTGTGAGTGTCTTTTGAAAGGGTAGATGGAAGTGGATGAAGGGTGATGTCGTAAGGTCGTAAACAGAAGTCGTCACTACTTCTCCGAACTATCGAGCAGATCACGTACTTTTTGGGCTAGACTTAGTGGATCAAAGGGTTTTTGTAGAAAGGCAACGTTCGATTCTTGTACCCGGTGCTGGGTGACCGCTTCTTCTGTGTAACCCGACATGAAAAGGATGCGCATGTTTGGTTGCAGAAGATGCAGGCTGTCGGCCAGTTGTCGGCCACTCATGCGCGGCATGACTAGATCGGTGATGAGGAGGTGGATTGGCCCGGCGTGCTGTTGGGCAAGTTCAAGTGCGCTTTGCCCATCATGAGCTGACAAGACGGTGTAGCCGCCGTTGCACAAGACGGCGCAGAAGAGATTGCGGACGGCCTCTTCATCTTCAACGAGGAGGAGTGTTTCGTTTCCTTTGGGAATATCCCGTTGCACAAGGTCGGCTTTGACCGCCAAATCTGCTTCTTCCGTGCATGGCAAATAGATGCGGAAGGTTGTACCGCGTCCCACTTCACTAAAAACTTCCACATGACCACCGGATTGTTTGACAAAACCATAGACCATCGCCAGCCCCAACCCCGTACCTTTGCCAACATCCTTGGTGGTAAAGAAGGGTTCAAAAATGCGGGCTAACGTTGCCTCATCCATGCCGCAACCCCTATCAGTAACGGAGACACAGACATACGCCCCTGCTTGCAGTTCAGGGTAACGTTCGGCATAAGCTGCGTCGAGTGCGGTATTACAAGTTGTAATGGTAAGGCGACCACCTTGCGGCATGGCATCACGGGCGTTGACGGCCAGGTTAATAATAGCTTGTTCAAATTGTGCAGGATCAATTTTGGTTAAGCCAAGGTCAACTGCTGTTGTCAGCGCTAATTCAATATCCTCGCCAATCAGCCGTTGCAGCAGTTTGAGCAATTCGGTCAGCAAGGTGTTGAGATTCACTACCTCTGGTTGGAGCATCTGCTTGCGGCTAAAGGCCAACAGTTGGCGCGTCAGGCTGGCGGCTCGTTCGCCGGCCTTTTGGATTTCGGCCAGCCGCGGCCGATTGGGATCGGTGGCTGGCAGGCGATTAAAAACAAGTTGGCTGTACCCATTGATCACCGTCAGCAGGTTATTGAAATCATGAGCGACGCCACCGGCTAACCGCCCCACCGCTTCCATTTTTTGTGCCTGGCGAAATTGCTCTTCTAGGCGCTTGAGTTCGGTAATATCGCGCGCAATGGCAACAATGCCATTGACTGTGCCGTTGCTGTCACGATGGACGGCTTTGGTCGTTAGAAAGGTGCGCACCACGCTGCCTCTGACCGTTTCTTCAAAGGTCTGGGTCTCTCCGCTTGCCATAATCAGCCGATCTTTGGCCATAACGGCATCGGCGAGCTCAGGCGGGAAGAGCGCACGATCATCCTTGCCTATGATTTCTGCTAAAGGTCGGCCCATTAAACGGGCGCCAGCGCTATTCATCATCAAGTAGCGGCCCTGCCGATCTTTGGCGAAGGTCATGTCGGTCGTGCCTTCGATAATGGCATTGAGCAGATTGTGACTCTCGATTAGGGCTTGTTCGGTACGCTTCCGTTCCGTAATATCCTCACAGACAATAAGGACCACCAAAACCCCATTCACATCTTGCACCGCCCGTGCTGTCTCTTCCACCCACAATAGTGCACCACTTTTATGCAGCTTGCGCAGGCTCCAATGAAAAATCTCACCAGGATGGGTAATACACCGTCTGACAAAGATTTGTGCCGCAACTTTATCCTCTTCGTAAAAAACATCTAGCACAGAGTGGCCGGTTAGTTCAGCCACAGTATAGCCGAGATGCTCGGCGCCGAATTGGTTAACCGACAGGATTGTTCCTGTGGCATCAACGGTAAAGTACATGGTGGGATTCGCTTCGTATAAAGTGCGATAGCGTTCCTCACTTTCTTTTAAGGCGGCCGCCGCCTGTTTACGTCTGGTAATGTCACGCACCAACCCGAGACCAAAGGTGCGACCTTCCAAAGTAAAGGAGCGAACGCGTACTTCCACCGGAAAGATCGAGCCATCCTTGCGGCGGTGGCGCGACTCGAAGGTTACAATTTCACCGGCGTTCAGCCGCTGGCGGAGAGAGACAGCAAAGGCGGGTGTCCAGTCTGGATCGAAGAAGGAGGGGAACTGCCCTATCAACTCTTCCCGGCTATACCCCAAGCTTTCGCAAGCCTGCCGGTTTATGTCAACAATCATGCCTCCGGCGGCTTGCAGGAAGAAACCGTCGGTGGCATGGTCAACAAAGGTGCGGAAACGCGCCTCGCTGGCGCGCAGCTCGCTTTCGACTCGCTGCCGTTCCGTAATATCCTGAACCAGTGAGACATTGAATTGTTGACCATTCAGCCAGACTGGGCGGGCGCGCAACTCAATTGGGTAAATCGAGCCATCCTTGCGGCGGTGACTACGTTCGGTAATAATGGTTTGCCCGGCCGCCAGGCGACGATTCATCTCCGCCGCTGCTTGCTGATCCAGGTTCGGATCAAAAACCAGAGGACTCATACCGATTAATTCTTCGCGAGTATAGCCCAACATCTCACAGGCTCGCCGGTTGGCATCCAGAACGATGCCAGATGCATCGTGGAGGAAAAAAGCATCGGTGGCGTGATCCAAAAAGAGACGCAACTGATCCTCGGCGCGCTTTTGCGCTGTCAGGTCGCGCCCCATGCCGACAATTCGATAGATTTGGCCGGCATCATTGCTCACCGGGATCAGGGTAAAGTGTACATGCCAGCGTCCAGTGGAGGTCTCCCATTCCCTTTCAACTGCAACCGGCGCCTTTTGTACTAGACACTGGCGATGTTCCATCAACATCATGTGCGCACTCTCATGTAATTGCGCAAAGTCTTCTAGAAAAGTGCCAATCAGTTGGTCCTGGTTGAGTCCCAACATTTTACACAGCGCCGGATTCACATCCAAAAGTTTGAAACGAGCGTCCGTCGTCACTTCAGCAATGACAAGCACATCCGAACTGGTGTCGAAGATTTCCCGGTAGCGCCGCTCGCTCTCTTGTAAATGGCGGTAGCTTATCAAGCTATTCAAGGCGTCGACCAACCGACGTCCGATTGCTTGAAAAAGCCGCTCTTCTTGTGGCGTCCACAGCCGCGGCTGCGCGCAATGATGTAGACCGAAGAGATAGGGTTTGTCTACTTTAGGATAGAGCGCAATGGCAATGGCGGATTGGATTTTATGCTGTTTGGCCGCTTCTGTGGGTAATGGGTAGGCGGCTCCCGGTCCGAATTGGACTGGGCCATTACTGGCGCGTAGTATACGGAATGTCTGAGTCATGTCAGCATCCATTGCTGTTTCTACCCCGGTAACAAAGGCGCCAGGATATTCGGGCCGTGTCCGTTCCATGGGGACAGACCAAGTCGCAGCGTCCGGCTCACATGGGTAGAGTAGCCCCGCCCGATCACAGCCGAAGATAGCCAGGGTGACGTCAAGCACATCCTGCAACATCTGGGTAAAATCATTTGTTCCCTGGATAGCGCGATTGATTTTATCCATACTTTCCAAAAAGTGAAGATGGGCTTGTCGCTCTTCTTCCGCTTGCTTGCGTTCAGTGATGTCGGTCATAATGCCATACACCTTGCTGACCCGATTGCCCTCCAGGATCACACTCACAATATCCCGCAGCCAGACGATCCGTCCGTCTGCGGCAACCATTCTATATTCCAAGCAATGAGTACGCTTCTCGGTTGTGGTGCGATGGTAGCCGGTAACCGCGCCATCACGGTCAGCAGGGTGGAGATGATCGTGCCAAAAGTTTGGTTGCATCCACTGGACAACAGGATAGCCGAATAGCTGTTCTGCATGTTCGCTAACATATGTATATCGGAATGGCTGGACATCAGCCTCCCAGAGGACACTGTCCATGTCAGCCATCAACTGCTCGTATTGGTGAGCGGTAATACTTTGTTTGGTTGTTATAGAGCAGTCGGTTGGCATCCTGGATCCTCAATCCTAGTAAAGCATCCTCTTGTATTTAAGCTTACTTGAGAATAAGTATACTTACCGGAATAATATAATCAGCAAGACAGATTATATTATCGTATGTTTTTAGTATACTGGTTCCCAATTCTGTTGTCAATACAACTGGACAATCCACTTAAACCCAACTTTACTTCTGACCAGTGTCGCCCTCCACATTCAGGGCTGCGCAAAATTGCTATGCCAATAAGGGTATGGCAAGAGAAGTCGGCGGGGAGAGGAAGAGGTCAAGGGACTGTTTGACATGTGCATGAAAGCAACACATAGCGGAAGCCCCATGATCATTGGGGGTGTACTATGAAATAGTCACGGACAAGAATGTATTCGGTGTTAATCGCAGCCAACAGCGCTGGGCCATCGCTTAGATCACCCTGCCGGCCCTTTGCTTCCAAGGATTGGCAGAGCGCAGCCAGGTGCAGGGCGCCCATTTGTGCTGCCGGGGAACGCAAGGTATGCGCGGTACGGCGCACCGTTTCCGCATCACCAGCCGCCAGGGCCGTGCGCAGTTGCGCAAGGAGGAGCTGACTGTTATTCAGAAAAAGCTCAGTGAGATTGCTCACCATCGTTTCGCCCTCCTCCCCCATCATTGTACGAACCCGGGCGAGGACAGTCGGATCGACCGCATGGTGATTGGTCGGATTGTCTATCGGGCGCGACGCCAATGTCTGTTCCTGCCCGTTAGGGGGAGAGACGCGATCTGGTTCAGCCACTACAGGCGTTTGGCGGACCGGGGTCTGTTCCAGCGCGGCAATCAATTCCTCGACCTGGATTGGTTTGCTGATGTAGCTATTCATGCCAGCGCTCAGGCAGCGTGCTTGATCTTCATGCATACCGTTTGCCGTTAAGGCAATGATATAGGGCTGTTTAGGTTGCGGCAGGCGACTACGAATCGAACGGGTTGCTGTTAACCCATCCATCGTCGGCATGTTGACATCCATCAGAATCAGGTCGTAGGATTGGCGGTCAAGAGCAGCCAGGACTTCAACACCATCGGCGGCAACATCGGCGCGATAGCCATATTTTGCCAGAATGCCAGTTGCAACTTTTTGATTGACGAGATTGTCTTCGGCCAACAAGATGCGCAAGGGATGCCGTTGCGCCATTTGAACATCGCTCGTTGGATGTGGGGTGGCTGGACGCCTTGTTATCG
This sequence comes from Caldilineaceae bacterium, assembly GCA_026645575.1. Next base: position 21,920 of record JAPKMW010000024.1, read on the forward strand.
TCTGTCCACTAATGACGGTAACCAGGGCATCATGTAGTTGTGAGCAATGAATGGGTTTGGTAACGGCTGCCAGGTGGGGGCGTTGGAATGTAGCCGGCAAGCGTTCCCCAAGGGGAAGCAGCAAGATGATCGCCAACGCTGGATGTTGTTGTTGCAACCTGGTCAGTAAGTCCATATTGTTCAGCGTAGTCAGCCCACTGTCCAAGATTACCACATCGTAATAGCCGGCAAGCAGCACAATGGGGTCTTCCGCAAAGATGTCAATTGTGGATGTTTCAATATCCCAGGCATTCAGTTGTTGGCGCAACAAGGCGCGCACGGCGGCGCTTTCCTCGACAAGCAAAACGCGACGGCCACGCAGATTGAACAGATCCACATCAAAGGATGCGCTTTGGGTAGTACTGGGGTGCGCTTGTAGCGTAAAATGAAAGGTGGAGCCACGACCGACTTCACTTTCAACCCACATTGCGCCCCCCATTAATTCCGCTAAACGCTTGCTAATCGCTAGTCCCAACCCAGTGCCACCAAAACGGCGCGTCGTCGAGGCATCCAGTTGGCTAAAGGATTGGAAAAGCATGCCAAGCTGGTCGGGGGGGATTCCCATGCCGCTGTCTTGCACATGAAAATGGAGTTCCCAACCGGTGGCGTGGGGTGTCCCCTGCACACGCACGACGATCTCCCCGCGTTCCGTAAATTTCACGGCGTTGCTCAACAAATTGGTCAAAATCTGTCGCACGCGCGTCGAATCTTGACCGATCTGTGCTGGAATACCGGGATCGACCAGGTAGGCTAGATTCAACCCTTTGGCTGTTGCCTGCGAGGCAACCAGATCGAGCGACTCTTCGATGCAGTGGCGCAAGTTAAAATTGTGGATCTCTAATTCCAGCTTGTTCGCTTCAATCTTGGAAAAGTCGAGGATGTCGTTGATCAATGTCAACAAGGTATCCCCGCTGACGCGAATGGTGTTGACCAGATCCAACTGTTCCGGGTTGAGTTCCGTGTCAAGCAGTAGCCCAGTCAAGCCCAGCACCCCATTCATCGGGGTGCGTAATTCATGGGTCATCGTGGAGAGGAAGGTACTCTTGGTCTGATTCGCCGACTCGGCTGCTTCTTTGGCGCTGCGCAACGCTTCTTCCGCGGCTTTGCGTTCGGTAATGTCGCGGCTAATCCCCAGCAGACCGAGCAGCGCGCCGTCCGGCGCATGAAAGGGCGTTAGCAAGGTGTCAAGCCGCGCCTGATGACCATCGGGGTAGGTGACAGACTGTTCAACGCGCAAGGTGCGCTGTTCCTCTAACACCAGGCGATCCTGTGCCACAAAGGCTTCCGCCACGTCACGAAAGAGATCGCGGGGCGTCTTGCCAATAATTTCCTGCGCGTTGCTACCGGTCAACGCTTCAAAGGCGCGGTTACAACCCAAATAGGCGCCGTCACGGTCTTTGTAAAAGATTGGATCAGGAATGGTATCCAGTAAGTGACGTAGGAGCGCCTGCTCATGTTGGAGCTGGGCCTCGATCTGCTTCCGTTCCGTAATATCACGGATGGTGCCAATAATAATCCGCTTCCCACTCGGTAGCCGGTGGGCTACCTTCTTCGAAGAAATGACATGGCGAACGCCATCCGCATCGGTGAGCAATGATTCGTTTTCCACCGGTCCACTACTGGCGAGGACGCGATCATCATGGGCGTGATAGATGGCTAACTCATCAGGGGGCGTTGGATCGATGCCGTCCGCCCGCAATATCTGGGCGGCGGTAAGGCCAGCCAAGCGGCAGTGCGCCTCGTTGACGGCAATCGTGCGGTGATTTTCATCCTTGACGAGCACTGGGTCAGGCAGGGCATTGATGACAGAGGTAAAGAAATCAGCCGATTCGCGTAATTCGTCGGCCAGTTGTTTGTATGGCGTAATATCATGCGCACTGCCAAGCAGATAACAAATCTGGCCGGTGGCATCTTTCACCGGCGAACTGCTCAGGCTAAACCAGCGCAGTGTGCCATCTTTATGGCGTAACCGCTGTTCAAAGCGAGCAGTAAGCGTTCCGGTGGCCAGCATTTGGTGTAAAGCAACGCGGCTTTGTTCAATATCCTCAGCCGCTAAGAAGCGTCCAAATGGTTGGCCGATCACTTCTTCGGCGTGATACCCAAACAGGTCAAAGCAGTTGGGCGAAGCATAGAGCATCGTCCCATCGACAGCGAGTGCATAGGTAAAATCGTGGCTTTGTTCAATCATCTGACGATACAGTTCATCTGGGTAGGGCAAAGACACACGAACTCCTTCGTATTGATCTTAGGGTTTGGGCCGGGCAATCACGGCAAAGCCGTGGTTAGTTGCGTCTGAACTGATTACGCCGCCGCACGTTTAAAGAATTTTTCATAACAGTCGGGACAGATGCCATGACTGAAGTTCGCTTCGGAATGGGCCGAAATGTAACTTTCCAACTGCTGCCACTGGTCTTGCTCCCGAATTTTCTTGCAGTAGGCGCAAATGGGCAGTAGCCCTTCCAGCCGCTTGATATGCTGGCGTAGCCCCAGGATGCGTTCCGCGACATGCAGACGTGCGGCTAATTGTTCGGCGTCAAAGGGTTTGGTGATAAAGTCATCAGCGCCCGCATCCATCGCTTCCAGATAGTTGGCCTTGCCATCAAGTGCAGTAAGCAAAATGATATAGGTGTAATTGGTTTGGTTGCGGTCGCGAATCGTGCGACAGAGTTCTAAACCGTCCAGACGGGGCATCAACCAATCTGAGATCAGGACAGGAAAGTAGCTCTGCTGGAAGGTCTCCCAGGCGTGCAGGCCATCTTGCGCCACAACGACGGTATGACCCAGATGCTGAAGGGTGGCTTGTAAGATCAAGCGCGAAAAGGCATCATCATCAGCGATCAGAATATTCATCGACACGACTCCTAATTTTTATGCTTGCTGCCAGTTATGATAGCACAGCGGAAGTTAGCCGATCATTCTGCGAAACCGTTTTCCCGTGACTGCTCACCTATCTGACTGTCTCACTTCCATTGTACTGTACGAGTTGGATTGGCGCTGACCTTTTAATTTAAACGCAATTGAACGAGAAAACTATCCGCCATAACAAGTATTTAAGCCCGTACACCCAACCCCATCGATCGACGATAATCCCTTGTGCTTCAGCAGTGTAGAGCTTCCCGATCACCTGTAGCGTCGGCATGCGAGGGTAACCATTGGTGAGAGGACATTGGCCCACTTCCAGGCATTCGACAAAGTGGATCAATTCATTGTGGCCATATTTGCCAAGACATGTTTGCCACGATTAGCCGTAAAATGGGACAATAAAAAATCCGGTAAACAACACTTGCAGTTCCCCCGACGCGGTTATTAGCCGCACTGCAAGTATCATTCACCGGATACGCTCAATTATAAGCGATGGTGGACAAATGTGCAAATTTGTATAACGTATTTTTGCATTTATTGTGTTGGGGCTTATGCTTATCTCTGTGAGATAGGATTTGCGAATCTTCTTCAATAGCAATTGATAGAAAGAGGTCTTCATGTTAGTGCTTTCCCGCCATGATGTTGAACAACTGCTCACGATGACTGACGCCCTTGCCGCCGTGGAAGAAGGTTTTCGTCAATTGGCGCAGGGGAACGTGGTGATGCCCCAGCGAGCAGCGACGCAAATCGCACCCTATAACGGTTTGCACCTTTCCATGCCGGCCTTTGTTGGTGGTGAGATCGACGCATTGACGATCAAAATTGTCACCGTCTATGGCGATAATTTGGCGCACTATGGCTTGCCGACCATTCAGGGTGTGCTGTTGGTGCATGACGCCAAAACCGGCCAGGTGCTGGCAATGCTGGACGCCGAACATCTCACAGCCATGCGTACTGGCGCGGCCAGCGGTGTCGCCACCAAGTATCTGGCCCGCCCAGAGGCCGAAACGGTCGTCCTCTTTGGCGCCGGCGCCCTTGGCCCCGGTCAACTGGCGGCGGTTTGTGCTGTTCGTCCCATCCGTCGCGTCTATGTGGTGACGCGTACCGGGGAAAAAGATGCAGAATTCTGCCGGCGGATGGCAGATAACCTGGGGATTGAAGTCCAACCAACCGGGCGGAGCGCATTGGCTGCACAACAGGCAATTGCCCAAGCGGACATTATCTGCACCGCCACTAACAGTACCAATCCGCTCTTCCCCGGTGACTGGGTGCGACCGGGAACGCATATCAGCGCCGTCGGCGCCTATACCCGCACCATGCGCGAACTCGACACTGCGCTCATCCAGCGGAGTCGCGTCTTTGTCGATCATCGTCCGGCGGCCGGAGCGGAAGCCGGCGATATTCTCATCCCCATTGCCGAAGGCGCATTTACGCAAGAGCAGATCGCCGGGGCACTGGGTGAAGTGATCACTGGTGATGTGAACGGACGCACCAGCCCGGATCAAATTACTGTTTTCAAATCAGTGGGGCTGGCAATGCAGGATGCTGTCACGGCAGCGCAACTCTACGCCAAAGCCGTCACTCTTGGCATTGGGTCACAAGTTCATTTATAAACTTATAAACAAGGGCAGCGGAGCAGCCAAAGCTGGCGCAACATTGCGCCAACGATTGGCGGAAAGGAAAGCGTCTGCGCTTATCGGTGGTAGGAGAGACGGCGGCTTTACCAGGCACTAATTCAGCGCCCGTTCAGGCGAAGGCAGTTCTGGTAGCGCGCCGAGTTTAGTCACTTTTTTCGCCTTCACCATTGTTTCCGGCGCCGGGCGGATCAGCAACATGGGAATTGTCACCTGGCGTAGCACACTCTCCGCTACGCTGCCCAGCACCAGGCGCGTCAACCCGGTGCGGCCACGAGTCGCCATGGCCAACAGGTCATAGTTCCCCTTTTCCACGGCGGCCACAATCTGTTCCACCGGATCACCAACACGCACCAACGTATGAACGCGATAGCCCTCCTTGCGCAGCGTCTCCGCCAGGTGTTTCAACTCCACTTCAAATTTTTGGCGGTAGGCTTTCCACTCATCATCGGTGCAAGGAATGGTGTAGGCCGTGTGCGGCGCATCAGGAATACAGGCGTCGGCGGCGACATAACTGCCCGGTCGTTGCGTAACGCCCAAGAGATTCAACTCCACATCCTCGATGTCAAAGAGGTTGCGCACCACCGGCAAAATTTCTGGACTAATTTCTGAGATATTGAGTGGGATCAAAATTCGACGCATCAGCAAAACTCCTTTCTAGTGGAAATTGAGAGTAACTATTGGATATTAGATATTAGCTATTACTTTTGGGGTGAATACCTAATATCTAATATCAGTAACACTTTACGTAACCACAATCACTTCATGATCGCGCACCGTCGGCGCCTCGCATTGGAGCCAGCCGTTTTCGATGGCGACGGGAACCTCAAAGCCGTTGACGAGCAAGTGGACCTTTGCGCCGGTGACATCAGCGGGCAGTTTGAGCGTTACCCGTAGTGGGCCGACGGGGATATAGCCTTCCATAGGGACCTGACCGCTGGCGCTGAGATTGACCAGATGAAGAATCAGCCGCCCTGGTTGGTGATAGAGATGGCAGTCGATCAAGCCCGTGCCTTCGACATAGAGCGGCATCTCTTCGCCATTGGCCCAGCGCACCACGTTGGCCAGCAGATCACCGTGATCCGGTAAGGGATAACGGGCGTAGCAACGATCAATGTCGGCAGCGAAATAGGCCACCCGCCCCCCCCGCCGCGGTTGGCGCAAGGTCAGCGCCGGGTAGTCGGTGGCGCTTTCCCGCATCCAGGCGAACTCCGGCGGGAAGATGGGGAAGGGTGGAATCCAGGTCAGGGGGACTTCGACATCACGCGCCGCCGCCACCACTTCCAACCGTCCGCCAAAAGGCAGAATGTCGGTCTCGCCAAAGCCGCGCAGCACTTGATGGCGTTCGCCAACGGCCGTCGGTTCATCATCGGTGTGGGGGCCATCGACCGTAGCGCGCTGCTCCGGGTCGAGCCGCAGGTAGCTGTGTTGCTCGTAACTTTCCCAACTGGCGGCGCCCTCGCTCATACTCCCTTGCACCTCGCCAATCGCCTCGACCCCCAGCAGGTCGCCCAACGCAAAGTCGGGGCGGCGATCACCCTCGGCTGTATAGAGCGTACTCTCGCCAGTAACAACCAAGTTACCGCCACGGGCCACAAAGTCACGCAAGCTTTGCACCTGGGCATCGGAGACAGCAGCCAGATTGGGCAAAATCAAGGTTTGAAATTGGTCGCCATTCCGTGCGATATGATCAGCGTGCAGCGGCAGGTAGGGAATGCGGGAGCGAATCAAGGCCCGGATAATGCCATTATAGGGCATCATCACTCGTTCGTTGGCATTGTCACGGCCATAGAAATCAATATTTTCCTGCGACCAGAGAACGCCGACACTAGCAACAGGACGACGGTCAAGCAAATATTGTTCATGGCCTTCATGCCAACGCAGCAAGGAGACTGGCATCCGATATTGGCGGCGATCTTCATGGTAGGCGCTGATAAAGTGCCACCACGGCTGGAGACCACCAGCAAAACCCTCAACCATCCAGAGATGATTTTCCGGCCCCGGTTTGCTGGAGAGGCGGAAGGTGGGCGTCCGGCTCTGGTATTGGGCCATGCTCTCCGGGATCAGCTTGTCCCAGCCCAGTAGACCATGCCACAGTTTGCCGGCATCACCATTGTTATAGAAGGCGGTGTCGTTGCCGCGCGCCTGAAAATCAAGCATGAGCAGTTCTGAACGCTCGGCAATCGCCTTCGTGTCACGGAAGCGCACGCTCTGTTGATAGACATTGCCTGAATTCATCCCCAACCAGAGACAATCGGGGCCGCCGACGGCCTGCGTCACACCGTTGTTGAGATCCCAAACCGCCAGCCGGCAATCGTAATTCCAACGAATCCAGGCGCGATAGACCGGATCCTCCCAATCGACAACCGTGGGTAAATCATAGCCGCAGTCCTCAAAGAATTTACGCTCACAGTAATTACAGTAACAGATACGCCCGCGATCGAGTCCGCTCCAACTATTATCGGTAAAGCCTTGTGGCTGGTAGTTGACCACGATCTCGCGCAGGAGATCAGGCAGAAAGCGGGTGTAGTAGGGGCTGTTGATACAGGCGATGTACTGATCGCCGGCCTGATAGGCTTTGCCGTCGCGATCACGGGTAAACCAGTCGCTGTGTTCGCGGAAAAACTCTTCACCGGCGCGATTCGAGTCCATACGCGCCAGGACGACTAAGCCATCTTCATGAGCGGCGCGCGTTAATTCACCAAAGAGGTCGCGCTTGCCTAGATGCTCGGCGCGATAGTGAAGGGGGTAGCGACTAGGGTAATAAGCCACAATGCCGCCAGCGTTGACAATGACGCCTTGCACCCGTGTTCGCTGCCAGTAGTCGCGCCACCAATCGACATCATAGCGAGTGGGGTCAATCTCGGTAATATTGGTCTGGCCCCACCGAAAGGTTTTGCGATACCAGGGTGAATCTGGGGGCGCGTCTTGGGCCGCATTCGGGGGAAAATTCGGGTTCTCGTTCATCTCTACTTCTCCGTTTCCGGCGGTGTCGCCGCTTACGCCTGCCTGCTACGGTAAGCCGAACATGCTCGACACAATGCGCAACACCACTTGTTGATCAGTCGCCATGCGCTTGTTGGTCATGGTCGCGCCGATCATTATAGCCCAGAAGTGGTGTAACAGTAAGTGATCTGGTCGCCGATGGGAGAATAGTGGTGCGGATTCAGATAATCCAGATGGTTGTTGATCAACGTCACAAGCTAATCTTTGCGCAAAATCATATTATAGATTACATTATCGTAAATCATTTGTCTTAGTAATGCTTTCTATATGTTACCTAACTAACAATCGTCAACGGAGTTTTTTACGCATGTCAACCAGAATGCTGACAATGAGTTGGCTTACACTTGCCTTGTTGCTCTGTACACTCTTTAGCTTGCTCCCCATACCCGTGGTGGCGCAAGACAATGCCCCGACACCGGAACAAGTGACCATCGGCGCCTATATCAACGATATCCAGAGCATCGATCTGCGCACGCATACTTATGCAATGGACGCCTACATCTGGTTCCGCTGGCGCAACCCGGATCTCAACCCGGCGGAGACAATGGAGTTTATCAACCCGTCTGATTTATGGGGAACCATTGTGGACCCCAGCTATGAGGAACCACAAACGCTGGACAGTGGCGAATTCTATCAGGTCGTGCGCATTCAGGGTCGCTTTGCGCGCAAAATGCCGCTCTACAACTATCCCTTTGACCGACAGATTCTGGAAATTGTTTTTGAGGACAAGGCCAACGAAGCTCATGAACTGATCTACATCAGCGAAGGGGTGGAGATTAATCCCCGGTTAACCTTGCCTGGTTTTAACCTGGGGCAGCCGTTGATCGAAGTGAACGATCTGCCCTATCCCACCCAATTTGGCGACCTACGCCTGAGCAAACCCAGCAGTTATTCGCGCACCCGTATTGAAGTACCGATTTCACGGCCCATTGTGACTTTTGCCCTGAAGCTATTATTGCCAGTCTTTTCGGTGCTGCTCTGCGCCTTGCTCATGTTCCTCCTCGACCCAACCTCGGAAGATTTGCGCATCAATGTCGGCATTACCTCCTTGCTTGCCATCGTCGTCTTGCAAATGACGCTCAACCAGGATGTGCCGGAGATTGGTTATCTGATGTTGATCGATAAGATCTATCTCTGCGCCTATGCCTTTGTGGTCATTGGTCTTACCTTGGTGGTTTGGACCATCCGCCTGGTCAAGCAGGGTAAAACTGAGGTGGCCTGGGCTTTGCAAAAACGCAGCCTGGTCATTATGTCGCTGGCCTTTCTGGGGGCTGTTGGCGGGTTGATTGCGCAAGGGATTATTCAGGGATAACACTACAGCGGATGCAGGCGGGAACGGATTTAGGCCCCAATACCACCGCCCGCATCCGCTGTAGTGTTTTCACCAGGTGTCTACGGTCCCGCCTCGCCGCGCGCGATCACCTCTACCTCGGCCAAACAGGCCACCACCAAATCTTCAAATTTGCCGCGCACCGCCTCAACGACCACACGCACTGTACGTGCTTTGACATCGGCGAAAGCCACGTCTGTTCCGCCAACTGCCAGTGGGCCGCTGCTTTGGCGCGCCACTTCTTGCGTAGCGCCGGCGTCGCTGTAGAGGATGACCGTTGTTGCCTGCACTTGAAGGGTCGATTGAGCTTCGTCCCCCTGGCGTGGGTTGTAGAGCCGCACGGTGCGCACGGTGATCGGCACGGGGAAGGTCAACTGTACCCACTGGCCGCTAGGATTTTGCGCCGGGTCGCTACGCCAATACTTGATGATGCGTCCTTTCAACACCTGCCGGTCGATCAACCCTTCGCCACTGGGGTTGATGAGCGGGAAGATGGAGGAGTAGCTGATCTGTGCGCCGGGCGCCAGATTGGAAAACTGCGCTGCTTCGTCATCCGTCGGCACGGGAATCAGACTATGGCCAGTGTGACAACCGACACAGCGCTGCACCTCGCCCGGATGACCAAAGTTCAGTCCAGCGACATGCGCGGCGCCGCCCATGTCATCACTGGTGCGTCCGGTCAGGGGGACTTTGTACGCCGGTAAAGGGGTACGGATCTGCTCAAAGAGCGGGACATTGGCCGGTAACTGATTGACCACCGAGCCATCCGGTTTCACCGGCAGTTCGCCCAGCAGGATCGGCCAGTCGAGCCGTTCATGGGAGCCGATCTGCTGGTCGCGCTGGTGATCGACAAAAAAGCGGATGCTCCCCGCTGCGCCGACTGGCATCGCACTGATAATATTTGTGTCCACCGGCGCATTGAAGTAGACATTGAGCGCTTGAAAGGTGAATGTGCCATCGGTATTATAGGGGCCGGCGGCGGTTGGCGGCAGCACCGAAGCGCGTTGCGTAATCTGGTCAGCAATGATCGGTGGTAAGGGGCGGGGCTGAATGACGCGGGCACGCAATTCGCTGGTTCCCGGTTTATCATAGATCAACCGCTTTTCACCGCCGATCAGGTTGAAGAGGTAGAGGCCATAATCCTGGTTGATGTCCGGCGCCCAGGAGATAAACAAGCGACCATCGGGTAACAGCGCCGGTTCACTGGCATAGGCGCCCCGGTTGACACCGTAGGAGGTCGGGTTTTGACTCACCAATTCGTAGCCAATTTCCGAGGTAATGCCGATGAGTGGGATGGCGCGCCCACTCATGCCGGGGAAATAGTGGCGAATGCCGCCAAAGCCGGATGCTTCGGTGCCATTTTTCATCGGGAAGAAGTTGCCATAAAACGAGCCATTGGGGGCAAAGACACCGCCATAAGCAAAGTTGGCATCCTCACCCAGCAGAAAGGTGCTGGAACCGATGCCCCAGAGCTTCAGATCGGTGCCGTCCGGGTTGATCGACGCCAGATGCCAGGCATTGCGGTTGACGTTGGCCGAGCCGCCCGGCACATCGCCCAGATAACCAGACTCATTGGCGACGACCAGCCCATCCTTCAAGCGATAACCACCGGCAGGGTCGGTCAAGGTTGCCATATCGTTGGCGGCCAACCGGAAATTACGCCACCAACGGGAATAGACAATGCGCCCGGTCAACGGGTCAATTTGGGGGCGGTCGGCGCCATTGCGTTCCGAGGTGATGCGATGCAGGTCGCTGCCATCAGCATTGACCACAAAGAGATTCGAGGTGCGGGCGGCGCCATACATCGCCAGTGACGGCCAGCGCGTCGAGGAGAAGACAATACGCCCATCGGGCAGCCAGACGGGGTCGGTGTCATCATAGTGGCGGAACTGGCCGGCAATGTCGCCAAACTGGGTGAGATTGAGATTATCTTGGTCGCTAAAGGTAAGCTGGCGTAGACCGCTGCCATCTACGTTGATCACGTACAAGCGCCAGCCGCCAGGGTTGGTCATCGGTTGCCGGTCATAGTTACCAGCGACCAAGCCAGCAAAAACAATACGTTGACCATCGTAAGAGACTTCCGGCGCGTTGACATCAATTAGGTGCAAAGAAGCCGCAGTCGGGTTGGCGCCATCGACCAGGATGCGGATTGCGCCATTGACTTCGCGCACCAACAATTGCCCCGGCGCCGCCACCTGAAAGCGGCTAAAAGGGCCGACCCCCGGCATCCCCTTCGGCACATTCCAATAGACCGTTCCCATCTGTGGAATCTGGCGCGAGACAAAGACGATAGACTGATCGCCGGTGGCGCTGGGCGCAGTTTTAATGAGCGGTAGATGTTGATTGTTGCTCTGTTCGGCTGGAATGGTTTGCCCAAGCAGCGCAGCTTGCCCAGTACCGGGTAGAGCAAAATTGCTGATCAGAAAGCTGCATAGGATCAAGGGCAATGGTATAATGCGCAAAGATAGAATCCCTAGCTGTTTCATGAGAATTCCTTTGGTCAATTAAGCACGGTGGCGAACCGCTGTCGGCGCTGGTACAGTGTACCCAAGTTTGTCTAATAATTGCCATACGTAATTTGTACGATATTGTGCGGTTGGGTTGACAATTGGGCAACAATTTGGGCCAAACTTACTGCGCTGTAACAATTAACAGTCCGCAGCCGTGTAGTCCAAAGTCCAGAGTCTGGTTATTGCGATCCTGGGTGCGCTGCGGTGTACTGACAATTGCTTTGCTCAACGTAACGACTCAACCACGAAAGAAGGTGGGTATGACCGTCTCCCGCGAAAATTCCAAATTGGTCTATCAAGGTATCAAGGATGCGGGCATTCGCTTTATCACCGCGCTGCCCGAAACCTGGCTGGTCTATCTCTTGCAGATGGCCGAGGCTGACCCGGAGATGGCGCTGGTGGAGGTGGCAAAAGAAGAAGAGGCGATTGGCATTGCCGCCGGCGCTTACTTTGCCGGCGCGCCCAACCTGGTTCTGATCCAGAATCATGGCTTTCTAGGCGCCATGAATGGCATTGTTTCGCTGGCGATGCTCTATCATCTGCCGCTCTGTATGTTGGTGGCTCACCGCGGCCACATGGGCGAACCCTATCCGTGGCACACCAAAGGGGGCATGGTGACGGAGCCGGTCTTACGTGGGCTGGGTATCCCCTTTGACTACGCCCGCGACCCGGCGAAGATCGCGAAACAAATTCGCGAGGCGCATACGCTGTCGCTCAGTTCGTTGTCACCCGTGGCACTGCTGCTGACCCGTGACCTGATGGAAGGCGATGTCTAGCCGTGCGGATTGCCTTGCTCTCCGATATTCATGGCAATGCGATTGCGTTAGACGCTGTCCTAGCCGATGTTGCAGTGCAGGGCGGCGTGGATGAATATTGGATCTTGGGTGATCTGGTGGCCGTTGGCCCGCAACCAGTGGCGGTCTTGGAGCGCTTACAGGCATTGCCCAATACGCGTTTTACCCGTGGCAATACCGATGTTTACATCACCACCGGCGAACGGCCACCGCCGACCAGCGCCGATGTGCTAGTCAATCCGCACCGCTTGCCTGTTTTTGAAGAAGTGGCGCAGACGATGGCCTGGACGCAGGGCGCTATCGCCGCAACAGGGTGGCTGCCCTTTTTGGATGCCCTTCCACTGGAACAACGCCTAACTTTACCGGATGGGACGCGCTTGCTTGGCGTTCATGCGTCGCCTGGTGAAGAGAGTGGGCCGGGGATTCGGCCTGATTACCCGGTGGCGGAGATGGCAGTGCGCATTGCTGGCTGTGAGGCCGATCTACTCTGTGTCGGGCACACGCACTGGCCGATGAATGTCCGTATCGGTGCGACCCATGTGGTGAATTTGGGTAGCATCAGCAGCCCGCAGACGCCCGATCTTTGTGCCTGGTATGCCCTGCTGGATGCCAATGAACATGGCTATCGAATCCGACATCGACAAGTGGCCTATGATCGCGCCGCAGTCATCGCCGTTTTAGAAGCGGTGCGCCATCCGGCTCGTAACTATATTATTCGCTACATGCGTGGTGAATATATGAAAGCGTGGCCGTTGCCGCCACCACAACCCATTGAACTGAGCCAACTGAAATGAGGATCTTATGCCCAATTACCAACAACGCCTGAGCGCGGTTCAGCAACAGATGGCTGTGCAAGGCGTTGACCTGCTCTTTCTCAGCCCTTCGGCCAATCTCCATTATGTCACCGGCATCCCCCGCGAGGAGCCGAACTATGGCAACACCATTTACCCCGGCGAATGGCTAACCGGCGCCTGGATTCCGCAACAGGGCACACCGATTCTCACGTTGCCGCGCATGTTGGCCGAGTTTCACATGGGCGCCGTGAGCGGTCACGATATTCGCGTCCTGCCAGATCGTGGCGATCCGGCGCAGATGGTGCAAGATGTGCTGGCTGCGTTGAAGATCAACGATGGCGCGCAAATTGCTGTCGAAGATCGCTCGTGGGCAGAGTTGACCCTCAATCTACAACGACTGCGCCCAACGGCAACGTTGCGGCTGGCTTCCCCATTGCTCATGCCTTTACGGGTGATCAAAGATGAAGACGAGATCGCCATCATGCGCAAGGCGGGGGAGATCACTGAAGCGGCCTATCAAGCCACGTTGGGGCGCCTGCGTCACGGCATGACCAATCTGGATCTGATCACCGAGGTGCAGTATCAACTCAAAAAGCATGGCGCCAAAACCGAGTCCTTTGTCACCAGTTTTTACAACATGGGCAAGCAGTACCCCTTTGCTTTTCACAACCGGGAAGAGGTGCTGTTGATCCCACTGGAGCCGCCGGTGTCGATCTCCTATGACTTTGGTGCGGTCTACGAAGGCTATTGCTACGACTATGGTCGCTCCGTCTTCTTTGGTGAGCCGGATGAAGAATATCGCAAAGTCTACGAGTTGGTCATGGGTGCGCAGGCCGCGGGCATTGCGGCACTTAAAGCGGGTAATACCTGTGAACAAGCCGACGCACTGGCGCGCGCAGTCATTGCCGATGGCGGCTATGGGCACGCCTTCCGCCACCGCCTGGGCCACGCCATTGGCATGGACGTGCATGAGACGCCCTTCCTCATGGCTGGTCACGAAACCATTTTACAGCCGGGCATGTGTTTCACGGTCGAGCCGAGCATCTTCCTGCCGCTCCATTTGGGTTGCCGGGTAGAAGACGTGGTCGTCGTTGGTGAACAGGGCGGCGAGCCGTTGACGACTGGTTTTAAGACATTGCATGTGGTGAGTTGATGGACGACCAACTGTTACGTCAGTTGCAGACGGGACCGTTAGCGCCCTCTTTGCAACTGATCCAGCGCGCCGAAACCGTCGTTATCGGTGAATCGGGCGCACAGGTCTACCGCATGTGGGATGCGCACCAGCCAGTCAGTTTCCTCAAAATCGGTCCGCACGCCGGATTGACAACGCTGGCCGATGATGCGGCGCGGCTTACCTGGTTGGCAAATCGTCTACCGGTGCCGCAAGTGCTGGCCTATCACGAGGATGAGCAGCACTGTTATCTGCTAACATCGGTAATCCCTGGTGTAGACACCGCCACCCTGGCCGAGCAGCCAACGACCGATATTGCCCAAGTGGTGCGCTTACTCGCCGTGGGCCTGCGCCAGATCCATGCTGTGCCGGCGGCGGATTGTCCCTTTGACTACCGTTTGCCACGTGAAATCGAACGCGTGCGGGGGCGGATCGAACAGGGCTTGCTAGACGAACGCGACTTTGGCGGACGCAGGAAAGGGTACACCGTTGACGACCTTTTTGCCGAATTGCTGGCGACAGCGCCAACGGATGAGGATCTCGTTCTCACCCACGGCGACTACTGTCTGCCCAACATTCTGCTTGATGGGGATCGGGTCAGCGGCTTTGTGGATTTGGGGCGCGTCGGCATTGGCGATCGCTATCGCGACCTGGCGCTGGCCCGACAGAGCTTGATTCGCAATTGTGGGGCGGCTTGGGTGCCTCTCTTTTTTGTTGAATATGGGCTGCCCCAGCCCGATGAAGCGAAATTAACCTTTTACGAGTTGCTGGATGAGTTTTAGCGCGTGGGTTGAAACCCACGCCGACCCTCAGCCGTCGCTCCGCGACTGAGGTACTTACGACTAGCCGCAGCGCGGCGACTGACGGTAGCCCGGCCTTTCAAGGCCGGAGCCACAAATTTTACGGAGAATGGTCTATGAAACGAGCCGAGTGTATTAAAGCGCTCTATCCTGAGTTTGCCGAGTGTCTGGTGGTGACGATCATGGGCGCGTGTGCGCAGGAGTTGTATGATCTAGGCCACCAGGAAAACTTTTTCTATTTGCAACACGCGATGGGGTTGGCCTCGTCGATCGGCTTGGGCGTGGCGATGAATCTGCCCAATGAGCGAGTGGTGGTGCTGGATGGCGATGGGTCGGTCTTGATGAACTTGGGGACGCTGGCGACGCTGGCGCGCTACCGCCCGCGCAACCTGATCCACATCGTCTTTGACAACGGCAGCCTGCTCTCCACGGGCGGCTTTGCCACCCACACCACCACCGGCTTGACCGACTTGGCTTTGATCGCGCGTGGCGCCGGTTGCCCCCATGTGGATGCCGTCAACAATATATACGATTTCATGGAAGCCGCCGCCGATGCCTTTGACCGCAACGATCTCAGCGTCATCGTCGCCAAAGTCGAAGCCGTCGGTCCCGACCACTTTGGCATGGATCTCAAACTGCCGGAGAATGCCATCCGCTTTGAACGCTATATTCGGGAACGCAAAAAGGCGAAGCGTGCTGCGTGATACGTGCTGCGTGCCCAATATCATCGCGAATCTTAGGATTAGCGAATCACGTCAGGAAAAAAGATTCGTTAATCCTAAGATTCGCGGTGATATGACTAGGTAACGTAGCCAATCAAAACTTATTTGATAAACACTGCGTCATTCGTGCTGAACTGTGTCAATCACCCAATACCCAATATCCTAATCACCAAAGGAGACCCGTATGAGTTCACCTGTTACCGTCCTGTCCTTACTTGTGGAAGAGTTGCGCAATGGGCGCGTCAAGGTGGTCGATCTGACCCAGCCGTTGGGGCCGGAGACGCCGGTGATCGAGTTGCCGCCGATCTTTGCCCCGTCGCCGGGGTTGTCGATCACGGAAATTTCGCACTATGACGACAAGGGGCCGGCTTGGTACTGGAACACCATTACGCTGGGCGAGCATACCGGCACCCACTTTGACGCGCCGGCGCACTGGATCACCGGCAAAGATCGCGCCAACAACACCACTGACACTATCCCCGTGCGCCAGTTTGTCGGCCCGGCCTGTGTCATCGATGTAAGCAAAGAGGTGGCGCTCTACGAAGATTTCCTGCTGACGCGCGAGCATGTGCAGGCGTGGGAGGGGGAACATGGCAAGATTCCGGCGGGGGCATGGTTGTTGCTGCGCACCGACTGGTCGAAGCGCCAGGGCAAGGAAGCGTTCCTCAACGCCAAGGCCGATGGCCCCCACTCGCCCGGCTTCCACCCCGATTGTGTGCGCTTCCTGGCCATGGAACGGGACGTATTGGGCGTTGGCGTCGAAACGGTCGGCACCGATGCCGGTCAGGCCGCCAGCTTTGACCCGCCCTTCCCGGCGCACAACCTGATGCAGGGCAACGGCAAGTTTGGCCTGGCGAGTCTCTGCAATCTCGATCAACTGCCGGCCACCGGCGCTGTTGTGATCGCGGCGCCGCTCAAGATCGTCAACGGCTCCGGTAGCCCGCTACGCGTATTAGCGCTGACACCGGCCTAGTCCACTTTCGTCCCGTAGGGACGATTGAGTTTAGGAAGAGTATAAGCATTTCCTTCTCCCCTAAACTCAGTCGTCCCTACGGACGAGTATACTGTAAGCCAGATAATAGATACCATTGGGGGTCTTTGTTATGGTGGTGTCAAGCTAAAGTACGTATGAACAGGGTTGAAAGGATGAATGTGGTTTTACGTAAAGCGCGTTTCGTACAGATGTTGCTTGTCTTTGTGCTAGTGACATCCTTGACAAGTTGTGCAAGTCCCCATCAATTTAGCGGCAGCGTACTGGAAAGTCCGACCCCCGCCTTTGCATTTGAGGGGACAAATTATACCGGCGACTCCTTCCGCCTGAGTGATCACCACGGGAAAGTGGTGGTCATCTTCTTCGGTTACACCTTCTGCCCCGACATCTGTCCGTTGACCCTGGCAAATTTGAAACAGGTCGCGGATCAGTTGGGGGAAAAAGCGCAGGATCTGGCCGTGGTCTTCATCACCGTTGACCCGGAACGGGATACGGTTGAGCGACTGGCAACCTATGTGAACGCCTTTAGTCCCGATTTCTACGGTGTGCGCATGGAAGGGCAGATGTACGAAGCCACCAAAAAGGCCTATGGCGTCTATGCCGAAAAGAGCAACGTTGATACCGGCAACGCCGACAGCTACTTTGTCGATCATACCGGCGGCGTCTACATTATCGACAAGAACGGCGACTGGCGTGAACTCTTCCGCCACGACGCCACGGTAGAGATGCTGTTACCGGATATTGAATATTGGCTGGAGCAATGAGTAGTTCAGTAAGATAGTAAGACAGTGGTAGGTAACTGTCCTACTGTCTTACTGAACTACTATTTTCACCCGCCATGCTGATGCTCACCACCTGGCGCGCTGCCAGGGGCGACGATGGGCACGGTGACGCTGATGGCGGGGGCATGTTGGAAGCGCAGGGTCAGGGTAAAGCTTTCGCCTTCGACCAGCGGCGCTTTGAGGTTGACCAGCATCACATGTTTGCCGCCGGGCGCCAGGGTGACGCTGCCACCGGCAGGAAGGTCAAAGCCATCGGGCCGTGGTTCCATGCGGATGACATTGTTCTCTTCAACGCTTTCGTGCAGTTCTGCCGCAGCGGCGACATCACTTTCCACAGCGACGAGACGATCAGCCTGCGCTGTGTTGTTCATCACCATAAAGTAGACCGCGCCGTTGCCGCCGGCCAGGGGTGACGCTGGCGCCATCACATCATGCACCATCATCTGTCCGGCTGTTTGCGCACCGGTTGCTTCGTCGGCACTCGCATCATGAATTTGCACGCCGCCATCGGTTACGGTCACTTCCACATCTTTGGTTGCTTCGCTTCCGTCGGCCAGTGTTGCCGTCACGGTGACAATCCAATCGCCCAACATGGAGAATTGAAAGGGCAGCCGGTAGATGCCGTCGGTTGCACCGTCAGCGTCATCGTGCACGGGGTCGGTCAACACGGGAACCATGCCGGCATGATTCATGTTACCTTCCAGCGCAACGGTGGCGTCGGTAATGGGCGCTTGAGCGGGGTTGCGCAGTTGCACCTGAAGTTCATTGGCGTTTTGGCTGGGCAGCAACGTAATTTGGACCGCCGGCGAGGAAGATGCTTCCTCGCCGGAACCACAGGCGATAAGCATGGGCAGCAACAAGAGCGTTGGTAGGATCACCTGCCAAAGGCAGGTGTTAGTCAACAGTTGCACAAGAGCCTTGGTATAACGGCTCATAACAGACACACTCCTTCTATGCGGAAAAACAAGCTTCTGAATTATTGTAGCCGGAGTTGTCCATAGCGCCAAACCAGGGCAAGAAACGAAATTTACGCCTTGCCCATAGGCTGATTCTTGGTGCAACCCACCCTTTGTTATAATCAGTAAAGCGCAACGACCGGCGCCGGTTACGGACCGGCTATGAACGACTCTTTGCGATCTACTGGTTATCATTAGAAGACCACGCTCAACCAAAGGACCCATCATGCGAATCACCGATCTCAAATGTGCGATTTTGGGCAATGCGCCGGTGGTGCGCATCACCACCGATGCCGGGCTGGAGGGCTATGGCCAGGCCGAGCGCTTTAAGCCCTATCTCAAGCCCCATGTGTTGTTTTACCGGGATCTGATCCTGGGCGAAGACCCGACCAACGTCGAGCGGGTGATGTTGAAGATCCGGCGCATGGGGGCGTTCAAGCCGTGGGGGAGTGCGGTCAGTGCGATTGAGGTGGCGCTCTGGGACATTGCCGGCCAGGCGGCGGGGCTGCCCATCTACAAATTGCTGGGCGGCAAGGTGCGCGACCAGATCCGCGTCTACAACACGGCCATCGACTTTCCCATGCCCGATCAATCCCCCCAGGCGTGCGCCGACCACGTCGCCAAAGTCAAGGCGCTGCCGGAGGGCTTTTGTATCATCAAACAGCCGGTCGCCTTTCACAGCCCCATGCCCGGCGCGGTGCCCAACTTTTTCTATGGCGAAGCGCAACCGCAAGGCCACCTGCGCAACCGCGGCCCGCTCACCGAACAGGGACTCAAGCATCTGGTCGCCTGTGTCGCCGCCATGAAGGAGGTGCTGGGCGACGAGGTGGGACTGGCGCTTGACTGCGGCCCTGGCTTTTTCCCAGCGGATGCGCTGCGCTTTGCCCAGGCCGTCGAACCCTACAACCTGATGTGGCTGGAAGATATGATCACCGGCGACTACAGCCCCTACGTATGCGCCGACCTCTACCGGGCAGTGACCCGCAGCACCACCACCCCGATCCACACCGGCGAACAGATCTACCTGCGCCAGAACTTTGTCGAACTGCTGACCCAGAAGGCCGTCAACATCATCGGCCCCGACCCGCTCGATGTGGGTGGGCTGGCCGAACTCAAGTGGGTGGCCGAATATGCCGACCTGCATGGCGTCCAGATTGCGCCCCACGGCGTCGGCAACGGGCTGATTGGGCTGGCTGCGCTGGTGCAGGTGGCGGCGACCCTGCCGCAAAACCTGATCGCTTGTGAATACCCCTTCGCCCGCCCCGAATGGTGGTATGAGATTGTCGAGGGGCTGCCCGATCCCATTGTCAAAAACAGCCTAATCGAAGTCTGGGATCGACCGGGGTTGGGGATCACGATCAACAAGAAAGCGGCCCAGCACTACTTGCAAGCTGGAGATGAAGATTTCTTTGCATAAGGCACATTCCAAGAAATAAGTATCCGTAGGCGCCTACGGATACTTATTTTACTTTTTAAAACGCCTAAGTATACTTGCTTTGGGATTGTGTGGGTGAGGTTGTGAATGATCTAGCAAGAGTTTAGAGAGTGGATGGTGGCTTCTTTATCCAGTCCACCATCCACCATCCGCGACTACGGATACGCCTGCCGATGCGCCCCGTAATAGCTGAAGAGACCGGCGAAGAAGGAAGTGATGGCGATCATGGTCAATGTCCACCCCAGATCCGTGCCTTCAATCGGCGGGATGATCATAAAGATCAACCAGCCAACGATCACATTGACGATCAACGAAATAATGCCGGCGGTGACGGCGCCGCCCCACGGACTGCCGGTGCGGGTGTTTGGTGTATCGGTGACACGAGTTGTCATAGCGTTTCTCCTGATTCTCTGTTACTTGTGATCTTCTGTACCTTTGGGTTGAGACAGTTCTGCGTTCCGCCGTTAGCCAAAGCAAGCGCAACAGCAAGAACAATAATCTCTCCCATCGGGGCAGCGCTCGATTCCCATCGGGTTGTATAGAGCGCTCGCGTGCCTATTAACTTGCCGCAAATCACCCTAAAGCGGTATAGGTAGAGGTACAAGGGGGAGACATAGAGTTGCTATAACCTGCCTATGTGTACAACCTAAACAAGCAAAAGAGCGCTCAGCCATAGCCAAGCGCTCTTTTGCTTGTGATCAAAATGTAACCGTTATTCAGACGGCACGGGTGTTGGGCTTACCGTAGGGGCATTGTTCCAGAAGTTCGGCCCCCTGTTCCAGGAAAAACCCCACCAATTATCTTGCCCTCTCATGCCGCGGCCCATCATGCCGCGACCCATCATGCCGCCGTTCATATTATCACTCATCCCACCTTGGCGCTGTTGCTGCATCATCCCCATGCCGCGCCCTTCCCCATTCATACCAGGGCAGCTTTCCTGTTCCGCCATCCATCCCAACCGCTGGCTGACAAAGTCTGCGCCGTGGATTTGCGTCATCCGTTGGATCTGTTCTGCCCAGGCTTTTGGACCAAAGCGTTGTTCCATCTGCTGGAGCATGTTGGTTGGCGGCGTGGGGGTGGCGGGATCGCTTTGCGCCCAAGCGCTGCCGGCATAGACAACCAGGGCAAAGGAAACAATCATGATCACGACGAATAGTCGTTTTGTTGACGTTTTCATCTTCAATCTCCTTCTATCAGTGACCGGCTACAGTGTTGGCTGGTCTTGTTGGCGGGGGCTGATACTTTTATTATCGCACCCACTTGTGAAGGAGATGTGAATTGTTGATGAGCGAATTGCGTCGACGTGCAGAACCGTACAACGCGTCTCGGCGCCGACAGGCGGGAGTTGGTCGGCAATGTCGGGGCAGCAGACCTGAAGCCAGGCCCGCGCTTCCCGGCGCAAGGCGGGATCACCCGATTGGGTGGCGTCTTGGATTGCGTGCTGTACCATTTCATCCATCACCATTTCCTCTAGAACGGAATGTCAATCGCCGCCTGCCGCTTACGGGGTTGCGGTTTGCCACTGGTCGGCGCTGGCTGCGGCATGGTTGGTTCAGCCATTTCATCCGTAAAGGGATTCTCCTCGTGATGGGCGGAATCGAGGAAACGGATAGTGCGGGCGGTGACTTCATTGGTGGCGGCCAGCTCACCCGTCTTGCTCACGTACGCCTGGGCATTTTCCACTTCGCCGACGACCATCACCCGGCGTCCTTTGCTCAAATGTTCGCTGACCACTTCGGCCAGCTTCTGCCAGGCGGTTATCCGGAACCAAACCACCTTTTCCTTTTGCTCACCATCCTGTCCCTGCCATTGCTTCTGCACGGCCATGCGAAAGCTACAGACCGGCACATTGCTGGCGGTGTAGCGCAGTTCCGGGTCGCTGCCCAGATTGCCGATGAGGGTAATTTGTTGATACATTGTTCTGTCTCCTTAACAAAATCATTCAACCCCTGTGGTCACAAGCAACGGTGCTTGTGGCAGGGGGAAGGCGTGTCATCATCTTACCTGTACGTGTTGCGGAACCGTTCAAACAGAACGGTTCACGCATTTGCGAGCTTAGCCTTACGCGGCTTGGCGTTGTTGCTGTAGCTTCTTCAGGCCGTTGATCAAGGTCTGCATCTGCTCTTTGGAGAGCGCCGTATTGCCGTCATTCTGTTCGCCCACCAAGCGTTTGATGTTGTGCGCCCGCACATGCGCCCACTGTTCACCATAGAGTTCCTTGCCCAGTTCGTCGAGCTTCTTACGCAGCGGTAGCAGGGTTTCCTCCTGGGCTTCGCTATGCTCGACAGCGTGCGCGCCATTGGTTGCGCCATTGGTTGAACCGTTGGTTGGCGCTGAAACTTCTTTGACCTGCTTCGGGGCGCTCTTGGTTGCTGCTGGGCGGCTCGGTTCAGTTTGAGCTTGTCGAACTGGTTCGGTCGACGTTGTCTCTTCCGTGGCGCGTACTGGTTCGGTAACTTGCACATCTTCGGGGGCTTCCTCTGCCGGGGCGTCAAGGTTGCTGGCAGCACCCCTGGGGTCCCCGCCATTCAAAAAGCGTTGGTAATGTTGGGCGATGATACTATGTAAGCGCGCTTTGCTCTTTTCGGTAAAGCGCTGATTAGGGGCGTCATACTCCACCCAAAGCGACGGCAAACTATAGAGATAACGGCCCAGGCCAAACATGGCGCAAGCGCGCTTAAAGGCTTGCGCTTCGGCAGAGGTGCCGGCAATCTCCGAACGTTCAGAGTCGCTGTCCGCTTCGCCGGTGCTGCTACGGGTGATGCCGTTGATGGTCAGATGGCAGATAATGCGATCACCCCAAGGCGTATAGCTCACTGACCAATCCATGCCGCACGTTTCATCCAACCGGTTCTGGTAGGCCCGTAGGTCGGCGTAGGCCAGGGCGAGGGCTTTGTCTTTTTTGCCCGTCAGTGCGCCTGGGCGCCAGGTAATGCGGGAAGGATGAAACGGCTTGCTCAATTCGTCTAAAATTTGGTTGATTTTCTCATCACTCATGATTCGATCCTTTCTCACGTGATCAGGTGGGCACTCATTCGCCGCTGATCTTTGTCCAAACAGGGGGCGGGCGTCCAGCCGAAAGCGCGGGTTGTAGTAGCTATAGATGATCACAAAAACCTCGATACGTTGCCGGTCAGTAGGGTAGTCCCGCTCTCAGCCAGTCGGTGACTGGCGACCGAGCAGGCGCTTAGTACAAAAAGGGTTGGCGCGCAAACTCCTCACCAATCTGTTCGTCCTCCATGGCGGCTAACGCTTCTGCACTGAAGGTGACGGTCGGCTTCTGGTCGCCGCTGTGTAGTTGTTGGAAGGTGTACTCCATAAAGTCGAGTTCGCCCATGTTCTCCGTCACAACTACTGTTTCAGCATCCTCAGCGGGCGGGGCCGGCACGACGCGCTTCCGCTGCCGCAGATGCAGGTACTCCAGAAACTCCTCAATGTTGAGGATGGCCGTGGTCACATTCGCTTCCACACCACGATCCAGCAGCCGGTTGAGCAGCCCTTGATCGTTGTTGCGAATCTGCTCCAGTGCGCAGGTTTTGACCTCTTCTACGTCTACATCGGTGGTGATCACCGCAGTAACTACTGTAGCAATCACCATAGCTGTTGACATTTTTTGTGTCCCTTCTCCTCTCCGAAACTGCACTAGGGATAGAGGATTTATTATAGCACAAATTTTCTTTTTTGTCAACAATTTTCGCGAAATTTCTTAGAAAAAATCTTATTTTCGTGGCCACATCAATTGTAATTTAGCTCACATGTTCTACAGATTAAAGTTTTGCACCTTTGGCAAATTTGGTGTTGACAAAAACGATTTTCCCTATACAATGGGGACAGCAGGAGAACGGCGTGATTCGTGCAGCGCGCTAACGTGATTCGTGAAAGCGCGACAAGCACAGAATCACGCCAACATAAATCACCTAACACGTCAGCACGAATTACGGTTCACGAATCACGTTAGCTCAATCAAACACGTTCACACAACAGGCAGGCAAACTCATGTCACACAGTCCCGGTCGCCCCGCCAAACCGGATGGGCAGAAACGCAAACAACTTCA
The DNA here is from genome assembly GCA_026645575.1 of Caldilineaceae bacterium. The sequence continues at coordinate 45,801 of JAPKMW010000024.1, forward strand.
TATTAGTCTCTATGCCGAAGATATTGATCGGCTGGATCAATTGACCGATAACCGCAGCGATTTCGTCCGTCAGTGTATTCAAGAATCGTGGACCAAGCAGAAAGAGGCCGAGAACGTTACCCTGACCCTCAGCCTGCCCAAGTGGGTGGTGCGCGAGGCGTTGCACTTTGTCGAGGAGAATTTATCACCGGAGGAGAGCGCGGTGGTGCAGAAATTGGTCAAGCGCTTGTTGACCATTTCGGAGCAGCAACCAACACGCATTGCGCGCACCAACGGGCATGAAACCGCTTATGGCGCACGGGAGCTTATCCCGACGAATTAAAGCATCCAGACCTGTAGGGTCTCGCAGACCCTACAGGTCTATGACGATGCCGTCTATCCCTGCGGTAAGCGCCAGAGCAGTTGGGATTCCTGGCGCTTGACAATCCATTCGTTAGCGCCGGCAGTCAAAGGATGGTCGCTGGGGTAGAGGTGTAGAGAAAAGCTAGCCGAGGAGGGCATTCCCAGGTCAACCCAACGGTGGAGTGCGCGGAGCAGTCGTTCCTGCGCCGCTGTGTTGCCATAGGCGACCAGTTGGTCGTTGCGCGCCAGCACGAGCGAACCACTGGCTTCATCCCACAAGCCAAAGAACTCTTCCGGCTTTGGCGGCGCACTCGACACCTCGTCTTCAGCCTCGGCAGCGACCTCTGGTTCGGCGGAAAAGAGATGAAAGCCTGGTTCGGTGATGGTCAAAAAGCTGCGCACAGCTTGGGTGCGCCAGAGGGAGTAGCGACCGCGCCCCCCCCACCAATAAGCAGAGCGGCTCACTTCCTGCTGCTGTAACGTTGCCCAGGCCGGCAAGGTCGTCAGCGGGATCGGCTTGAGGTTGCCCAGCGCATATTTCCCGGTCATCGGCACAAAGCCCACGGGGAAGGAGTCGCGTGATTGGAAGTGGTCGCCCTGCTTTTGCAGTAACACGAGTAAATCTCCACCCCCTTCTTCTTTGAGAACCAGCAGCAGCAGGGCATCCTCTTTTAATTGAGTGTAAAAGTGGCGCGGTAGATCATAGGAGCCGGCGGTGAAGATGGCGCGATCATAGGGCGCACCGGGCGCGTACCCTTCGCCGCCATCCGCCGCAATGATATGGACATTCTCAATCCCCAAGCCGGCCACCGCCGCTGCCGCCCGTTCAGCCATCTCTGGAATAATCTCCAAGCTATAGACCTGCCCCGCCGGCGCCACCAGCCGCCCCATGAGCGCAGCGTTCCAGCCACTGCCGGCGCCCAGTTCAAAAACATGGTGGCCCGCTGCCAGCTTGAGCATCTGGATCATGGCTAAGACCAACGAGGGTTGTGAGATGCTGGAGAGGGTGTTGGCCTGGTCGTCGCCCCATAACATTAGCGCGTCATTGCTGTAGAGCGTAGGCAGATGGTGCGCTAGCGTTTCGTCGGTCACTTCCTGCCAATCGCGCTGGCCCCACTGGCGGTAGCGGGTCACAAAGCGGTGGCGCGGGGTGGCGAGGAAGGCATCCGCAATCGCTTCCGTGAGTGGCGTGCCTGATTCCGCAGCAAAGCGACGAGAGAGATCGAGCAGTTGCAGTTGGTAATGTTGATACTCCGGCATGGTAGCACTCCTCAGGCTTGACAGGATGCGATGGGCTGACGCACCACTGGTAAATCAACCATAAACCCGTTTCACGCGCGCCCGGTAATCATCATAACAGTCGTCAAAACGTTGGGTAGCGGCGGCGGAACCGATAAAGTAGCTGCTGGTCAACACCAAGGGCGGTTTGCCCAGCGCGGTCAGCTTTTCGGCGATGAGACATTTGAGCATGTTCGTCACCGTCGCTGCGCCGACCGTTGAGCCGGGGCCGACCGGATCGGCGAGCCCCTCGATCTGCACCATGGCATCGCCGCCGGGGACGCAGTTGTCGATGGTGACATCGGCCAGGTCGGGCAGCCGTTTGCCGCAGGAATGGCGCGGTTTGGACGCCAGACAGTGTTCCAGCGAGACGACGGCGATGACGGCCAGATCGCGCGCCTTGGCTTCCAGCGCCACCTCGACCACCACCTCATTGACGCCGCTGTTGGAGAAGATGATCATGCTGTCAGGCGGCCCCATGACAAAGTTGCGCATGATCATCTTGCCCAACCCTTCCACCTTTTCCAGAAACATCGCCTGTCGTTGCCCATTCGAGCCGACAACCTGATTGTGAAAGGTGAGCGAGAGTTCGACCATGGAGTGAAAGCCGGGAAAGCTGCCGTGGCGCGGGAACATCTCTTCGACAAACATGCGCGAATGGCCGGTGCCAAAGAGATGGACTAGCCCGTCGCCACTCATCGACCGCGTACAGATGTCGGCGGCAGCAGCGATATTGGATAATTGGGTATTACGAATCCGGTCTAAAATGCCCTGGGCGGCATCCAAATAAGCAAGAGCAGAATTTTGGTTCATTTACGTTTCCTATTATATATTGCTTCTTATAACAGTCCTTGGGCCATTGGTTCTAACAACATCATCCCTTGATGCACGGGATCAGCCGCCACCCGTTGGGCGAGGGCGGTTGCTTGCGCTTGCGCTTCCATGCGGACGGCTTCTTCGTCAGCCGTGAGGACTTTGCCGTTGCGCACCAACACCTGGCCATCCACCATCACCAACGTCACCTCGCGGCCGGTGCCGGCGTAGACCAGGTTTGGCACAATATTGCGGATGGGCGCTTCCAGCGTCGGCAGCAAGTTCAGTTCGTTCAGGTTGACCAGGATCAGATCGGCCTGTTTGCCAACTTCTAATGATCCCACTTGATCGCCCAGGCCGATGGCGCGGGCGCCTTCAATGGTTGCCATGCGCAACACCACCCAAGCGGGCATAATCGTGGGGTCTTTGTACTTGATTTTGTTAAAGAGCGCGGTCAGCTTCATCTCATTAAAGATATTGTTGCAATTGTTGCCCGACGCCTGATCCGACCCCAGCGCCACCAGACCACCGGCGCGACGGAAGACGTAGGCCGGCGGCACGATGCCATCGATGATGCCGATGCTGCCCGAACAGAGCGCCATACGGGCGCCGCTGCGGGCGATCAATTCCGTTTCGTCATCGGTCGCTTCGGTGAGGTGGACAGCCAGCAGTTGCTCATCCAGATAGCCGATTTCTTGCAGGTAGGCCGGTGTGCGTTTGCCATAGCGTTTGAGCATCTGGTCGATTTCGCGGTCGCCCTGGGCGGTGTGGAGATGGATCATCAACCCTTCGCGCTGGGCAATCGCTTTGACTTGCAGCAACTGCGCTTGCGAAATCATGTCAGGGCCTTGTGGACCAAGCATGACGGTGATGCGACCATCGGCGGCGCCATGCCAGTCACGGGCAAAGGCGACCCCCTCGTCAATCGCGGCTTGGCCTACGCCCTCATCCAACGGATAAACATCACCCACTTTCCAGCCGGCCATGCCCCCAGGCGGCAACGCGTTGATCGTCGGCGTCAACCGGGCGCGCACGCCAACCTGTTCAAAGACTTCGGCCCAACCGGGGATGGGCTTGGTGTAGTCACCCATTGTGGTCGTGCCGGCTTTGAGCGCCTCTAGCACATTGAGCTTGACGCCGGCCAGTGACGCTTCCGGTGTGAGGTGACGGGCATAGGGGGCCAACGCCTTTTGCATCCAGTGGCTCACATCTTGGGCGACCCCACGCACAATCGCCAGCGGGGTGTGCATGTGGGCGTCGATCAAGCCGGGCAACAGGGCGTGGCCCGTCGCATCAATGGTTTCGTCAGCGGTAAAGCGGGCGCTCAATTCCGCCGTCGTCCCCACCGCCACAATCTGCCTGCCTTGAACTGCCAACGCGCCATCGCCAATATACCCAACTCCCTCGCCCCGCATAGAGAAGAGATGGGCGTGTGTAATCAGTGTATTTACCTGTTCAGTCATAAAACCTTGTTCGCTCCCCAAAAAATCCGTTCCTACCTAAATCCGCTGTAGTTTTCCCAGCAGCATGGTCGCCATAGCGTCCCACTCTTCGGCCAGCGACTGGTTTGAAACTGGTTTCCCGGCGCGGCGATACCAGTAACCGGCGTTGTTGAGATCGCCCTCTTCCCGGTGCAAATAGGCGTGAACCCAATCTACATCGGGGTCGCCTTGCGCCTGCGTAATCGCATGGGCAGCATTCCAGTCGCCTTTGCCGGCCTGCCAGAGCGCTTGAAGCGCGGTGCTAAGCCCGGCGGGCATTGTGCCTTGGTGAAGGGAGTTTTTATATTCCTGCAAGGTCATGGCGTTATCTCCTTTGGGTCATGATGCGTGGATCGACTTTTTGTCTGGTTGGGTGAATTTGTCAGCTATGATAAACTAAATTTGGTAATCAGCCAATCCGTCCGCCTATTTAGTAATCGTGCTTTACGCGAGTCCGTGACTCGCCCCGGTCGGTTGCGAGTCACGGACTCGCGTAGAGCAAATTGGAAAGTTCTTTTTAGGCGCTCACCTAGTCACAGGAGGAGTCCCAATGGCCCAGATGACCCAAGCTCAGATCGACGCTTTTCTTGCGCCGCCGCGCCATGCCATTATCGCCACCAATCGCATCGACGGTCCGCCCCAGCTCAGCCCCGTCTGGTACATTTATGAAGGGGGCAAGCTCTATATCAGCGCCGGGGTCAATGCCGTCAAGGTGCAAAATCTCCGGCGCGACCCACGGGTGACGATCTGCGTGGATGCCGGTCATCCTGATGCCCGCTATGTCATTCTGCAAGGTGCGATCACCATTCTGGAACCGGGCGACCCGCTCCAAGATCCAACCCGCTGGCGTATTATCCGGCACTATTACGAGACGGAAGCCGAAGCCCGTCGCTACTATGAGAGTATCCGCAACTCCCCCAGCGTCCTCCTTGTGCTTACCCCCGACAAAATCATTAGCCAGGACTTTAACTAGCTTCATGCCCTGCTCATCGTAGGGGTACGATATATCGTACCCCTACGATGAGCAAGGTATAACATCTGTTACTACCATAAAAAGGAGCAACCATGACCACTACTCCCATCCGTATCGGCGTGATCGGCGCCGGGGCGAATACAACATCGAAGCATATTCCCAACTTGCAGGCCATTGAAGGCGTTCAGATTGTGGGCGTCTGTAATCGCAGCCGCGCCTCTGGCGAACGGGTGGCGGCGCAGTTCAACATTCCCCAGGTCTATGAAAGCTGGCCGGCGTTGATCAATTCGACCGACATTGACGCCATTGTCATTGGCACCTGGCCCTATATGCACTGTCGATTAACATTGGCGGCGCTGGCCGCCGATAAACATGTCATGTGTGAAGCGCGCATGGCTATGGACGCCAACGAAGCGCACCTGATGCGTGAGGCAGCGCGTGAGAAACCCCATCTGGTGGCGCAGATTGTACCCTCCCCTTTCACCCTGCGCGTGGACAAGACCATCAAGCGGCTGCTGGCGGAAGGCTACCTGGGGGAATTGTTAGCGGTGGAAGTGCGCGCCGGCGGCACGTTCTTGGACAAAAATGCTCCGCTCCACTGGCGCAATGACTTTGACCTGAGCGGCTATAATATTATGACCATGGGCATCTGGTATGAGGCGTTGCTGCGTTGGGTGGGCGCGGCGACCAGCGTGGTGGCAATGGGCAAGACCTATGTCAAGATGCGCAAGAACGAAGAGGGCATCCTCAAGCCGGTACGGATTCCCGAACACATTGATGTGATGGCGGATCTGGCTTGTGGCGCACAGATGCACCTTCAGGTCTCCACCATTGCCGGCCTCACCGGCGCGCCCGAAGCCTATCTCTTTGGCAGCGAGGGTACGCTCCGCTTTACCGACAACAAACTCTTTGGCGGTAAAAAGGGAGAGAAAGCGCTGGCCGAAATCCCCATTCCCGCCGAGGAAGCCGGCGCCTGGCGCGTCGAGGAAGAGTTTATCAACGCCATCCGTGGGCAGGAAGAGATCACCCACACCAACTTTGACGATGGCGTCAAGTATATGGAATTTACCGAAGCCGTTACCCGCAGTATGCAAGAAGGCCGCGTGATTGCGCTGCCGCTGTAAAATAGCACTGTAAAACAGTTGGTGCTGTAAAATAGCACTGTAAAACAGTTGGTGCGGTTTATGAGTTGTAAACCGCACCAAGCCTTAGCGTCTAAAAACAAACTCCGCTCTGTAGGCGCCTAGAAGGCAACCGGCTGGGGCGAGTCACCGGTTGCCTTCTAGGCGCGCACAGAGCAACTCGGGAACTGATTGTTAGACGCTCACTTAGAACGTATTATCCACCATCACCGGCTGTCCGCTTTGGCTTGATTCGATGGCGGCGCAAAGCGCAGCGACAATACGCGCTCCCTCTTCAACGGAGGTTTGCGGCTGGGCTTTGCCTTCGATACAGTCAAGGAAATGGGCGCACTGTTCGGCCCAATATTGCACCTGGCGAATCCCCTGGACGCGCGGCTTGTGTTGCTTGAACTCCTCGCGAAAATCGCGCACAATATCGGTGCTATGGGTCGCTGGGTTGTTGCGGTAGAAGCGCCCACCCCAGAGCGTCCCTTTTGTGCCGTACATCACCAGCCGGCCACCCGTCGGCGCCGCGCCGCGATTGCCCGACGCCGCGATCAACTTGCCGATGACCCCATTAGCAAAACGCAGCGAAACCAGATAACAATCATTGATCGGCAACATTGGTTCTGCTTTGTGGCTGGCATACGCGAAGACCTCTTCCACCTGCGTCTGCATCGCCCACATCAGGATGCCCATCGAATGACAACCGCCCCCTAACAAAATGTCCTGCGGCGCACGTGGATCAGTGCGCCAGGGCGTTTGACTGTCCGGCCCATAGTAGCGACGCATGTCGGAAATATAATCGCTCTCCACCAGCCAGACCTCGCCCAGTTCACCGGCGCGATAAGCTTCCACCATTGCCTGGTAGTCCGGCTGGAAATGAACAATCTGCCCGACCAGCCCCACCAGACCAGTTTCACGCACGGCCTGCACCAGCCGTGCGGCGTCGGCCCGCGTGGTCGTCATCGGCTTTTCGATTAGCACATGTTTACCCGCTTGCAACGCGGCATAGGCATGATCACCGTGCAGATGATCCGGCGTACAGACCGAAACCGCCTGTACATCGGCGCGATCTAACAACTCATCCAACGAACTGCACAGCATAGCGGATGTCACACCGAGTCGTTGCGCCTGTTCCTGCACCCTGGCGGCATTCGTATCCCATAAGGCCACCACCTCGCAGCGCGAGTCAAGCTGATAGCCGCAAATGTGCCCTTCCGCCGCAATGCCGCCGCCGCCAATCACGCCAATCCCAATCCGCCCCATGGTATTTCTCCTGTCCAACCCTACGGATTTGCGCTCTGTGGGTAAACTCAGCGCGGATAGCGGGAAATCGTCTCTTCCACCTTGGTCATCACCTCCAGCAGCGCCGGTTTGCCCTGTTGGTTGGCGGCGATGGCCCGTTTGATGGCCGGCGCCAGTTGGTCGGGTGTTGTCACCTTTTCGGCATGGGCGCCCAAGCCTTCGGCCACCACGGCGTATTTGCCGCCCAGTTCATTGCTGCCAAAGCGATCCGAAGCGTAGGGCATGTGGCTGTCATAGTGGGTCATGACGCCATTGTTGAGCACCACCGTCAAGATCGGGATCTCCGCTCTGGCGGCGGTTTCCAGGTCGAGACCAGCCATGCCAAAGGCGGCGTCACCCATGACGTTGATCACTTGTTTTTGGGGTGCAGCCAGTTTGGCCCCCAGCGCCAGTCCTAGACCATAGCCCAGTTGGGTCGATTTGCCCCAGCCAAGGTAGCCACGCGGCGTCACCGGCTTCCAGAAAGGGACAAGCTGTTCGCGCGGATAGCCGGAATCATGCGTAATGATGGTGTTGGCGACATCGACGGCGCGCGCCAGTTCGCTAAAGACGCGATAGGGGCTGATCGGCACTTCGTTAGAGGTAAAGTGTGGTTTCCACTCGGCCAGCCACTCGTTGCGAATCTTGGCAATTTGATCGACGACTCCATTGGCATCCGGTCGCCCCTGTTCACCTAGTTGGCGCTTGACCTCCTCGATCATCTGGCGCAAGACCACCTTGGCATCGCCCACGGCGCCATAGCTGATGACATAATCCTTGTTGAGATCCTCAGCGCAGTTGGTCACTTGGGCCAGCGGCACGGTCTCCGGCATGGGCGCGTTAAAGACCGTCTTGGTAAAACTGGTGCCAATGCCCAGCACAAAATCGGTGGTTTGCAAGAAACGGTGCACCATCAAGGTGCGGCTCGACGCGCCCGTCCCCAACGATAAGCGATGATTTTCGGGGAAACCACTTTTGCCGGCCAGCGTGGTCATGACCGGAATGTGGGTCAATTCGGCAAACTCGACCAGTTCCGGCGTCGCTTCGGCATACATCACCCCCTGGCCGGCGTTGATCACCGGGTTCGTTGCCTTGAGCAGCGCCGTGACCAGATCACGTACATCCTCTGGTGAAGCCGCCGATGCATAGCGCTGTACCGGTTTGTAATCGACGGTGACGCCGGGATATTCAGCGCTCATCACATCGCTGGTCATCTCCACCAGCACCGGCCCCAGCCGACCATGTTTGAGCTGTGTAAAGGCGCGGCGCATGACGGCTGGAATGCTCTCGGTGGTATAAAGCATGGCTGCCCATTTGGTAATGCCGCGGTAATTCGGCACGGCTTCAAAGGTGGGGTGGACGCCAAGCCGCCGGAAGGGTTCACCACCCGGCAAGGCCAGCAGCGGCACGGAATCGGCAAAGGCTTGCGCCACACCACCAAAGGCATTCTCGGCGCCCGGTCCCTGTTGCATGGAAAAGATGCCGATCTTACGCCCATTGTGGATGCGACTGTAGCCGTCGGCCATGTTGACGCCGGCCCGCTCCTGACGGCAGATAATCGGGCGAATGCCGGCCAGCGCGCCGGTTTCAATCAGCGTCTGGTGGGGGAAGGCAATGAGGAGATCCACCCCCTCTGCTTTCAAAACTTGCGCCATTGCTTCATAACCGTTCATGGATTTCCTCCTTGTCTAAAGCTGGTGCGTGCTGCGTCGCTAGTAATCTCACGTAGCACGAATCACGAAAGTCTTACTGCGTTGAATTGATGGCGTCAATTAACCCTTTCATGTAACCGATGGCAAAAATTTTGCCGCGCACCATATACCCAGGGTTATCATTAGATTCGCCTTCCATCGTGGGCGCGTGGTCGGGGCGCATGGGGCCATCGAAGCCAATGTCATGATAAGCGCGCATGGCGGCGGCCATATCGGTCTTGCCTTCGTCGTGGAAGGTCTCTTCAAAGAGTGGTACACTGCCCCGCACATCGCGGAAGTGGGCGAAAAAGATTTTTTCGTGTCGACCAAAGTGGCGAATGGCCGCCGGAATATCAACATTGCCCATGGCGGCAAAGTTGCCCTGACAGAAGGTGATGCCGTTGGATGGACTGTCGGCCAGCGCCAGCACACGGTCGAAGGCTTCGACGCTACGCATGATGCGCGCCAAGCCACGCACCGGCGACATGGGTGGATCATCGGGGTGGAGCGCCAGCTTTACATTGGCCGCTTCCGCCACCGGCAGCACCCGTTGCAGGAAGTAGGCGAAGTTGTCCCACATCTGGTCGTCGGTGGTTTCGCCGGCATAGGTCAGGGGCGCATGGGCTAACTGGTTGGCGTCAAACTTGGTGACAAGGGCGTCGCCCCGTCCGCGGGTCGAGGTGGAGGTGCGCAGCCAGTTGAAGACCGCCATAAAGTTATAACAATAGATCGGAATGCCGGCGCGCCCCATGTTGGTGATGCTCTCACAGAGGCGGGCCAAATCTTCATCACGACCAGGGAGACCCAGCATAATCCGGTCGGAGAGTTGATAGCCCTCGATCACGGAGAGGGTCAGTCCGGCATCCTCCACCCGCTGGCGCAGATGGAGCAGATCGAGATATTGCCAGGCCGGCCCCTGCTCCCGTTCAGGGATCATCGGCACGCCGGGCATGGTGGTGACAACATCGGTCATGCCCATCTGTTTGGCCAGCCGCAGGTCGGCCTCGGCCAGGGGTCTGGATACCATGGCAAGTCGCATTGGTTGCCCTCCGATCTTTCTAGCGATTGCATCTACTTGTACATGGGGTGGCGCTGCGTTTCTGTCGGCTGAGGCGGGGTGGCCTGTATTGTAGTGCAAGCTGGTTAGATGTGTCAACCAGAGAAAAAGTATCCACTTGCTTGGCGCTCGCGGCTCGATGTGGTATGCTTGACGAAGAAACCGCAACCGTAAGAGGAGAGAACGCAACCCAAATGGCAACCATTCGACTGGTCGATGTGAATAAAGTTTTTGCCCAACCACTAGCTGGCCGGCGTGCGCAACGCGACCAGCGGCTGGCCGGCGAGGAGCAAAATGAGAACGCCGGACAGGTCAAGGCGCTGGATCAGGTGAACTTGACGGTGCCGAATGGGCAGACAGTTGCCATTGTCGGGCCGTCCGGTTGTGGCAAGAGTACGCTGTTGCGCGTCGTGGCGGGGCTGGATGGCGAATACAGCGGGCAGGTCTTTTATGATGACCAGGAGATGACCAATCTGCCCCCCAAAGATCGTTACATCGGCATGGTCTTTCAGAATTACGCGCTCTACCCCCATTTTGAGGGGCATGGCAATCTCTCCTTCTTCTTTCGCCTGCGCAAGATTTCCGACCAGGAGACCGAAGAGCGCATCCGCATCACTTCCGAGATCATGGGCATTGGCTTTAACCAGTTGCTCTATCGCAAACCGGGGACGCTCTCCGGCGGGCAGCAGCAGCGGGTGGCGATTGCACGGGCGATTGTGCGCAATCCCAAACTTTTTCTCTTTGATGAGCCGCTTTCTAACCTGGATGCCAAGTTGCGCAGCCAGACGCGTATCGAGATCAAACGGCTCCTGCAACGCTTCCAAATTACGGCCATCTATGTGACCCATGATCAGGTGGAGGCGATGGGGCTGGGCGATCAGGTGGCGGTGATGCGCGCCGGGCGGATCGAGCAGGTCGGCCCCTTTCAACAGGTGTTGCACAAGCCGGCCAATGTTTTTGTCGCTGGCTTTCTTGGCTCGCCGCCGATGAATCTTTTTCCTGGCGGCGTAGTGGCCGATGGGGCGGTGCAATTGCCTGGGTTCACTGTACCGCTACCCGCCGCATTAAACGCACAGGTGCAATCTGGACAAAAGCTGACGGTTGGTGTGCGCCCGGAGGCGTTACGTCTGGTGGATGCCGCCGCGGCGCCAGCAAACGGCGTGTTTTTGCGCGGCGTGGCGGAAGTGGTCGAGCCGGATTTTGGTCGACAGAGTCAACTGGTTTATGCCGCCAATGAGCAATATCGCTTGGTGGCGATGGGCGATCTGGCGATTCCGATCTATGCCAGTCATCCGGTGGTGGCCCAGTTGGCTACGGATCGACTGCACTTTTTCGACGCCGAGAGCGAACGGCGGATTGGCTAGAACCGATGGGAATGATATTTTCGGTAGGGGCATGAGGCGCGGCGCGTCCAATCTCCATTCGGTGTACACATCCCTTTCGCCGCACCTCATGCCCGTCGCTTTGAATAAAGTTGTAGCTTACTAAACGCTTTATAGCGTAAGTATAGGAAATTCGCGGGGACGGGCACGAGGTCGGGCGAAGGAACTACCTACACTGAAATAGATCGGCCTCGCCCGACCTCATGCCCCTACGGTAACCATAAAGCGATCAACAAGCGATATACGGAAAGAATAGCGGAAAATGATTCAACCTTTACAGAAAGATGAAATCCTCCTGCACGACATTCAGTCAGCCAAAGCAACGCCGAACGCCCTCCATCTTTGGTGGTTGGGGCAGAGTGGCTATTTGGTGCAGTGGCAGGGGCAACACCTGTTGCTCGACCCCTACCTTTCCGACTCACTGACCAAGAAATATGCCAATACGGCCAAACCCCATGTGCGCATGACGGAGCTTGCCATTGCCCCGGCGCGACTTGACTTTATCGATGTTGTCACCTCCAGCCATAACCATACCGATCATCTGGATGGCGAGACGTTGGGGCCGTTGCTGCGAGTCAACCCGCCGTTGCAAGTCATCGTCTCTGCCGCCAATCGGGCCTTTGCCGCCGACCGTTTACAGGTGGCGACGGAACGGCTCACTGCCATTACCCTTGATCAACCAATCACCGTCGGCGCCTTCACCTTTTATGCTGTCCCCGCCGCCCACGAGCAGATTGAGCAAGATGAACAGGGACATCACAAGTTTATCGGGCTGATTGTCGAAGCAGGGCCGTGGACCATCTACCACAGCGGCGACACGGTTTTATATGATGGCATGGTGGAACGGTTGCAGCGATGGTCGATTGATCTGGCGCTGTTGCCGATCAACGGGCGCGACCCGCAGCGGGGGGTGGCCGGTAATTTATCCGGCGCGGAAGCAGTGCAGGTAGCGAAAGCGATTGGCGCCCGGTTGGTGATTCCCGGTCACTACGAAATGTTTGAATTTAACACAGTCACGCCGGCTGAGTTCATTCAACAGGCCAAAGCAGTGGAACAACCCTATCGTATTCTCCGGTGTGGCGAACGAGTTGACTGTCGCAAGTAGCCATGCAACAAAGCAGCGTCGGCGAGCTACGACCGCTCACCGACGCTGCTTTGTTATTCAGTTGTTGTGCTGTTACTGGACTAGACCCAAATCCAGCGCCATTTGATGCAGGGATAGTAGACCGTGACCCACAAAATCTTTTTGCTGCAGGTCGCTACATACGGGACGTAGATCCACAACGTTTCCAGACGCTGTTCGAGTTGTTCCAGGGCGAAGTCATTCTTGTGCAACATGGGTAGAGCCTTTCTTGTGAATGTGTATGGACTGTGACTTGTTTTCAGCGATTGAGCGCTTTGTGTTGTCCGCTCGTTTGTGTTCGCTTGTATGGCCTTATTGTAGCGTGGCGACAGGGTGAAATGTAGTGGGACTTTCTAAAAGTTGGGGCAATTTATCTACTAATTTCTGCAACCATTGATAGAGAAGAGGAACTTGCGCCGTGATCGGTGATCCGCTCTTGTATAACGACTGGCATCCGGTTGCCAGCATTCACCAATTACAAACGCAGCCGCTATTGCGCACCCGCCTGTTGGGGAAGAGCTATTGGTGTGGCAGGCCGGCGCCCACGGCTAAGACGCCATAGATCAAGCCAAAGGGAATTACGCCCACCAGGAGTGGTAGCACGCCCCGTACGCCAGCCATCAGTTCCTGGCGGCGGCTGGGTGGATTGGCCTTTTGTAACAACAATGGTTCCATAAAAGATCGCTCAAACTCCTTTCATGTCTCGTGTGAGGTATAGGTTCAGGTCGGGGCGCGGCCTCCCTGCCAGAAAAAAGCAACGCTACGTCGGCACATAGCGAGTCGTGTAGCAGGGGAAAAGGGGACTGTCTTGTACAATTTTGCACTGTTACCAAGCGTTGGTAAAGCGGTGATGGGCAACTGAAGGCAAAAAGATAACGACTCAGCCCGCTCCTAGCCGGTCACCGGTTGCTTTTAGACGCGGCTAAGAGCGGGCTGAGTCGTTATGTAAAAAGAGAAATTGGGGGCTTGACAGCTAAGCAGAATAGTGTTATTATACCGAATGTAATTCGGAAAACATTCGTTAGTAGAAAGTTGTTAATCCCTTGCACCAAGCTGAGCTATCGCCAAGAGAACGTCGCCATCAACGCACGCAACAAGCAATTATCGATGCCGCGCGCCAGATCATCCGCGAGAGCGGCGTTGATGCGCTGTCAATTCGCGCCATTGCCGAGCGCATTGATTACAGCCCGGCTGGTCTCTATGAATACTTTGGCAGCAAAGAAGAGATTGTCGCTGCCGTCTGCGCCCAAAACTTTGAGCGCTTCGCCCGACGCTTAGCGCAGGTGGATATTACCTTGCCGCCCACCGAATATATCCTGGAACTGGGCTTGAGCTATATCGACTTTGCACTGCGCAATCCCGATTCTTTTCTGTTGATGTTTACCACCATCCCCCTCTCACAGATTAACCAAAAGCAAGGAATGGACGATCTGATGGCGTCTATGCAAGAAGATGACGGCGCCTTTGCTATTTTGGTGCGCGGTGTTCAGCGGTGTATTGATGAAGAAATTTACCATAGCAAACCGGGCTTTGGCGTGGTAGAGATGGCCTACACACTCTGGTCGCTGGTGCATGGTCTGGCGATGCTGCGCGTCACCAGTGGTTCGATTATGCCCTTTGACTATAATGCGGTGGAACGGGAGGCGCTGCGCAAGTTTGGCGTAGGCTTGGCGCAATAGAGGCGCTTGCCTCTTTTTTTACCTATCACCGAACAAGTTTCGGTAAATGTATACCATTAGAATAGGAGTACATCCCAATGATAACCACACAAGCAGTACGAGCCGAAAACCAAGCCGGCGCCCTGCTCCCCTGGCTGAATCGCCCGCTGACAATGACAACAAAGGAGGCTACTTATGCCGTGGCTTGATGCAATTTTGGCGTATACCCATTTTTTGTCGATCATCGCGTTGGTTTCGACTGTTGTTGCCGAGGCTTTTCTCTGCCGTCCTGGCTTGACCTTGCCCTGGGTGCAACGCTTGGGGCGTGTCGATCTGCTCTACTTGGTCGCAGCCATTTTGGCGCTGAGCAGCGGCCTGTTGCGCCTCTTCTTTGGCGCCAAGGGTGCGGCATTCTACTACAACAATCCAGTTTTTTGGGTAAAAATCAGTCTGTTTGTCATCGTCGGTTTGATCTCGATTATCCCGACCATGCGCTTTATCCGCTGGACTAAGCGCTTACAGACCGGTGAAAGTAACAGCAAGATTGCTGATCAAGAAGTGACAGGGACGGCGGCTATCATCTATCTGGAATTGGGGTTGTTGGCGCTCATTCCGTTGATGGGGTCGTTGATGGCGCGGGGGTTTGGGTATGGGTGGTAGTCAGGGGAATGCGAGATTGAGAGATTAAGAGATTTAGAGAGGATAACAGGATGTACGAGCAGTTGTTTCAGATGTCGAATTTGTTGGTGATGCCTTTTTGGTTTTTGATGATTTTGTTGCCCTTCTGGCCGTGGACGCAACGCATCATCGGTTCGCCTTGGATTGCGGCGCCGGCTGCGTTGCTCTATGCCAGCCTCGTATTGCCGCAAGCCGGCAGTCTGCTGACTGAACAACTGCTCAATCCACAACTGGCGCAGATTGCTGTGTTTCTGGGGACGCCAACTGGCGCCACGATTGGTTGGATCCACTTTCTGGCCTTCGATCTTTTTGTGGGACGCTGGGTTTATCTGGATAGTCGAGAGCGCCACCTGACCGCTTGGCTGATTTCGCCCATTTTGTTGATGGTGTTGATGTTCGGGCCAATGGGTCTGCTGCTCTATCTGCTAGTGCGCTTCGTCCTGTTGCGCCAAGCGAAATAGCGGGGATCAAAAAATTTTTAACCATTACCGAACAGAATTTGGAAAGTAACAATCGTTAGAAAAGGGATAGGATGAACATGAAAACCAATCACACCGATATGCAACCGGGTACACGTTTCAATCTGCGCACCGTCAACCGCTATTTCTGGTCCGTTAACCGGCCAATGACCATTCTCTTCTGGGCAATGGTTGTCACCAGCGGACTGGGCCTACTGGGGTTCTTCCTGGATCCCCGTACCGTACTCGGCCAACCGACCTGGGCCAAAACGACCAAGTTTTCACTTTCGCTGGTACTCTACACCAGCACCATGCTCTGGATCTTTGGCTATGATACGTTGCGCCCCCGTCTCTCCCGTTTTATTCTTTCGGCCAGCGCCTATATCCTGGGCTTGGAGATGATCTTGATGATCTTTCAGGGCGCCCGTGCCGTTCCCATGCACTTTAACAATGCCACCCCCCTTGACGCCACCCTCTTCAGCATCATGGGGGCGACGATCACACTGCTCTGGTTTGTCAACGCGCTGGGCGTCGCCGTCTTACTGGTGCAACAAGTACCCAGCCGCGCCTTTGCCTGGAGTTTGCGTTTGGGGTTGATCATCGCCCTCCTGGGCATGGTGGAAGGGTTCCTGATGACCAGCCCAACTGCAGCGCAAATGGCGCGCTTACAGGCCGGTCAACACAGTGATATGATCGGCGCCCACACCGTTGGCGCTCCTGATGGCGGACCGGGCTTGCCCCTGCTTGGCTGGAGTACGACCAATGGTGATCTGCGTATTGGCCACTTTGTCGGGCTACATGGCTTACAGATCATCCCACTGCTGGGGCTGTTCTTGATGCTACGCCGGGAACGTTGGCTAACCGAATGCCACAAAACCCTGCTGGTCATGATCGGCGCCGCCGGCTATCTAGGGTTGACGACGCTTGTCACCTGGCAGGCGTTACGCGATCAACCCCTCCTGGCGCCGGATCTGTTGACCCTTGCTGTTTTAGCAGCCATTGTCACGGCCACGTTAACCGCCGCCGGCGCTGTGTTGTTACAAGCGCGTATTCAGGCGACGCCAGTGACAACGGCCTTATAATCAGTAGGGGCGCACCCTTGCGGGCGCCCTAAATTTGCCGACGAGCTTGGGGCGCCTGCAAGGGTGCGCCCCTACCAATCGTGGTTTCACCCTGTCACCCTACTCTACTCTTATCTCTTATCAATAGGACTTACGCAACACCAGACCTGTTAGGTTTCCAAAACCTGATAGGTCTCACCGGCGACGAATCCGTCTTGCGTAAGTCCTAATCAATATTGGGTACTTGCGTCGAATTATTCGGTAAACGAAAATTTGTGTATATAATACCCAATAGCTAAAACTACCGACTTTCAAAAATCACCAGCTTATACTCATGGCGTGCATCCGGTGTCACTGGGCGCAACCACGGTTGGTCGGCGACGCGAGGCGAGCAGGAGCCGAAGGTGCAGAGCCGGATCGGGCGTTGTTGCGCCTCCTGCCGTAATCGGTTCAACACCGTTTGCAACAGTTGCCCGCGGAAGGGGGTAAACATAAAGAAGAGCGTGCCGTCGCTGTAATCAGCGGCGCGGGCGTCGCTGTTGATAAAGGCAACCTCGGTCAGGCCCAGACTTTGCGCCTGTTGTTGGGCAAAGGTGCAAAAGGCCGGCTCGACTTCCACCCCTTTGGCGCGCACGCCAGTGAGTAGATGCACCAGCAGCACAACCTGCCCCAATCCTGACCCCAAATCATAGAAAACATCAGCAGAGGTCAGGGGGGTGTGATCGACCAGATCGAGCAGAACGCGCGCCGGCGTCTCCTCACAATGCACCATTTCCACGGTAGTGGTGAGGGTGGCGGCGGGCGCCGTTTTCAACTGAAAGAGGCCATCGACCAACACATCCAACCCGTCGTAGCTCATGTAAACGCGGTCGTTGTGATTTGGAGTGTAATCGGTGAATTGGCTCAGGTAATGACGAAGAGTAGCGCCGGTTAACGCGCCGCTTTGGACTGCTGTGCGCACCTGTTGGAAGAGACGTGTATTGACGGCGGTCAACTGTTCTTGTACCTGTGTCGCTTGTTGATGGAGCGTCTGCACAGCCGGCGTGCGCTGCCGTTCCATGCGCAGGACATCGTGCAGAAAGGTGATAAAATCCAATGCTTCAGCGCGGCGCCATAGATTGACTTCTGCCAGCAATGTTGCATCGGTCAAATAGTCAGCAAGTTCTGCTTGTAGTTCTTGGAGATCCACAGCGTGTGTCGCCTATTGCCAAGCCGGGAAATTGGCCGAGGCCACCAGTTGGCGCATTTGGGCTTTGAAGCGGCGCATAAAACCCAAGCGTTCGCCTTCCCAGTGCAGAGACTGCCCGACGATTACATGGCAGAAAAAGGGAACAAAGAGCATCGTCCCTTTGGGCCACGCTTTGCCCATGCCATACATAAAGAGCGGCACCACCGGCGCTTGGGGGAAGCGCTCGGCCAGTAGGGTAACACCCGCCTTAAAATCGGCCAACTGCTCTGGTTCGCCGCGTGAGCCTTCCGGGAAGAAAATGAGGATGTCACCTTGGGCCAGGGCCGCATAACTAGCCTCTAGCGGATCGGCATCTTTCTCCGTCCGTTCCCGATCAATCGGAATGATCCCCATAATATTGCGGGAAAACCAGGCAATCCAGCGGTTGCGATACCAGTAGTCAGTCGCACCCACAGGCCGTACTTTGCTCACCATGTGCAATGGAAAGAGCGCCATCAACACGCCTGTATCCAGGTGGCTGTTATGATTAGCGGCTAACACAGCCGGGCCATGCGTCGGTAACAGGTGCCGATTGCGCACATTGAGACCCAAGATAATATGGACAATCGGATAGACAACCAGTACAAAAAAGAGGGTACGCAGAATTTTAATCATAGCGAAATTGGGTTAAACAAAGAGACTGACAAAATAAAAAAAGAGCGGCGCCGCATAGGTGAATGGATAAATGTAGTGCAAAATACCCCCTAATCCCATCTGGTGGCGTTCGGCCTCGTTAATCTCCAATGCCTGTTGAATGGCGCGCACAGTGTTCGTGCCCAGGTAGGCCCCGCCGCTAATGAGCAAGCCCGACACCATTGCTTGCAGTGGCGTCAACCCAATCAACCACGGTCCCACCCCCCAAGCCAGGATGCCGACGCCCAGAATGCTCAAGATGCCGGCCAGTCCTGTCAGCGACGCATGAAAGACCGGTCGCGACCAATCATTGACCCGCCACCGTAGCAGGATCGTCTGCATAATTGCCTGCGTATGAACCAGCAGCACCAGATAGAGCAGCAGATTGCCGCCGCTGACAACGCTGGCCAGGTCGCCATCGGACACAGGTAACGCATTGTCGCGCACCAACAATAGTCCGGCGTGGCTAAAGCCAAAGAGCAGGGTAAAGAGGCCCCACCCTAGTTTGAGGGTGCTGTTGAGCGCCTGCGCCGTACTCTCATAGCGCGCCAGCAACCAGGCCGCCAGGCCAAAGATCAACAAGGGGATAAACGCCAAGGCCACTGCATAATAGTGATTCACAATCCAAATGAATTGCAGGGGAATACAGAGATAACTGAGGAAGACGAAGTGCCGCTCGCTACGCCGGAGCGGCATCATCGTATAAAAATCTTTCAAGGCTTGGAAACTGACAAAGCCCAAGAGTGTAAGCGCAAGCCCTGGTTGGGGGAGCAACGCGCTCAAATATAACATGATCAATAATGACCAGACCAAAGGTCGCACTTCCAGCCGGATAATGGTCGCACTTTTTTCTAGTGATCTCATGAACGCTTGTTCACCTCGGTTGCGGCACGGCGCAACCCGCTATTGTAGACATACATCGTCCGCAAAATTTCTACCTATTGCAACACCGCAACCGTAGAACAGTTGCGAGTCACTTCACAACCGCGCCCCTATACCACGTAGAAATTTTTGCCAGTGTAACCCGGTATGATAATACGAACGGCACGCGCAAGCAAATCTTTGGCTGACAATGGCGAGTCCGTTGTACGGGCAACAGGCCGTTGCCTTACAACACCGCTGTTGCGCTCGTGCAACGCACTTGCTGGTTGCAGGTTCGATGATTGATGAACCTGTGGTACAATCGCTTCAGACAAATGTCGATGCTTAATGTGACCAAATCCAACGAATGAAGGACTGTGCCGATGTATCACCACCCTGGCGAATATGTCACCGATTTTTGTATTGTCAAACGGGATCAGCTTTACCACCTTTTTCATATCCGGGGCGAACGCTGGACCTGGCCGGTCGGCTATCGCGAACTGGATTTGGGTCATGCCACCTCCACCGATTTGCGCACGTGGACACCCCATGCCCCTGTGCTGCCCGCCGGCCCCAAAGGCGCCTGGGACGAGAGCGGCAACTGGGCGCCCGACATCATTGAAGTGAATGGTGTCTATTACTGCTACTACACCGGCAGCGATGTCAACAACAACCAGGCCATTGGTCTCGCCACTTCGACTGATCTCTTTCAGTGGGAAAAGCACCCCGCCAACCCGGTCGTGGAACCGGGGGCGTGGTCGGATCGCCATGTGGGCAAGGATGTGGCCGGTCGCGATGCCATGGTCTTTGCGGATACCGAACGCAACCGTTACCTACTCTATTACACGGCAACCATGGCGGATGGACGCGCCTGTCTGGCGTTGGCGCAATCGCCGGATCTCATTCATTGGGAAGATTTGGGGCCGACTTACATTGAGGAAGATCGCCACTACAACCGGCTGGAATCGGCCTATCTGGTGCCGCACGAGGGCCGCTACTATCTTTTTTACAGCGCCAAGGGCGGCCCCAAGAGCAAAGGCTTTTCGCCCAACGCGTTTGACCACTTTGATATTGTCTATCTGGTTTCCGATGACCCAACCACGGGTTGGCAAAAACCGACCAACCACGAACTGCTGACTGAATGGACCTGCGCCAGTGAACACCCCACCTTCGACGGTGTCACTTATATGCTCTATATTGTGCAAGAGGAGATCAACGGCATTTGGGGCGCCTCGGTACTAAGTGATCCCAAACGGATCGAATGGCAAGCGGACGGCACGGTGCGCGTGTGCGAACATCTACCGGACAACGTCGAGCAGCAGACGCTGTTTGATAGCCGCCAGGATGGGCTAGTCGATTGGGTTCACCACGGGGGTAACTGGTTGCTGGATGCTCATAAAATCCTCTACGCCCCGACGGGTACGGACGAAAGCGTTCTGCTCAATACGCTATGGGGACGGGATCTGGCCTTGGAAGCAGAAGTGTGGCTGCCGACCAATAGCGTCGCCTCGCTGATGGTGCGCAGCAACCCGTCAGCAATGGCCGGTTATCGCATTGGACTGGATTGCGCCCGCAATGTTGTGGGCCTCTACGAACTTTTCCCCGCCCAGCCAGAGCGCGTCATTCAGGAGCGCCTGGTCGCCTTGGCCCCTGGCGAGTGGCACAAGCTCAAGGTCGTCGTGCAGGGTGATTTTTTTGATGTTTATGTCGATGATACATTGCTGCTGGTGCGCCATGAACGCGCCTATACGGAAGGCTGCTTTGGTCTACACGCCCGCGGACCAGTACAGGTGCGCAACCTGCACGCCTATCGCTATGTTGGCCCGGAAGAAATCTCATTGGATTGGGAGCGCCACTGCAAACCGTACCACTTGTTTCGGTATTGATAAGCTTGTCTTGAACGGTTCACGCAACACGTAACACGAATCACGCAATTAGGAACTCAACCATGAAGCAAGGACAAACACTCGAACGCTTAGAAGTCGGAATGCCCGTGATCGCCCCTAGTGGGCAGTTGATCCGGGTCTCAGCAGAGTTGGCGGCGCGTTTTCAGCCGGGGGATAGTTTGGCGGTGGTCGCCCATAGTGGCGAATTGTTGCGCATTCCGTCAGCAGAAAAACAGCGTGCCACGGCTGCGGTCACCCGCTGTGTTGCGGCTTTTCATGCAATGGGATCGGTGCGCGATGAACAGATCGCGGCCTTTTACGAAGGGTTTGCTGTGGCGTTGGCGGATGATTCGATCTGGGCGCAAATTGCTGAGATCAACGCGCAGGACGTGAACGATGCGCGGGCGCGGGGGCGCTCGACAACGCGGCTGGTCGCCACCGAGAAGATGCGTAAAAACATGATCGACGGGCTGCGCGGCTGGATCGAAGCGCCGTCGCGCCGCGGTCAAATCTTGGAAACGGTGCAACAGGAGGGCTTTCGCGTCGAACTGGTCGGCGCGGCATTGGGGGTGGTGGCCTTTGTCTTTGAAGGACGGCCGAATGTGTTGGCCGATGCTTGTGGCGTCTTGCGCGGCGGCAACACCGTCGTCTTCCGCATTGGCAGCGACGCCTTGCGCACCGCCCAAGCGATCATGCGGCTGGCCGTCGAACCGGCGTTGACCACCGCCGGTCTACCAAGCGGTGCTGTCACCTTGATCGAAAGTGCGGCTCATGCGGCTGGTTGGGCGCTCTTTTCCGATGAACGGCTGGCCCTGGCGGTGGCGCGTGGTTCTGGCCCTGCCGTGGCGACGTTGGGTTCGCTGGCGCGCAGTGTGGGGGTGCCCGTCAGTTTGCATGGCACTGGCGGCGCCTGGATTGTAGCGGCAGCTTCCGCTGATCCAGCCACCTTTGGCCGCGTAGTCGTGAACTCGTTAGATCGTAAGGTGTGCAATACACTCAATGTCTGCTGTCTTCTTGCCAGCGAGACGGCGCGCCTGGTTCCCGTCCTTCTGGAAAGTTTGGCCGAAGCCGGTAGACGCCGGGGGCAAAATTTCAAGCTGCATGTGGCTGAAGGGAGCGCGCATGTTGTACCGGCTGATCTGTTCCAAAAAATTGTCGCCATCCGCCGCGCCGTTGGCGATGTGGACGAACCACAGGCCGAGTTGCTGCCGCGCCACGCACTGGGCCACGAATGGGAATGGGAAGAGACGCCGGAGGTTACGCTGGTGGTGGTCGAATCGGTGGCGGAAGCGGTGGCGCTCTTCAACCAATACAGCCCGCAATTTGTCGGCTCGTTGATCAGCAATGACGAAGCGGAACACCAGCAGTTCTACGAAACGATCAATGCCCCCTTTGTCGGCAACGACTATACGCGCTGGGTCGATGGACAACTGGCGCTGCACAAACCGGAATTGGGTCTCTCCAACTGGCAACATGGCCGCCTTTTCGGTCGCGGGGCGATTCTAAGCGGGGACAGTGTTTATACGGTGCGGACGCGGTATATTCGCGAGTAAAGGACCACCCATCATGACAAAACCAATTCAAACCAGCACCTATGTCTTTCGTGATTTAATCGAAGGCGGTTTTTTGTATGTTGATAAAACAGAGTACATTTATGAATTGGTTCGCTATGGGAAAGGGATTTATTTCTTGTCGCGTCCGCGCCGTTTTGGTAAAAGCTTGATGGTCTCAACGCTGGAAGAGCTTTTCAAAGGCAACCGCGATCTCTTCCACGGGTTGTGGATCGATCAGAGCGACTATCAATGGCAAGCTCATCCAGTAATTCGCCTGGATTTTAGTCGCAATACGGTCAGAACCGCAAGCGCCTTAGAACAAGCCATCGACTTCCAGCTAGGGAAAATCGCACAAGGGTATGGCTTAACCCTACAAGGCTTTGACTACCAAAGCCGCTTTCAAGACTTGATTGAACAACTGGCTGCAGGTGGCAAAAGGGTCGTCATTCTGATTGATGAGTATGATAAACCGTTGATCGATAATCTGGATCGATTGGAGGATGCCAAACAAATCCGTGACACCTTGAAAGCCTTCTATACCATAATTAAGGCAATGGACGCTTATCTGCGCTTTGTCTTTATCACAGGCATTAGCAAATTTAGTCGTGTCGGCGTCTTTTCGGCTTTGAATCACCTCAGTGATTTAACCATGCACCCGCGTTTTGCAACAGCAGTCGGCTTGACAGAGGCGGAAATCAGAGAGAATTTTCAGGAGTACATCACTGCCTTTGCCGAAAAGGAAGGGAGCACTTTTGATGAATTTGTTGCCAAAATGCGTTACTGGTATGATGGTTTTTGTTTTGCGGCAGAGTGTGAGCAGGTCTACAACCCCTATTCAACGCTTAATCTGTTTGATCAGCAGCGCTTTTATAATTTCTGGTTTGAAAGTGGCACACCCAACTTTTTGCTAAAACTGATCAAAGATCGTGGCTATGATATTACCCAACTGCAAAACCTACAATTGCGCGAATTGGCCTTTAGCACCTATGAGATCGACTCACTCGCTATTATCCCGCTCTTATTTCAAACCGGCTATCTGACCATTAAAGGGTATGAACCGGAACATCGGCGCTACACCTTAGGCCATCCCAATTATGAAGTGGAAGATGCTTTTTCTTTCTATTTGTTGAGCGCTTTTAGCGCTTTAGAACCAGCCTTCAGCGAAGATTATTTGTGGCAATTGATCGATGCCCTGAAAGCCAATCAGCTTGCCCAGTTTTTCACTGTGCTGGACGCCTTTTTTGCCAACATTGATTATGATTTACATATCAAGCAGGAAAAATATTACCAGACAATTTTCTATTTGATTTTTCTCTTGCTGGGGTTACGTATTAGCGCTGAGGTTAAGACCAATCAAGGTCGGATTGACGCTGTGGTTGAACTGGATGAACGCATCCTGCTCTTTGAATTCAAACTAGATGACAGCGCAGCTACCGCATTACAGCAGATCAAAGATACGGCGTACTACCAGAAGTATCAACTGAAGGGTAAAAAACTCACGTTGGTTGGCGCCAATTTTGATAGCAGCCAGCGCAAAATCAGCGAATGGAAAACGGAGGATCTGCCATGAGTGCAAAGTATGGTGTCGGTTTGATCGGCGCCGGTTGGGTGGCCGGTGAGTATGTCAAGGTTTTTCGCAATCATCCGCTAACGGAGGTGGTTGGCATTTATAACCGCACGCCAGGTAAGGCCACCGCTTTGATGCAGGCTCACGGCATTCAGGGCAAAGAGTATGCAACCCTTGACGAGTTCTTTGCCGATGAACGCATCCAACTCGTCGTCTCCTGCACCCAGCCTGATGTGCGTGGCGAGCATTGTGCGCGGGCGGCGGCGACGGGTCGCCATGTGGTTATTGAAAAACCAGTTGGCATCCAGCGGGCGCATACGGCGCAGATCCGGGAAGCGGTGGCGAAGGCCGGTGTCAAAACGGTGACTAGCTTTGTTCTGCGCTGGAATCCCCAATTTGTCACCGTGCGCCAGTTGATCGACGATGGCGTGCTGGGCGATCTCATCTATGGCGAGGCTGACTACTGGCACCCGGCCCGCCGCGCCCAACCGGGCAGCCCCTATCTGCGCAAGGATGTGGTGGGCAGCGCCTTTTTGAGCGGCGGCTGTCATGCCGTGGACATGCTGCGCTATCTCGGCGGCGAGGTGGTGGAGGTGAGCGCGTTTGCCGCCCCGCCCAAGCGGATCAAGAGCTTTGAATTTGATCCAGTGGTGGTAGCGTCGCTCAAATTTGCCAATGGCGCGGTTGGGAAATTGTCGGCGCTGCTCGACGGCGACACGCCCTATCGCTTCAACTGCCGACTCTTCGGCACGAACGGCAGCATTCAAAACAACGAAGTCTACTCGTCGCAGAAATACCCCGGCGCCCATGACTACTGGGCCTTCCCTACCATCACCCCCAACAGTGGCGACGTGACCCACCACCCCTTCAAGGCGCAAATCGAACATTTTATCGACTGCATTGAAAACAACGTCGAGTCCCATGCCTCGATCTACGATAGCTACAAGTCGATGGCGATCTGCTTTGCGATTGACGAATCGGTGGCAAAGGGTGGGCAACCGGTAAAAGTGCTTCATGATTGACGAGAACGCTAACTTATGGTAAAGTTTACACCGTAACTGATTGCAGAGCATGTATAAACGAAACGATTATGTCATTACAGATTGATACCTTTGATGATTTACTGACGATTATTAATAACCATCCCGATTGGCGCCGTAAACTTGTCAAGGCGCTCTTTCCGGAAATCGATTTGCCTAAAGCTTTGCAAGAGCTGATTGAGTCCAATCGCTTGCTGCGTGCACAATTAGGCGATGTTGATGCGCGCTTGGCACGTATGGAAGACCGTCAGGCACGCATGGAAGACCGTCAAGACAGAATGGAAGGTCAGCTCATTCGGATCGAAGGCCGTCAAGACAAGATGGATCACCGTTTAGATCGGATTGAAACAACGGTCACACGATTAGACCGCTCGGTTGCCGAGTTAAAGGGTGATAACTATGAAAGCAATTTTGTCCGCAAAGCAGATGCAATCTTAGGCACATTTGTGCGTCGCGGTCATGATGGTCGGCAAGAAATTGCTACCAAGCTAGAGGTAGCTGAAGCCGAGAATCAAATTTCTGATGAAGATTATACACAGGTAATGGCAGCGGATTTGCTATGGAATGGTCGGTCTAAGCAAATCGCAGAGGACATATCTCTGGTTGTGGAGGTATCATGGTTTGCAGAGCAGCATGACCTTGAACGTGCGGTCAATCGGGCTTCCATTCTGCGCCAAATTGGTTTGCGTGCTTTCCCTGTGGTTGCGGCCAAAGAATGGGTTGATGAAGTGCGCGCCGAGGCGCTACGGCGCAAGGTTACCATCATATACGATTATAATGCTGATAAAGCCTCCTGGGAATCAGCACGCACAATGTAATTCTCTTCCTAATAATTTTCCCCATTTTTCACGTCGGCCCTTTCATCAATGCGCCACTGGTACGGACTTCTTCGCTCAATCGCTATTTACTATGCTAACCCACTGAAGCTCCAGCAAATGCGCCGCTTCTACGCCCAGTTCATGCGACCGGGCGATCTCTGCTTTGACATTGGCGCCCATGTTGGCAACCGCCTGTCGGTTTGGACCAAGTTGGGGGCGCGCGTGGTGGGGGTGGAGCCGCAGCCGCTTTGTCTACAACTCTTGCAGCGCTGGTATGGTCGCCATCCCCAGGTGACGTTGGTGGGTGAAGCTGTGGGCGCAGAAGCCGGTCAGCAACAACTCTTCATTAGCGAACGTCACCCCACTGTCACCACCTTATCCAAATCGTGGATCGAAACTGTACAGAAAGTCCCCTCGTTTGCGGCTGTCCAGTGGGAGCAGCGGGTAACCGTCAACGTGACGACGTTGGATGATCTCATTGCTCGTTATGGCGAACCGGTCTTCTGCAAGATTGATGTCGAAGGGTATGAGTTGGAGGTGTTGCGTGGCTTGTCGCGCCCATTGCCGGCCCTCTCTTTTGAATATATCCCGGCGGCCCAAGCAATGGCTGTAGGTTGCATCGAACGCTTGCAACAACTGGGCGACTACGAATTTAACTGGTCAATCAGTGAACAGCACCGTTGGCAAGCGCCGCAGTGGGTGGATTGCAACGCAATGATTACCTGGCTCAAAGCGCTTCCACAACAGGCTGATTCAGGCGATATTTATGCCCAGCAAAAATAACTGAATCTACGCTAGGGTTACCCGGGTTAGGCATTCTGTTGGCTTTTGGCGTTGGCTATTTTAGCCTGGGGTTGCTCTTTCTTCTGCCGGCGTTTTATGGCATGTTTGTTGTGGGGAACGCGCTGTTGGTTTTACAGCCATCTACACCGGTAGTGCCATTTTCTGTCAAAAGCAAGTAACACAGTAGCTTTACTATCGAGAGCAAAATATACCAACGAGCGCCAGCAAGTAACACTTTTTACAGGAGTAATGGGTTACTTCCTGTGCTGCTCGTGAGTATAACGGTGTGTGCGCTAGGGCAATCTTATGGTAAAATTCTAGACAAGTTGTTCTTACCAAAGGAGTAACCCTATGGCAATGGTAGATTACCAAATCATTGAAACAGAGCTTGGGCCGATGATCAGCCACAGCCGCTCATCGGTCTATGATGTGATGCTGGATCATGATGCCGGTCACGACCTCTTTTACATTTGCGTAAACCATAATTTGCAACCCGTGCAGGTACAAATTGCACTGGAATATATTGAACAACATCGCCCAGTGTTAGAAGCCGATCTTCGCGAGATTCTGCCCCGCAAAGCTGAATATGAAAGCCAACATCGGGCAAAACAGGCGGAGGTTGAGAAAAAAATTGCACAAAAGCCAATGACACCCCGGCGTGCAGCCTTATATCAATTGATTAAAAAAACCAACGCCGCCGAGGAGAATTGAGCCGGGGAGAACTGAATGGGTCAGGTCATTCTCAGTGACGAAAACTGCGTTGGTCACGCACGCGCAATCGATCGTACTTGATTTAGAAGATT
This sequence comes from Caldilineaceae bacterium, assembly GCA_026645575.1. Next base: position 73,376 of record JAPKMW010000024.1, read on the forward strand.
ATCTGGGCATAACCCGTCTCTACCTAACATAAAATGAGGTCGCTGTGTCGCTACAAATGATCAATCTACCTTTACCTTCTCAAGTGTACCAGCGCGCGCAACAGCGGGCTGACAAAAGACAACGCTCGATTGAGGATGAGTTGGCTGAAGTCGTAACACAAGCATTAGCCGCTGATGATGAATTTGTCGGGCTACCGTTGGAGTTGGCCGAAGAGGTGAAACAACTTGCTTTCCTCGATGCAAAACATTTGTGGGTTGTTGCAAAACGCACCATAACCCCGGATCAATCGGAACACATGGAAACCTTGATTCATAAATTACATCGCGAAGGTTTGACGCAAAGTGAACAGCAGGAGATGCAACAACTACAACAGCTTGCCCACCGCATAATGCTATTGCGTGCAGAAGCGGCAGTGTTGTTGAAACAACGTGGGCATGACATTACAAATTTACGCCAAGCCCAATAATTTTCTTTCTCTACTGCCTTGATTGGACCGTTTGTGAGTAAAACATCCATCCCTGTCAGCCTGCGCCGACAAGTGTCGAAAGAATTTCGCTTTCGCTGTTGCTATTGCCAAACACAAGAAAATGTTGTTGGCATGCGTTTTACCATTGATCATATTATTCCTGAAGCGCTGGGTGGCGCACCGACAATTGACAATCTCTGTTTGGCTTGCTGGGATTGCAACCTGCTGAAACAGCAACGGATTGCCGGCATTGACCCTGAAACAGAAACAATGGTTATACTCTTTCATCCCTATCAGCAACGCTGGGACGATCACTTTACCTGGCAAGAAAATGGTGCAATCATAGTGGGAGTAACTTCGGCGGGGCGCGCAACCATCGCGACAATCCAGTTGAATCGCCCTTTATTAGTGCAAGCTCGCCGCCGGTGGATTACAGCCGGTTGGCATCCTCCCCAAGATTAATTGTTTTGGCTCAACCGGAATCCAAGGGGTTGACAAAGGAATCTTCCGGGAAGGTCGGTTCTGTCGACCGGATCGTCCGGTTAAACCTTCCCGGAAGATGGTTGTCAAGCCCCTAAGTTCCGATTGAGCCATTGTTTTAATTCTTCATATCCAAGAACATCACAAGGAACCACTATGGACTACTTCCTCTACCGTGGCGCAAAGACCAGCCAGATCAGCTTCCCGTTGGGGGGCATTGGCACCGGCAGCATTGGGTTGGCCGGCAATGGGCGCCTCATCGACTGGGAAATTTTCAACCGGCCCAACAAGGGCAGCGTCAACGGCTTTTCCCACTTTGCCATTAAGGCCGAGCGGGGCGATCAACTGGTGGACGCCCGCATCCTCCACGGCGACCTGCCGGCGCCCTACCAGGGCGAATTGCAGGGCAACCGCTTTAGCTCCTTTGGCTGGGGACCGCGCCGCGAATACCTGACCGGCCTGCCCCACTTCCAGAGCGTCGATTTCCGCGGCGAATACCCGCTGGCCGAATTGACCTATGTTGACGACACCTTCCCCGGTCAGGTAAAGCTAAACGCCTTCAACCCGCTCATTCCCCTCAACGCCGATGATTCGGGCATTCCGGCGGCCTTTTTTGAGTTTAGCGTCACCAATACCACCGATGCGCCCATGACCTACACCGTAGTCGGCGTCTTGACCAACCCGCTGCCGGCCAACAACCTCAACACCATCGAGACGCATGAGTGGGGTCATGCCCTTTGTCTCAATTCTGATGGTGTGCAGCCGGGCGATGTCAAGGCCGGTGATCTCACCCTGGCGACTGACACAGGACTGACCGATGATGTAACAGTAAGCTGGCAACAGTATTGGTTCCGCGGCTCCTGGTTTGATAACCTGGAAGTTTATTGGAATGACTTGAAGCAGGTTGGGCCGTTTAAGAATCGCGTTTATAACGATGGTGGTCCACGCGGCGCCGGCCCCCGCTTTAGCGAGAAGAACGAAGGGCTTTTGGCGGTTCATGTGCCGGTAGCGCCGGGGCAGACGCGCCATGTCCGCTTTGTCATCAGTTGGAGCTTCCCGGTTTGTGAAAATTACTGGAAACAAAAAAAAGAAGGCCAACCGCCGCGCCCCACTTGGCTGAACTATTACGCCACCCTCTGGCCCGATTCCAAAGCCAGCGCGCAATATTGCTTGGCGAACTGGGATCGACTCTATGGCGAAACCAAGCTGTTTCATGACGCGCTCTTTGCCTCCGATCTACCCCCGGCGGCGCTCGATGCGGTTTCAGCCAATATTTCGATCCTGAAATCGCCCACGGCGTTGCGGCTGGAAGATGGCACCTTCTATGGTTGGGAAGGGTTACACCCTACCGAAGGCTGTTGCGAAGGTAGCTGCACCCATGTCTGGAACTATCAACAAGCGCTGCCCTTCCTCTTCCCGGCGCTGGAACGCTCTATGCGCACGGCGGATTACAAGTATAACCTGTTGGAAAATGGCTCCATGCCCTTCCGCATTCAGTTGCCCCTCGGCTCCGACCCGTGGGAGTTCCGCGCCTGCTGCGACGGGCAATTTGGCGGCGTCATGAAGACCTATCGCGACTGGAAGATCAGCGGCGATGACGCCTGGTTGCGCGACATCTGGCCGGCCGTCAAGAAGTCGCTGGAATTTGCCTGGAGTCCAGAGAATATCGACCGCTGGGACCCGGAGAAGACGGGCGTCCTCTGGGGGCGCCAACACCATACGCTCGACATGGAACTCTTTGGCCCCAACTCCTGGCTCACTGGCTTCTACCTGGGTGCGCTCAAGGCCGGGGCCGAGATGGCCGCCCATCTGGGCGAAACCGACGCCGCGGCTGAATATCAGGCCATCTTTGAAAAGGGCAAGGCGTGGACAGACAAACACCTCTTCAATGGCGAATATTATCTCCAGCGCATCGACCTGAAAGATCGCAGCATTGTCGAGGCATTTGAGGGCAAAGACGATTCGCTCATGGGCACCTCGGCGCTGCAAGCGTACTGGAACGACGAACACCAGGAGATCAAATACCAGATCGGCGAGGGCAGCAGCATCGACCAGATCCTGCCGCAATGGCACGCCGACCTCTATGGCTTGGGCGATCTCTATGACCCGGCCCAGGTGAAGCAAGCCAGCGCCGCGATCTACAAGTACAACTACATTCCCGAAATGGGCAAGGTCTACAACCCCTGTCGCATCTACTGTCTCAACGACGAAGGTGGGCTGGTCATCTGCGCTTGGCCGGAAGGGTCGCAGAAACCACTCATCCCGGCCCCCTATTCGCAAGAGACGATGAACGGCTTTGAATATTCCGCTGCCATTCACATGATCATGTTGGGCTTGGTAGAAGAGGGGATGACCTGTATCGAAGCGGTGCGCCAACGCTATGACGGCGAACGGCGCAACCCCTGGAACGAATTTGAGTGCGGCAACAACTATGCGCGCAGCATGGCTTCCTATGCGCTACTCAACGCTTTTGCCGGCTTCCACTTTGATATGGTCAATCAGAGCATTGGCTTCAACCCGATCCGCACCAACAACGGTCACTTCCGCTGCTTCTGGGCGCTCGAATCGGGTTGGGGCGAATTTGTACAGACGCCAACCGGCTGTGAGGTGCGAGTGCTGGCCGGGACATTGACCCTCCAGCAAGTGAAGTTGCCGTTCCTGGCTGGTAAGCAGGTTGCCGTCACCACAGCCGGTGAAGCAGTGGCAGCAACGGCGGATGGTGATGGGTTTGCCTTTGCCCGCGCCGTACCGATTGCGACTGGGCAGGCATTACAGGTAGCAACAATGTAGGTTCACTGGAAACCATTAAGCTTCTAGCGGCGCCTGCAAGCGCCGCTAGAAGCTTAATGGTTGGTATATTAAATCAATTGTAGACTACGGAAGAAGCCCCTACACATCCAGTAGTGCACGGACCCGATGGGCTAAGATGGTCGGGTTAAAGGGCTTTTGCATAAAGGCAATATTCGGGGTTGCTGTTTCCTCTGCCATCCCCAGTTCATCAGTATAACCAGACATAAACAGCACGGCCAGATTCGGCCGATTTTGCGCCAGGTGCGTTGCCAAGTGCCGGCCACTCATGCGCGGCATCACTAAATCAGTGATCAGAAGGTGAATGGGACCCTGATGCTGCTCGGCTACTAAAATTGCCTCCTGACCATCGCGCGCTTCCAAAACTTGGTAGTGACCGGCTTGCAGCACAATACGCACCAGGTTCCGCACGGCGTCTTCATCTTCGACCAACAAAATCGTTTCTGTCCCTGTCGGCGCCTGGCCCAAGTCCGGTAAAGCTTGCATTTCGGCTGCGTCTTCGCCAGTATGTGGTAGATAGATGGTGAAGGTGGCGCCGTGACCCAGGGTACTGGCAACTTCAACATGACCGCCAGATTGTTTGACAAAACCATAGACCATGGCCAGCCCTAGTCCTGTCCCTTGCCCAGGACCCTTGGTGGTAAAAAATGGTTCAAAGATCCGCGCCTTGACAGCATCGCTCATGCCGCTGCCCGTGTCGCAGATCGTTACACAGGCATAATGGCCTGCCGGCAACTCAGAGTGTGGCGCAACAGCCAACACGACATTGGTCGTTGTTAGCGTCAGTCGCCCTCCCTGTGGCATGGCATCGCGCGCATTGACCGCCAGATTGATGATGGCCTGCTCGAATTGGCTCGGATCAACCTTTACCGTCCCTAGATCGGCGGCAGGGGTTAAGACAACTTCGATGTCCTCGCCGATCAGGCGACGCAACAATTTAAGCAATTCCTGGAGCAAGGCATTCAGATCAACCACCTGGGGTTGGAGCAACTGCTTGCGGCTAAAGGCTAATAGTTGGCGCGTCAAGTTCGCGGCACGCTCACCGGCCTTCTGGATCTCCACCAGACGGGCGCGATTGGGATCCGTTGGCAGGAGGCGATGACCGATGAGTTGGCTGTAGCCGTTGATGACGGTAAGCAGGTTATTAAAATCATGGGCAATACCACCGGCCAGCCGCCCCACCGCTTCCATCTTTTGCGCTTGCCGAAATTGTTCTTCCAATTGTTTGAGTTCGGTGATCTCCCGCGCAATACCGATCAAACCATTTACATTGCCATTTGCGTCACGGTAAACGCTTTTCGTTGTGAGATATGTGCGCGTCCAGTTTTCGATGTCCTCAATTTCCTCGAAGACCTGCGCCTCGCCCGTTGTCATGATCTGTTGATCGCGTTCCATAAGGACATGGGCGATCGCGGGCGGGAAGAGTTCGCGGTCATCTTTGCCAATCATTTCTGCCACGGTCTTCCCCATGGTCTGCGCACCGGCGGCGTTGATCATCAAATAGCGCCCCTGACGATCCTTGACAAAGATGCTATCCGTCGTCCCATCGACAACCGCTTTGAGCAGGCTATGGCTTTCGATCAATGCCTGTGCGGATCGTTTGCGTTCGGTAATATCCTGCACCAAAGCCACGCCAAATTGACGCCCATTTTCCCAGAACGCCCGCATCCGCACTTCCACCGGAAAAATCGTGCCGTCCTTGTGTCGATGACGGCTTTCAAAGGTGACGGTCTCGCCACTAGCTAACCTTGCCCCGAGACGGATAAGAAACGCTAGATTCATCTCCGGATCGATATCCAAAGGATTCAGGCCAATCAGTTCTGATCGCGTGTAGCCCAAACTTTCACAGGCTTGTTGGTTCACATCAACTACAACGCCCTTTTCATCATGTAAGAAAAAGGCATCCGTAGCGTGATCCAAAAAGGCACGAAAACGGGCCTCACTGGTGCGCAATTTGTCTTCGGCTTGCTTTTGGGCCGTGATATTGCGTCCGACGCTGACCACGCGATAGATAACGCCGGCACTGTTGCTCACTGGAATTAGTGTAATATGCATAGACCATTGTCCGGTCGATGTCTGTAATTCCCGCTCAAGATCAAGCGACGCCTTTTTTTCAAGGCAGGTAAGCAAATCCGCCTGAATCGTCTGCGCCAGTGGATTAGCGCTGTATTCATCAAGAAAGTGACCAATCAACGTAGCACGATTGGCGCCAAGAATTTTTTCCAAAGCCGGGTTAAAATCGAGCAGGCGAAAACGGCGGTCGGGCGTTACTTCGGTGATGACAATCGTGTCGGAACTGTTTTCAAAGACCTCGCGATAGCGGAGTCCGTTCTCTTGCAACCGGCGATGGATCAACAAGGTCGTCAGCGCATCGGCCAGGCGGCGACCGATTTCTTGGAACAGCCGCTCTTCTTGGGGTGTCCACTGGCGCGGATATGCGCATTGGTGGAGACCAAACATGTAGGGCTGATCAATTTTGGGATGGATAGCTAGCGCAATCAGGGATTGGATTTGGTACTGGGTCGCGACCGGCGCCAAAAGCGGGTAGGTCGCGCCGGGCCCAAAGGTGACAGGCCCTGGCGCTGCGCGGACAATTTGGAACGCCTGGGCCAGGTGTGGTTCCATGGGCAGCGCGGCGCCGGTCGTAAAGGCCCCAGGGTAGAGCGGGTTCGTGCGCTCCATTGGCACACACCAGGTGGGTGTTTCCGGATCACAAGGATAAAGCAGCCAGGCACGATCGCAGGCAAAGACGGCAAGCACGGTGTCAAGCACATCGCGCATCATCTGTTCGAGATCATTCGCGCCCTGGATCGCGCGGTTCACCTTGTCCAGGCTTTCCAGAAACCAGAGATGGGTCTGCGCTGCTTCCGCGGCCAACTTCCGTTCTGTAATATTGATCGTGATCCCGCACAATTTGATCGGCAGCCCCGCTTCGGTTATGGCGCTGGCTGTGTTACGCAACCAGAGCCACTGGCCGTCGCTCTTCCGCATTCGGTATTCAACATGACTAGTGCCACCAGTGGTAACGACTTGTCGGCAGCATGTCAAAGCCTGAGCGCGGTCATCTTCATGAATGTGGGTAAGCCAAAAATCTGGTTTCAGCCATTCCGCCACCGGATACCCAAGCATGTGTGTGGCTTGTTCACTGACGTAGGTGAGTTGCAACGTTTGGGCGTCCGCTTCCCAAAAAATCCCATCAATGCTCCCCATCAATTGCTCAAAATGTGTTTGGGCATCGCTGGATAAAATGGGTGGGGTATGAGTTGTTAGCATAAGCGCATCTCCGTACAATTTTGTGTAGAAGCGCAAGACCACTGCTTGTGGACAGTGATTGGCGGGTTAGCGAATGTTGAGAAGGCTACCTATTACCATAGTCACAACAATGGGCATCCGTTAATGAGCATCCGTTAATGAGCATCCATTTAGCTTACAATATCGCATACTATTAGTATAATAGTTCCTGCACCTGTTGTCAATTAAAGGGAAATACCCCAATCGTCGGCGAGATAACACGCTTACCTTATCGACATAAGGATTTTGCTGCTTTCAATGCTAACTATACTATTCTTTTTGATGAATCGGGTATAATAAAGGCAATGATCTGTTTTGGTAACTACTCCGCTCCTAGCCGCACCCCGCGGGGGTTCTCGGCGACCGGCGACCCGACCGCCGGTCATGGACTGGCGCTGAGCGGGACGGCTTGGTAGTTACGATTTCTGTAAATCATCAGGCTTTCGCAATACGGAACACGTACCCTGTGCGTAGCGCCGGAGAAAAGCCGACGACCTTGCTAAACGGAAGAACTTATGCACCTGGAATCAACCCAACTATCGCCCACTGCGCAACCCTATCGCGCTTATTTTCGCTGTTTTCGCGGCTGCCCTGGCGAATACGCAGTCTATGACGTCATTTACAACTGTCCAACCTGCGGCGGCTTACTGGAAGTCCACCATGAACTCGCGCCCTTGCAACAGCAAAGCGCTGAGGGGTGGAAAAGTGTGATCGACCGCCGCGTCGGCGCCACCCGCTGGCCCTATGGCAGCGGCGTCTGGGGCATGCGCGAATGGGTGATGCCCGATCTGCGCGATGAAAATGTCGTCAGCATGTATGAAGGCAACACCAACCTCTTCTGGGCCGAACGGCTAGGCAAACAGATCGGCGTCCCGGATCTCTGGATCAAGCTCTGTGGCAACAGCCACACCGGCAGCTTCAAAGACCTGGGTATGACCGTCCTGGTTAGTGTGGTCAAGCAGATGATGACCGACGGCAGCCCTGTCCGCGCCGTCGCTTGCGCCAGCACGGGCGACACCAGCGCGGCCCTGGCTTCCTACGCCGCCGCTGCTGGTATTCCGGCCATTATTTTCCTGCCCAAGGGCAAAGTCAGCACAGCGCAACTGATCCAGCCGGTGGCCAATGGCGCCCATGTGTTGGCGCTCGACACCGACTTTGACGGCTGTATGCGCATTGTCAAAGAAGTGACGCAAGACCAGAGCATCTATCTAGCAAACTCGATGAACAGCATTCGCGTCGAAGGGCAGAAGACGGTTGCCATTGAGATTGTCCGCCAATTTGACTGGGAAGCGCCCGACTGGATCGTGATCCCGGTCGGCAACCTGGGCAACATCAGCGCACTCTACAAGGGATTAAAGCTGTTGCTGGATCTGGGCATTATCAACAAGATGCCCCGGCTGGTGGCGGCGCAGGCGGCCAAGGCCAGTCCATTCTATCAGAGTTATTTGAATGGTTTTGCCGAAAAATCGGTTATGCAAGCCAACTCGACGCTGGCCTCGGCTATCCAAATTGGCGATCCGGTCAGCTATGAAAAGGCCGTCCAGGCGATCCAAATGAGCAATGGCATTGTCGAGCAAGCCAGCGAAGATGAATTGGCCAACGCAGCGGCCATGGCCGATCTCACCGGCATGTACACCTGTCCGCACACCGGCGTCGCGCTGGCCGCCCTTTTCAAGCTGGTGGAACGGGGCGAGATCAAGTCCAGCGACCGTGTCATCGTCATCAGCACGGCGCACGGCTTAAAGTTCACCAGCTTCAAAGTCGGCTACCACGAAGACAAGCTCAACGAAGTCGAAAGCCGCTTTGCCAACCCGCCGGTCTACCTTCCCGCCGATGCCCAAGCAGTGCAGGAGACCATTGCCCGTAAATTAGACCGTGTGTGATAAGGATTGGCGATAGAATCGCTTGCACTTTTGAGGTGAAGAGATTGAGAGATAAAGAGATTGAGAGATTGAGTCAGTAAGCACTTAATCTCTCAATCTCTCAATCTCTTTATCTCCTTACCTCCCAATCGCTCAAAGGAACCCGTTGTGACCCAATCATCGTCCAGCCCAACCAGCGGCCCCTACTGTTATGAATATCCCCGTCCGGCAGTGACGGTGGATATTATTCTGTTTACCTTTGCCGAGAATGATCTCAAGGTGTTGTTGATCGAGCGCAAGCATGATCCCTTTGCCGCCACCTGGGCGCTACCGGGCGGCTTTGTCGAGATCGACGAGGATCTGGAAGATGCCGCACTGCGCGAACTGGCCGAAGAGACCAATGTCACCGAGGTCTATTTGGAGCAACTTTACACCTTTGGCGAACCCGGTCGCGACCCACGCACACGCGTCATTACGGTGGCCTACTTTGCCCTGCTCAGCAATGATCAGGTGGCGCGCCTGCAAATCTTGGGAGCGTCCGACGCCACTCATGCCCGTTGGTGGAGCATGTACAGCTTGCCTCCCCTGGCCTTTGACCATGACCGCATTTTACAATATGCCTTGCAACGATTACGCTGGAAGCTGGAGTGGACCGCCCTGGGTTTTCTTCTCCTGCCCAAGGAGTTCACCCTCTCGGAGTTGCAGAAGGTCTACGAAACGGTTCTCAACGAACCGTTGGATAAGCGCAACTTCCGTCGCAAGATCCTCGCCACCGATGTGTTGGAAGAGACGGGCAACATTCGCGAAGGCGACCACCGCCCAGCCAAACTCTATCGCTTTACCGCCAAAGCCATTGAATTAGAGCAAGCGCGCCGCCGCTTCCCGTAGGATAATCGGGAGTAAAAACTTTCGTCTTTGGGGCGGTTGGAAGACTAAAGTCTTTATTACGCTTTTATCGAACAACGCTTGAATAACCCTATCCGGGGCGGAAGCTGAGATCTGTCACCTTGCCCTGTTCACTGACCTTGATCTGCATCTTTCCATTGCTTTTGCTGCCGAGGAGGGTAAAATTGGCCCTGGTCGCGCCGTCGCCGCCGGTGACTTCGCCCAACGTACAACTTCCACACAAAATATTGGCTAGCCGCACCTGATCCCAAAACATGGACAAATCAATATTCGCCATACAGAGTGCCTGTAATCCATTGCGGGTTGGCCGCGCGACCAAGGCAACCACCGCTTCGGCAACCTTCTGCAAGGCGACAGACGGCGGCAGCGTCGATTCAATTTCCAATTCTTGAATGCGCGGTGGCACCGTCGGTGACATGGTGAGGCGAAAGCAACACCAGCCCCGTTCACCCGTCATACGCCATTCGCCACGTAGCCAGTTTTCCACCACAAAGGGGCCATCGGGAGTTAAGCGCCCGTGGCGTTCATCCAACTGGGCGATCTCGCTGCGCCAGTGGGCAAAATCGCGATCCAGGAAGAAATTGTCGGCAAAGAGAGTGTCGGCTAGGGTGCTATCCCACTCCGCTAGCAAACGCAAGACCCCATCGCGCGCGGTAGCCAATGCCGGCGCCACCGGTCGCTGGTAGGGCTGCACCCCGCTTTGGGCGATCAGCAATTCTAGCCCCTTGACACAAGCCTCGCTAACGCCCGCATAGGTGAGATTCCCCAGTGCCACAATGCCAATGCCGTAGTCCGGCGCCCAACGCATGTGCGAACCAAAACCGGGCAAGCCGCCGCCATGCCCCACACTAGGCCACTGCCCATTATGCCGTATTGATAAACCAAAGCCATAGCCGCCGGTTATGATCTCCGGTGATGCGCCAAGCCTCGGTACTGTCACCACCGGTTCATAGAAACTCCACGCCTGCTGCATCTCCCGCAGCGAACTACGATGCAATGGCCCAGTTTCCGGCTCATTCCGGGGCGGCCACGCCGATTGAAAGAGCGCCACCCAGCGCGCCAGATCGCGCACGGAGGTGAAGAGACCGGCGAAGGCCGCCACATCACCGCCGGAGGGCAGTAGCGGCTCTTCTTTCCACACTTCATCCTCCCAGCGGTAGCCCAACGCCAGATGTGCAGCGGGAACATCAGCGGCATTCCAAACCGTGGCCGTCATGCCCAGCGGCTTGAGGATCTGTTGATTGATGTATTGAATCGCCGGCATCCCCGCCACATTTGTGATAATTCGCCCCAGCACCATGTAGGCATAATTAGAATACTCATAAGTGACGCCCGGCGGATTCGACCAAGAAATGCCAGCGCGGTAAAAGTCGCTCATGGCGGCATCGGTGCGGTAGAGCTGTCGATCGCCCCACGGATCATCCTGCGGCCAACCGGCAGCCATAGTCAGGAGATGGCGCACGGTAATGATGGGGGAGTCGCTGGTGGGATAGGTGAACGCGGCCAGTTCCGGCACATAGGTCGCAACCGGTTCATCCAACCGCAATTGCCCCGCATCGCGCAATTGCAAGATCGCCAGCGCAGCAAAGCTCTTGGTCATGGAAGCAATGCGAAAGACGGTATCAGCATCCACCGGCGCGCCGGTCGCAACGTTGCGCACGCCAAAGCTGTGGGTAAAAATCAATTCACCCTCAACCACCACGCCATAGGCCACGCCAGGAATGTGGCGCTCGTCCAGATGGCGGCGAAAGATGGGTTCCAGCAGCGCACAGGCTGTCAACACGCGTTCCCGGCGCTCGGTATCAAGCCAATACGGTATGGGCAGCAAGTCGGCTATTTGATTCATATAATTGCTTCTTTCATCAAGGATGATTTGCTCATGACGGTGGCAAGGGATAGGGGCGCGGATTTAGGAAACGCAGATTACTAGAAGGGAAGGGGCAATCCGCGCTTCCTAAATCTGCGTCCCTACCCCTAATTCAACACAGCAAAGACGCTATTCAAGATCGACTGCAACCGCATATACCATTGTTCGCGTCCCGTTCGCGCATGGGTATTGGTGATCAGCGCAATCACTGCGTCGGCCTCCGGGTCGATGACCAACTGGCAACCGCTGGCGCCGCCATGCCCATAGGTGCGCAGGGAAGCGAGATCGGCAAAGCCATTGGGCGTCCAGGCGCTTTTGAGGGCAAAACCAATGCCCCACGGCACACGGGCATGGGCCGGCAACCCCATCTGATCGCCAAAGGGGCCAACGCCGCCCGTTTGGTCGGTGGTCATGGTGCGAAGGGCGGCGGGGCTATGGAGCCGCGGGCCGGTCGGTGCAAAGTGTAATGCAAAGTGCAGCAGATCACGGGCGGTTGCCACGGCGCCAAAGGCGGGATGGGCCAGCGCCAGAGCATAGGGCGAATTGTACATCGCCCCGGCGGTTCCTTCGGCCATGACGCCACGCACCTTCGCCAACCGGTGACTGACCGATGCGGGAGGGCGCAGATAAGTGTCGTGTAAGCCCATTGGCTGTAGGACCCATTCATCGACCAGATCAGCAAAATCCATGCTCGTAACCGCCTCGGCCATACAGCCCGCCAGCAGGTAATGATAATCGGCGTAATCAAAGGCTGTCCCTGGCTGGAAAACGAGCGGCGCCTGGATCATCTCTTCTACAAGTGCAGCACGCGGCGTTTGGGCAGCCAGCCGCTCCTCCATCACCGGCGACTCGTAGATCATGCCGGCGGTGTGGGTGAGCAGGTGGCGTAAGCGGATTTTCTCCCGTCCCGCGCCGGTGAACGCCGGCAGTAGATGGTGGGCCGGCCGGTTGAGGGTCAACTCCCCCTGCTCCACCAAACGCATGATCATCGCCGCCGTATAAACTTTAGAAATCGAGGCCAAGGGCCAGAGAGTGGTTGCCGAAGCAGACAAGCTTGGAGCGGCATAGCCGGCATAATGCTCAATCACAATCTTACCATGTTGGGCGGCGATCAAAGCGGCGCCGGCAAAGCCGCCTTGATCAATATAGCGGTCAATCAGGGATACGTAGGCAGGCGGATTCATCTTTTCCATCTTTCTGGGTTGCGAGGCGGGCAAAGTTTGGTAAAACTATAGCATAGTAAGGTGCAATTCGCATAAGAAAGATGGGCAATGATCCAGCAAGTCGGCGTGTGACCAGCCTAAGGTGGTTGATGATAGTTTGATAGCCATAGGTGCATCACTGCCTCGGCCATGCTTTGCCCTTCCGCCCAAGTTGCCGCATAACGCATCGGCGCCAGTCGTTGTTGTAAGGCGGCGACGGTGCGGTCATACAATGCCTCTTCATCCCGTTCCAATGCCGCGCCGATCTGCTCGGTCACACGGCGAGCAATGGATAGCAGGGTAACGGCATGATCGAAGGCGGTGTGGTCTGCTGGCGTTGCCGCAACAATCACGCCAGCCAGACCAATAGCGCACGAAACCAAGCCCCGTTTGTCATCCAATGCCAGCGAGAGCGCCATACTCTCCTGATAATGGCGCTGCGCTTCGGCAACGGCGCCGGCATAGAGTTCAGCATGGGCAAGGTTGCTCAGACTTGTGGCCAATCCCCAGCGGTCGCCGACAATGCGGCGGAGATCAAGGCTCTGTTTGTGCAGTTGGCGGGCGGTAACGTAATCCCCCTGCGAAAAAGCGACCAGCCCCAGATTATCCAGCGTTTGACCGGCCCCCCAACGGTCACCTAGTTCATTACGCAAGGTCAGGCTCTGTTGCCAGTAGGTTTGGGCGGTGGCATAGTCGCCTTGTAGATAGGGGATCACGGCCAGGTTATTAAAGGAGGCGGCAATGCCCCATTTGTCGCCAATTTCCCGACGAAGCGTTAGGGTTGTCTGGCGGCGCGCTTGGGCGGTGGCATAGTCGCCCACGCTGCGTTCAATATTTGCCAGATTATTATGGGCGTTCGCCATCCCGACCTTATTGTCAAGCGCTTCATACAAGGCCAGCGCTTGGGTAGCATAGGTGCGCGCTGCCGCATAATTGCCGCTGGAATAGTGAACGCTCCCCATACGATGGAGCGCGGCCGCTTCGGCCACGCGATTGCCGGCCTGGCGCACGGCTGTCAACCCTTCTTCCAGATAATGCCACCCCTCTTTTTGCGCGCCTTGCAGGTAGTAGACATTGCCGATTTCGGATAACACTTCACCCAACCGGGATAGATCATGCAAGGCGCTAAAGTGTTCCTGCGCCAACCGCAACCATGTATGAGCGCCGGGAAAATCACCGCGCCCGCGCCGAAGAACGCCCATGGCCTGATAGGCGCGCGCCAGCAAGGGATGGTTTTCGTTTTGCGTGGTTAGCGCTTGTTGCTCAAATAAGGTTAGGATCCGCCGGTAAGACTGCTCGGCCTCTTCCCAGCGCCCGACAAAGTGGAGTACATCGCCCAAATGCAATAGTACATCGGCCAGCGCGCGCGCATCGTCGAGTAGGGTCAGCAGCCGTTCATAAGCGGTGATAGCGGCGCTATTGGCATAAGCCGCCTGGGCGGCGTCACCGGCCAGCCGCAAGTAGGTGCGTTCTTGCTCACTGTCGTCAGCCTGCCCAAAATGGTAGGCCAGACTGGCATAATGGGGCGCCAGTTGATCTGCATGAACCTGCGCAATTGCTAGGCCAAGCTGGTGGTGGTAGTAGCGGCGCCTCTCTGCCGCTACGGTTTGTAGCACTCCTTCCCGCAATTTGTCATGGCTGAATTGCCAGCGCCCTTCTTGCAATTCCAAGATCATGGCGTTGGCGCAAACATCCAGCCAGGCATCCAGATCCGTTGTGGCATCCACGGTGCGCAAGACCGCAAGGTCAAGCTGCCGCCCAGCCACTGCCGCCCATTGTAAGAGTGGTTGATAGGCGGCGGGCGCCCGTTGCAGACGGCGCTGCACTACCTGCTGCACGCCGCCAGGGAAGATCTGTTTGGGCAGCGTCATGGCCGCCACCCGATCCAGTTGACCGGCCTCTTCCGCCAGGGCGCGCAACACCTCCACCACAAAGAAGGTGTTACCCTCGGTCTCCTGCTGCAAAAATTGGACCAACTGGGCGCGACGACCATGCTCGCCCAGCATGGCGACGCTCAACGCCTCAATCTGTGCGGGTTGTAGCCGGCGTAGGGGGAGCGCCTGCATGGTCGGCAACTGTTCGGGCAGCTTGGGCGCCTCCCCCCGACGATAGGTGGCGACAATGAGCAAAGCGGTCTGCTCCGGCGGCTGCACCAACCGGGTCAACCATTGGAGCAAGGCCAGGCTGTTCTCATCTGCCCAGTGTAGATCCTCCAACAAAAGCAGAAGCGGTTGCTGGGCTGCTGCCCGTTGCAACAAGCCGGCGACTGTACTGAAGAGACGACTCTGCGCCAGCTTCGCATCCAGCACTGGCGCATCAACCACGGGTCGGTCCAAAAATTCCGTAATGGCCGGCAGCAATGGTTTGAGAATGGCAGCTTCCAGGTCGGTCGGCTCGGTTAACAGAAGCAACCAACGCACGACCTCCGGCCAGAGCTGGTAGAGTGCGCCGCCGGCGCTGTCGGCCTGACTGCGCACCACCAACACCCCCTGCACCAGTGCCTGTGTGCGCAACTGGTGCAGCAGGCGCGATTTCCCTACTCCGCTTTCACCGCCGATCAGCCAGGCGCCGCCCTGTCCGGTTGTCGCTTGCGCTAACGCCGTGATCAACTGGCTCAATTCATCGTCGCGGCCAATAAAGGGCGCGGCTTGTAGAAAGCTCTCACGCGTCGCCACGGTTTCTACGGGGAGGCGTTGGCTGGTCGCTTCGCTCAGGGCGGCAATCACCGCAGCGGCATCAGGGTAACGCGCTGTTGGCTCTTTTGCCAACAGTCGTTGTAACACAGCCAACAAGACCGGTTCCAAATCAAGGTAGTCCCACGTTGGTTCCAGGGTGAGCAACTGTTCTGTCGAGATTGACTGCCCAGTGGGCGCAAAGGGATGCCAGCCGGCAAAAAGTTCATAGGCAATGACGCCTACGGCATAGAGATCCGCTGCTGGCGTCGCCTGTCCGCCGCGCAACACCTCCGGCGCCATGTAACGGAGGGTGCCGGAAGGCGGCGCCAGTTGGCCGGCTAGGGTCGCCAATCCAAAGTCCAGCACCTTTACCATCTGGCCGCTGACCAAAATATTGCCTGGCTTTACATCGCGATGAACAATACCGCGCCGATGGAGGTAGGCCAGGGCATGAAGAACCGGCAACAGCAACTGCACTCTGGTTTCCGTGGGTAGGAGTTGACCAGCGGCGACGATCGGGCGCGGGTTGTAGAGCAGATCCATTGTAAAGTAGGGGTGGCCGTTAGCCGCAAAACCATAGTCGCGTACCCCGATAATATGGGGATGGCGTAAACCGGCCAGCGCCTGAAATTCATGGGCCAGCGCCAGCCGCAATTCAGGATTGTCAGCGGCCGGCAAGCTCTGTCCGGCCACCCGCTTCAGGGCAACAGTCTCGCCGGTCAGCCGATCCTGGGCGCGGTAGACCACACCCATGCCGCCGGCGCCCAGCCGTTCATAGAGATAATACCGATTGCCCAACAATGGGGGACGGGTTGCTTCAACCACCGCCATCATGTTGCCCGTTCCTGCTGTTGCAGCCATTCCACAAGATAAGCAATGGCTGACCCCAGATGACGGCGGTAGGTGCTAAAGGGGACATCGAGCAACTCGGCGGCCTGTTCCTGGGTGGCGGCGGGCTGGAAGTAGGTATGATGCAGGGCCCGATAGCGTTTGAGATCGCGCGGCGACGCTTGCAATTCAGTGGCGGCTTTTTGAATCAACGCTTTGAGCGCAGCAACGCGCTGGGTGGTGCTACTGTTGGCGCCGGCTGCGTTGACGACCAACTGGGTGCCAAGCAACAGATTACGGCTCAATGCCGCTGGTTCGCTAAAGGTGCGCAAGGCTTCGCGTACCGCCGCTGCGAACTCCTCATCATTCAAAACCGTGTACGTCGTTGCCGGCTGAAGGGCAACAGTACCCGCCGCGCTATTGGTTGCGACCGGTTCCCCCACCATTTGCAGCCAACTCATTGCCGGCAGCACCCGCCAGTCATGGCCAAAGACACCGTAGGCGCGTCCATCCACTTGAAAATCCGCCTCAGTAAGCCGTGCGAAGTTGATATAGCTGAAAACATCAGTCCAGAAGGCCGGGTCGGCACAGGTGATAAACGTATAAGCTAATCCGGGTGTGGTCAGTGCATGTTGCACCAGCGTCAGAAAGATGCGACTTTGGATCGGGGAAACACCCTGATAGCCGTCGCGGGTTAACCAGAAGCGGGCAATGGTTGCGCGTTCACCTGTGCGCAAGGGAACGCGCTGTTCCAGGTAGCGCCAAACGCTTTGGATCGCCGGGTCAACCGCAAGACTTTCCTGGCTTTCCTGTTCCAACGCCACCAATAAGAGAAAGCCTTGCGGCGCCCCCAAGGCATCACGTAGAACCCTGGCTCCCGCCGGTTGACGAGTGAGCCAGTTGGCCGCCAGGTGCGCTGCAACGGGGCCTTCGTATTGTTCGATCATGGCCAGTACCGGACCATGATCGCTGGCGCGTAGATTGTCCACAAAAATGGCGCCACTCTCCTGCCAGGCAAAGTGGGCGCGCACGAGCGGGTTATCACGGTCCAGATAGAGATAGTCGGCAAGCGCTTGCTGTTGAATGAGCAGATCTTTCTGCGTCAGTTGGGCCATGTAATAGGCGCGCGCCCGCTGTTGCAGTTGGCCGTGGCGTGTCGGGTTGCGCCAGCGTAGATCGGCGCTGATCGCTTCGCGCGCCAGATCGTGGGGGAAGAGGCCGCGCCATTCGGATTCAATAAAGGAGAGTTCGCGCAGCCAGATAAAGAGCGCATGGGCATCGGGCAGATCGAGTAGCGCGGCCAGGAGTGGCTCGGTGGTTAAACGCACCAGCGCACACGCTTCCAGGGCGGCGCGATGGGTCGGCGTCGGCGTTCCCTGAATAAAGCGCTCCAACAATGGGGCAATGATATCCGGCGCCTCAGATGGTTGAAAGATCATGGCCGGATGCTGGTCAAAGGCGTCGGCAATGAGCGCCAGGGCCAGGGGGTGGCCCCGTGTAAACGCGAGGATGGTCGCTTGTTGATCGACGGGGATGCGGCGTTGTTCCAGAAAAAGGCGACTCTCGTTCGTCGTCAGATTGCGCACCGGCAGGACGCGCAGCAACTGGCGCCAGCCGGGATCAGCGCGCCATTCCACCGTCGGTGGGTTGCGGCTGGCGATCACCACCAGGACATTGCCGGGCAAAGCGGGTAGAAAGCTTTCGCGCAGCCAACGATCCAAGCTGCCTAACAATTCGTAGGTATCAATCAAAAGGACAAAGCGTTCGTTGCGGTCGGCAAGCGCCTGCAACGGTGTCAACGGGGGTGTCAGGCCCATCCCTTGCTGAAGGTTGATCAAGAAAAATTCAGGTGACGCTTCCAGGTTACGTCCATCGAGGTAAACATGGTCAATCTGCGCCGTCTCGGCCAGGTGAACAAATTCATGGAGCAGTGTTGTTTTGCCCACACCACCGGGGCCAAGAATGTAGAGCAGGTGAAAGGGGAGTTGGTCGGCCTGTAAGGCACTTTGAAAGAGATCACACTCTGTCGTCCGCTTAATAAATCGACTGCGCCGTGCGCTTTCCAACCGCTCTGCCAGTAAGGCTGTCATGGCTGCTCCTTCTTGCCCCAACGCTTTGCGAAGTTGTAACTTTCCCCATTACCTGACCAGAATCGTTACGCTAATCCTTTCTGTAACTCTACTATACTTGAAGCAAAGCCAATTATGCAAGGGCAAAAAGTCAACAGAATCCTATCGAAATGAGGGATAGCATTAAAAACGTGTAAAGGGAGACAGGGAGACAGGTACACAGGTACACAGGGAGACAGGGAGACAGGTACACAGGGAGACTGGGACCTGGGAGACTGGACACTGGGAGACTGGGGAATAGGGTGTACCTACCTATCTACTTATCTCCCTGTCTACCAGTCTACCTTCCTAATGCCACCAATCTTGCTCGGAGCGGGGATCCATGAACATACCGCGATCGCGAATGGCAATCAGTAATTCGCCATGTGAGGCGACACCAACGGGATCGCCAAGGTGTAAGCCGGGCAATTGATTGCGCCCACCAGCATTGCCTTCGCGATATTGGGCCAGCAGATTCGGATCAACGCAGAAATTTTCCAGTTGCGTTGCATAACCATTCGCGACAGAGCCGTCGCGGGTGTAGCCGATCGTTAAGCGGGTCTCTTCGGCATACAGGACGACCGCAATATAACCGCCGGCATAGATTTCGGCCTCGCGTTTGGGAAAGAGTACCGATTCCCCCGGTGTAGTGGCGACGCCCATCAGCGTCACATCATAGTTGGTGAGCCAGTCGCCGGGGCAGCCATGTTCGGCGCAGTCCCAACGCCAATCGCGCACCTGGTGGACGCTGCTGATTGTTGGTCGGCGTTGATCAGCAAACAGCCCAGTTATTTGGGGGGCGTCGCGATCGACATCGCCGCTATAGGTGATCAGTTCCTTGAGTGCATTGCTGGGTTGATAGCTGCGCAACGACAGATTGAGGTCGCCATGTTGGCTGTCAGGATGGTTCGTATCGGCGGCCTCCATCGGAATCAACGTATAGGACTGGGTAGAGGTGGTTGGGCAGCTAATGGTAGCGGCGGCTTGTACATTGGCGGCTCTGGCAATTTCATCGCGCTGAGACACTGGCGTAGATGGCAAGTCGACTTCAGCCGACGGTATACTATTAGCGGCGACACTCTGGCCTGTTGGCGTAATTGGCAAAGGCGGCACCGGCGTCTGGGTTGGTTGAATCGATAAGTCGGCTGGTGGCAGCATGGGCACGGTTGCTGGCGGCAATGTTGCTTGGGCCAACACCGGCACGATACGCGTCACTTCCACAGTGACAGGGACTTCCACAATCATTGGTTTTGCTGTGGGACGCGCTTCAATTGTCGCCAGAACAGATAACGCAATCAGTTCGGTGCTGGGCTGGCGTAGCGCCAAATTGGTAATTTGGAGCAAAATATAGAACGAAAGGGTAGCCGTACAGAGCAAGAGTGTTTGCGTCAAGTAATTTTTCACACGTATTCTTCCTTTGCGTACACGAGTCATCTTCCGACAAAACTTACATCCATGTAAGAAGGGGAACGGTAGCAATTTACTGCACCGTTCCCGGATGACCAGATGCGCCGAAGAAATTACGTGGAATCGATGATCGCCCGCCTACCACGGCCAGTTGTAGCTCGGCGGGTTGACATAGCGCGCCGTCGCTAAGTCTAATGTAATCTGTGCGCCAGGCGGCAAAATAACCTGGAGATACCGGTCCCCCGCCGGATCAGTGGCTGACAATTGCTCAGTTTGCACGGTGATTGGCGCCGGGGCATAGTTTTTGTGCGAACCAGGATAGTCACTGGTACACCGGTCATAGGTGACAGCGGTAAAGCGATGTTCGCCAAAGCCGCCGGCCTGGATAATCACCTTGCGTTCGGCAGCGGGACTGAGATTGACGAGTTTGATCACCGTGCGTTGATCGGTCAAAGTCTCGACTAATGCGGCTACATCCGCGGGCAACCCCGGTCGTTGCCGGTCAGCGTCGAAATAACGGACGCGGGAGTGGAGCAAACCGCCATTGTAGATAATCTGCGGCGCGCCCAGGGTGAGTTGCACCAGCGCTTCACAAATCACCGGGTTATGTTCCTGCCAATGATGAATATTGACCTGGCTTAGATCCGCCTGATCATGGGCAATGAGCGCCAGCCGGTGCATGACCATCGCATAGGTGGCGCGCAGCATTTCTTCAGGGTAGGTTGGGTTATCGCCCGCCAGGTAGCGCAGCCAGGGCTGTTCATGACCGGCGTCTTCTTTGTTGCGATAGGGCACCACGGTGCGCCAGTCGTACTTTTCAACAGCGCGTAAATTTTCAATGCGCTGCCAGTCGCCATCGCTCATGGTGATATTCCAGAGCGCGGTTGGGTAGACCGGCGAGAGCGGTTGATAGTCGAACCAGCCATGATCGCCATAGCGGTAAGGAGCGACAAACATGTGGTAGTCATCGGTTTGTGCAGTGAACGCACCCAGCCAGTGATGGCCCAGACTCATCTCCAATTCCCGGACATCACGCACTTCGCCCAAAGCCCAAATGGCATCAAACTGGCTGCGTGGCAGCTCAAGGTAAGCTGCGTTGCCGGTCAGTAGATAGGCATTGATGCCGGCGACGGTCGCCGCCATACCGATGTTATAATAGCCATGCGGCCAGGTCCAGCCGTAGAGGCCACCATACCACTTGCCGTTCATCAGTTCGCCCACTTGGCCGGAAAGCCCCACGTTATCGGGCAACAGGCCCCCATTCTGTTTGGCGCGTTCAATCCAGGCGTCCACATACTCGACCAGCCAGTCGCGATATTTGGCGTCACCGGTCATGAGATAGGCATTGGCGACCAGGCTGGTGACAATCAGGTTGCCGGCCACATCACCTTGGCCCATCCGTTCGTGCATGGCCTGGCCCATCCGGCGCGCTTTAACTGGGTCTTGCAGATCATCATAGTGATTGACGCCAGGAATGTCGTGGAAAGGCAGGCCATAGATGCGCATACTGGCGCCCCAGCCATAGCTTGGCTCGGCTTGATCACTAAAACCCCACCGCGGGCCGCCACTGCCGTTGTGCGCCGCCCGGATGATCTTGTGGACGGGATCATAGTTAGGAGCAGTCGGGTCTTCATTGAGGTAGAGACCGGCAAAGCGCCGCGCCCGTTCCTGGTTGACCGGGTTAGTCGGGTCGGCCAGGCAGAGAAAGTAGAAGTAGATATAGCTTTCGCCCTGGTGAAATTGGTCGTAGCCCAGTTCGTACTCGTTCTTCACCATGCCGGCTTGCGTCAGTTGGCGGGTGATGCCATCCCAGAGCCGCTGACCTGCGGTCAACAGGTGATCGCCGCCGCCGAGGAGGTAGAAGAGGGGCCAGTTGTAGGCGCTTTCGTAGAAATCATCGGCGCCATCGCGCGAGCCGGTGCCGCCTTCGCGCCAGATGAGTTCGCCGTCAGCATTGACATAGCGCGCCAGGAAGGGGTCGGTGGCGCCGTTCATAAGATCGATCAACTTGCGTTCTAAAATCGCCCAGGTTGGTGGGGGAAAGCTAGGGGTGGTGGCGGTAATGGTAAGCATAATTATCCTTACTATCGTTCATGGATTGGGAGTGTCGTATTCTGATAGCTGTAGTATACCACTGACACTTCGTTCAGCGAAGGTGTGTAAAAGGGGAGTTGGCAGCCTCAAGCTCGTAATTCTAAATTCTCAACCGCAACACGAACTCAGGACTGTAGACTCAGGACTGCGGACTTACGGACTATTCGTCTAAAATTGAGCGCGACATAACGCACCCATTTCACGTCTTCCTTCATAGGAGCAGCGCTGCTGAATGCAATTACCCTGAAAAGCTCTGGAAAGTAGGCTCCCCACTTCCTACGCCTTAACCCCGATTTCCTCCCCTCACTGCATTCAACAACGCTGTAGTTTTCCAGTGAGGAGGACAAGATGTCCAACCAACCCAAACGTTTGATCATCGTTGCTTGTATGCTGGCAGGAATCGCCTTGCTCGTGGTGAGCCTGCTGCCAAGCGCCGTTGCCACAGCCCAAAGCCCGGTCTGCACCGAGCAGCTCCGCAACGGCGGCTTTGAAACCGATGACGGCTGGAACCTGCCCGTCACCGCCTATCGGGCGGCGTACACCACCGCACAACAACACAGTGGCAATCGCAGCGTGCGCGCCGGTATTGTCGAGACCGCCAATAATGTTTTTAGCTATTCCTCTGCTTCGCAAACGGTGCAAATTCCAACCGGCGTCCAGACCGCAACGCTATCACTCTGGCTCTACACCATTTCAACCGAAGAGCCATTGTCCAGCGCCGCCAGTGCCGACGATGATGCCACCGTCCAGACCATCGCCGACGCCACGGCGCCGACCGCCCCTCTGGCCGGCGACCGCCAATACGTCCTGTTGACGAATCAACAAAATACAGTGCTGGCCCGTCTTCTGTGGACGCGCACCAATACACGCGCCTGGCAACAACTGACCTTTGATCTGACTCCCTATGCTGGCCAGATGGTGCGTGTCCTCGTTGGCGCGTACAATGATGGCGTCGATGGCGTCACGGCGATCTTTGCTGATGATGCGACGCTCGTGACCTGTGCAACCCCCGCCAACTATCTGCCCATTATCCGCAAAGAGCCAGCAACGCCGACCCCGACGCTGGTAGCGACAACACCGCCGCCAACCGGATCACCAACGCCGGCGCTAACGCCATCACCCAGCCCGTCAGCAACCGTAGTCTGGACAAATCCGGCACAGGCGATTGAAGTCTTCTCGCCGGTCGCTGCTGGGCTTTACCATAGCCCCATCGTGGTCAATGGTTTTTCGCAAACCTTTGAAGGTGTGGTCAATCTACGCCTGACCGACAGGAATGGACAGGTGCTGGCTGAACGCAATACGCAAGGTGGCTCGGTCGATGGCTTTGCCTTCTTTGATAGTTACCTGCGCTTTACGGTGAGTGAGACGGTCTCCGGCACGGTCGAAGTCTTTGAAATCAGCGCCAAGGATGGCAGTGAAATCAACAAGGTGACCATTCCGGTGGTGCTGTTACCCGGCCAACGGGTGATCGATCTTAACCAGCCAACCGTGGGCGATCAGGTGTGCAGCCCTGTGCTGGTCAACGGCTACTCCAACACCTTTGAAGCCAACGTCGTGGTGACGCTCAACCAGCGCAATGGCACGCAACTGGCGCTGACCACAGCGTTGGGCGGCAATCTGGGGGTCTATGCAGACTTTTCCACCGTCATCAGTCGCACGGCAGTAGTACCGCAGCCGGTGCTTGTCGGCGCCTATGAAGGCAGTGCGGCCGGCTTTGGTCTGATTGACCATACCAGAGTGCCGGTGGCGCTGTATCCGGCTGGTTCAACTGTTTGTCCGTAGTGTTTTCTCGTTATACTCACGAGCAGCACAGGAAGTAACCCATTACTCGTGTAAAAAGTGTTACTTCCTGGCGCTCGTTGGTATAGCTTGGCCGCCAAGGGTTTCCACACCCACCTTTTACTATTTTGGCTCAACGGGAATTCAGGGGTTGACACCGAACCACACGCGTTAGCACAGGGCCACTTGCTTACGCGTGTGGTTCTGACCTCATGCGATCCGGTTAAGCCACTATTTTTATGACCATCCTCTATCCATGCTCTATGCCTAGATAGACCACATCGCTGCTGCTGCTTGCTACGATGATTGTTGACCTTTGTCCAAAGCAAACGCCATCGGGGCGCAGTCTATCGGACCATGCAGGAGCGATATGAACAAGCAACAGCTAGCAAATTATACCCGTTTTCTACCATTCCTATTTATCCTCTGGCTTGCCCTGGTCGGCTGCACCCCCATTCGACCAGGGACAGGCACGGCTGCCGCCCAGACCCAACCAAGCGGCATGACACCAGGATTGGCTGTAGTTGATAGCGTCCAGGTCAGCCCCCAAGAAGCGCAACCAGCGCAAGTTCAGGTGGTGGTGCAGGGGAACCTGCCCGACGGCTGCACCCAGCTTGGCAAAGCCGAAGTGACGCGCACTGGCGAGGAGTTCGCCGTCACCCTGCCGACCAGCCGCCCCGCCGACGCTTTTTGCACCCAAGCGCTTGTTCCCTTTGAAGAGACAATCACGCTGGATGTGGCCGGTCTCCCGGCGGGGGAATATGTGGTTAATGTCAATGGCGTGAGCGAAGCCTTTACACTGGCAAGTGATAACAGTGCTGCTACCCCGCAGCCCACCGCCGGTGCGCCGATCACCGCAACAACGCCGACAACCGGAACTGCCATCGTCACGGGGACGGCGCAAAGCAGCGGAGAATTGGCGGAAGGGGTGAACTATCGCGACCTGATGATCAACCTGGACGGCAGCTTCACCAGCACCGCCCAGCTCACCTTCCCCACTGAAGGCGAAGGCCCCTGGCCGACGGTGATTCTCTTTGCCGGCTCCGGTCCCTATGATCTGGATGCTAGTTACACCCCAGCACCGGGCCAACCAGTGCTTTCCACCAACTTTCGCCTCCTGGCAACCCGTCTGGGGGAAGCGGGCATTGCAGTCCTGCGCTTTAACAAACGCGGCGTCCTCGCCTATGGCAACTACGACTTTGCCCAGGTGCAGCAGGCCAACGTCAACCAGTTGATTGCCGACGCCAACAGTGTGTTGGCAACGGCCACGGCCCAGCCCGAAGTGAATGACGAGCAGATCTTTCTCTATGGCTGGAGTGAAGGCGCCATTGTCGCAGCCAATGTGGCTGCCAACCACCCGGCGTTGGCCGGTCTGATCTTGCAAGCGCCCCCCAACGGCGGTTTGGATGAGACGCTCAACTATCAACAATTGGAAGTTTCGTTGCCCTATTTCCGTGAGGAAGTCGACCAAAACCGCGACGGTCAACTGAGCCGCGACGAGTTGGCGACTATTCCCAGTGGCCCCGTCTGGTACACCAGCCTCTTCTACATCTGGGCGCCCGACGCCTCCCCCACCAATCCAGCCTTTCAGGAAGGCTTGGACGCCAATGAGGACGGCTTGATCGACATTGACGAAGAACTGCTCCCTGTTATGGAAGAGCGCATCCCCGAAATAGCCGAAGCGTACAACGCCGTCGCTCCCAGCGCCACTGTCGCCGACACGGTCGCACCCCTGGAAATGCCGATCTTAGTGCTACATGGCCGCCAGGATGGCTGGGTCTCCTTCCGCAATGCCGAAACCATCGCCGCCGCCGCGCCTGGAACCGTCACCATCATCATCTATCCCAATCTGGGTCATGCCCTCAGCCCCACCCGCGCCCCCGCCACCGATGCCTTCGGCGTTATCGCCGACCGCCCGGTAGCGAATGTGGTGGATTGGATTGAGCGGCAACTTGGGGAGTGACAGGATGACAGGATGACAAGGTGAAGGGGTGACAAGGTGAAGACTTTTACTTAGTCTCATCAAAGTCGATGTGAAACTAGACGACTCTGTCACCCTGTCACCTTGTCACCCCTTCACCTTGTCACCTTGTCACCTTGTCACCCTGTCACCCTGTCACCTTGTCAATGCTCGCCACTCCCGCCGCATCTGACTGATCGCCTCTTCCTTATGTTTGGCTTCGACTTCGATCCAGGGGACGGTGGCATAGGTCGGGGGCATTTCGGTGATGAGATCACTGTGGCTGCGGTCGGCAAAGCGTTCACGACCGTTGGAGAGGTGGACAAGTTGCCAGGTAGGGTCAGGCCAGGTGGTGCGAGCGGCTTCGACCATGGCCGCAACGCTGGGGTGGTCATAGCTCTCCAACCCTTCTTTCAGGATGTGATGGTGGGCGTCAAAGATCATAGGAACGCCAGTGGCTTGACAGACTTCGAGAATCTCCTGGGCGCTGTAGGCGTATTCGTCATTTTCCAGCCCCAGCCGGCAGCGGATCGGCTCCGACAGGGTTTGGATCACTTCGGCCAGCGCCGCTTTGCGCCCGCGTTTACCGCCATGCACTTCGATCAGCGCCCAGGGCGTGCGCGGCTGGTCCAGCAGATCCATGATCCAAGCTTGGCTTTCCAGGATCATGATGCTGTTCGCCACCACTGCCGGCGACTCAGAACTGAGCACCACATATTGCTCCGGATGAACCACTAGCCGAATGTCCCGCAGCGTGGCCTGATGGCCGACCTTTTTCAATTCGTCGCGAAATTCAAGCAGCACCCCGGCGCCCACAGGCGTATCGGCAAAGGGAAAGATGCCAGTGGGGTAGCGGTAGAGCTTGATATTGTGGATCAAACAAAAATCGAGGGCATTTTGCAAGCGCACCAGATTGTCTTGGTAGAGATCGCGCAAAATCGCCTGCTGCTCTGCTTCAGCAAATTGCAATAGCCGTTTGCGCGTGATGGTGCGAAAACGCACCTGGTCGCCAATGGTGATACAGACCAGGCCCAGGTTGGGTTGGCTGTTGGGTAACGATGGCGGTGATTCAAGTGGCACAGGCATAATCCTTACGTAACGCCAAGGGTTTCAACCCGTGGGCTTTGGCTTTCTTTGATTCACAGACGGCGCAAACTATCGTACCTCTACGATGCGACTGACAAAAAAGCCCCGACCCGTGGTGGGCCAGGGCTGTTCTTGCCATCCTGTGTCGCTGGGTAGCTCGGCAGTAAAGACTTAGGCATATTCAAAGACATAAAGTAACTACTCAGCCCGCTCTGAGCCAGTCCGTGACTGGCGATTCAGCCGCCAGTCACGGACTGGCTCAGAGCGGAACGGCTTGGTAGTTACGAAATAAATAATCAGTAGACCGCAATAACCTCAGCGATGACTTGGGACTACGGACTTAGGACTGTGGACTGTGGACTACCGATAATCGGGTATTTTGTAGGGGCATGAAGTCGGGCGGGACCGATCAATTTCGCTGTGCAAGACTCATTCGCCCGACTTCGTGCCCGTCCATCCGAATACCAAATCATTTATATTCAGTAGACCGCAACGACCCGCTCCCAGCCAGTCCGTGACTGGCGCCGGTCACGGACCGGCTTGAGAGCGTTGCGGTCTACTGATATTACAGTGTAGTAATTCGTCTTTCGGGGCGCTGGGGCAAGACCAAAGTCTGTACTACGGCGAACCCTAGTGCGCCATGGCTTTTTCGTTGATACCCTGACCGAAGAGACCGCCCTCGGCAATGGAGGTCAGCTTCTTGTCGGCGTTGCCTTCTTCGTCCAAGCTCTTCTGCAAGAGGCTCTTGGCGTTGCTAAAGCCCAGTTCGTTGGCAAAGGTGCGGACGACACCGTAGCCGGCCATCTCATAATGTTCCACCCGTTGAGCCGCGGCGATCAGGGCGGCGTCCTTCACTTGCGGATCGCCGGTGGCTTGGATGGCTTCTTCGCCTTCTTCGATCAAGCCGGCCATCGCCTCGCAAACTTTGCCGTCCGGGCGGCTGCCCATTTCGGAGAAGATCTGCTCCAGGCGTTGCTTCTGGCCGCGGGTCTCTTCCAGATGTTGCTGGAAGGCCGTCTTGAGCGTTGACGAAGAGGCGGCCTGCGCCATCTTCGGCAAGGCGCTGATCAACTGGGTTTCGGCGCTATAGAGATCGCGCAACTGATCAACATAGAGGTCTTTCAGTGAATTGAATTGCATGGTGTAGCTCCTTTATCTTTTGCATCACCGACGCTTCAGGGGCAGCGCCATGCCTGAACAGGATTGTCTTGATAATCCTACCCCTTCAGCCTACCCCAAAGTGAGCCAAAACCAATGCAACCAGGCACAGATCAAGGATACAAACCCTCTATACCCCCCGTTCCCCAACCCCTGTCGCCTTATCATCTTGTCATCCTGTCATCTATCTTCCCCCTTCGGCCATGTAAAATAAAACTGCGTTCCCTGCCCCAGCGCCGATTCCATCCAGATACGACCGCCGACACTCTCCAGCATTTTCTTGACCAGCGCCAGGCCGATGCCGCTGCCCTCCACCTGGTCACGCGGCCGCAGGGTCTGGAACATGCCAAAGATGCGATCGTGATATTGGGGATCAATGCCCGGCCCATTGTCGCTAATGCAAAATTCGTACCACTCCCCCAGTTCGCGCACGCTGATCGTCACCACTCCATGCGCGGGGTCATGATGATGGCGGATGGCATTGCTGAGCAGATTGCGGAAGAGTAGCTCCAGGGGGATGCGGAGCGCGCTAAAGGTCGGTAACGGCGTAGTGAGTTGAACGACAAAACCGGGCGGCGGCGCCAACAGATCGAGCAGATTTTGTATTAGCTGCTCGCCATTCACAATTTCCGGCAGATAACGCACCCGCCCCACGCGTGAATAGGCCAGCAGATCCTCCAGCATCTTTTCCAGCCGCTTCACCCGTCCGCCCAACTTTTCCAGGTGGCGCTGTGAATCCGGCGACAGCACCGGCGTGGCATCTTCGCTGATCCACTGCACCAGGTTGGCAATGCCGCGCAAGGGGGTACGCAAGTCATGGGCAGCGGCATAGGTGAATTGTTCCAACTCCCGGTTGGCCTGCGCCAACGCCTGCGTCCGTTCCCACACCCGCTCTTCTAACGAGGCGTTGAGTTCTTGCAACTGCCGTTCGGCGCGCTTACGCTCTGTAATCTCCACAATGACCGCATTGACCCCAATCACCACGCCGTCGCCATTCTTAAGCGGGTAATAGCTGACGAGCCAATCGCGCGCCTGCGCCGGATCAACATGGCTTTCCTGCACTTCCTGATGGAGCAGCGGTATGCCCGTTGCGATCACCTGGCGGTAGAGCGGCTCAACGATCCGATAGCCTGCTGCCGGCTGGGTCTCGGCCAGGGTGCGCCCCAGTTGCTCGGCAATGGTGCTGCCATTGATCGTTGCCAGCGTTTCGTTGATGCGCACATAGCGTAGATCACAATCCACCAGACAAAGGCCGACCGGCGCCGTGGCATAGATCGCCTCGATCTCGGCCAGTTGGCGCCGGGCGATCTCTTCACTGGCGCGCAGCGCTTCCTCGGCGCGCACCTTTTCCAGCAATGAACTGAGCTGACCGGCCACATTCTCCAACAACGCCACTTCATCCGGATGCCAGTGACGCTCGCCGTGATCTTTGACCGATAAGGTGGCGCGCCACTCGCCTTGGTGGAAAATTGGCACACCGATCAGCGAACGCACCTGATCATCTGTGTAGTGGTCCGCCACCGGCGCTGTTCGCGGGTCTTGCAACGTGTTGGATACCACGACGGTCTGCCCGGCTTGGAGCGCCGCCAATAAGGCGGGCGGGGCCAGTTCGGCCAGCGGATAAATCCCCGGCGTCGCCATCGCCGGCCAGGATGCATCGGGGGCCACCCAATCTTTTTGCAGGGTGAACTGTTCTCGTTGTAGATCCACCTCATTGACGCGACAACCGGCTACTTGCAAATATTCACCCAGGCGGCTCACCAGTTGCGCCAGAATGGTTTCGCTGTCGTTCAAGAGACGCAGATCCATCCCCAGCTCGCTGAGAAATTGTTGACGCTCTTCGGCTGCCTTGCGGTCATGAATATCCATGCTCACGCCAAACCACTGTTGGATTACGCCTGCTTCGTCGTGTACGGGAATGGCCCGCTCCAAGAACCAACGGTAGACGCCATCGCGCCGGCGCAAGCGCACTTCGCCCTCATAGGCTTCGCCGCTGGCTAACGCGTGTCGCCACTGGGCGCGGTTGTGCGCCTGATCCTCAGGATGAATGGCCGGCCACATGCCTTCCCCCAGCGTCTCGGCCAAGGTCATGCCGCTATAGGCCAACCACTGACGATTGATATAGGTGGTAGCGCCATCGGCCGCACTCACCCAGACCAATTGCGGCATCGCCTCGGCCAGGTGACGGAAGCGCGCTTCACCGGCCCGGAGGGCGACCTCGGCCTCCTTGCGCGCCGTAATGTCTTGCCGCGTCCCCAGGATGACCAATGGCCTGCCCTGCTCATCCCGTTCAAAGACGATCTCCCGACTGTTGAGCCAGCACCACTTGCCGCTCTTGTGCTGCATCCGATACTCCCATTCGGCCAGCTCGCCATCGACCAACGCCCGTAGATGCGCCAGATGATCAGCCAGATAGGCTTGATCGTCCGGGTGCAACAGGGTGGGAATCAATGGGGCGCCCAGCGCCTGCACTTCGGTGGGGGTATAGCCCAAGGTGACGGCCAGTTGGCGGTTGGCGTAGCGGTTGCGATTGGTGCGCAGATCAAAGAGGTAGATCTCATTCGGGTTTGTGTCGGCAATGCTTTGCAGAAAGCGTTCCCCCTCCTGCACCTGCGCCAGCAAGCTTTGGGTTTCCAGCAAGAGACGGCGATTTTCCACTTCCGCGGCTTTGAGCGGGGTGACATCCAGCCCACTCAGCAGGACACGGGTAAAGTCGCCGTCGGCATCGGCAGGGAAGACAACGGTAAAGGCGACGTGGCGGCTTTGGCCCTGCGGCGTCGTAATGGGGCCATCAAAGTGGTAGCGTTGCCCACCGGTTGCCAACAGGACCAACTGTTCAACAAAATGCGCCAATGTCGCGGCGTCGAAATATTGGGCAAAGGGGCGAAGCAATTCTGCTTTGGGGCGCCCATAGAGGCGGGCGGTCTCTTCATTAACATCCACAATGTGCACCCGGTCGAGCATGGCCTGGACAAAATCCGGGTGGGCGGCGCAATGATTGCGCATGGCCGGCGCCAGATCAGGGACGCCGACGGCGCGCCACTGTGCGACCAAGCCATCAACGACCTGTTTCACCTGGCTAAAATCTTCTTCCCAGAGCGAGACGCCAACATGTTCAAAGATGGTGCGGTAGCGCGCTTCACTCAGGCGCAAAGCTTCTTCGGCGGCTTTATGCGCCGTCAAGTCACGCGCGCTGCTGATCAGCCCGATAATTTCCCCGGCGGCATTGCGCAGGGGCATCTTCAGGGTATGCCAGTAGCGCGCCACCCCCTGCTGCGCACTCACCTGTTCCAGCGTCACAACGCGACCTTCGGCCAAGACCGGATGATCATCATCCGTGATAGCCGCCACTATCGCCGCATCAAAGATCTCGTGGTAGCGTCGTCCGATGATCGCGCGCTGCGCCAAGCCAACTTGGTCGGCGCCGGCCTGGTTGACTAACAGATAACGCCCCGTTAGATCGCGCACAAAGATCGCATCGTTGCTGCCTTCGAGAACGCCCTGGAGGATCGCATTGCTCTGTTGCAGGGCGATTTCGGCCTGCTTGCGCACGGTGATGTCGCTAAAGGCCACGGCAAAGCCGTCACCCGCTTTGGCCGCTGTATTGCGGAACCAGCGGTCGATCCCGTCATGTTGGTAGCGAAACTCGCGTTGGTAGACCTCGCCCGTTTCGACGACCCGGACATAGGCGTCAAAGAGACCTTCGGCCCGGTTGCCCGGCATCTCTTCCAGGAGTCGTTTCCCCAACAGGTCGGCTTGTGTGCGCCCCACCATCTGCTCACTGGCTGGGTTGACATAGCGCCAACGGAAGTCAATGATCGCGCCCTGCTTATCGCGCACACTTTCAAAGATCATATAGCCGTCGGGGGAGGCTTGTTGCACGGCGCGGAAGCGCGCTTCGCTGGCATGCAACGCTTCCTCCATCTGCTTGCGCGCGGTAATATCCATGAGAAAGAGGTAAAAGCCCAGCACACGCCCATCCGCCGCCACATCAGGTTGGTAACGCCCCCACACGGTGCGCGTGACGCCGTCGGGGTAAGCGAAATCCGTTTCGTAGTTTACCCGTTCACCCGCCAGCGCCTGTTGCCGATAGCGGTTCAGGCGGTGATGCTCTACTTCCCCAATTAATTCTGCCGCCGTATGACCGATAATGCGGTGGCGTGGTCGTTGGAACCACGCTTCAAAGGCGGCATTGACAAACCGATAGCGTTCCTCGGCGTCTAGATAGCCGATCAAGCCCGGCACATTGTCGGCAAGCTGGCGCAAGAACTCTTCCTGGCGACGCAATTCGGTCTCGGCGCGCGCCTTTTCGACCAGCGGCCAAAAATGATGCACCACACTTTCCACCAACTGCACTTCGTCGGCGCGCCAGTGGCGAGGCGTCGTTTGCAAAAGATGTAGTGAGGCAACCCATTGCCCCTCGCGCAGACAGGGAACGCGAATGGTGGCGGCAAAGCCGCGCATCAGCAGTTGCGCTTGGGCGGTTTCGTCCCGTTCATCTTGGTCAGCGTTCTGAATCACCAGGGTGCGCCCTGCCTGTGCGTTGGCAATGTACGCCGCCGAGGCGTGAGCAGAAAGCGGCGCAACATCGCGCGCGGGCGGCAACCCTGGTCGGCTCCAGGCGGCCAGTAGAATGGACTGATCAGCGGCTAGGTCGATGGCGTTGAAGCGACAGCGATCAACGCCCAGATATTGACCCAAGCGCTCAACCACCGTTTGTTGGATGGCGGCGGCATCGGTCAAGGTGCGCAGCGTGCTATTGAGATTTAGGAGGAACTGTTGGTGGAGCGCCGCCTGTTTGCGTTCGGTAATATCACGAATGGCGCCCGTAATGCGAATGCCCTGGCCGGCCTCATTGGTCGTCACCCAGGCGTTGACCTCGATCCAGACTAGGGCGTCATCGGGACGGAGCAGACGGCATTCATAGTAGTAGGAGGCGCCAGTCGCCCTGGCGTTTTCCCAGATCGCCGCAACCATCGAGCGATCTTCGGGGTGAACAAGCGCCAACCACTGTTCGCGCGGCATTGTCTCAACGAGCGGTAAACCGGTGATTTGTGCATAGATGGGAGAAATTTCAGTCTGATTGGTGATCAGGTCGTGGTCAAAGATGCCCACGCCGCCAGCCTCGGTTGCCAGGCGCAGCCGCTCTTCGCTGGTGTGCAAGGCTTGCTCGGCTTGTTTGCGCTCATCAATATCAGTGGTGACGCCAAACCAGGCGGTGATACGACCTTCGGCATCATGCAAGGGCATGGCGCGGGTGAGGAACCAACGGTAGACGCCGTCATAGCGCCGGTTGCGCACTTCAATGGTATAGGGTTCTCCGCGCGCCAGGGCATCCGACCATTGGGTGACGCAGCGAGCAAAATCATCGGGATGCAACACCAGTTGCGGCCATTGGCGGGCGTTTTCTTCCGGGGTTAGGCCACAGTATTCAAACCACTGGTCGTTGGCATAGGTGATCGTGCCATCCGGCGCCGCTGTCCAGATGATCGAAGGGACGGTGTTGGCCAGGGTGCGGAAACGGGCTTCGCTGGTGCGTAGCGCTTCTTCGGTCGCTTTGCGTTCGGTGATGTCAGTCGAGATGCCCAGCAACGCGTAGGGTTCGCCGGCGGCATCCAGCAGGGGCGCTTTGATCGACGCATAGGTGTGAATCGCGTCATGCTGCGGGGCAAATTCCTCCAAAACAAGGGGGGCTTTGGCGGCCAGGGCGCGTTGATCGTTGGCGGCCAGGGCGGCGGCTGTCGCCGGGTCAAAGAGGTCGTAGATCGATTTGCCCTGAATTTCGGCATTAGTAATGTTCGCAAGCTGCTCATAGTGCCGATTGACATAGAGGTAGCGCTGGTCAGTCGTCAGCATATAGATCGAGGCTGGAATGTTGTGCAGGATGGTTTGCAGCCGCGCCTCATTGTCGCGCAGGGCGTCCTCGGTCCGTTTGCGTTCGGTGATGTTGTTGAAGAGCAGCGCCACCCGCCGGCTCTCCAGCCCGCCAAAGCGGAAGGCGTAAACTTCAAACCAGCGGCCCATGGCCGCCGAGCCTTCTGTAAAGTGGTGCGCTTCTCCCGTGCGCGCCACTGCGCCATAGATGGCAACCCAATGCGGCTCCAGATTGGGCACCAATTCATAGGCGGTTTTGCCCACGGCATTTTCCAACCCGGTAAAGCGGGCAAAGGCGGGATTCACCTCCAGAAAACGGTAATCAACCGGCTCACCGGCCTCATCATAAAGCATCTCGAAGATGCAGAAGCCTTCCTCCATTGTTTCAAAGAGGGTGCGGTAACGTTCTTCGCTGGCGCGCAACGCTTCCTCGGCCACTTTCTGCTCGGTAATATCAAAGGCGGCCAAGAGCGCGCGGATGGGGCGGCGGGCGCCGTCGGCGTCATCGGCAAAAAAAACTTGTTTGCGCACAGAGAGCCAGCGAATGGCGCCATCAGGATGCACCACTCGATGTGCCATGGCAAACCAGCCCGGTTCCGCTGGGTCAAAGGAGGCGACCATGCGGCGGAAGATTTCAGGTGCATCGTCGGGGTGGAAAGCGGCATGAACGGCGGTGCGCGGCACGGCCCCCACATTCGCCGGCAGCCCATAAAGGGTGGCGGCGGCAGCATCCAGATAAATTTGATCAGTGGTGTAATCGACTTCGGCAATCACCAGGCCAGCGACCTGAACGCCCAGTTGCAGTCGTTCCCGGCTGGCGCGCAACGCTTCCTCGGCCACTTTGCTGGCGTGAATATCGGTGGCCGTGCCATACCAGCGCAAACCGGTGTCGGCGTCTTGCATTAACTGGGCGCGACTTAGATGCCAACGCCAACTGCCGTCGGCCATCCGCAGACGATGTTCACAACTGTAGGGTCGGCGCTGCTGTACGGCCTGTTGCCAGGCCGCCAGGGTGGGCGCCCGATCCGCCGGGTGGAGCAGACTTTCCCAATCAAAGCCGGTGGTTCCTTGCCAGACCGCAGGATCAAAGTCATGAATGTGAATGTTGTAATAGTCGGTGACACCAGTAATATCAGCGGTCCAGACGAGTTGGGGCAGGGTGTCGGCCAGGCGCCGATAACGTAACTCGCTGGCGCGTAGATTCCGTTCCACCTGCTTGCGGTCGGTGATGTCGCGGATGGTGGCGAGCATCCCGGTGGCATTGCCTGCGGCATCGCGCAATACGGTCACCAACGATTCCACCTGGAGTGCGCTGCCATCTTGGCGCAAGTGACGATTTTCCCCCCGCCAATGGCCTTGTTCCGCCAGCGCCACGGTGGCCGCCAACTCATCCTCCGGTTGCAGCCATTCATAGCGATGGACATAGCTTAACGGCTGCCCAATCGCACCGACCGGATCGACCCGATATTGGGCTACGGCGGCGCGATTGAGATAGGTGATGCGTTCGTCCAGGTCAACGGCAATGACGGCGTCGCTCAACTGATCAAGCAGATCGGCCTGAAATTGCCACTGCGCTTGCTGAGTGGCGCTTGGCCGGCGCCCTTTGCGCGGTCGGGGTTGGTTGCCTGCGGGTTCAGTAATCATAATGGCTCTTTCAACGAGAAACGGCACAAATTGGCCTTATTGTAACTACCGGACTGTCGGGTAACAAATCAGTGTTGCGGTTGAGGCGCGGGACACTACAGCGGATTTAGGTGGGAACGGATTTTGTTCTGCATGGCAATGGATGGGTAGGGCAAGAGTAACAACGACTAACCCCCTCCTACCCTCCCCCTGGTAAGGGGAGGAACAGTTCCCTCCCCAAACTGGGGAGGGGTAGGGAGGGGTTAGTCGTTACGGGCAAGGCTTAAGCACAAGGGCAAGCCCGTTGTCCATGTACGCTTCTTGGGCAACCACAAATCCGTTGCATCCTAAATCCGCTGTAGTGTCCCCTCATCCCTTCGGCCAGGTGAACCAAAAGGTCGCCCCTTGCCCCGGCGTCGATGCGACGCGCACCTGGCCGCCGCGATGTTCTACACTCTTCTTGACCAAGGCCAGCCCCATGCCGCTGCCTTCGACCTGATCGCGCGGTTGCAGGGTTTGAAAGACGCCAAAGATGCGGTCGTGAAAGCGCGGGTCGATGCCGGGGCCATTGTCGCTAACGCAAAATTCAATAAAGTCTCCCTGCTCCTGGGCGCTGATCCGGGCAACGCCGGCAGCGGGTTGCGGATGATGTTTGCAAGTGTTGCCGATCAGGTTGCGCAACACCACTTCCAGCGGCGCCCGTGGCGTCAACAGGGTGGGCAGATCGTCGGCAACGATGACTGTAAAGCCGGCAGGGGGCGCCAGCAGCGCGACAATATCCTTGATCAGCGCGGCGGTGTCCACCGGTTCCGATGCACCATCAAAGCGACCGACGCGCGAATAGGCCAACAGATCATCAAGCAGCCGATCCATGCGTTGCACCCGCCCGCGCAACTTGGCAAGGTGTTCCAGCGACGGCGGCGGCAAGAGCGCACCGGCATCTTCGGTAATCCAGGTCGCCAGATGATCAATCCCCCGTAGCGGCGCCTTGAGATCATGGGAGGCGACATAGGCAAACTGGTCTAATTCGCGGTTGCTGCGTTCCAGTTCGGCGGTCCGTTCGCGCACCCGCTGTTCCAACGAAGTGTTGAGCGTCGCCAACGAAGCATTGAGCGCCTCCAGCGCGGTCGCCGCCTCTTTCCGCTCGGTAATATCCTGATGGATGCCGGCCATGCGCACGGCGCGCCCATTGCCGTCATAGTAGACCTGGCCGCGCGATTCGACCCAACGACTTGCGCCGTCGGCATGGATCATACGAAATTCAGTCTGGTAGGCGCTCCCCTGGCGTATCGCCAGGGCGACGGCGGTTGAAACCGCCCGACGATCCTCCGCATGGACCAGGGCGAGAAAGGCTTGGTAGGAGCCGCCGAAGCTGCCGTGCGCCAACCCCAGCATCGGTTCCAGTTGCTTCGACCAGGTCACCCGGTTGTGAACAATATCCCAATCCCAGGTTGCCATCTTGCCGGCTTCCAGTGCCACGCGCAACCGCTCCTCGCTTTCGCGTAGGGCCGCTTCAGTGCGGCGCAGCCGTAAAAAGGCGCGCACAGTAGCGATCAACTCTTCCGGCTGTACCGGTTCGGTCAAATAGCCGTCGGCGCCCCCTTCCAGCCCGCGCGTCCTGTGGTGCGTCTCCACAAAGGAGGCCGAGATGTGCAACACCAGCAAGTTGGCCGTGTTCGGCGCCCCTTTGATGCGCTGACAGACCTCAAAGCCGCTCATGTCCGGCAAGTGAACATCGAGCAGCACCAGATCAGGCCGGCTCTCTGCGGCCAGCCGTAGCGCCGTGCTTCCATTCGGCGCTTCTACCACCGTAAAACCGGCATGACGCAACACCCGGCTCTTGGCATATAGGCTCGCACCATTGTCATCGACGTTGAGAATTACACCGGAAAGCTGTTCTGCCATCATACCTACCTAGTCCTTAGTCTCTAGACCTTAGTCCTTAGTCTCTAGACCTTAGTCACCTTGTCACCCCGTCACCCTGTCTCCCTCGCGCCAGTTGTGTTAGCAACCACTCGCGCGTAATCGGCTTCACGCCGTAGGCGTCTGCCCCCAACGCCCACCCCTTCTGTTGATCCGCCTCGGTGGTCGCCACCAGCACCGGAATGGTCGCCGTGGCCGGGTTGTTCTTTAGCTCGGCCAGCAGCGCCCAAGAGGATTCATCGGGCAGCAGAATGTCGAGCAGAATGGCGTGGGGGCGCAAGCGTGCCAGGTGGTGACGCGCCGCGCGCACTGTGCGCGCTGGCAGAAAACCAAAGCCAGTATCGGCCAGATAGCGTTCATAGACAAAGAGCAGCTCTTCACTATCTTCCACTACCAGCACCACCGGTTGGTTCGGATCAGGCGGTGGAACCGTTTCGCTCTCCGTGTCTTCACTGTTCCCCTCGTCATGATAATGGAACGGCAGGATGGCGCAAAAGGTGGAGCCGGCGCCAGGGGCGCTCGTCACACTCACCGTCCCGCCCAGCAGTTCAGCCAGTTTGCGACAGAGGGGCAGCCCTAGCCCGGTGCCTTTGGCCCGTTTTTGCAACGGGTTGTCCAGTTGGACAAATTCGTCGAAGATCTGCGCTTGATGCTCCGGCGGAATGCCGATGCCGGTGTCGCTGACAGCAAAGCGCACCCGTTGCCCGTCGTCGCACAAGCTTGCGCTGACGCGCACCTCCCCCTGTTCGGTAAACTTGAGCGCGTTGGAGAGAAAGTTGCGCAGAATTTGGGAGACCTTGCCCTCATCGCTGTAGAGCGGCGGCAACCCCTCTGGCTCTTCAAAGACCAGATCAACCGACGCCCCGACCAACAGCGGTCGCAACATCCCGCGCAAGGTGCTAAAGAGCGTGCTGACCGCAAAGGAAGCGGGGCGCACCTCGATCTTGCCGGCCTCGATCTTGGCGAGATCAAGCAGGTCGTTGACCAGTTCGCTGAGATCGGTGGCGGCTTTGCGGATAAAGGTGACCTGCTTTTCCTGTTCGCTGCTCAGGTCGCCGTCGAGCCGGTCGAGCAGCAGGCGGGTGAGCGCCAGGATCGAGTTGAGCGGCGTGCGAAATTCATGGCTCATGTTGGAAAGAAAGTGCGATTTCATCTCATCCGCCCGACGCAGGTGATCGGCCTTTTCATCCAACTCGGCGTAGAGCGCGACCACGCCACGGTTGGTATCCTCCAACTCATGGTTGAGGCGCACCAGCTCCTCCTGCCGTTCGCGCAAGCTCTCCAAGGTCTGGAGCAACTCTTGATTTTGGCGCTGAACTTCGGCCACCGGGTCATGAAAGGGTTGGCGGGCCAGCAAGCTCATCATATCCGTCAGGCGACCGGTGGTGACAAAGGGTGCATTTTTGGGCAACAATCTGCGCAGACAGAGCAGCAAGCCATCGGCGGTGCTTTGCACTTGAAAACGATCCACCAACCGTTGGGCGCTTGCCAGCCCGACAAAGCGCTTCCAGGCGGTTTCCTCTTGCAATGTCTGGGCAAAGGTGCGCGCCCCCACCCCCTGGGCAGAGAGACAGACGCAGAGGAGTTGGGGCGCGCTGCTCCCTTCGAGCCGAAATTCCAGCCGACTGCCGCCGCACTGCTGCACGGTTTCGCGCACCACCTCCGAAACCGCCGTTGCCAGCCGCGTCTGATCCTGGTTGTCAAACCCCAGCAGCGCCGCCACCTGTCGCGCCCGCTGCCGCGCCGGCACAACATCTTGATCTTGTTGTAACTTCATCGAAAGAATGACGTTGTTCATAGTCCAGAGTCCAAAGTCCTGAGTCCAAAGTCCTGAGTCCAAAGTCCTGAGTCCAAAGTCCTGAGTCCAAAGTCTAGAGTCCAAAGTCTAGAGTCCAAAGTCCTGAGTCTAGAGTCCAAAGTCCAGCGTCGCATGGTCGGTTGTTGCGTCATTGTGTAGAGCTGAAGCTTAGGCGCTTGTCACTACATGGCTTCCGTAGCGATAGTGTTCTGTGAAATAAGTGATGATCGGTTGGTGTACACCGGTAAACGTGTGCTTTCGTCCCATAGGGACGGTTGAATTTAGGGAGGAGAACATGATTATACCCTGCCCTAAACTCAAGCGTCCCTACGGGACGGG
>JAPKMW010000025.1 GCA_026645575.1 Caldilineaceae bacterium
CCGGCGTCTCATGCGCCGGTCACCGGTTGCCTTTTAGGCGCGGCTACGAGCTAGTAATGGCTATTTTCCAAACAAAAACGGCCATAGGCATTCAACAACCCATGACCGTTCTTGTGCTGGTGGCGGGAACAACTCCGCGTGTAAGCAACAAAAAAGCCACGGGTAACAAGCAACCGTGGCTTCCTCTTTTGACAAGATGGCGTTACGCCATGCTCCTCCACGGGTGCATTCTGGGCAAATCAAATCGATGATTGGTCCAATCCATGTTTGCCATCAGAAGCCTCCTTTCCGTGAATGAGGAATGATCGAGTAGAATTACAGCAAAGGCAGTCTACCAGATCGACTGTCGCCTGTCAAACCTTTAGCGAAGCTGGGGTGTATTTCGGTTTCAGGGTGAATTTTTGCGCTGTACAAGTCCGTGACTTGCTGGACAGGGCGAGTCACGGACTTGTACAGCGCAGTGCTACCCAAAATGAAAACTACACCCCGAACCTGGGCAAAGAACAACATGATCCAACAATCGCATCTTTATCAAGAAATCCATGAACAACCGGTCGTCCTCCAGCGCCTGTTAACCCAAGAGCGTTCCGTCGTCCAACAACTAGCCGCCGCCATTCAGCAGCGTCAGATCACCTACGTTGTGATTGCCGCCCGTGGCACCAGTGATAATGCCGGGCGCTATGCCCAGTATCTCTTGGGTGCTGTCAACGGTTTGGTCGTCGCGTTGGCGACTCCCAGCCTCTTTTCCATCTACCAGCAGCCGCCCCGCTTTGGCAACGCCCTGGTGCTGGGCATCAGCCAGAGCGGCAAAAGTCCCGATATTGTGGCCGTGCTGGCCGAAGCGCGGCGGCAAGGCGCCTTGACCGCCGCCATCACCAATTTCCCCGATTCAGACCTGGGGCAACAGGCCGATTATGTGATCAACTTGCAGGCCGGCGTCGAACGCTCAATCGCCGCCACCAAGACCTATACCAGCGAACTGGCCGCCATTGCCCTTCTTAGCGCCACCTTAGCCCAGAACCAGACCATGCACGAGGCGCTAAACCAGATCCCAACCATTGTTGCCGCCACCTTGACCCTAGACCAAGAGATTGCGCGCCTGGCCGAACGCTACCGCTATATGCGCGATTGTGTGGTGATTGGCCGTGGCTATAACTATGCCACCGCGTTTGAACTGGCCTTAAAATTAAAAGAACTCACCTACACCATTGCTGAACCCTACAGCAGCGCCGATTTTCTGCATGGCCCGCTGGCGCTGATCGAACATGGCTTCCCGGCCATTGTGATTGCTCCCTCGGGCGCTGTGCTGCCCGAATTGCAAAGGTTTATGCAGACCTTGCAACAGCGCGCCGCCGAGATCGTTGCCATTAGCGATGATGCCGCCACGCTGGCGCTGGCGCGCACGCGTCTAGCGCTGCCACAGGTGGTGCCAGAGTGGCTCTCCCCGTTGACGGCGATCATTCCGGGGCAGTTGTTGGCGATGCACCTGGCCTATGTGCGCGACTATGATCCCGATCATCCCCGTGGGCTGCGCAAAGTGACCGAGACGCGGTGAGCTTATCGGTTGCGCCAATGCGTAAAGAGTGGCCCCGTATCGCCCCAAATGGGATCAGTGGCCGGCAGTGGCGCTTGGGCAATGTTTGCCAACACTTGCGGACGCTCTTCCGCCTTGCCACGACAGAGATCCACCGGTTCACCAGAGGGGTAGGCGCCCACCACCAGCAGATCGGCGCTTGCCCCTAGATTTTCGTGGCCCACACCGGCGGGGATCAACACGACGTCGTCGGGTTGGACATGCAAGGTGACACCCTGGCGGCCGCCAAATTGGACGTTGGCTTGCCCCCGGCTGTGGTAGTATTCAGGTGCATCATTACCCGCGCGGACGTGACAACGAAACGCCCGTAAACAGCCCAATAATGAAGGTGATCAGCATGAGAATGATCACATGTTCGATCAACACAGTCACCTTCCTTCTATTCTCTTTCAATGACGGGTTGGCTGGGCAATGTGATTACGGATGGCTCAGATTGTGCTTGCCCTCGCTTTCTACTCAATCCATCCAACACTGTTTCCAGTAAGGGCAACGCTTGCGTCACCCGCTTTGCCCGAATGAGCCAATCCCATAGTGGCTCGAATTTCTTCCAACCGGCGGCATAGGCGATATGGCGCGCTTGTGCAGTGAGATTGCTTTGGGCGCTAGCTCCACGCCAGATGGCCGACCAGCGGTAGAACTCATCATAGGCGCGCCAGTAGCCAGCGTCTAGTTCGCCAGGTGTCATCTGTTTCGGTTGAAAGACGGTGTGGCGGGTGTCGTAGAGATCCCAGTTGCTGTGGAGGAGACGGTTTTGCGTCGCCATCTGTTTGTAGAGAACGGTATCAGGATAGGGCGTGAGGATGTGAAAGGTCGCCGTTTCGATGCCCTGGCCGATGGCCCACTCGACAGTGCGCTCAAAAACAGTGGCATCATCATCATCCATCCCAAAGACAAAGCTGCCGTTGATCATCACCCCCAGGTCATGTAAGCGGCGGATCGCGGCGCCGTAATCCCGGTTCAAGTTCTGGTATTTGCGTTGGGCGGTCAGGTTGGCTGGATTGAGCGTTTCAAAACCGACAAAGAGACTGCGCAGACCACAGGCCACCGCCTTCTCCAACAAATCCGGCTGCAACACTGACTTCACCGTTCCCGCTGCCTGCCAGAGTCGCCCCATCCCCTTCATACCGTCAAAAAGCGCGGCGGCAAAGCGGGCATTGCCAAAGAGGTGATCATCCAGAAAGTAGAGATGGCGACCAGGCAACCGCTCAATTTCGGCCAGCGCCGCATCAACTGTCTGTGTATAAAAGGATTTGCCGCCCTGGAAAAAGGCTTCCTTGTAGCAGAAGTCGCAGACATGCGGACAGCCCCGCGAAACGACAATCGAGTTCGGCACCAGGTAGAGCCGCCGCTTGATCAGATCGCGCCGGATCGGTGGCAGATGATCCAGTGTCCGCAGACGGGACTGGTAACGTTTGCCCGGTCGCCCGGCCCGAAAATCCGCGAGAAACTGCGGCCAGGTATCTTCGCCCGGCCCTAGGAAGATCGTATCGGCATAATGGGCCGCTTCTTCCGGTAACGAGGTCACATGGAGACCACCCAGGCAGACATACGCCCCCTTGCGCCGGTAGTGATCGGCCAGGGCATAAGCGCGAAACGCCGAGGTGATGTAAACCTGAATCACCACCAGATCCGGATCATCCGCCAGGTTGAGCGTTTCGACATGTTCATCTTGCAGCTCGATCTCATCGTCGTCGGATAAGTATCCGGCCAGGGTCGCCAGCCCCAGCGGTGGAAAGAGCGAGTATTTGATGGGCCGCCAGTAAGGACTCTTCGCCTCGGTCAGGGCCGGTAGGATCAATTTGACTTTCATGGGATAGCCTCCGCTTATCAACGCTCGTCACAAGGAGGATGACGCACCTAAGCAGAGGATAGCCGCTTTGGCGAAAGCAAGCGACCTTTTATGTGAGGATTGCCAGACACTTGAGTGCCTGGCTGCTGACATCTAAATGCGTAGTGAAAGCCGAGCAGGTGTTATCGTTAGGCAGCCTGATCCCGGACAGTCAGTAACGCGCCTAACGCGGTGGCATAACCGGCATCGGTCGGCATTTGGAAGGTTTGACCGTAAAACCCACCTACAGCCGCCAACATACGCCGCATCGTCGCCATATCGGTCAGGTGGCCGATAATGACGATTTGGCTGGTAGGCAAGGCGCGGGCGGCATTGATGGCAATCAACGCAATGGTCTGCCCAACAAGGGTGACAATGCCCGCAGCCAAATCGGCGCGGCTGGGGGTATCCGTTCCACGCACCATACGCCCAAAGTTGACCGCGGTCGCTTCTGCCGGCAAGGAGCCAATTGGCCCGGTAATCACATCGGCCAGACTGAGATCGACGCCATTGGAATTGCCGTTTTGCGCCAGTTGCTCGATTTCGTATGGATCGACGCTGTTGATCAACAAGCGGCTCAACCCCAACATCGTCCCGCCGCCGACAGCGGTGCCGGTGACATGGTTGTAGTTGCGTCCCTGCGCCTTGATCATCGCTGTTCCCGATCCGGCGCTGACGACCAGCAGCGGTTGTGACTCATCCGCAGGCGCGGCAATGGCTTGACCGCCGCGGCCAATCGCTTCCAGTTCACCAACGCTTTGCACCACACAGTCGCCAATTTGGGTCGGTAGTAGCCGGTGACGACCACCGGTGACGGCCAACTTGCTGAGATCAGCCAGGTTAACGCCACCTTTGGCCAGGATGGCGCGCACCTGATCGGGGTCAGGATAGCCGGTGTAGGGTTCAGTCCACTGACGTGTCTCGCCGTTGATCTGGGCGACAATGTCGGTGTTGCTAATGCCAAAGTCGATGGCGGCGATTGGTGATTGAATGGACATAACAGTAGTTCCGATTTCCTCAATAGGGCTGAATAACCAGATGTGGGTCTAGTAAACGGGCCATGTGTTTGACGTTGTGGGTATAAAGCGGCGCTTGCAACCGATGACAGACCGAAGCAATCAGACAATCATGAATTTCAACACCGCGACTCAAGCGATAGGCGCCGAGATGATCCATAGACCATTGTTGATCGGCAGGGGTTAAATAAACCATTTCAAAACTCTGCAATACAGCTATGGCATCGGCCAATCCACTTTTCCCACGCGCTCCCTCAATCACTTCCAGCCACACAATCGGCGTAACACCAAGCGGTGGTTGTCCATTCAACCATTGCCTTGCCGCTAGATTTCTGCGCAACAGATGGATAATTACAGTTGAATCGACAAAACCTGTGATCATGGGAGTTCAGCCCATTGCTGCATGCGTCGTTGGGTTGCTTGCTGGCGTCGCTCGTTAACCCATTCGACGACATCAGGAATATCCATTGTTTCCCATTCACTTAAATCTAATCGATCCAGCAATTGAACAATCTCAGCACCACTCTTTGGATCAGGGCGCATCAGTTCGCGTAATTCTTCTGCCGTCCACGGCTGTTCCTCCCAGGAAATTTCGTCTTGTGAGGCTATCTCATCTGTTTTGACCAAGCCGTTGGTTCCGTTATGGTGCGCTACCGTATGATCTGGCGCAACAGACTCATCTTGTTGAATCACCTTATCGGTCAACAATTCGTGCTGTAACCCAGCGCCTAGCCATTCAACTAAGTGCGCCTTTTCCACCACGGATAGATCAGCAGTAATCAATGC
Organism: Caldilineaceae bacterium; assembly: GCA_026645575.1. The sequence continues at coordinate 5,225 of JAPKMW010000025.1, forward strand.
TTTTACCTGCTCTACCGTTCGATTACTCATGGCGACCTCCTTTTTCTAACCCTAGCCAGAGTATATGCCAAAAGCAGTGAGCGGTCAATTAGGCAGGCGTGCGTTGCACGGGGTAGGCGGTTATACAGTGTAGTAAACATCTGTACCCCGTGCAACGCACGCTTGCCTAATGCCTACACCGTCACCGGCTGCCCACCGGCCACCGCCGAGCGGAACATGGCGTCGATCAATTCGACCGAGCGCGCGGCGGCTTCCCCCGGTGAATCGTTAATACCACGACCCTGAATCAACTCGATAAAGCGATTGGGGGGCGTGTCACACTCATAGTCGCCGGCATTGAAGGGGATGGCGATCTGTTCATTCCGCCCATCATGGCGCCGCAGTTCGACCCGTTCCCGCTCCACATCAATCAAGAGGACGCCTTCATCGCCAAAGATGCGGATGTCCACCTGGAATTTGGAGCCGTCAGGCAAGGTGGCGGCGCCGGAAACTGTCCCCAACGCGCCGTTGGTGAAGGTAACGGTGGCGGCATTGTAGAGATCAACCCGTACATTGGGCGCGGTCATGCGACAGGTCACTTCCTGAGCGCGCAAGCCGGTCAACCAGAACATCAGCGCCGACGAGTGGGTCACTTGACCGTGGGCATAGCCGCCGCCCTGGGCTGGATTCTGCCAGGTGTTGGGATCGGGTTCGGCCAGCGTCGGCTTCCACTGCGAAGGGGGTGCGCCTTTGCCGCCGATCAAACTGATGGTGGGCGATGCCATGTGGCAAAGGACATAGTCGATCTTACCAACCACATTCTGTTCCAACAAACGCTTGGCGTGTTGGATAAAAGGTTTGTAGTGCCAACCATACGGTACGAGCAGATGGCGGTTATTCGCTCGCGCCAGTTCCACCAGATGCCATGCCTCTTTGCCGTAGAGGGTCATCGGCTTTTCCACCATAACATGACAACCGGCCTCTAATGCCGCCCGCGCATGTTCATAATGCAGATGATGGGGCGATGTCACCACCACACCATCCAGTCCTTGTTGCAACAGTTCATGGTAATCTTCGGTGGCAAACCCAAAACCAAAGCTCTCCTTGATGGTCTGCAACATCTCTTTGCCCAACCGGCAGACGCCGACCAACTCGACATCCTCCCGCTTTGCCAGCAACGGAATATGATTCGTCGTTGCCCACCAGCCCGCTCCAATAAAGCCGATTCGTACTTTTTTGGTCATGCTTACCTTCTTTCAAGTACGAGTTACGAAGTACGAGTTACGAACCCATAACTCGTACTTCGTAACTTGTACTACTTCAATTGATACGTCATCAAGCCGTCACGTCGCCCCGTCTTGACGACACCATATTGCACCAGTCGTTCCAGATGACCCTGAAGGGGATAGGCGAGAAAGATGCTGGAACTCGCCGGCCATTCACCCAGCACCGGACTGAGGGTTGTGCATAATTCACGCATGGTTGGCGGCGTCGCGGCGCCGGCCAATTCTGCCAGAAGGGCTTGATCCACCCGCTCCACATAGGCGCGACTTTCGGCCAGAAATTCATCGACGCCGGCGCCCGTGTAGATAGGATAGTGGCTAGTAAGCAATGTCTTGACCTTCATGCCGCGGAAACGGTTCATGGTGGCGACATAGCTATCGACATAGCGATAGGTGGGCGGAAAGGCCGGTTTGCCATTTTTGAAGAGGACGGCATTACCGAGCGTTGCGTCACAAATAATCAGGGTTTGGCTACGCGGGTCATAGACGCTTAGGTGGCCGCGACTGTGGCCCGGTGCATGTAAGACTTCAACTTGCCAGGCTGCGCCCAGGCGAATGGTTTCGCCGCCGCTTACCGTCACGTTAACCGGCACATGGCGCGACGAGTTACGAATAAACTGCTTGCTCTCGTCCGTTTCATCAATGCCATGATCAGCAGAAAACTCGCCATAGCGCTCCTTAATCATCACCTCAATGTCTTCGATCATCGCTTGGTCAAGGGCATGGCACATAAAAAGCGCACCCGGCGCCATCTCTTGCAGCGATCGATTGCCGGCGGTGTGGTCAAAGTCGGCATGAGAGGTGAGGACATAACGAATGCGGTTGGGCGCAAGGCCGATCTGGTCAAGATAGGGGGCGATATAATTGCGTGGGGTGTCATCCATGCCGGTGTCGATGAGCAACGCGTCGCCATTCTCCACCAGCAGATAGACGGCGACAAAGCGTTCGCCCAGCGGGGCTTCGATGCGATGAATGCCTGGAGCTAGTTCCATAGTTGTTTTCTCCCTCATTACATGTCAAGCAAAATTGTCTGCAAATGTTCATTCAAAAAGCGACCGGCGGGGTCAACTTGGGCGCGTACGGTTTGGAAAGCAGACCAGGCGGGGTAGAGTGCCGCCAATTCACGGGCCGTATGGGTGTGGATCTTACCCCAGTGCGGGCGACCCTGGTGGTTGCGGAAGATGGCTTCCACATCGGCAAAGAAGGGTTGATAGGGCAACTCCGCGGCCTGGTGAACGGAGATCGTCACCGTGGCGCGCCCATAAGCCGGACTGAGGGGAATCTCATCCGCCGCCAGGGTGCGGTATTCGATGGGCCAGAGAACAGCCGGGTAGCGCCGTTGCATGAGGGTGCGAATTTCGCACAAGCAGTCAGGGCCATTGGCGGCGGGTACAGCAAACTCGGTCTCATTGAATTTGAGATTGCGTTCAGAGGGGAAGATGCGATAGCTGCGGTCGATCCGCTCGTCATGGACATAGCGGGTCAGACGACCGGTGACAGTTGGTCGATATGGCGCTTCGAGGGTTTCCGCTGTTGTTGGGTTGAGCGTTTTCATGGCGCAAACATCTTCGCTCGGCACCCAGAAAAATTCAAAGTGGCGGTTGGCGGCGATCAACGTATCCAATTGCGCCATGCACTCCTCGAAGCCGGCCACCCAGGTGCGTTCATGCAAGCGGTAGGCGGGTAGACAACGCAAGGTGATTTGGGTAATGATGCCCAGCGCACCCAGCGACACCTGCGCGGCTTTGAAGAGTTCCGGCTCTTGTGTTGGTGAACAATCGACAAGCTCACCGGAAGCCAGTGCCAGCCGTAGCCCGACGACTTGCGTAGAAATGTTGCCCAGCGTGGGACCGGTGCCATGCGTGCCGGTGCTGACGGCGCCGGCCAGCGCTTGCCGGTCAATGTCGCCCATATTCGCCATTGCCAGTCCCGCCGCCCAGAGTGGATCACCGACTTGGTGTAACTTTGTGCCAGCCCAGAAGGTCGCGTACCCCTCCCTGACCCTCCCCAGATTGGGGAGGGAATCGTCCACAGGTACGGCGCTCCCTCCCCCAATCTGGGGGAGGGATGGGGAGGGGGTCAACCCTTGCAAGCCATCTAATGAGACCAGGAGAGCGTTTGATGCACATAGCGGCGTAAACGAATGGCCTGTACCGGCGACGCGCACCGAGGTCTGTTCAACCGCTGCCTGTTTGATCAGCGCGACAACTTCCGCTTCGCTGGTGGGCATGGCAATTCGTTGCGGCGTACAGGTGACGCTGCCGGACCAGTTTGACCAGGTGTCTGTCATAACCGCCCCTCGTCCTGTAACACCTGCATGGCTGTCTCTTTACGCAGCAAAACAAAGCTCAACCAGCCATAGGCCAGCGCCAGAAAAAGAGCCAGCACCGGCTCCAGATCGAACAGGGTCAACGCCTTGCCAACGACCACGATGAGAATCAAGAGCGCCAGCAACCCATTATACCAGCCCAACCAGCGGTTAGGGTCAGCGCTTTGCACCAGCACCAGGCCAGTCAGCCCCAGCCAGATCCCCAGAAAGAGATCGGCGCTTAAGCGGAGCAGCAACCCCATCTCGCCAACAATTTCGCTCAGGAGCAGCAAGGTTGCCGGTTCCACCGTGGCGGCGACATAGGCGCGGGCGATAATGGTGGTAATGCCGACATTGACCAGTGGACCAATCACCCCCAGCGTGATGCCGATTAACCCTGCCACCCCGCCGATGCGCGCCAGCACCAAGTTGCGCGACCTAAGCCAGTGATACACCGCCAGCGGCGCCGGCAAGAGGGCAATGATGGAAGACAAAAAGATCCAATAGATACCGTTGTAGGCGCTGGTATAGGTCGCCACCCACGGCAGCAGTTGGGCCGGCGTGTCTAACATCTCCTCGGTCAGCCCCAGGCTCGCCAGGAAAACGAAGACATAGAGCAAGGTCACGAGAAAGGCCGCGGCGGCAAAGAGGGCGCCCAACCCGCCCCAGCGCAACAGGGTGCGCGTCGGCTGCTTGTCCATAAGTAATGCTCCCGGATCGGTTGTTGCAGAGCGGTGGCAAGGTGGCGCGCAGCAAAAACTAACGCTTAACAAAGCAACCGGTTCCGCTATAGTAGGAACGATTCAATCGAAGAAACGGCGCCTCCGAGTGATGTAGTCATCCAGAAGGCGGCCTTACCGCCCAAACTGTAACAACCAGTCTGGGCGGCTCTGTTTATTTTACCTTTTTTGCGGGACAGGTACAAGAAAACAGCCACCTGACGACAGCGTGTCGCGAGGGCAGGCCGTTTTTTGATTGGATGATGGCCGCAAGAGAGGAGGCTATGGAATTACGAATCACGAATTACGAATTACGAGTTAGCAAGCATTGATGGCGAAGGAAAGGAGTGCCGGGAAATGTATGAATGGGCAGAATTGATCGAGTTGTGGGAGCAGGAACAGGTGACGCTGGCGCCAGTGATCGGGTAGTTGTTAAAAGATGGCGAAGCCCAGCAGGCGCTCCTGACCACCTTGCAACGGCGGTTGGCGCAGTTGGAACAGACGGTACGCCACGGGCAGGAACGCCGCTCGCAGTCGATGACGGGAAGTCCGCGACTGCGCACCGGTAAACACGACAGCGGATGGCGGCGGGAACGGATATTCTCGCCGCCATAGGTAAAAGGTAGTGTGCGTGGCACTGACCCAGACCGTTTCGTCTACACACCAATCGACTGGTCAGTGCCACGCACGTGGATCTATCGCTTCGCCCCCGCGTGAGCGGCACTGACCAGTGGCCGACTGGATCGACAGCATGGTCTTGGTCAGTGCCACGCACGCTACCTCGGGCGAAAAAGCGACGTGTGACGATTGGGCATCGACGTCAGATGCACGATGAAAGACAAAAAAGGCGACCAAGAAGGCGACAACAGATTGCCATAACTGCCCAAATCGAGTACACTAGCAAGAAATTGTCATTTTAACACGAAGGAGGGGTATCGATGACTCATCCGTTTTATTCAATCTATCATCATGGTTTTGTGCGGGTGGCCGTGGGTGTACCGTCAGTACGCGTCGCCAACCCGTTTTATAATGGCGAACGCACGTTGGCATTGGCGCAACGGGCGGCGGAACAAGGCGCCGCTGTGGCGCTTTTCCCGGAGCTGGGCATTTCAGCCTATACCAATGATGATCTCTTTCACCAGGAGACGTTGCTTACTGCGACAGTTGAGGCGCTGGCGCAACTGGTTGAAGCCAGCAAGGCATTAACGCCGATCTTGTTGGTGGGCGCGCCCTTGTCATTTGAAGGCAAGCTCTTTAACTGTGCGGTGGTCATTTATCGCGGTGCCGTGTTGGGGATTGTCCCCAAAAGTTATTTACCCAACTACCGGGAATTTTATGAAAAGCGCCAATTCACCGCAGCGCGCAACGCCGTCAGCAGCGAAGTAACCTTTCTGGGCAAACCAACCCCGTTTGGGACCGATTTGATCTTCGATGCCGTCAATGTCCCCAACTTTGCCCTTCATGTCGAAATTTGCGAAGATGTCTGGACGCCGATCCCGCCTAGCACCTACGCCGCGCTGGCTGGCGCCACCGTCTTAGCCAATCTCTCCGCCAGCAACATCACCGTGGGCAAGGCCGACTATCGCCGTGATCTCTGCGCTACGCAATCGGGCAAGTGCATTGCCGCCTATCTCTATTCCGCTGCCGGCCCAGGCGAATCAACGACCGATCTGGCCTGGGATGGTCACGCCTTGATCTACGAGAACAATGAATTGCTGGCCGAAGCCGAGCGCTTTGCCCGTGACGAGCAGATCATCGCCGCCGACATTGACCTGGAACGGTTGACGCAAGAGCGGATGCGCATGACCAGTTTCAACGATGCGGTGAGCGATCACCGGGAACGGGTGCGTGCGATACGTCGTGTTCGTTTTGAATTTCAAACCCCAGAGAATGTAACAAATTTATTACGCAATGTTGAGCGCTTTCCCTACGTACCCAGTGATCCGCGCGTGCGGGACGAACGCTGTTTTGAAGCCTACAACATTCAGGTGCATGGCCTGATGAAACGGCTGGCAGCGACCGGCATTCAGAAGGTGGTCATCGGCGTTTCCGGCGGGTTGGACTCGACCCAAGCGCTGGTGGTGGCGGCGCGCACCATGGATCGCATGGGGCTGCCGCGCACGAACATTCTCGCCTACACCATGCCCGGCTTTGCCACCACCGACCGCACCAAGGGTAACGCTTGGCAGTTGATGACCACATTAGGGGTTAGCGCGCAGGAGATTGACATTCGTCCCTCGGCCCTGCAAATGTTGCGCGACATCGGTCACCCCTTTGCCGACGAAGAGCCGCTCTTTGACATCACCTTTGAGAATGTCCAGGCTGGTGAACGCACGTCGCACCTCTTCCGGCTGGCGAACTATCAGAACGCCATCGTCCTCGGCACGGGCGACCTGAGTGAGTTGGCGCTGGGATGGGCGACCTATGGCGTGGGCGACCAGATGTCGCACTACAATGTCAATGTTTCGGTGCCAAAGACTTTGATTCAATACCTGATCCGCTGGGTGATCGAAACCCGTCAGTTTAGCACCGAAACCAATGTTGTTCTTCAATCCATCTTGGACACCGAAATCTCCCCTGAACTGGTGCCGGATATGAGCGGCCAGGGCGAACAGCCGGCCCAAAGCACCCAGGCCAAAATCGGCCCCTACGAGTTGCAGGATTTCCACCTCTACTATATCACCCGCTTTGGCCTGCGCCCCAGCAAAGTCGCTTTTCTGGCCCATCACGCCTGGGGTGACAAGATGCGCGGCAACTGGTCCGATCTGCTACCGCCGGAAAAGCGCAATGAGTATGACCTGCCCACCATCAAAAAGTGGCTGGCGACCTTTCTCTTCCGCTTTTTCCAGACCAGCCAATTCAAACGGTCGGCGCTGCCCAATGGCCCCAAAGTCGGCTCTGGCGGCTCCCTCTCGCCGCGTGGCGACTGGCGTGCGCCCAGCGATTCCGAAGCGACGATCTGGCTAGAGGAATTACGGCGCAACGTGCCGGAGTAAGATGAGTGTTGGTTGGCTGGTTGGTTGAGGCTTCGGCGTGAGCCGGTTGCCTCTCAGGCGCGAACGCTTGTCGAAATCAACCAGCCAACCAACCTTACGCCGGACAACGCTATGGCATGGAAGTCAAAAGCTTCGCCAACCGTCGCTAATACGAGAAATCACTTGGTCAAGTGGCGACCTATGCCCAACAGGTTGATTCACCGTTTGTCGCAACAGGGACACCCTGAGCTATCAACTGGAAAAAAGGCAATTTTACATTCAACAGAAGATGATATATTATTCATCTGATGAATAATTTGCATTCACTACCAGAACAATATTACGAACGCTGGTTAACGCCGCTGCTCCAAACCGCTAGTAATGATCATCCTGTCGTGGTCGTCACTGGTGCGCGTCAGGTGGGGAAAAGCACGCTATTGCGAAATGCTACGCCTTTTCGGGATTGGCGTTACCATACCCTTGATAACTTTGACACCCTGCGCCAGGCCAACAGCGAACCGCAGAGCCTGTGGGCCGGCGTCGATCAGGTTGTGCTGGATGAAGTGCAAAAAGCGCCGATGCTCCTGTCCGCCGTGAAGCAAGCGGTCGATCAACCGGGCAACAACCGCAAATTTGTCCTCTCCGGTTCGGCCAATCTGCTGCTGATGCAACAGATCAGCGAAAGTCTGGCTGGTCGCGCCATCTACTTTGTGTTGAACCCATTGACCTTAGGTGAAATTCATGGCCGGCCGCCAACTAATTTACTTGTTGATGCCTTGCATGGCCGCTGGCCGGCAGAAACCACACAAACGGAAGCTTTGCCAGAGATTGCACCGCTCCTTCTGCGTGGCTTTTTGCCGCGTCTCTGGACACTGGATCGCCCAGAAGCGTGGCTGCGCTGGTGGGATGGCTATGTCGCCACCTATCTGGAGCGCGATCTACGGCAGGTTGCCCAAATTGAGGCCCTGGCCGATTTCCGGCGCATTATGGAATTACTCGCACTACGCTCCGGCCAACTGATCAACCAATCCGACCTGGGCCGCGACGCGCAGGTGTCACAGACGACGGTTCATCGCTATCTCAACTTGTTAGAAGCAACGCATCTTTTTGAGCGATTGCCGGCCTATACCGCTAGTCATGCCACCCGTTTATTAAAAGCGCCCAAAGCCTTCTGGCTTGATCCGGGGCTGGCAGTCTTTCTGGCTGGCTATTTTGACCCCGCCGCGCTGACGGCCAGTCGGGAATATGGCAGTTATTTTGAGACGCTGATCTTCTTACACCTGCGCACCCTGCTGGGTTTAATGACGCCACGCGCTCGTCTTTATTTCTGGCGCACACAAAACGGCAATGAAGTGGATTTTGTGGTGGAATATGGCCGCCGGGTGCTGGCGATTGAGGTAAAGATGACCACCGATCCCGGCTATCGCCATAGCGATGGCTTGCAAAAATTTCTACAAACACATTCAGCGGCGGTTGGCGGCCTGCTAATCCACTGCGGAACAATGACGAAACGATTAACGGAAAATATTGTGGCTGTCCCCTGGACGGCACTCACAGGCTAGGACAAATCAATGCAACTCACATACGCCCAAAAACAGGAATTTTACCAACATGGCTATGTCAAAATCCCCGGTGTCATCCCACAGGTGATGATCGACGCTGCCGTGCGCGCCATCAACGCTTCGGTCGGCCAGGGCATCGACCCGGCGCAGGTGCCCATCTACCAAGCCCGCTCTTTCTGCCCCGAACTGCAACGGGAGGCGGTCATCACCGATCTGTTTAACAAAACGCCGGCGCTGCCGTTGGCCGAATCGATGATCGGTGTGGGAAAAATTCAGCCGGTTGGGGCGGGGCAAATTGCTTTGCGCTTTCCAACGCTGCAAGATCCCCCTTCGCCACCGCGCCCGCATCTGGATGGTATGCACACGCCCACCAATGGCGTCCCCGCCGGCACGATTCGCAACTTCACCATGTTGCTGGGTGTGGCGCTCAGTGATGTGACCATGCCCTATGCTGGCAACCTTACCGTCTGGCCGGGGACGCATCACATTTATGAACAATATTTTCGGGAAAAGGGGCCGGAAGCGCTGCTGCATGGCATGCCGTCGGTGGCGATCCCGGAGCCGGTGCAATTACTCGCCAATGCCGGCGATGTGATCATGGCCCATTATGAGCTGGCGCATGGCGTGGCGCAGAATGTGTCGCCCCACCCGCGCTTTGCCATCTACTTCCGGCTCTATCATGTCGATCATGACCAACACGGTCATGAAACAATGGCCGATATTTGGCGGGAGTGGGAAGGGATGAAGGGGATCGTTTAGATAGCGCACCTCTCCGACCCGACCCGCTATCCGGCCATTCTGGCGATTCTACGCCCGGACCAACTCGTCACTCAAGCATGATCCGGGGGCGGTGTACGTCGGTTATGTCATCTCCGGCATTCCCTTGCTGCTCATGTTCGCCTTCACCAGCCGCAGCTTGATCCGTAGGTTGACCTCCGGGGCGATTAAGATGTAATAGTTGATTGGAGATCACCAAGAATATGGTATAATTCTCCCATGACCATTCACATGTTAGCGCCCGACGTCGCCGCCAAGATCGCCGCCGGCGAGGTGGTGGAGCGACCGGGCAACGTCGCCAAAGAGTTGATCGAAAACAGCCTCGACGCCGGGGCAACCGAGATTCGCGTCGAAATCCGCGAAGGGGGTCAACGGCTCCTACGCGTGATCGACAACGGCCACGGCATGACCGCCGAAGAGGCGCCCCTGGCCCTCTTGCGCCACGCCACCAGCAAGATCGCCAGCGCCGATGATCTCTATAAAATCCAGACCTTTGGCTTCCGCGGCGAAGCGCTCTACAGCATCGCCGCCGTCAGTCAAATGACCCTGACCACGCGTCACCAGGACGATCCCTTTGGCACACAGTTGCGCGTTGAAGGTGGGGAAATCGTTGCCCAACAGCGCGCCGGCACACCGGTTGGGACGATTATCAACATTGAACATCTCTTTTTCAATGTGCCGGCGCGCAAAAAATTTCTGCGCAAAGCCCCCACCGAAGCCGGTCAGATTACCGCCGTTGTCCAGCGCTATGCCCTCGCCTACCCCGATCGTCGCTTCAGCCTGGTCAACGAAGGCAAACTCATCTTCCAATCCACTGGCAGCGGCGATCTGCTTGATGTGTTGCTCAAACTTTATGGCTTGGAAAATACCAAACAGATGACTGCTGTCGGCATACCGTCTTGGGCTTCCACCACCCGCCAGGATCTTCCCGAAGACATTGATTTCATGCCAGCGACCCCATCAGCCACCAGCCACCAGTCACCAGTTAGTATCAATGTCTTTGGCTACACCAGTCTTCCCACCCTGACACGGGCGAATCGTAGCGATATTGATATTTTTGTCAACCGGCGCTATGTGGAAGACCGCAGTGTGACCCATGCCATTGTCCAGGCATATCATACGCTGCTACCGGTAGGACGCTATCCCCTGGCGGTGATCTTTGTGGAGATTGATCCGGCGCAGGTGGATGTCAATGTTCATCCACAAAAGGTGCAGGTGCGCTTTGTCGATGAGCGAGCCGTCTTTAGCGCGGTGCAAAAAGCGGTGCGCCGGGCCATTGTCACGGTGGCGCCGCCGCCGACCCTGACCCTGCCCGCCGCTGCACCAGTTACGGCTGACGAGATATGGGAATGGACAGAACCGGAAAGCTTCAACGCTTCCACTTGGGTGGAGGAACGCCCGGTTGCGCAGCCAATGGCGCGACCAGCGGAGCAGAGCGCCTTTGATCTCTACACGCCGCCAGCGTCCACCGCTGCGCCCGCCGCGTTCAACCCGGCCGCGCTGCCAACTACCCCGGCTCAATGGCAAGACGCTGGTCACCCAATCTCCCAATCTCCCCCGGAGACCCAGCGCACAGTGCAAGTCACCGCGCAAAAGCGCCAAATTCCGCCCTTGCGCGTTGTCGGCCAGATCGGCGCCATGTATATTGTGGCCGAGGGGCCGGAGGGCATGTACCTCATCGACCAGCACGCCGCCCATGAGCGCATTCTCTACGAAAAATATCTGGCCCAGCGCTATGGCACGGTCGAAGGCGCCATCCCGCGCCAGCATCTGTTGGAGCCGTTGACCTTGCATATCGGCCATGAATTGACTGGGCTGGTGGCCGAGCATCTGGCGCAACTGGAGCAGGTCGGGTTTGAAGTGGAAGCCTTTGGCGGTGATACCTTCTTGGTGCGCGCCATCCCCAGCGTCCTCTCTGGGCAAGATCCCCTGCGCACACTGGAAGAGATTGTCAACGCTATGACCAATCGGCGCAATCTGGTGGGCGAAGAGGTGGAGGCGCGCATGGTCAAGATGATCTGCAAACGAGCCGCCATCAAAGCCGGTCAACTCCTCAGCGACCTGGAAATGCAAGAGTTGATCCACCAACTGGAAGCGTGCCAGTCACCCCGCACCTGTCCCCACGGTCGCCCGACGATGATTCAACTCTCGGCTGGTGAGTTGGAAAAGGCGTTTGGGCGGATCTAACAACATAATCATTTATTCATAACTACTCAGCTCGTAGCCGGTCCGTGACCGACATTTGGGGCGCCGGTCACGGACCGGCTACGGGCTGCGTAGTTACATTTATTCAATCATAGAAACTGAGAAAATCCTATGTCACAAAATCTTCGGCCTGAATATCCCGATCCGCGTGCCCAGCGCGCCGCCTGGCAGAGCCTCAACGGCCCCTGGCGTTTTGCCTTTGACCCCGGCCTGATCGGGGAGCAGGAGCATTGGTATCTGCGCAACAGCCGTGGCAAGGTGAATGCCTACATTGGCCGCCATCAGATGGAGAGCAAACCGCTGACCATCAATGTCCCCTTTCCCTGGGAAAGTCCGCTTTCCGGCGTCGCCCGCCCAGAGTACAAGGGCGCCGCATGGTATGAACGAGAGTTCACCGTGCCGGCGGAATGGCAAGGCTTGACCCCCTTCCTCAACTTCGGCGCCGTCGATTGGCAGGCGCGCGTCTGGGTCAATGGCCGGTTGGTGGCCGAAAATGAGAACGGCTACCTCCCCTTTGCCATCGACCTGAGCAAACATGTGCGCCCCGGCGAGCGCGCCATTGTCACTGTGCGCGCCTTTGACATTGCCGAGGCCAGCACTCTGGTCGGCAAACAGGTGCCCCGCTGGTACACCCACAGCAGCGGCATCTGGCAGAGCGTCTGGCTGGAAGGGCGGGCGCCGAGTCATATCACCAACATTCGCATTGAACCGCAGGTCGCCCGCCAGGAAGCAACGGTCAAACTCAAGGTGCAGGCGGCCCAAGCCGGCCTCTACACCGTGCGCGTCCGTTCCCACCACAACGCGTTCCCGACCCTTGAAGTCCAACGCGAACTGCGCACCGGTGAACAGCCTGTCCATTTCACGCTGCCGGTGCCGAACCCCAAACTCTGGTCGCCCGAATCGCCCTATCTCTATGAGATTGATGTGGAGTTGGAACCGGCCGCGGGCAGCGTAAAGGACACCGTTTCAACCTACTTCGGGCTGCGCACGGTGAGCCGTGGGCCGTGGAATGGCAACAACTATGAGTATATTCTGCTCAACGGCGAGCCGGTCTATCTGCGCGGCGCGCTCGACCAGGCATTCCACCCCGATGGCCTCCATGCCTACCCCAGCGACGACGTAATTCGTGGCGATATTCAACTGGCGAAGGATTTGGGCCTCAACATGTTGCGCTGCCACATCAAGCTCAACGACCCGCGCTACTATTACTGGGCCGACAAGCTAGGCTTGCTCATGATGTATGACTTCCCCAGCCCCGATCTTGATACGCCTTCCATGCGCCGCACCTTTGAGCAGACGCTGTCACGAGCGCTGGAACGGGATTTTAATTCCCCGTCGATCTTTGCCTGGGTTATCTTTAACGAGACCTGGGGCCTCACCAACCATGACACCGCCGACAGCCACCGCTGGGTGCGCAAAATGCTGCACACCATGCAGAAGCTCGACCCCACCCGCTTAGTGGAAGATAATTCGCCCTGTCACTACAACCATGTGGAGAGCGACATTAATTCCTGGCACTTCTACATCAACGACTACCGCCGGGTGCGTCATCATGTCCAGCGGGTGGTCGATGAAACCTATCCCGGCTCCGGCTTCAACTATGTCTGTCAAAACGACGCCGGTGACAACTTTGTGCAGACCACGGCCCCGCTCATGAACAGCGAATATGGCGGTATCGCCGCCCGCAGTGGCGACCAGGACATTGCCTGGTGTTTCAAATACCAGACCACCGAGTTGCGCCGCCATGCCAAAATCTGCGGCTATGTCTACACGGAGTTGGATGACATTGAGTGGGAACACAACGGCTTTGTCAACTACGACCGCAGCGCCAAAGAGTTTGGCTACGATTTCTTTGTCGAGGGCATGACGGTGGCCGATCTCAACGCCGCCGATTTTGTTGGCCTGGATGCGCCCCCTTGCCAGAGCTTGCTGGCGGGCAGCGACTTTAGCGCGCCGCTCTTTGTTAGCCACTGGGGCGCACCCATGGGCGCCAGCCAGGTGCGCTGGCAACTCGACTTTACCAACCGCTTTGGCGAACGGACGCCGGTAGCCGAGGGGAAAATTGCCGTCACCCCCACCCGCTATACGGTCACCGACCTGGGCGAATTGCGCTGCACCCTGCCTAACGAAACCGGGCTGGCGACACTGGCGCTTTGGCTGGTTGATGACGGTGGGCAAGTCCGCTGTCGCAACTATGTGAATGTGGAAGTGCGGGGCGCGGCGACACCGGCAAACACGCACCTCGACGAGCAGGTGCGATCAAATGTAGAACAAGTCACCAATGGCTGGGCGCTACGTTTTGCACCTGGCGACCTGCAACACACCTCCTGGCCGCAACCCTTTGTTGCGCCCGATGGCAGCAAATTCTCGGCTCCTGGCCGCGGCTGGGTGGAATATGGGGTGCCGGTGCCGGCTGCTATCGACATCAGCGCCGTCAAAAGCGCGCGTTTGTGCTTTGAAGCTGCCGCCCGCACCAGTGGCCTGCGCATCGACTGGCCGCAGCGTACCTATGGCTTCAACTATCCCCAAACCGACGCCACCCGCAAGATTCCGACTGATGTCACCGTGTCGATCAATGGCGTGGTGGTCGGCCAGGTACAGTTACCCGATGATCCGGCCGATGCACGAGGCGTACTCAGCCATCACAATGGCGTCGATCCGGGGTCATATGGCTTTTTGACCGAGTTGGTGATCGACGGCGCCACCTTGCAAGCGGCGTTGGCGGGGCAATCAACGCTGCAAATTCGCTTCACCGTGCCCGGCGAAGGCAACGCCCCCGGCGGCTTTGCGCTCTATGGCGAACGGCTGGGTTGTTATCCGGTCGAGCCGACGCTTTTCTTGCTCACGGCTAGTTGACAAGGCAATCTTCCGGGAAGATCGGTTCGGTTGAGGGGATCGTCCGGTCAAATCTTCCCGGAAGATGGTTGGCAAGCCCGTGAGTTCCTGTTGGGTCAAGGCTCGCTTACCCTTATTAACTAATCCCACCAAAAGGTGAAAACATACTCATGCTCATCCTCCTCCGTCACCCGTTTGATATCGGCGTAAAGTTCATCGCCCAGCCGGTAGAGAAAATTGCCCAGCTTTTGCCAATCCTCGGTTGTCCACTGGCGAAGGTAGGATTTATGCAGCTTCAGATCGACAAAGCGGCTGTTCTCTGAGCCAATGATAAAATCATGATGTGTCCGGCCTGTGTTGGGGTTAGTCGGGCCAAAGTCGATGCGGGGGATGTAGTCGTTGATCGACTGGATCAGATGAACCAGCACCGCGCCATTGGCAGCGTTCATCTCCTGGCAGCGTTCGGCAAAGATCAATGCGCTCTCCGGGTCCAGGGTGATCGACCAGTAGTAGCAGACCCGATCCAAGGCCAGGGCGGCTTCGATCACCGCGGGTTTGTTGTTGATGACAAGGGACATGGGAAGGCTCCTTTCTTGCTTATGCTGCGGTTTCCTCGTCTGTTGATGCAATCAAGTAAGGCCAAAGTTCACTATGCTCCAGCACGTAGATGCGCAAGCGCCAAAAGGTTGCTTCCTGTCGCGCAATCAGGGCGAGGGCCAACAAGCTGCGGAGGATAGTGACATCCTGCTCTTGATCGATCCGTTGCCAGGCGCTGGCGCGTAAGATGATCTGTTGTTCATAGGTGGCCCTGGTCAGCATCGTCAGCAGCAACGCCCGGTCAGCCACGGCAAAAACATCGGCATGAGCCTGAATGATCTTTTGTACCGGTTGTCCTAGCGCCGTGGCCAGGGTTTCAACCTGGGGGAACTGTTCCTGTTGCCGGTAGATCTGCTGGAGAATGTAGGCCGTTCCCGGCAAGGCCGACGAAACTGCGGTTAGCGCAGAAGCGGCTTGGGCGTTAACCTCTTCATCGGCGCCCGCCTCTTTGCGCGCCGCCTCGCGCTTTTCCAACTGGTTGATCAGTTCTTGCACCTCCTGCAACTGTTCACGGCACGACTGCTCCGCTTCGGTGATGATTTTGCGGAAGCGGCTGCGTTGTTTTGGCGCATAGGCCGCAAAGTGATCCAACAGCGCCGCCGCTTCGATGAAATAATCCATCGCCGAGGGCGCGCCGCCGAAGTTCAGAAAAATTTGGACAAAGGTGTCTTGCATGTTCAACAGGGTATCGGCTTTGTGGACAAACAGATCGAGCGGTTCCCGGTCAGCCGGCGGGATGGTGACAAAGTGGTGACACAAGACCTTGAGCAATTCCGGCAACGTAAAGGGCTTGCGCTTAGGCTCAAGCTGATTCGCCGCCAACACCAGATCGATGAGTCGCGGCAGATCTTGCGTTACGCTGAGGAACGTAGCAATCAACTTGATGGCGCCAATCTGGTTGAGGGATTGGTAGTCGCGCAGATCACGCTTCAAGTCATGGCTGACGGCGCTTTCATCGGCAAGCCTTAGCAACCAGGCCAATTCCTCTGCTTCCGTGCCCAGAAAGAGCGCCTTGAAGCGTGTAATGACCTGCGTCGGATCGGGATAGAGCGCTGTGAGCCGGTGGTAGAGCCGTTCCCCGTCAAAACAGACTGGTTCTACCACCGGCGTGTCCAAGACCGCGTTGGCCCACTTCACCATCTGCTCTACCTGGAAGCGCTCAATGTCGCCAAAGACAAAGGCTCGTTGTGGAAAGCGGCTTTCCAACAGGATGGCGACGGCCAACACCGCCAGATGGTAGGGATAGCCTTGGGTCTTGCCGCCAAAACGTTGAAAGCCGTTGCCGGTGGGGTAGTGCAAATCTTCCTCGTCCACCCAAAGCACATCGCGATCATCGTCGTTCCGGCGCTCTTGAAATTCGCGCATCTGCTTCCTGTGCAAGTCAAAGGTTTCGCCATGTTGATAGCTGACCAGATCACCGCTGATGCGCCAGTTTTCGTCGGAAGTACCCCGCCCCTCGACAATGTCCGGTGTATAGACATAGCACTTCTGCCCATGCCGCGTCTCTTCCACCAGACGCATCAACGGCGCCGGAAACTTCGCCAAGAGCAGCAAACTTTCGTCATAGACCGCCGCCCACTGTTCGGCAGTAATGTCGTCAGGATTGATTGTGATCCGAATGCTTAAGCCCATGATCGCCTCCGTGGAAAATGGCTTGCCGACCCGCTGCGTCGCGCCGATGGCTCGTCCAGCCAAATAAAAAATGTCGCCTGTAACCACAATGGTTATCAGGCGACGGCAAATTTTATGTTGTACTGAAGCAGTGATAGCACAATTGTTCTATTTTGTCAAGCAAATAATAGCTATTCAATACCCATTTCGGCCAGCCATTCTCTTAAGCCCGCTTCAGAATCGGCCAACGCCACAGCGTAGATAGGAGTGGGCACCGGCACGCTTCTCGTCAAAGTTTATCATCAAGAATTCGACGCACTCTCGCAAAGCTTGGTAATCGTTGGCCAAGGGTATCTGGATTTAGTTTTTCCAGCACTTCAAAAGAGCGTTTCCCCTTGGCATAGGCGTTGCTGCAATTGCGGGTGGCATGAACCAGACGGTTCTGTACATCATCCCGTCGGCGCTCTTCCAAATTGGCAAGCGGCGGCAGGGCATTTTCTTGTAATGCTCGCCCATAGTGCTTTGCCAGGGCCGCCCGATCCGCCACAATCCAGCTTTCCATACAGGTGGTCATCAAGAGAACCTGTTCATCTTCGGCGCCGGATGGTTGTTGCCAGCCTTCGTGGGTTGCCAGATGCGCCCAGGTTGCCTCAACATCGGCAACAGGAGTCTCGCTATCGATCAACATGGCAACATAATCAGCCCGCCCTTGCTGGGCATGTTCTGTTTGGAAATCATCAAAAGTGGCGGCCCGTCCACCACAAGCAACCAGGCGAGGCATACGGCCACGAAAACCGCTTTGTTCCAACAACTTGCGAAAGCCCTCCCGACAACGCGCGTGCAACTCTTTGGAATCGCCGCCGCCTTCCAGGTAGATCGTCTTTTTCACCAGCGTGTCCCTCCCAGTTGCCCGCGTGTCCACAATTGGCCCAGGCGATATTTGGTCAGCCAGGCGGCCAAGGTGGTTGGATCGAGCCGCTGCATTTCGGTTTGTCCGTCATGCTTTTCACAGACGACAACAGCACTAGGGCGTTCGCTCATGGCATCAACCAACAGATCTGAGTGGGTAGTAACAATCAATTGCGTGCGGTTGGCCGCAGCAATGAGCAGATCGGCGACCTTGGGCAGAATGTCGGGATGCAAGCCTAGCTCCGGCTCTTCAATACAGATGAGGGGCGGCGGCTCCGGATCACACAGGATCGCCAGGAGACAGAGGTAACGCAGCGTACCGTCGGAGAGCCGTGTGGCCGGGATGACAAAATCGCCTTCCGTCAAAAAGACCTGGACCGTCCCGCCTTCGATGCTGACATCAAAATCGCTGATGCCGTCGTAGAGATCGCGCAGGGCAGTCAGGATGGCAGTTTTGGCTTTGGGGTTGCGCCGCAGCCGGTTGAGAAAGAGACCCAGATTAGAGAAATCTTCGGCCAGGCGGTCGTTGCGCAGATCGGCCTTTTGCGGTTCACGGAAAATGGTGTCACGCCCGAAGGCCCATTCGCGATAGATGCGGATGCGTTCATATACGGTAGCGAGGTAGGTGATCTCTGGGTAGCCTTCCGGGTCGCGCCGCTGGCTTAAGATCGAGGCGTCGCTTGCCACACTTTCCCCGACCAGTCGTCGTGTTTCACCACCGGCCACCTGCAGGAGAGGTTGTCCCGCTTGGTAACGGTAATAGAAGGCCGGCTCCCCTTGCGCCGGTTCAGGGATTGCTGGCTCGATCTGCTCATCAACCAGGTGCAGGCGGTGCTGTTCGGCGCCAAAGGCCAACCGATGGCGCAATGGCTGTGGGCGTTCAGGATAAGCCACCAGCGCCTCAAACACGGCATCTCGTTGGGGATCACCTTTCCAGATCCACTCGCGCACCCCACCGCCACGGCTGACAACCTGCCGTAGATCGCCCGCGGTGGCGCGCAGGAGGGCAATGGCTTCCAACAGATTCGACTTGCCCGACCCATTGGGGCCAATCAAGAGGTTGAGACTTTCCAAGGCCAACGGCGACATCGCTGGGCCAAAGGAAAGTAGATTTTGCGGTGTTAGTTGTTGTAGCAGACGTGTCTCGCTCTTTTGCTTCATGGTTGACCTCTCCCAACAAGCGTTAGCATCAAACATTCAATCGAAGGGATCACTTCATCGATCATGGCTCCGCGTCTAGCCCAATTAGTTTCTCATCACACTGCTTCTACGGAAACAATTTGCGTTAAAGAAGGGCTTTAAGAACATCGCGTAAAGATAAGATACGCGGACGAGGGGATTCTCGACCAACATTCTCTACCCGTCTATTGGTTGCCTCTGATTCAAATTTTTCGATGAGGTCCATTAATTTCTCGCCGTTCCATTCTTGTTCGTCCCATGCGTGATCAGCAGAAGTTTTAAATAATGCATAAATGGCTTCTTCATCATCCTTGTCTGCGCTTGCTTGCCAGGCGGCAACCCCTTTACCTCTAGCATGTTGATTGAGTTCAGTACGAAGCTGCAAACGGGTGTAAATCCTAAAACCTGATTCACGAAGCCGTAATAATCCTGGGGCAACCTTGTTATTAAATGTTCGCATTAAAACATGTCTAACCGTCGCCAGAATTGGGTCTATGTGTAATGCCCCTCGACGATTTCCGAGACGCATGTAAACAAAACCAACTTCATCGCACGCAAGTGCAAGTTGAGCATCGTTATTATACCATCCCACTAACACCATTTCTTCTGCTGGCGGTAAAGCGCGCTGCTGCTTCTGAAAAGTATCTGCCTCAGGTAGATTTAAAGAGCCATAGGGAACCGGCGCTTCCTTCAGAATATATGATTTAGCCACATGATAAGTCACCCGTTCGCGTGCCGTTGTACGATTGGCAAGATGATCAATCACCTGGTCGAGAAATTCAGCAAGCTTGTCAATGCCTTCGGCTTTGCCATCGTTCCCTGGTCGTATGGCAAAAGCACCCAACCCTGGTAAGACTTCATGAAAGCCTTGAAAGGCTTGCCCGTCGCCAGGGTTGCCTGGGTATAGCACATAGGCGCCGGCTGTCCGCCGAATGGCATCGCGATAGGCGTGCATTTTGAGCAGATCGCCATACTTGGCCGCACTGCGGTTTTTGGTGTCGGTCTCATTTTCGGTTTCAAATAGGCTATCATCGTCCTCATCACCCAACAGTTCATTAACTCGCTCGACGCGATACTTGGCATCAAAATGGATATGAACCATCAACTCGTTTTCTTCGGCTTCTTGTGCTGCGTATTCGGCAGGCCAGATGCTAATCGTGTAATCCGGTTGGACACCCCGTGTCCAACTGCCCATTTTGCTGCGATCATCACGGCGCGTAAACTTGCGGTTAAAGTGAAACTCGGCGCGCAGAAAACGACCGGCGGTTTGTGACCAAACCCCGGAGACTGGTGTTTTTAATTCAACGCCCCGTTTTAAGATGAGTTGTGGCGGCGCTTTTTGGGTATCGACAAGCAAGGCATGTAGCGGCTGTTCACAGGCAAAGCGCTGGCGAAAGAGCGCCTCTACTTGGAAGAAAAGCCAATATTCATAGAGTGTTGCCACATTGCGCGCCCCAGCCATAAAGACATCGGCGCCTCCATCCCAGACTAGTTGGGCGCCGGCATGAAATTGAAGCCAGAAACGGAGTAACTCACGATACCCAGCCTTGCGCTGTAGCACAGGGCTACCCAGCGGCAGGATCGCCGGTGGCCCAACATCGGGTAAAAACCCGCGTGCGAGTTGGCTTTCCAACAGACCGCGTAAACGTCCGGTTTCCCGTCGCAAGCGCTGGGTTTCCGGTTTTTCATCGTTGGGCCGCTGGCGAGTCAGATGGGCGCTGACATCAGCAAGAAAGTCGCGAAATTCGACCAATACCATTTTGATAAAGCGATTCTCGGCGGTGTCGAGAAAGTCTATGCGCGATTGGGCAATAACCTGCGCCGGCAGGGAGGGGATCGTGGCATGGAGTGGGTGGGAAGGCGGCACGGCGACACGACGGGTGGCGACAGCAACTTGGCGGGCGAACTCTTTGCCTGGTTTGAAAGGGCGGGCAATCTCTCGCGCCTCGCGCTCTTCCATCAAATGACGATGGGGATTGCGCAACACCTCATCGACGGCGGTGCGGAAAGTGGACGATTCGAGTGTATGGCGCAAGAACTCAAGCTGTTGCTCCAAAATATGGCTATCTTGTTGCCAGAGCGTGTCTAACCGCAACTGCGTGGTGGCACGACAATCGAGGAGTAGGCCGGCGCACTGTTCGGCAATGAAGGTCATCATGCCCCGGTAATGTTCGCGATAGCCAAGCTTGATGGAGCGGACTTCAACACTGCCTTGTGCGACGACCTGCTGGTAATCACTGCGCCGAACAACCAGCAAGGGAAAGTAGCCACAATGATCCTGCGGCTCAATCAAACCACGGTCGCCTTCGTCAGGCACAACTCGACTGGGTTGGACGCCACGTTGGGGGAGCAGACAAAGGTCAGTGGGTGCATCGGGTGCCGGCGTCAGTTGATATTCGTAGCGCCCCCGTTCGCGCAGTTGTATCCGTTCTTCACCATACTGAAGCGCTTCTTCCTTGTTTAACACCTGCAATGACTGATCCACCCCAGGGGAGGAGTTATTGCCTAAGGCCACAATTTCCACCGTTGCCAGGTGGCGACCAGTGGGCGTGCGGCACTCGACTGACGCACGCGAGCATTGTTCGGCCACTGGGTTATGCCTCGGCAAAGGTGACAAATTGATCCCGTATCAGTTTGCGCCACATACGCATCACCTTGGCAAAACTCAAGGGATAGCGGGCTGGTTTATTTTGCTTCTCTAACTCGCGACAAATCACCTCTGGCCCATATTTTGTTTCATCTTGTGCCTGACTAGCAGCGACAAGCGTGTCGTCCGTCGCATTGGGATATGGTTTTGCACAAGCCCAGGCTAAAGCCCAAAGCAGCCCTTCCAATTTAGACCGTGAACCATGCAACTTGGGCAGAAATTTTTGCACAATGACGGCATCCATCGCGCTGTCAAACCAAGCTTTTTGCTCGTCCCCATAACCGCCCAGAAGCTTGTAAAAATGGATAAAGCGGACCGCTTCATAAGCGACGCGATAACCAAATTCGGCATTGTGTTGGCGCAGTAGGTTAAAAAAGAGCAACATCGCCTGCTCATATTCGGCTTTGACCGAATCTGGAATCGTAATAGTTCTATCTGCCGCCGCCTGAACAAAGGCTTCCCCAAACATAGCCCCCTTGCCATCCAGATCCGCCAGCTTTGGCGCTTTCGGATTGGCGAGGAAGGTGGCTAATTCCGCCGGCTCCATCCGAAATTCAATCACATTGGCGCGATCTAGCACCTTGGGCGAAAACATGTAGGTCGTTTCATCGACATTGACTGTGCCTATAATGAACAGGTTACCAGGCAAACGCAGTTTTTGGGGTATCTCTTTGTCACTTGCCCTTCTGATTTTGCCCTCGTACAGCGGAATTTCCTCACCAGATTCGATGGCAGAGAGCAAATCGGCAAAATAACGCTCGACATGGGAAAGGTTCATCTCATCCAGGATCAGGAAATGGGGAATGGTGGGGTTTGCCAGAGCATGGCAAATTAACTCCAATGCTGGTTTTGTGATATAGGTGTCGTTATCCAATCCATTGGGATAACCAACAATATTTTCGTTCCCGATCCAGTCAGCACCAACCGGTACTAGTGCATAACAAGGATTCTTTTCGGTAGGAAATATTGCTCTAGGACAAATCCAACGCGCAAATGCTTGTGCAAGCTTTGTTTTGCCAGAACCAGCCAAACCTGTAAATATTAAAAACTGTTTTGACAGAATTGCACAAAGCATTCGGTTAGTAAAGGTGCTATTAACAAGTACATCGGCGCTTTCAAGTTCTCTATACAAAGACTCTGGCAGCAAGTCAAGTTTTATATCAATAATACCCAGTTCATTTGCCAGTCCCAGCGTACTTGATATAAGTGCAGGATCATTTTTAGATTTGGAAAATAAAAATTGGGCTGCTATTTGGGTTAGTTCAAAGAGGTAACCTTGGTTTACGCTGCCCGATCGGTTGATCGGCCCTTTTTCCATATTCAGGGCTGCCAGTTCAGGGCCAATAGCATTAATGACAATAGGCTTGGATAAAACCACAGCTTCAATATCGACACGCCATCCTTCCTCTGACCATTGATCACCACCTAGCTCTTTCCTTGCACTATATCCGTTTGTTTTTGCTTTAGAAATGGCCCTCAAGTGGCTGTCAGCGTAATGAAAGATTATGTCTCCAGCTTTTACTCTTGACACATTCAACCAGTGATGAAATTGTGAACCAGTTTTACCTTCTTTGGGGGCCCATATGAACTCTTTGTAAATGGCTTCTTTATAAGTTGAGCCTTGGTTTACCCACCAAAATGTTGGCTGTCCTTGATGATCTATTTGCCCACTATCAGCCTCGGCAAATGGTGTCACTCGGTTCATACAGCATACCTTTGCTTATATTGTTGCGCCGGTAGATGGTGAGCAATCCACTGTTCAAGCGCGTCCAAGGTATCAAGATGCAAGATTTGGCGAATGAGTAGATAAAGCATATCAGCATCGAGCTTTTCCAAATCGGTGCGTACTGTTGTCACAGGCTTGTCCGATAATTTAAACTTATCTTGAATTTGGGCAGTCAACATCGCCACGCGCTCATTCTTAATGAGTTCCTGACCGCTACGAGTTTCTTCCAGAGGCGTTAAGCGTATCATGAATTGCTACCTATGCTGAATTGCTGGCGACTGTTATAGCTTTGTCTATGCTCGTTGCACTGGTGAGCGGTCAGCTATCCACTGTTCAAGTTGCTCCAAACTGTCGATATGCAGTATCTGTGGAAAGAGCATCTGCAATGCATCCATCGGCAACGTTGACAAGTCTGACCGTAAGGCTTGGTTGAGCGCATCGGACAAGGAAAATTTATTGTCAATCATTATCATCAATAGATCAACACGTTCCTCTTTTAACACTTCCTGTACACTCTCTGTTTCGCGCAAAGGTGTTAAACGGAACATGGCTGCTAACTCCTTATAGCTCAAACTCCGAAACTTCTGCTCAATCAACTGTGACAGGATGGCCACCAACTTTTCCTCGGTCTGCGGGTCCAAGTTGGGCGTCTGTCGAATATTCTCCACCCATTGTACCACATGTTGGCGTACTTCGCGCTCACTTTTTGCCAACAGTGGACGCAAAACATTGAGGACCAGCGAGCTTTCCGGCAATTTCTTCAGTAACTTGATCAGATCGGCCGAAACAAGGCGGGACGCCGGCTTGTAACTAAGCGGCTTTAGCGTGCGCAGCCCCGGATCGTCTTCTTTGTTGAGCCAGAGCACAACGGCCTGCCAGTTGTCATTGCGCGCCGGTCGTTGTTCAAAATAGGTCGCTACTTCGCGCAGTGTGCGCCAGTAGATTGTATCGTCAGGGAACGCCTGCACTTCGAGAAAGTAGACCGGTTGTCGCTCGTCGGTCGGCTCAATCACGCCGTCGATCCGCTTTTCACTTTGTCGGCTTGGCGGCGTTTGAATGTACCGGGAGTTTCACTATTCTACAGACAGAACAAATGTTTTGCAAATCGACGTGCCACTGGCTTGACTACGCTGACAAAGGCGCCAACAAAATTGTCTACGCGGCGCGTAGACAATTTTTCAGCAGTCTACAATTTTCCGTTTGACAAGTTCCATTTCCCAGGATAAGATATTGCCACCAACAAAAAATGCACTCGCGCCCGGTGTCGATACCACCGAACGCGAGCGACTCACCTTCCACACTGTAACCGCCAGTCTGGACGGCTTCGCTTTATTGTACTCGCTTTTGGGATGAGGATCAAAAAGCCGCCGTGCTGACCACGCTGCCGTGGGAAGGCGACGGCGTTTCTTATTGGTGCAGCGGTTCTTCTTTCACGAATCTTCATGCACAAAAGGAGTCTTGTATGGCTACATCCCGTCCCGTCCAACCTGCGGAGTATTCCACCTATCCCCTGGAAAAGTTGCGCACCCTCTGGGGGCGCGCCGAATTGACCACCGAGCAGATGATTGGTCATCTCTTGCAACATCAACTCGATCAGGAAAATCGGTTGCGCCGTCTGGAACAAGCCGGGCGCACGTCAGAGGACCAACCTCGGTTGCACTGATTGCCGGCCCGCGGTATGATCTACCTGGTTGCCGATACTCGTAGCCGATCGGCAACCAGGCGTGTTCACCTTTCCCCACCTTGGTACACGCCTAGACCCCTTCAACGTCAAACCATACTCACAAAGGAGAGACCCTATGTATAGCTCATTACTCGCCCAACGCGCCGCCGAAGGGCGGCCCATTCGCGTCGGTATTATCGGCACGGGCAAATTTGGCGGCGGTGTCGTGGCGCAGTTGTCGCAGATGCGCGGCATGGAGGTGGCGGTGATCGCCGAACTGAGCGTCGAGCGCGCCCGCCATGCTTACACGGTGGCCGGTCGGCTGCCGGCGGAGGCGTTGCGCGTTGCCAACAATCTGGCCGAGTTACACGATGTGATCCGCAGCGGCAAACGGGCGATTGTGCAAGATGGCCTGTTGGTGACGCAATGTGACCTGGTCGATGTGGTGGTCGAATCGACCGGCATCCCGGAGGTGGGGGCGCGCATGGCCTACGAGGCGATCCTCAACCGCAAGCATGTGATCATGGTCAATGTTGAGGCGGACATTACTGTCGGCGGCATCTTGCGGCGCATGGCCGATAGCGCCGGCGTAGTCTACACGATGGTCGATGGCGATCAACCGGGCTGCACCATGAACATGGTCGATTGGGCGCGTTCGCTGGGCTTTGAAATTGTGGCAGCGGGCCGCGGCACTATTCTCTACCCCGATGACCCGCAAGGGACGCCCGACACCGTCCCCCAACGTTTTGGCTTTAGTCAAGAGTTGATCGACCGGCGCACCATCAACTTCAAAATGTTCAACTCGTTTCGGGATGGCACCAAAGCCAATGTGGAAATGACCGCTCTGGCCAACGCCGCTGGTCTCGTTCCCGATGTGCGCGGGATGCACGAACCGGCGGTCAACATCGACGACATTGCCCGGGTCTTCAGTCTGAAAGAGGAAGGCGGCCTGCTGAGTCAACATGGCGTGGTCGAGTTGTCAAACAGCGTCGCGCCCGACGGCAAGAGTCTGCTGCCCAATGCGCTCAAGATGGGCGTCTTCTGCGTCATCCGCACCGACCATCCCTTTATCCAGGAAGACCTGCGCACCTATTACCTGGCCCCCGGCGGCAATGACCACAACTATGTGCTTTGGCGACCTTATCATCTGGTGGCAGTGGAAGCGCCGATCTCGATTATGAACGCCGTCTTCTACGGCCAGACCACCGGCGCCTGTCTGCCCACCCCCACGGCGGAGTGTGTCACCGTGGCCAAGCGCCATTTGGAAGAAGGGGAGTTGCTGGACGGCGGCGGCGGTTATACCGTCTTGGGTCATTGTGAAAAAGCGACTGTCGCCAAGGCAGAACGCCTGCTGCCGCTGGGTCTCTGTCAGGGCGCCAAGCTCAAAGCCGATGTCGCCGCCGGCCAAGCCATCACCTATGACATGGTCGAATTGCCCACCGATTCGTTCATCTGGAAGCTGCGCCAGATGCAGGATGCAACCGCCTAGTCACCCGTCCCGTAGGGACGCATGAATTTAGGGTAGGAAATATCGTGCTTCTCCCTAAACTCAGGTGTCCCTACGGGACAGGGCTGACATTAACGGTAAATAACCGCCCGAATCTCCTCCCCTTCATAGCGCACCGTCTGGCTATCGACGCGGATGGCGCCGGGTTGCATGGCGGCTTGATCGGCTTTGTCGGTGTGGAAGAAGCGTTTTTCGATCACATACGGCCCCGGCCAGACCAGCGGCGGGATCGGGTTGGCGCGATGCAATTCGACAGCCCGTTGAATATCCTGGCGAATGAGGTCGCGTGCGGCGGTGGCGGCCAGGGAGATGGCGGCGCCCCGGCCCAGCCCTTCTTTGACGCTGCTGGTGACAATGTTGGGAATCAGCGCTTCCACCTCTTTGCAGGCATCCAACTCACCACTGAGATAGATCAGGGGAATGCCAAAAGCGCCGGCATAGAGGGCAAACTGCGCGATCTCGCCAATCGGCTGGCCGTTGAGTTTAATGTAATCGATGGTCTGGCTCGATTGGGTGTGATTCTGGTTGCTGGTAGCGACGCCGGCCATGGCATGTTGACCGATGATCATCACGGCGTCATAGCCCGGCAACGGGGCAAAGAGTTGCGCCACGGTAATGGGGCGACCATGCAACAATTTGGCTTGCGGATGCAGATCCTCAAACCAGATGCCGCCGGCGCCGTGACCGTCACAGACCAAAATCTCCTCGACGCCGACCGCCAACAACCCTTCCACCGCTGCATTGACTTCGGCGGTCAAAAGTCGTTTCGCCAGATCATAATAGCGCCCATCGGCAAACGCCTGGTCGGCAAAGGAGACGACGCCCGCCACTCCTTCAATATCGGTCATCATAAAGACCGTGCGCATGGTTGTTCCTCTCTGTAATTGTGGTTCTGGGGAGTTTCACTTATCAATGAAGAGATTGAGAGATTAAGAGATTACACTACTCAATCGCCTAATCTCCCAATCTCTCAATCTCCTTTTCAGGCTTTCCGTTGCCAACGTGACTGCACAATCGTCACCGCCACCAGTTCTTCTTCCGTTAATCCCGCGCCATCAGACGCCGCCACATTTTGCCGCAGTTGTTCCACCGTACGGGCGCCGGGGATGGCGGCGGAGACGGCTTGGGGGGTAATGGCATAGCGCAAGGCCAGTTGACCCAACGTCCAGCCGTCGTCGGGCATGGTGCGAGCAAAGGCGGCAGCTTGATCGACATAAGCGCTGACCTTGTCGCCCAACAGGTTAGCGCGGTATTCCTTGCCCACTTCCCGACCGGGTTGGAATTTGCCGGTCAAAATGCCGCGCGCCATTGGCATCCGCACCAGTATGCCGACCCCTGCCTCTTCGGCCAGCGGAAAGAGCGTGTCACCAACATCTGGCGCGACCAGGCTGTATTCGATCTGGAGAACATCGGCCAGCCCCTGTGCAATCAACCACTCCCCGCTGGCAACATCGTTAATCGAAACGCCGCTAAAGCGGATCTTGCCGGCGGCTTTCAAGCGACTCATGCCCTCGGCCCAGTCAAACTGTTGAAGGTCGGCCAGGGTGGGGCTGTGGAGTTGGTAGATGTCGATGCAGTCGCGCTGCAAGCGGCGCAGAGTGGCCTCGGCCTGGGCGATGATACGCGCCGCCGAAAAATCCTTGGCATTGGTTTCCTGTACCCGGCTGACCTTGCTGGCGATCAGAATATCGCTACGGTTGCCGATGGCCTGCCCTAGAATCTCTTCACTACGGCCCCAGCCGTAGGATTCCGCCGTATCAAAGAGATTGACCCCCAGCTCCACCGCTTGCCGCACGAGATCAACCCAATGGGCATCGGGGCTATGTGCCTCGCCCAAGCGATTACAGCCAAAGCTAATTTCGGAAACGGTGGCGTCATGGTTGCCAAGTTGACGGTAGTGCATAGGATGATCTCCAAGTAGGTTGGTAACGGTCAAGTAAGCGCTCATGGTACGGTTTGCTGAGGCAAGCGTAGCAACTCTATCAAGTTGCTTTTGACATCCGCTGCCGCGTCTGCGCATCCATGTACAAACGCAGCACGGCATTCATTCGTGTCTGATAGCCGGGACCTTGCGCCTTAAACCATTCCAGTACATCAGCATCAACTCGCATCGAGATGAGCGGTTTTTGTTTGGGTAAGCGTAGTTCACCTTTGGCAAAGAAGTCATCATTCAGTGGCGGAATGTCACTGGTGTCGATCTCGTCGTCGGTCATCGCTTCGAGTCTAGCCCAGTCGGTTTCTGAGTGCTTGTTCAAATTGTTTCCGTTCATGGCGCAGCGCCTTTCTTGCCGAAATCACACGAACGAACACAAAGTAGACATCAGCAAAATCAATGCCATGTTTGCGAATGTTACTGCGGTTCTTATTTTCGTCCCATTCAAAGTTCATCATATCACTATATATACATTTTGTAAATACGAATTAGTTTTTATAAACCTGTACTACAACTCATACCCAATCAACGGTGCGAACTGTTGATATTGGACCCTTGCCAGCAGATGTTTGACCAGCCAGTTGCGTCCGGCCACGGCCACTGGGTTGGCCCACTGCCCTACCTGCCCCACCTGGCGCGATTGGTTGACAATCATTGTCGTGCGCGGAATGCGCGCCGCTTCGTAGGCGCGTAGGGCAGCGGGAATGTCGGCAGTGGCCTGTAACTGTTTCGCCAGAACGACGGCATCCTCCAGCGCCTGACACGCCCCCTGCCCCAAGTTGGGCGTCATCGGATGGGCTGCGTCACCAAGCAGGGTAATCGGACCATGGCCCCACCGTTTCAAGGGGGGCCGATCATAGATGTCATTGCGCAAAATAGCGGCGTCCGGCGTGGCTGCGATCAAGGCAGGGATGGGGTCATGCCAGTTACCGAAAAGGCGCAAGAGTTCAGCCTTTTCGCCATCTGCGCTTTGCCGACCGGCGGGTGCATTTTGCGTCGCAAACCAATAGACCCGGTTGCCTGGCATGGGAATTTGTCCAAAGCGTGCGCCATGTCCCCACGTTTCACCGATTCGTAGGCGGTTGATGTCAAACCCAACCACGCCCCGCCAGGCGGTGTAGCCGGCATAGCGCGGCGGCTGTTTGCCATGCAACGCCGCCCGCACCGCTGAATGCAAGCCATCCGCCCCAATCACCACATCACCCAATGCTTCCTCGCCATTACGAAAGCGCACCCGCACCCCTTGCCCTTCCGCCGTGACGGCGACACACTCCATCCCCAGGTGAATTTCTTGGCCGAACGCCTGGCGCAACTGATCATGCAATTCGGCCCGATGAACCATGACACTGAGTTCGCCAAATCGGGCCGCCAGTTGCGCGTTAGCCGTCTGCATGAGCAGGTCGCCGGTGGCGGTGCGGATGCTGCCGGCGGCTTCGGGCAGCGCCAGTGCGCGAACCGCCGATGCCAGCCCCAAGTAATCAAGCGCTTTGATGGCATTCGCCCAGAGTGACAGCCCGGCGCCAACTTCACGCAACAGGGCGACACGCTCGAAGACCTCCACCGTAAAGCCGATTTGGGTCAGGGCAATGGCTGTTGCTAAGCCGCCGATGCCGCCGCCAATAATGAGGGCTTTGCGGTTGCGGGTGTGGTCGACTTGGGTGAATTTACGCTGCGTGTGCTGCATTGCGTTGATTATCGCCTTCTCTCTTTGTTGCGCTCATCAACAACCGTGTTCAAGCGCAAGTCTGATGGCCTGTTCATAGGATAACGCCGCCTCATTATGCAAGGCGGCTGTCATCTGGGCCGTTGTCAATTTGGCGCTCAACGCTTTACGCCATGCTTCATACTCCGCTCCATCCACGGGCGGGATCGGCGCACCGATGGCCTGGCGCAAGGCATGAGCAGCGCCCAGCAGTTGCCCAGCAACGGCGCCCTCCGTCACACAATTAGCGGCCCCAGCCAGCGCCACAGCGACGCCTAGCTTATCGACCATCTCCTGATAAAGCGTCAGGCTGGCGCGGAAATGGGTGGAGGCGCCAACAACATCGCCTTGGGCCAGCGCCAACCGGCCCAAGCTACTGTGGGCCAGGGCAATATGATGTTTGTCGCCGCGCAGTTGCCAGAGGCGCAAGCTCTGTTGCAGGTGGCTGGTTGCCGTTGGATAGTCGGCCTGTTTGAGCGCGATCAGGCCCAAGCCATAGCAGCTAAAGGCAATGCCTTCGGTCTCATGCTCCTGTTGAAAGAGCGCCAACGCTTGCGCAAAGAGCGTCGTGGCCTGGTCGAGTTCATTGTTGGTGTAAAAGGCCAGGGCTTGTCCATTGAGATTGTCACCCATCTCGCTGGGAATGGCGCGGGCCTGGGCGATAAGCGCGCTTTCCCGCAACAAGTGCATTGCCAGCGGGACATTGACCTGGAAACAGGCCACCAACGCTTGACTTTGCAACGCAGCAATGATGCCTTCCTGGTTATTGCGTTCGCGTTGAATCTTCAAACTTTCCTGCAATAGCGCCATAGCTTCCGTGTAATCGCCACGGCGCCAGGCCAGGTTGCCCAGGCGGATGAGTGAATAGGAGATCCCGGCCTTGTCGCCCAATTCGCGGAAGAGTTCCAGACTTTCATGGGTCAGTTCCGCTGCGGCTGGATAGTGACCGCGCAGGCGCGCCAAATAGCCCAACGCCCCCAACGCCACCGAGATGCCCCAGCGGTCCCCCGCCTGGCGGAAGTGACGCAGCGCCTCTTCCCATTGTTGATCAGCTTCATCAATCTTGTCGCGGCTCATGGCAAGCCAACCGAGACCAAAGAAGACCAGCCCAATCCCCCACGGGTCGGCCAGGGTGCGAAAGAGGGTGAGACTGGCTTGCAGATAGCCCTCGGCTTGGGTCAGATCGGTGATATTGGAACTAATGATGACCAGCCCACGCAACGCATACGCCTCGCCCCAGCGGTCGCCCACCTGGCGCGCCAAGGCCAGACTTTCGGCATAATAGGGGATCTCGCTGCCATCGGCATCGGCCAACCAGCCGGCCCCGGCCAAGGCTCTGGCTTTGGCGCGCGCCAATGGGTCGGGCAAAGGTTGATCGGCGCTAGTCTGGGCCAACCACGCGCGGAGCCATTCGCGCCCCTCTTTCCAAAAGCCGCGGAGATACCAGAAGCGGGCCAGGCTACCGGCCAGCCGCAAGCCGGCTTCCCAGGCGTCGCTCCCTGTGGCCCACTTGAGCGCGGCCCGCAAGTTATCATGTTCCTGGTCAAGGCGCGCCAGCCAGATTAGTTGATCCCCCGTGCGTAGCTTGGGTTCGATCTCCTCCGCCAGTTGCAGAAAGAAAGCAAGATGACGCGTCCGCACCGCTTCCGCTTCCCCCGCTTCCAACAATTTTTCGCGGGCATATTGCCGCAATGTTTCCAGCAATAGATAACGCGCCCCCCCTGCTTGCTCTTCCACCACCACCAGCGACTTTTCGACCAAATGGGTGAGCAGCTCAAGCACATCGGCGGAGGTTACGCTCCCATCGGGCACCCGATAATTACGAATTACGGATAAGGGCGGTGATACATCTCGTAATTCGTAATTCTTAATTCGTACATCACCGCAGACGGCTTCAGCGGCTTCCAATGTCCACCCGCCCAAAAAGACGGCCAGACGGCGCAGGAGTATCTGTTCGGGTGCGCTGAGGAGATCCCAACTCCAGTCGATGGTGGCGCGCAGGGTTTGCTGCCGGGGCAGGGCCGTGCGGCTACCACCGGTGAGCAGCCGGAAGCGATCATCCAGCCGCGCGGCGATCTGCTCCGGCATCATGGCGCGCACACGGGCGGCGGCCAGCTCAATCGCCAGCGGGACGCCATCGAGTTGTCGGCAGATTTGGGTGACGGCAACCGCGTTCGCCGCGTTGAGGGTGAAGGTCGGGTTGACGGTGGCGGCGCGATCGACAAAGAGGCGGATCGCCTCACACTGGGCCAAGTCGTGGAGTGGCAAGGTGTTCTGAAGATCGGGTAATTGCAGCGACGGAACGCGCAAGATCCG
The DNA here is from genome assembly GCA_026645575.1 of Caldilineaceae bacterium. Next base: position 37,658 of record JAPKMW010000025.1, read on the forward strand.
CTCCCCCATCACCCCCAACGTCTCCCGGCTCGTCACTAGGATTTTAAGATGAGGACAGGCGCGCAGGAGTGTCTCGACCAGTTGAGCGCACGCTTCAATCAGATGTTCGCAATTGTCCAGGATGAGCAACAGCTTTTTTGTACGCAACTGGGTGGTCAACGCACGAATGAGCGGATAGTTCGGCTCTTCGCGCACCCCTAGCAGGGCGGCCAATGTCTGCGGCACCAACACCGGGTCGGCGACCATGGCGAGTTCCACCAACCAAACGCCATCGGAAAAGGCATCCGGCAAAGGCGCCGCGGCCTGGAGCGCCAAGCGCGTTTTGCCTGTGCCGCCCGGCCCGGTAAGCGTGAGCAGATGCACTCCTGTGCCACCGCGTTCGCCCTCGGTAGGAACCAGCAGGCGGCGGATCTCGGCAATCTCTTGGGCGCGGCCAATAAAACTGGTTAACTGCACGGGCAGGTTGTGACTTGGCATAGCGATTGGCGAGCTGACAATGGGGCGGGCAACCGGCGGCGGGGCGCCCTCACCGGTGCGCAGCCGTTCATAGAGCGCCCGTGTCTGCGCCGATGGTTCGACATCAAGATCCCGCGCCAATGCTTCCACACAGCGGCGGTAGCTTTCGGCCACACTTGCCATATCCCCCAGCCCGGCGTGCGCCATCATCAACGCGCGATAAGCCGGCTCCGGGGTATAGCCCAGGGCGATCCAGCGCTCGCCCCAGTGTAAAATATCGGCCCAGCGTTGCGCTTCGACTAAGCGTTCCAGAAGCAAGGTCAGTTTGCGTTCAAATTGCGCCTGTAGCCGCTCACGCTCCAGTTGTACCCATTCATCATAAAAACCGGGCAGCAGTTCGCCGGTGTAAACTGCAATCGCGCGTATGAGATCATCGGCGGCGCCCGCCTCTTCCAATGGCTGGGCGATGCATTCGACATCCAACCAATAGTCAGCCGCAGTGTTAAAGGCAACGGTAACTTCATCGACCACAAGCAGGGCGTCCGCCTGCTCCGCTAGGGCGCGGCGGATCTGCCAGAGCGCTTGGCGCAGGTTGCGCCGCGCGTTGGTCTCGCTCGAATCGGGCCAAAGCAGACCGGCCAACCGTTCGCGCCGATGGGCGACAGGGTTGAGCAACAGGTACGCGAGCAATGACTGCGCCGGACGCGCCGTTAATTCAAGCGATTCGCCATTTACTTGCACCGTAAATTGGCCCAGTAGACGAATTTCCACCATAACAGCACCAAATTTCAACGCTAACGTTGCAATAGACGCCACGATAGACAAGCAATGACGGACGTACCCTATACTATAGCCAGTAGTCCGCAGTCCTAAGTCCAGAGTCCTAAGTCCGGCTCAACAGCGTTGCGGTCTACTGCTCGTCAATACGACTGCGGACTACGGATAGTGCAAGGGAGTATTGTAGCCCAGATGAAGGATGATCCCCAAATAAGGAGGCGAAATGGAGGCTTCTATGCGTGGTACACTCGGATTGGTAACTGAGTCATCGGCCTACCAGGGCAGCCAAACAGTTGTTAACCAGCCCGCCCAACGACTTTTTTTGTACGCTAATGAACTTTACCGCGTACCGTCGGCCTACCGGGAGGTGCGTACGCGGTGTGGCATTGCCCATATCTCGCACCAGGGCAAAGATTTCATCGTCCGCCCCGGTGAAGCGCTCCAGTTGGAACGGGGAAAAGACGTTGCGCTGGTATCGCCCTTGCACAGCGAATCGCTGGTGCTGGAATTGTTCCAATAAAGAATCTTTCGGGTATTGCAAAAGCGGGCTTCCGCCTGCGTTGTTCGATCGCCTTGTGGCTGATGGGCGTTAGGGAATTGTTTCGGTAATCGGAGTTGGGTCGGCTGGGGCTGGTTCCTCGTTACGAAATCAATACCCAACCCTCATTCGCCCAAGGCGGGTTTTACCTCGCCCATTGCCTCGCGCTCTGATCCAACGACAGGATGCTGCAACCACTTTGGGGCACGACAACACACGCTTATTTATGCAGGTTGAGCATTACAACCATACAGTGTTATAATACCCAAAACTTACCACTTCACCGGTTTTATCCAGAAACGGTTCTGTTGCCTTGCCCCGCGCGCAGTATACAAACTTTCCGGGTAAACGCAAACAGTAGAATGAGATCAATGTTATGACTGCGACCCAGACGGTGGCTCCAGCCCACGCTCAACATCAAACGCGCCAGGCGCAGCGCGACACCCAGGATCTAGTGGCCCAATTACAGGCCCAGGTCAAAGGGGAAGTGCGCTTTGATAAGACTACCCGGATGCTCTACAGCACCGACGCCAGCCTCTACCAGATTCAGCCGGTGGGGGTGGTCATTCCCAAAGATGCTGATGACGTACAGGCAACCGTCGAGCTTGCGGCGCGTCACCGGGTGCCGGTTTTGCCGCGCGGCAGCGGCAGTTCATTGGCGGGGCAGGCTATCGGCGCGGCGATCATCATCGACTTTAGCAAATATATGAACAATGTGGTGGCGGTCGATACGGAAGCCAAACGGGTGACGACCCAACCCGGCATGAGCGTGGCCCTGCTCAACCGCCAACTGGGGGCGCACAAATTGATGTTGGGGCCGGACCCCGCCAGCGCCGACCGCGCCACCATTGGCGGCAGCGTAGGCAACAACGCTACCGGCAGCCACAGCATCCTCTACGGCATGATGGCCGACAATGTTGTAGACGCGCACACCATCCTGGCCGATGGCTCGACCGCCTACTTTTCACCGCTGGATCTGGAAGCCGTGGCGGCGAAAGCGCGTGGCTCATCGATGGAAGCGCGCATCTATCGCGAAGTCCCGCAGTTGCTCCACCGAGTCATGCCCGACATTCTGGCCCGCTGGCCCAAACATTGGCGGCGGGCGTCCGGCTATAACCTGGATCGGTTGGCCGCCGCCCTGCTACCGCCGGAAGAGCGTTCCAAATTGAGCTTTGACACCCGTTTCCGCCCCCCGCTGGCCGATCCCAAACGCATTGATCGCTTTAATATTGTCCAACTGCTGACCGGCAGCGAAGGCACGCTCGGTATTATGACCGATGTGACGTTGAATTTAGTGCCAAAGCCGACGCGTACCGGGCTGGCCGTTATCCACTATAACAATGTGGTCGAAGCGTGCGCGTCGATTCCCGACATTTTGGAAACTAATCCCAGCGCCTCGGAATTGTTGGACAAGCAAATGCTCGACCTGGCGCGCGCCCAGCCCGAATGGGCCAAGAAGATCCATTTTGTCGATGGCGATCCGGCGGCTGTATTGCTGACCGAATTCTATGGCGAGACGGAAAAAGAGTTGGTCCGCCAGATCGACCACCTGGAGCAACATCTGCGCAACCGGGGCTGGAAGGGGACAGTGGTTCGCGTCCTCGACCCGGCACGCGTTAACGATGTCTGGACGGTGCGCAAGGCCGGTCTCAACATTCTCATGAGCCGCCGCGGCGATCACAAACCGGTCACGGGCATTGAGGATGTGAGCGTACCGCAGGAGAAGTTGGCCGAGTATCTGCAACGCATCCTTGACTTCTGTATGGTGAAGAATGATATTGGCGAAGTTGCGGTCTATGCCCATGCTTCGGCGGGCTGTCTGCATGTGCGCCCGCTGCTCAACATGAAGAGCGGCTATGACATTGAGCGGTTACGCGCCGTTGGTGAATTTGCCACTGATCTGGCGGTCGAATATAGCGGCGTCATGAGCGGCGAACATGGCGATGGACTGGCGCGCAGTATCTACAACCCCCGTCTCTTTGGTTCGACCCTCTTTGGCGCGCTGCAAGAGACCAAGCGCATCTTTGACCCGGAGAATCTACTCAATCCAGGCAAGGTGGTCGATACCCCGTCGCCCAGCGATAACATGCGTATGGGACCGACCTACCAGACGATTGAACTAAAGACGGTCTTCGATTGGGGTCCTGATGGCGGTTATGCCCCGGCGATTGAGATGTGCAACGGCGCTGGCGTCTGTCGCAAACTGGGGGCCGGCACCATGTGTCCCAGCTATATGGCGACCCGCGATGAGAAAGACACCACCCGCGCCCGCGCCAATGCCCTCCGCAACGCCATGGCTGGTCGCATCCCGCCGGAGGAATTGTTCTCGTCCGAGCTATATGACGTGATGGATCTCTGTCTGGGGTGTAAAGCGTGTAAGAGCGAGTGTCCGTCGGCGGTGGACATGGCGAAGATCAAGGCCGAATATCTGGTGCATTACTACCAGCGCAACGGCCTGCCCTTCTTCAACCGCCTGATGGGCTGGCTGCCGACGCTTAATGAATTGCTCTTCAAATTCCCGGCGCCAATCATCGACCTGGTCAACTGGGGCTTGAAAACGCCACTGTCCAAAACTGTGATGGCGAAGATCGGCATCCATCCGGCGCGCGATCTGCCCCGCTATGCCCCACAAAGTTTTGCACGCTGGTTTGAAACCGCCGGCCCCAAGCCCAACGGCGACGCCCCCAACGGCACTGTTGTTCTCTTTCATGACACGTGGACGAACTTCAATGAAACGCAGATCGGTGAAGCAGCGGCGTTGGTACTGGCGGCGGCGGGCTATGATGTCCACCTGGCAACCGGGCGCAAATGTTGTGGTCGCCCGTTGATCACCGGCGGGCAGGCGGATCAGGCCAAGCCGTGGGTCGATCACAATGTGGCCTTGCTGGCCCCCTACGTTGCCCAGGGCGTGCCGATTGTCGGCATTGAACCAAGCTGTATTCTCACCCTGCGCGACGAGTATCTTACCCTAGCCAGCGATCAACCACGGGCCAAATTGCTCGCCAGCGGCGCCTTTACCTTTGAAGAATTTATCGTGCGCGAAGTGACGGCCAAACGCTTCCCCGCCATCTGGCGCCCGCAACCGGGCAAGGCGCTCCTGCATGGACATTGTCACCAAAAGGCGTTGGTCGGCAACGAGGCCAGTGTGTCGGCGCTCAAAGCCGCCGGCTATCAAGTGGAAGTGATCGCCAGCGGCTGTTGCGGCATGGCCGGCGACTTTGGCTATGAGGCCGACCATTTTGAGGTCAGCCGCCGCATTGCCGAAGATCGGCTGCTGCCCGCCGTGCGCGCTGCCGCGCCGGAGACGGTGGTTGTCGCCAGCGGCACTAGTTGTCGTCACCAGATTGAACAGTTTGCCGAACGACGACCGGTGCATATTGCCGAGGCGTTGGCAGCGGCATTGGCGTAAACGCAGTTCACAGAGGAGAGAGAGAGACGGCGCAGAGATACACAGCGATTTTCTTCAACAATCTCTGTGTATCTCTGTGATTCCTCTGCGTTCTCTGTGAACTGTTTTTATTTTGTCTTACGCAGCGTGGCGAGGATGGCGGGGCCATAGGTGCGCGCCTTCCAGGGGCCGATTTCGGCGATGGCGCGCAACTCTTCGACCGCCTTAGGTTCCATCTGCGCAATTGCCAGCAGGGTGGTATTGGTGAAAACAATGTCCGGCTGGACGCCCCGTTTTTCGGCCACGTCGGTGCGCCAATGACGGAGCGCTTCAAAACGATTTAACACCGCTTTTGACGCCAACTGTTCTGGGCGCAAGGTGGTTTCCGGCGGGGCGGGCATCGGTTGCTGTTGCCCCTGTTGGATCGTGGTGAGCAACGCTTTGCCATACTGTTTGGCGATCTTGGGGCCAAAGCCCGAAAGCTTACTGATGCTCTCTTCGGTGGTGGGCTGCACCGTGGCGAGTTGCGCCAGTTGGGCATCGGTCATGATTTTGAAGGGGGGCCAATCGCGGCGTTGGGCTTCGGCTTCGCGCCATTGCCAGAGCGCTTCCAGCACATTGAGCGCCGCGTCCGGCACATCGCGTGTATGCTTCATCTGCCAGAAAGTGCGCGTCGCCGGTTCATGGTAACTGACATCCCGTAGCAGGGCAAAAGCTTCCTGGGCCTCTTCCCAGCGATCCGCCTGCTGTAATTGCGCAATCAAACGCAGCCGGAGCGCCGGCAGAAAATGGGTGTCGATTTGGGCGTAGGTGGTCTGCTTCTGGTTGAGGGGACGCTGACCCCAGTCGGTGCGTTGCATATTTTTGTCACTCGCCACGCCAAACTGCTCTTGCAAAATGGCCGCCAGTCCTACCTGTTTCCAACCCAATATGCGTGCTGCTAACTGAGTATCAAAGACATTACCAAACTGAAAGTTGAAATCACGTTGCAAGATGATAATATCGTTCTCAGCCGCGTGCATAATCACCGTTGTTGCCGGGTCACTGAGGAGCGGCGCCAACGCACTGATATTCTTGATGGCTAAGGGATCGAGCAAATAATCAACCATCGCCGTCGGTTCAACTTGATGCGCGTCTACAGGCGCCGTTAGCTGAATCAAGCAAACTTTGGGATAATAGCGATAGAGGCTGTTGCTTTCCGTATCCAATGCCAACAGTGGTTGTGTCCGCAAGTGGGCAAGCATTTGGGTAAAGCCGGCCTGGTTATTGATAAGAATGGGCGCCCCAAGCGGCGTTGGGCGTGGATACTGCTTTTTTACCATAAAAAATACTTACCATCGGCCTTTTGGCACATATCAACGTTTTATTGTAACAACAAAGCTCCTAGCTGCGCCTACAAGGCCACCGATGACCGGCGCCCCAAACGCTGGTCATGGACCAGTTAGAAGCGGGCTGCGTAGTTACGTTTTGTGTAGCTCTCAATGGTACTTTGTCTCGTTGATTGTGTCAAACAGCGGGTTGGTTTCGTACAATTTTTATAACTTTTTAGCTCTGAAGTGACTACTTTTATGATTCGCACCCTCTACCGCCACCGCAGTGGCACCATTTTGATGGATCTGGCAAAGGACCAACTGGCGAGCGCCATTCGCGATAATCAGGCGCGCATCTGGATCGACCTCATGGCCCCAACCGCTGAAGAGAGCGATTGGGTGCTGCGCCAACTCTATCATTTTCACCCCTTGGCCGTGGAAGATGCCATTAATGATTCCCATGTTCCCAAAGTGGATGATTACGGCAATTATCTCTACCTGGTCTTTCATACCGTCACTTTAGGCGATGAGCGGATGGACATTCATACCGACGAGGTGGATGTCTTTCTCGGCGCCAACTTTCTCATTACCTTACATGACCAACCGCGCACCTCGATTGATCGCCTGTGGGTGCCGGAGAATCATCAGCAGAATGGGCTGTCGCGCGGGCCGGCTTTTTTATTGTATGAACTGCTGGATCGCCAGATCGACACCTATACGCCACTCATCGACCGCTTTGAGGAGCAGTTGGAACTCTTGGGTGATCAAATTTTTCGCACTCAACCCAAGCGCCAGGAGGAAGAGCGGCTGCTCAACGACATTCTGACCGCCAAGAGCAGCGCCCTCCGGCTCACCCGGATTCTGACCCCTCAACGTGAGTTGCTCTATAAGCTCTCTCACAATAATTACAGCATCATTCCTGCCGAGGCGCGTATCTACTTTCAAGATGCCTACGACCATCTGGCGCGCTTGAGCGATCTTGCCAACAGTATGCGCGACCTTTCCGGCAGCACCATCGAGACCCACTTTGCGCTGGTCAACAACCGTATCAACGAAACCATGAAGGTGTTGACCATGATCTCGACCATTTTTATCCCGTTAAGTTTTATTGCCGGCGTCTACGGCATGAACTTCACCTTTATGCCCGAAATCGACGAACCGTGGGCCTACCCGTTGGTGTGGCTCTCGTTCCTCCTTGTTGGCGGCAGTATGATCTACTTCTTCCGCCGTCGGGGCTGGTTGTGAAAGAGCAGAAGCCCAAAGTTGGCCGGTTTGTTCCTAGGGCGACCGTAGGAAGGCAACCTGAATGCACTGCGTCCGCTTTAATGACCGTTGGTAAGATAAGCAATCGTCTGCGGCCCTTCCGGCATGGCACAGATGCGACTCGCCGGACCATAATGCGCCTGTAAGTGGGCAACGGCACGGGAAATATCGCGACAAGGCGTGAAGAGGGCGCGGGTGATCTGGCTGTCGCTCAACCCATCGCTGTAGACCTGAATGTCAGCATGGAGTTGTAGTTGGGCTTGAATCTGCACTTGCCATTGATCCTGCTCGCTAAAACCGGGCCGGGCGATCAGATCCAACACCCCTTGCGGCGACCCGCCTTCTTGCAACAAGGCCGCATATTTGCCATGATCGGGCAACCCATCTTGACAGGCGCCGGCCATGATAATCGTGCCCCCCTTGCGCACAATCTGGCGCGCCGCACTCATCCCCTTGACGCATTGATACAGATTCTGGTCAAGCGGGTAGCCGCTGTTGGTCGTTACCACAATGTCATAGGGTTCAGCAACCGGCGTCATGGCGCTTTGGCGCACAAACGCACAGCCGGCGGCATGGGCCTGGAGCATATCGCCGGCAAAGACGCCCGTAATCTGGCGCGCCGCATTGAGGGTGACATTGAGCAGAAAAGTTGGTGTCGCCATGAGCGCTGCCTCGCGCATCTCTTCCCAAATCGGATTGCCTTGCGTATTAGCCCAAGCGGCCTTGGGATGAGCGATCATGGCCAGCCCATGATTGGTAAAGACGCTCTCGGAACCGGCAATCGACGGCAGCACCCCCTTCGGGCCGCCGCTAAAGCCGGCAAAGAAGTGGGGTTCAATAAAGCCGGTCAGAATCTTGACATCGGCCTCATAAAAGCGCCGGTTGATGCGCACCGGATGGTTGTTCGAGGTATGCCCAAGATAGACTAGGTTGGCATCATCAAAGGCGTCATGTTGCAGACAGCGGTAGTTGTCCACCACAAAATCGCCCAACATGCCGCGCAACTCCGCCTCCGTCTGGGGGCGGTGGGTGCCAAGGGCATTGAGCAAGGTAATATCCTGGCGCGCTATCCCGGCTTCTTCCAGTTCGGCCAGGATCACCGGCAGAATGCGATCATTCGGGGTAGCGCGGGTAATATCGGTGTGAACGATGACAACCCGATTGCCCGGTTTGACCAGATTGCGCAACGGCGGCGAACCAATTGGCGCCCGCAATGCGTGTTGTAAAGCGGCCCGTTCATCCGGCGCACCTGATGTAAAGCGCGCCGTAACAACGTCGGTGGTTGCCGGCAGTTCAACTTCTAAACCATTGCGCCCATAGGCGAGTTCAATTTTCATGGTTACTCCTCTTCTTCCGCGAATAGCACTTCGACTAAGGGACTGCCCGCCACCAGTTCATCCAGGCTGACAACTTGTTGGTGATACCAGTGCATAACCGGATCGGCTAAGATGCGGCGGCGCTCGACCAGGTCGGTGATCGGTTGCGCCCGCGCCGGCAAATCCGCTTGCACCGACTCTTTGAGATGAAAGGTAAACCGCGGCTCGGCCAGCAGATTGGCATACCAATCACGCGTCCCTGGCGTGCCGGTGATATAGGTGCGCCCGGCCACCCGGCGGAACCAAATCTCCATACGCTTGGGGTGGCCACTCTTCCGCCCGATAGTCGTAATGTCAATCGTTTCGTCTTGATCGAGAGCTTGTTGGATTGCTCCATTCATGAGCTATGCTTTCCCTTCATGGTCAATTCTACACCGTTCGCATGGGGAGATTGGGTGATTCGGTGATTGAGCTTGTCGAAATCACCGAATCACCCAATCTCCCCATCACCTAAATACACCGGCCACCATCTACTTCCAAACAGGCCCCTGTAATAAACTCCGCCTCATCCGAGACCAGGAAAAGGGCGGCGCGAGCAATGTCCAGCGGACGACTCAGGCGACCAAGCGGGATGGTGTTGATAAATTTCTGGCGGATCTCCGGCGTATCCTCACCGGGGAGGAACTGGGCGAGAAGCGGCGTGTCACCGGCGACAGGGTTGATGGCATTCACCCGAATCTTATCCGGCGCCAGTTCTACCGCCATCGACTTGGTGATGGTGATGACTGCGCCCTTAGTGCCATTATACCAGGTCAAGCCGGGTCGCGGGCGCACACCCGCTGTCGAAGCAATATTCAAAAAGACGCCGCCCCCTTGTTGGCGAAAGAGCGGCACGACATGCAGCGCGCTCAGATAGATGCTCTTCACATTGACAGCAAAGACCCGGTCAAAGGTCGCTTCATCGACACCAGTGAGCGGTCCATTCTTGTGGCTGATGCCGGCGTTATTGATAAAGATGTCGAGCCGGCCAAAGGCCCCCTGCACCGTCTCTACCAATTCACCCATCGAACTGTTCTGACTGACATCGGTGCGGACCGCCAAAACACTATGGCCGGCAGCGGCAATCGCGCCGGCCACCCGTTGCGCTGCCGCTTCATGAATGTCGGCCACCACCACGGTTGCCCCATGTTGCGCCAAATAGGTGGCGATGCCTTCGCCAAAGCCACTGCCGCCGCCGGTGATGACAGCCACTTTGTTGGTTAGTTGCATACAATGTTCTCCTTTTTGACCTTCAAATTACCATGTGTGTTATGGCAGGATTTCGTATAATCAGTTATAATGATGGCCTGATAAGAGTAGAGATTGAGAGATTAAGAGATTGAGAGATTGAGAGATTACCCAGGGCAATCTCTCAATCTCTCAATCTCTCAATCTCCCCAATCTCTTAAGTGAATCCATTGTACCACCAATGAACCTTTCGCCAGAACAACCTTTATCCTCCGCCAAACAGAGTGAATTAACGGCGCTTTGGCAGGAATTCCAGCAGCACTACCTGGGCGAGGAAGCGGCGCAAACGTTTTTGCGCGCCTTACGCCAAGCGCGCCAGGCCGCGCAACAAGAATACCAGCAGATTCTCCACCAAGCGCAACGCGGCGACCCCATTACTGACGCTGTGTTGCTCAAGTTGCTGCCCTATAGCGATGCACCGCGCAACCGCTGGCGCGGCGCCTGGATCCATCCGGCGGCGGCGGTGGTAGGTGACTTGCGCAGTTGGTATGAAGCCGCCGGCTGGACCCAACCAGATGAGTGGCCAGTGGTGGCGGCGGCGATTTTGAATTTTGTACGCCAGGCAGTCGATGAGCCGAAAGGGTTGATCGCCACTTGCCAAACCTTTCGCCGCTTGCCCTACACCACCGGTTTCCAAAGTGGCATCCTCTCGCCGATCCTCAATGCCCTAAGACCGGAGCAATACCAGTTATTCAACCAGCATGTCCGTCGAACGCTCAACTACTTTACCGACAACACCTTTACCCAGTCCCTGACCGACTATCCCGCCGCCAACGCCGCCCTCCAGCGCTTATTGGCCCGACTGGTAAAAGTGCTGAGATGGACGAAGATCGCGCCCGCCCTACGCAGCGACCACTTTCTGCTCTTTTGTCACTGGTTGGTGACAGAGAAAGATTTTCGCTTCCGCCCCCGTCGCTACTGGACGTTAGGCATCGATGACGATGGTTGGCTCTGGCAAGAGTGGCGCGAGGGCAACATGATCACCGCCGGCTGGGATGAACTGGGCGACCTAAGCGGCGTGCGGAAACAGGAGTTTATCCAGCGCCGTGACAGTCTCATCGCTCAACATCCCGATTGGCGCAAGGGTAGCGCCGAGCTGATCTGGCGCTTTGCCCGGCAACTGCAAGAGGGCGACCAAGTTTTGGTGCATCGCGGCCCGATCGTCCTCGGCATTGGCACGATCTGTGGCTCCTATTACTATGTGCCCGAACTCCCCCAGGGGCATCGCCATCCGGTCGAATGGACCGATTTGACGCCCCGTCGTTTGCCGGGGGAAGGGTGGGGCCAGGAATTGGCTGCGATTGCCGGCGAACGTTTCGCGACTTTGACCGAAGCGCCGGTCATTGAGCGGGTTGAGATGCCACCAACCCAGCCAGGGGAAGAGAACACACCACCCGCGTTTGTACGCTTTCTGGCGCCACTCGTCAACACCTTGCAGGCGCTAGGCGGCAGCAGTCGCGCCGGAGAGGTGGTGGAGGCCGTATTGATGCAGGTTGATGGCCCCACAAGCAAAAAAGCTGGTCGTGCGGAACAGAACAAACAACAGATCTACCAGGCACGCCGCCTCTTACTGCGCGCCGGCTTGCTTGATTCCGCCCAGCGCGGTCTTTGGCGGCTCACGCCGGCCGGTATGGCGTTGGCGCTGACCGAAGCGGAAGCAGCCACCCTCTTCACCGAAACGCTCTATCAGCAGCGGCTCTCGGCTTCGCTCCGCAATGAATCAACCACGATCCGGCGTCTGGCTGAAACACCGGTAACTTACGAAACGACGCCAGCAACGGTGGCGGAAGAGTCGGCAGAAGCGCTACTCGTTCCCGAAGACATGGCCACGAACCAGCCGGAAATCTCTGCCCCAGCGCCAGTTATAACGCCACGAGTTGAGACGGTGCCACCCTATCCACTGGCGGCCTGTGCGGCTGCCACCTTTTTGCCGGAAACGACGTTGAGCCGTTGGGGCAATGCGATTGAGCGCAAGGGACAGGCGATTTTCTACGGTCCGCCTGGCGTTGGCAAAACGTTTGTGGCGGAACAACTGGCTGCGCATCTGATTGGCGGTGGGGATGGTTTTGTCGAGGTGGTGCAGTTTCACGCCGCCTATGCCTATGAAGATTTTGTGCAAGGCATTCGCCCCCAATCCGGCGGCGACGGCCAGGTGCGCTATGAGGTGATTCCGGGACGCTTCTTGGCCTTTTGCCAACGAGCCGCTGAATGTAATGGCCGCTGCGTGCTGATCATCGACGAGATCAACCGGGCCGATCTGGCGCGCGTCTTTGGCGAGTTGATGTATCTGCTCGAATATCGCACGCGCACTGCTCGCCTCGCCGCCGATGGTCGCCCGTTCACCATTCCGTCCAACGTGCGCATCCTCGGCACCATGAACACCGCCGACCGCTCGATTGCCCTGCTTGATCACGCCCTGCGGCGGCGCTTTGCCTTTATTGCCCTTCAGCCCGATTATGGCGTGCTACGCCGTTTCCACGCTCAACAGGCCACCGGTTTCCCCGTCGAACCGCTGATCGATCTCCTTCGGCGCGTCAACAGCGAGATCGGCGACGCCCACTACGCCATCGGTCACTCCTTCTTCCTCCGCCCCACCCTAGCCGATGAATTGCCCGATATCTGGCAACTAGAGATCGAACCCTACCTGGAAGAATATTTCTTCGACCAACCGGAGCGGGTCGCCGCCTTTCGCTGGGCGCAGGTGGAGTCGCTGTTGGTAGGATAGGGGCGCGGATTCTGGTAGCACGGATCTGCTCGTTCCGCGCCCAGCGGGCTCCCGCCGCGGCGGAATGCAGGCTGAGTGCTCCGCCCCCTTGGGGCTACTACGCTGCCACGGCAAACTGTTGCCGACGCCGCTGGATGATTGCATCGACATGCTGCGGCCAATCGTGCAGCACGGTTGGATCAATATCAGCGCCAGTGGGCCAAACTAGTGTCCCCAATTCTCGATCTAATTCAACTTGCTGAAAGAGTTGCTGATCCTGAAGTGGGCCAAACATTGGGCCAAGGAGAATCGGTTCAAAGTCAATGATGCGCTCGGTCTCATCATCAAATTTTAGCCAGATGGTATAGCGCTCTAAAACTTGATAGTCAATCACGTCATAGATTTTTGCGTGAAACATAGGCTGACCCCTGTTTTAGCTCCAATTATGTCTGTAGTGATGGCTGTTTGCAAGTTGATCGCTTTGCTGAAATTCTAAACTCATGGTATGATACGAGTATTATCCCAAACAAATGTTCTGTTGGAATAAGAGAAAAGAGTGAACTCCATGACACAGGTAATGGCTACTGAGGTAAAAGTTCGCATACCCGAAAACCTGTACCAACGCTTGTCCCATCGTGCGCATCAAACGCAGCGTGCTTTTGAAGATGAATTGCTGGCGACGGTAACTACTGGCTTATTGGTGAGTGATGAATTACCTTTGGCTGTCGAGGATGAGCTTTTCCAACTTGAAACTTTGAGCGATGATTTGTTGTGGCGTATCGCTCGTCGCCGATTTAACCCAATGCAAGCCAACAAACTAGAACGCCTCCACTTAAAAGCGCAGCGCCAACCATTAACCACTACAGAACGTAAACGCGAGCAAGCGCTAGTTCATGAATACGAGCGCATTCTCCTCCTCCGCGCACGGGCAGCTCGTCTGCTCAAAGACCGCGGCATCAACATTTCATCTTTGTTCGACGGACAATGAGTACAACATACATCCCGAAAGCTTTGCGTGAGCGGGTCATTGCTCAGGCACATCGCCGCTGTGGTTATTGTTTAACACAGGAAAAGATCGTTGGGACGCCGATGGAGATCGAACACATCATTCCTGAATCGCTTGGTGGTGCAACAGAAGAAGACAACCTTTGGGCAGCCTGTTCACTTTGAAATCAGCACAAAGGTAGCCGTGTTGCAGCCATTGACCCTGAAAGCGGAGATCTTGTGTCTCTTTTTAACCCACGTCATCAAGTTTGGTCTGAGCATTTTACGTGGTCTCATGATTCCACAATCATCGTTGGCGCGACGCCTAGCGGACGCGCTACAGTGTTTGCACTTCGTCTTAACCGTATCTCACTTGTTCTTGCTCGCCGTGAGTGGGTTATAGTTGGTTGGCATCCACCAATTGATTGAATTAGCTTGTCAAACTATTTATCAATGCGCCCACCTCCGCCATCAATTACCCTAACTGAATACCAGCCGCTCCTGGTCAACCCTAGCTTGTTACCTGAACCAGCCGCCCAACTGCTCTGGCGCGACTATCGGCATCTGATCGAGATCGAACCGCCCTCGTTCAAGACCGGCGGCTGTTGGCGGTTGACTAATTTGGGGTGGGCCGGCTATTTACCGTTGACGCCGGCGTTGGGGATTTCCTTACAGCCAAAAGTTGCACTGCGCACCCTCTTGCGCATGGTCGAAATTGCCTACGACCTGCAAGCCTTTCGCCTCTTTGAGGGTTGGTTCAACGCCCAGAGTATCCCCGAATTGTATGAATTGTTGGCCTTGCTCCTGGCACAACGGGTCTTGAACCGCTGTCGCCAGGGTTTGCAGCGCGCCTACCGCATACAGGAAGCAAGCTTGCCCTATCTACGCGGACAACTGCACATGGCCGCGGTTTTGCAACGACCGGTGCGCACCGAACTGCCCTGTCGCTTTCATGAATATTCGGCTGATGTGGCTGATAACCAAATTTTGCTTTGGACGCTACAACAAATTGAGCGCAGTACACTCTGTGGTGAACGGTCTGCGCCCACTGTCCGTCAGGGGGTGCGCACGCTACAACGACAGGTCTCGGCGCAACCAGTGACGGCGTGGGAATGTCGGCGGCGCACCTATAGCCGGCTGAACCAGGACTATGCACCGCTTCACGCGCTCTGCGCCTTTTTTCTGGAACATAGCGGCCCCTCTCACCTCCTGGGCGACCAACCGGCCCTCCCCTTTGTCGTCGAGATGGCACGGCTCTATGAACGCTTTGTCGCCGCCTGGTTGCACCAAAACCTTAGCCCGCAATGGCGGCTACAAATTCAGGAGACCCATCCCATCACCAGCGATCAACGCTTTGCCATCGACCTGGTTCTCTATGACGCCCACAGCGGCGCCGTATGTTGTGTCATGGACACCAAATATAAAGTTGCCGCCCGCGTCAACACCGCCGATGTCGCCCAGGTCGTCGCCTATGCCGAAGCCAAAGGCGCCACCGACGCCATGTTGATCTACCCCCAATCACCAACCATCCCCCTGGATACCAACATCGGTGACATTCGCGTCCGCACCCTCCCCTTCCCCCTCGACGGCGACCTGGACGCAAACGGCCACCATTTCCTGCACCACCTCAGTCGCGTAGCGACGGCTGACGGTAGTTTCAACCCTCGTAATTCCTAATTCGTAATTTCGTAACCACCCATGAAAACCAACATTACCATCTCACCCACTGTTGCCCGTCGCTTTGCCATTGCCGCCCAAGGGTTAACCGGTCCCTACCCCACCGACCCCCACGCTGCCATGCTCGACACCATTCGCCAACTGCGCTGCCTGCAACTCGACCCAATTCGCGTGGTTGAACGCACCCAATATCTGGTGCTGTGGAGTCGGCTGGGCAACTATGACCGTGACTATTTTCACCGGCTGGTACAAGAAGATCGTCACCTCTTTGAATACTGGGCGCACTGCGCTTCGCTTGTATTGGTGGAAGATTACCCAATCCACGAACGGATGATGCGCACCTATGGCAAAAGCGGCTCGGCCTGGTCGAAACGGATTGCGGCCTGGGTCAAAGAGAATGCGGCCTTTCGTCAGTTCATTTTGGCTGAGTTGACGACTCGCGGTCCGCTGCGCACCCAGGATTTTGAAGACAGCACCGTCGTCCCCTGGTCATCCGGCGGCTGGACATCGGGACGCAGTGTCTCTTATATGCTCGATCACCTCTGGCTGTCGGGGCAGATCATGGTGGCCAAACGGAATGGGCTGGAACGTTGGTGGGATCTGGCCGACCGGGTGTTGCCGGCCACCAAACCGGCTGGTGGCTGGCGTGACAGCCAAATCACGTATGACGCCGCCCAGAAGTCACTGCGGGCGCTAGGCATTGGGCGTACACGCGATATTCAGCGCCACTTTATCGAACGCCGGTATGCCAAGCTGCCGGAAACGATGAAACGTTTGCAAAAAGAGAAGAAGGTGCTGCCCGTCACGGTCGAGGGCTGGCCTGGAGAGTGGTTCGTTCATGTCGATACATTGCCGCTTTTAGAAACGCTTCAGGAGGGTCACTGGCAGCCGCGCACCACGTTGCTCTCCCCCTTTGACAACCTGATCCGCGACCGTGACCGCACCGAGTTAATGTGGGATTTTTTCTACCGGATTGAGATTTACGTGCCGCCCACCAAACGCCAATACGGCTACTATGTGCTGCCCATCCTCCACGGCGACACGTTGATCGGTCGCCTCGACCCCAAGATGGACTGGAAGAAAGGGGTGCTGACCATCAACGCCATCTACCCCGAAGCCACCACCCCGCTCGACGCCGCCACCGGCCAAGCGGTCGCCCAAGCCATTGCTCACCTGGCAACCTTTCTCGGCGCTACCCAGATTATCTACGGGGAAAAGATACCTGTAGCCTGGCAATCGTTCCTGGTTGGTTAAGCGGCGGCGTCCCGGCCAATCGGACTTGAGATGACAGAATCTCTTCAATGCTTGCTGCATAATCGTGGCAATATATCCACGGTACTTTGGCAAGGATGAAGGCATGAGGCGAGTTTGTCTGTTTTGGTTGGGGTTGATGATGGTTGTGGTAAGTTTGAGCGCGTGCAACAGCGCCGACCAAACCCGCTTGGTCAGCGCCAATGTGGTTGCTTCGCTCAGCGGGCCGGCAGATGAAGCCTTTGCCCGCGCCTACGAACCGATTGAATTTGTCTTCCCACGTGATCATGGCGCCCATCCCGAATACCGCACCGAGTGGTGGTATTACACCGGCAACCTGACCGACAGCACCGGCAACCAATATGGCTATCAATTGACCTTTTTCCGCAGCGCCTTAACCCCTGATTTGCCCGAACGCACCTCAGACTTGGCGACCAACCAGATTTACATGGCCCACTTTGCTGTTACCAATGGCGCCGCCAATGACCATCAAAGCTTTGAACGCTTTAGTCGCGGCGCCGGTGGCTTGGCCGGCGCAACGGGTGAACCAGCCTACGCCGTCTGGTTGGAAGATTGGTCGGTGCGCACCATCGAACCGGGCGTTACTCGTCTGCAAGCCAGCACCCCCGGTGAGGGCGGTGACGTTGCCCTGGATCTTACTCTGCGGGAAACGCAAGCGCCGGTGTTGCATGGCAAGCAAGGCTTGAGCCAGAAAGGACCGGAAGCAGGCAATGCCAGCTACTACTACAGTCTGGTGCAGGTCGAGACGACAGGCACCGTCGCCAGCCAGGGTGAAACGGTTGATGTCACCGGCCGCAGTTGGATGGATCACGAGTTTGGCACCAGCGCCCTCAGCGCCAACGCCATAGGCTGGGATTGGTTCAGTATGCAACTGGACAATGGCGCTGTTTTGATGTTAGCCCAAGTGCGCACGAGTGATGGCGGTGTCATGCCCCAGTTTGAAGGCACCTATGTTGCTGCCGATGGCGTGCAAGAGACCATTACTGCCGCGGATCTCACGTTGACCTCCATAGCGCAATGGATCAGCCCACGCACCCAGAGCACCTACCCATCTGGCTGGCAAGTGACGATTCCCCGACTCAACATTGCCTTGACCGTAGAACCGCTCATCCAAGATCAAGAGATGGAAGTCAGTTTTGTCTACTGGGAAGGCGCTGTCACCATTGCCGGAACCATCGCCGACCAACCCGTTCAAGGCGTCGGCTATGTCGAATTGACCGGCTACGGCCAAGGCGCCGGACAGTATCAGCGATAGTATCTTGTACAATAAATTGTGATAACGAACCTCGTCCCGTAGGGACGGCTGAGTTTAGGGCAAGAAAAGATTATCCATCCTAAACTCAAGCGTCCCTACGGGACGAGTTTCACCTATCACGATCTATTTAACAAAACAATAGATGGTCGTTGGTATCACTAGTTGTTTGGTAGTTGGTTCATTGGCTTGTATGGTGCTATACTACCCAACCAATGAACCACCCAACTAACGTAATTCCTACACCCAATCACACCAAAAGCAACAAAGGAGTAAAAGTTCATGGCAAAGTTGACCGTTGAAGGGTATGGCACTTTTGAAGTGCCGGCAAACAAGCGACTGGTTCTCGCAATGGTAGACGAGGCCGGCGTCGATCAACTTCATGCGTGCGGCGGCAACTGTCGCTGCACCACCTGTCGCGTCGAATTTGTAGCCGGCGAACCGGGGATGATGACCAAGGCCGAGAAGGAAAAGCTGGCCGACCGGGGTCTCAGCGGTGTGCGCCTCTCCTGCCAACTGCTGGTGGACCAGGATATGACCGTGCGCGCCATCAGTCGCCTCGAAGGCAGTGGCCGCGCCGACGCCGGTGGCCGCCCCGAACCCGACATTCAGCCCGACCCGGAGTGGGTGAGCAAGTAGTGAGACAGTAAGTCAGTGAGACAGTGGAAATGTCACTGTGACCTACTGTCTCACTGATTTACTGACCTACTGATTTACTGACCTACAGGCCACCACCGCCACCTCATCCACCATACTCCACAACTGACTATTCCGACCATCATTGTAGACATTCAAGTAGACATTCACTGTTTGACCGCGGTAGGGCAAGAGGTCGTAGGATTGTTGGAGCCAGCGGCCATCACCGGCCTCCCGCTGGCGATCCAGGGTTGTGATCAAGCCCAGGTTCTCATTCAACAGCAAGAGTTCGCGATAATCGGCGCTGTCGCCTTCGCCCTGCGCCTGTTCCCAGAAGTAGAGGGTAGCAAATTCAGCATCCGCCGGAATGGTCACGGCCTGGCGCACGCTGGAATGGGCATTGGTGTTTGCTGTACCAGCGGGGACGCCAAGGCGCAAGGCCGTTGTACCACTGTAGGGCGCCGTGTTGTCCAATGCCGCCGGGGCGGGCGTGTTCCCTATCTCCCAGCCGCCCTGACCCGCTTCAAAGCCGCCATTGGTGATCACATTCGTGCAACTCAAGTTGGTCATTTCCATTGCGCCGGCGTCAGCAACCGTCGTGCTAACGCTGGTTGTTGACGACACGGCCGCGCTTTCTGTTAACGCCGTTGTTGTGGGTGCGGTTGTCGTGGTCACGCCCAAACTCCCGGTCAACGCCGTTGTGGTCGTTACCTCTGCTGTTGCTGAGAGCGCGGTTGTCGTGGTCACGTCCAAGCTTTCTGTTAACGCCGTTGTCGTCGTCACCCCTGCTGTCTTTGTGGGTGCAGTTGTCGTGGTCACGTCCAAGCTCTCAGCTAGCGCTACCGTTTCGGTAGTGACAGGTGTGTTTATTAGAGATCCCGCACTCCCGATCACAATGGCTGTCAGGCGGGTGATTGTTTCTGTTACCCCGCTGGTGATCGAAATAATTGCACCCTCAACCAATGGGTCTGTTCCGGTTAGCCCTGTGGTGGCCGATACTAATGCGCTCTCGCCCAATCCAATGGCCTCACTTACGATTGCTGTGGCGGAGACAACCGCACCATCGGCAATCGCAGCCGTTTCCGAAAGCGCTTCTGTCACTGACATGACCGCGCCTTCGGCCAATTCGACTGTTTCGGTCAGACTGGCGGTCGCCGAAAGCAGCGCACTTTCGACTAGGGTGGCGCTTTCGGTTAATCCGTCCGTCGCGGAGACTAGCGCACTTTTCGCTAAGGCGGCTGTTTCCGATAGTGCTGCCGTGGCCGAGACGACGGCCCCTTCCGCTACAGCAATGGTCTCCGTCACTGCTGCGGTGGTTGAGACAATGGCGCCATCAACCACATCCGCCGTTTTGGTTAAGGCTGCCGTGGCCGAGACAATGACGCCTTCAGCCAGCTCGGTTGCTGCCGTCAACGCTTCGGTTGCTGATAGTGCCGCACCGGTTGCCAGTTCCGTTGTTGCGGTGAGTG
Source organism: Caldilineaceae bacterium (assembly GCA_026645575.1). The sequence continues at coordinate 57,987 of JAPKMW010000025.1, forward strand.
CGGCGGTGGCTGAAACAACCGCACCTGCCGCCACGTCAGCGCCATCCGTGAGGATTTCCGTTGCTGATACAAGGGCGCCTTCGGCCAACTGCGCTGTTTCGGTCAAGGCTGTGGTCGCGGAGACAATGACACCTTCTACCAACTCGCTGGTTTCACCCAACGCGTCAGTCGTGGAGACAATGTTACCTTCGGCCACTTCAACGGTTTCACTCAAAGCGCCGGTAACGGAGACAACCACGCCTTCGGCTACTTCTGTCGTTTCGATCAAGGCTTTGATGGTCGAGACGATTGCGCTCTCCGTCACTCCCGCTGTTGCCGTCAGGCTTTCGGTGGCTGAGACGGTGAGCTTTTCGCCTAAGGCAATGGTCTCTGTCAGGGCTGCTGTTGCCGACACAAGGGCGCCTTCGGTTAACGCGGCAGTTTCACTCAGGGCGTCCGTGGCGGAGATAATAATTCCTTCGGCCAACTGGGTGGTTTCTGTGAGCGCTCCGGTGAGCGAGAGGGTGGTGTCCGTTGTCAATTCACCCGTTTTGGTCAGGGCTGCCGTTACTGACACCACGGCGCCTTCCGCTAGTTCAGCGGTGGTGGTCAACGCTGCGGTCGTGGAGACGACTGCATTTTCAACCAAGGTGGCGGTTGTGGTGAGTGCCTGGGCGGCCGCGCCAATGGACGTCTCGACCAGGGTGGCCTTTTCGCCAATCGTCGTCGCTGCTGTTGCCACGCCGGTTGCGACCAGGTTTGCGGTTTCGGTTACTATTTGTGTTGTTGAAAGCCCACCATTGCCAATCAGGGTGGCGGCTTCACTGACGACGCCGATGGTCAGGGGGGCGCCGGATGTAACCAAGGTGGCCGGTTCGGTCAAGCTCGCTGTTGCAGAGATTAATGCACTCCCCACTGTCCCCACGGTTTCACTCAGGGTTGCGGTTGCCGAGGCAACGCCGGTTTCTGCCAAATTGACTGTTTCACTGATGAGTGCACCGGCGGTTGCGCCTGCCCTGGCAGTGATGTCGCTGATCGCCGCTGTCACCGAGAGGCCGACCGTGTTGCTAAGGGCGGCTGTGTTGCTCAAAACAGTACCGGCGGCTGTCAATGCCGCGGTCGTCCGGCCAACCGTTTGACTCAAGGCATTCGTCGCGGAGAGCGCGTTGGTTGACAGGAGCGCCGTTGTATCGCTCAGTTGCGTGGTGACAGAGATCAGCCCACGCCCGGCGGTGTCCGTTGTTTCACTAAGGGCAATGGCCCCGGAGATCAGCGCGCTCTTTGCCAACGCAGCACCATCGCTCAAAGTATCGCTCACCGCTGTGGTTGCCGACAGCGCCATGCTGCCGGCGATGTCGGCTGTGTCGCTGATCAATTCACCAGCGGAAACAATGCCGGTGGCAGCCAGCGCAGTCGTCGCGCTGAGCGCGTCTGTCACCGAGACAAGAGCGCTTTGGGCAAGGGTAGCAGTCGTACTCAGGGCCTCACTGGCCTCGGTCAAGGTTGTGCTAACCAGATCGGTGGCGGAAATGACGCCGGCTTGGGCGAGCGCTGCGGTGTCGCTAAGGGCCACTGTGGTCGATGCTACAGCGCTCGCCGCCAGTTGGGTTGTTTTACTCAACACCGCAGTGGCGCTTTGCACGCCGGACGCGCCCGTGGCGGAGAGTGCATCGGTGGCGGAAATGACGCTGCTATCCAAAACCGTTCTGCCGGTTGTCGCAACATCACCCGCGGCATCTTGCAGGCGTTGCGCAGGGCCGCAACTGCGAAAGAAGAGAAAGATCACGAGGACAATCACTAGAATGAGGACACCGTAGGTCATTCTGCCAAACCGTTGCATCATTGTTGGGTTCCTTGCGCTTGCTGAATGAAGACAAATGAAATTCAGAAGAGTATTTTCTTGCAAAGCTTACACAACAATGGGCAAATCGTCAAAAAATAGTGACAACTTTTCTGAACAGTAGTTTACGCAATGGGGGTACAGACGCGGATTTAGGATACGCGGATTTGTGCAGAACAGAGAGACGATCCGTGTATCCTAAATCCGCGTCTATACCCCTCACGCGACAGCATGTTGCGGCAGTACCGGCGCTTGATAGGTCACGGCGAGATGGGGTGTTGCCAACCGTTCCTGTTGTTGCACTTTGGAGGTCAAGCAGCTTTCCAATACACCACTCACTAGCAAAGTGCGTTCAGCCGGATAAGGGGCGTGGCCGGTTGTGATCATCTCTTCGATCTTGCTCATCAGGCAGGCGGAATAGGTGACATTCGGGCCAGGGGTCAACAAAAATTGGGTAGAAACCGGCGTCGCTTCGCCTTGTAGTCGCGCGGCAAAGCAGAAATCTTTGATGGCGCCATTGAGCATAAGCAATGTTGCGCGCAACCCGTCGTTATACTCAATGAAATAAGCCGCCGGTTGCTTGACCAGCGCTTGCAACTGACCGGTGCGGATCAAGTCAATGGTGCGCCCATCTTCATCCGGCAGGCCGCAGGGGCTGTCACTCCGTGAAAGTGCCGCTTCCAGTAGCTCCCATGACCAACGGCCCTCATCGCCGGCCTGCCAGACGGCATCGCCCTCGATGTACTGCACGGAACGCACACCCGTTTCGCCACCTTGGCGTCGCTCGACCATACATTGCATGGCCTCTAGGGCATGATAATCCATCGGGTCAGAGATGCCGACGCCGACCATCAGTGCCTCTTCAATCACGCAGCCCAAGGGCAATTCCACATCGGGCAGGCGCCACGTCACCGGCAGCGACGAGCCGGCCAGGAAAGGGAAGTGTAACCGGTGGGCGTCATCCACCATTGCGCGCGCTTTGGCAAAGCTGTAGGAGAGATGCTTGTCGTTGTAGATCGGCACGGCCCGCCCGTCCGCTTCAAAGACCTGGACACACTCCTTGAAAAACTCATAGCGCGGGTAGAGAATTTGCCCCTTCTCATTGGCAGGATAGTCGCCATGTTCGGCCATGATCAACACGGCATCGACCGCCAGTTTGTCGCCGCCACAGCGCAGCGTTTCGGCAATGGTGGGGTAGAGATTGAAGCCGAACTCACGAGCGCGATCAACGCTTTGTTCATTGCTGGGCCGCTGATCAACATAGAGCGAAACGACTTGCAAGTTGGGGCGATGCCAGCGCCCGGCCACCGGGTAGCCGACCATGAGGCGATCACAGAAGTGTTGGGCATGGGACCGGTAGCGGTAAATTGTCGCCAACACAGCAACGCGCAAAGGTTGTGAACCGTCTGCTCGTGTTGCCGTTTGTCGAGACGCTGTCAAGGCCGGGGCAGTTCGTTGCGTCGGGGTAAGATGAGCGCGTTCCTCCCGCCAGAAGGTCGATTCGACGGTGGGCTGGTAGGCGATGGCGAGGTGGGGCGTTTCGATACGTTTTTGCCCCTGGTGTAAGCTTTCGACGCCGGCGGCGGTCAGGCCGCTGGTCAACAGGGTGCGCTCAACCGGGTAGGTGGCTTTGCCGGTGAGGAACATCTTTTCCACGTTGTTGATCTGCGGCGAGAAGAAGTTTGCCAACGTGGTGCGCGCCGGCGGCATGGGCAGATACATCTGGGTGGAAAAGGGGTCAGCCTGACCGGCCAGGTGCGCAGCAAAGTTGAAATCCTGCACCAGCCCATTGAGCAATACCATTGTGCTACGTAGGCCGTCGTTATGCTCGTAGTGATAAACCACTGGATCTTTCACCAGTTCCCGCATCTCATCCAGGGTGGGGAAGATATGATTAAAGCCGGGACGCGACGGCGTCAAGGTATGGCTGCGACTCAAGGCGCATTCAAAGAGTTCCCGCGACCAGGCGCCTTGATGGTGCGCTTCCCAAACAGCATCGCCGCGATAGGCTTGCAGCCACTTTACGCCGCTTTCGCCGCCGGCCCGCCGCTCGACCATACATTGCAGCGTCTCCAAGGCATGAAAATCGTAGCTATCGACGCCGCCATAGCCAACGCAGATCGCTTCCCGCACCGGCGCGCCTAGCGGCATCTCCACCGACGGTGTGCGCCAGGTCACGGGCAAGGAGGAACCGGCCATAAAGGCAAAGCCCATCTGCTGCGAAAGGTCGTACATCTCCTTCGACCATGCCCAGTTCCACGAGAGATGTTTATCATTGAAGATGGGCGCGGTGCGACCGGTGGTGCGATAGACAGCGACGATCTGCTTGAAAAGTTCATAGCGCGGGTAGAGGCGCTGCCCTTTTTCGTTCTTGCCATAGTCGCCATGCTCGCCGATGAGGAGAACGCCATCAACCGCCAGTGTATCTGTCCCCAACGTTAATGCGTCGGCAACGGTGGGGTAGAGTTTCATGGTGGGAAAACGGGCCGTGCGTTCCCGGCTCAAATCGGTGTCGGGAAACTGATCGACATAGAGCGAAACGAGATCCATCGCCGGGTAGTGGTGATGGCTGTCCCAGCCATAGCCTTCCAAAAAACGGTCGATAAAGTGCTGGGCATGAGCATATTTGTGGACAACGCTGCAAATTGCGGCAATCTTTGGTCGTGGTTGCATGAATAGCCTCATCTCTCTTGGGTGGTATTAGTAGCGATGAGCGGATTATACCATCACTTGTTGGTCGGCTGCCAGCAACGGTATAATGGACCTTAGAAGCTGTTCAGCCATGTTGGAGATTGAGAGATACAGAGATTGCGTGCTGTAATCTCTGTATCTCTCAATCTTTGTATCTCTCAATCTCCAACTCTTAAGAGAAAATAAGTGTGCTATGCTGACTCTCCAACAAATCGACCAGACCATCGCCGCCGGCCCCTTTGCCGCATCGTGGGATTCACTGGAAGCCTACACCGTGCCGGATTGGTATCAGAATGATAAATTCGGCATCTTTATTCATTGGGGGCTTTATTGTGTCCCCGGCTTTGACAATGAGTGGTATCCGCGAAACATGTATATGCCAGGTTCAAGAGCCTACGAACACCATGTCAACACCTACGGCCCACAGGACAAGTTCGGCTACAAAGATTTTATCCCCCTGTTCAAGGCCGAGCAGTACGATCCGCAGGCGTGGGCGAAATTGTTCAAGGATGCTGGTGCGCGCTTTGTCGTGCCGGTGGCCGAACACCATGACGGCTTCCAGATGTACAACAGCGCCCTTTCCCGCTGGAATGCCGTACAGATGGGGCCAAAGCGCGATCTAATCGGCGATCTGGCGCAAGCGGTGCGGGCTGAAGGCATGACCTTTGGTGTCTCTAGCCACCGTGCCGAGCATTGGTTTTTCATGGAAGGTGGTCGGCGCTTTCCCTCGGATGTCAACGACCCGGCCTATGCCGATTTCTATGGCCCGGCCCAACCCAAAGGGGATAACTACATTCACGGCGGGCCGGATGGAGCCTACTTGGAAGATTGGCTGCTGCGCACTTGCGAGTTGATCGACAGCTATCAGCCGCAGATCTTCTGGTTCGACTGGTGGATCATGCACCTGGCCTTTAAGCCCTATCTCAAAAAGCTGGCGGCCTACTACTACAACCGCGCTGCCCAGTGGGGCAAAGGAGTGGCGATCAACCACAAGTTTGACGCCTTCCCCACCGGCGTCGCCGTCTATGACATTGAGCGCGGCCAACTGAATGACACCCGCTGGCTCTTCTGGCAGACCGACACCTCCGTCTCCAAAAATTCCTGGGGCTATATCCACGACCATGATTACAAACAGGTGGGCGACATCATCGGCGACCTGATCGACATTGTGAGCAAGAACGGTGCGCTGCTGCTCAACATCGGCCCCAAAGCGGACGGCACCATCCCCGAACCAGAGCATCAGATGTTACGTGCCATCGGGCAATGGCTCCAGGTCAATGGCGAAGCGATCTACCACACCCGCCCGTGGACCGTCTACGGTGAAGGGCCAACTCAAGTTAGCGAAGGCGCGTTTACTGACACCAAACGGAGCGCCTTTACGGGGCAGGATATTCGCTTTACCCAGCAGGGAGATGCACTCTATGCCATCCTTCTGGCCTGGCCGGGGGAACAGGCTGTCATCCAGTCGCTGGGCGCCGACAAAGGGCTGTGGACCAAGCCGATCAGTCAGGTCGAGTTATTGGGTCACAACGGCCCGTTGACCTGGCAACAAACCGGTGGCGCGTTGACGGTCCACCTGCCAGCGCAACTACCCTGTGATCATGCGTACACGTTGAAGATTCGATGACGCACAGTCGGCACACGAAGAAGAAGCGTGCGTGGCACTGACCAAGCTCACTCCCTCTACAGACCAATCGACTGGTCAGTGCTGCGCACGCTGAGGCGGTGGGTGATCCGCGTGCGCAGCACTGACCAGTGAACGGTAGGCGTGACGACTATTTCTTGGTCAGTGCCACGCACGCTACCCCTTTCCGACTTTTCCCGATAGGTTGTGCAGAAGCGATGGGTTACTCAAGATTTATGGAGTTACGGATGCAACTTATGGTTATTCGTTTGTCTTTACGCTTCCTGCTTTTGGTTTTCGTGGTTGTTGCAAGTGCTGGCACCGCCCACGCACAAACCCCGGCCATCACCTACGAGCGCTATGACACCATCATCACGCTGCGCCCGGATGGCACCTTTCTGGTACGCGAGATCCAGCAACTGCGCTTTGCGGGCGAATACCGCACCGCTTTCGCCGACATCCCTACCGCCTTGACCACGGAAATTCAAAATCTTCGCGTTTATGAAGAAGGGGAAACCCCCTATACCTTCAACGGCAGCGGCCCCAACAGCTATACGCTTGAGCGCGACGCCGACTTCATCTATGTTAACTGGGAGTACACGCCAACCCAACCGGGCGACGTGCGTACCTTTGTCCTCGAATATGAAGTGGTGGGCGGCTTGTGGGTCTACCCGGATGAGACCATTCTGGAATGGCGCGCCGTTCCGGCGGATCGCAGTGGGATTCTGGTCGAAAGTAGTGTAGTGACAGTCACCTGGCCCACCGCGGTCAGCGCTGACGAAGTACAGATGACTGCCTATGGCCCCGCCTATGAAACAACGACCGACGCAACTTCTGTCACCTTTACCGCCACTGAACCGCTGCCCGATGGCGTCCAATTTGGAGTGCAAGTAGGGCTGCCGCCGACGTTGATCCAGGCCGAGCGACAACCCTGGCAAATCCGCGAAGACAGCGCCCAATTAGTCTATCGCCTCCCAGAGTTAAACACCGAATTGACTCTGAACGCCGACGGTACGCTCTTGGTGGATGAGTATCATCATTTGGCTGTAGACGACGGAGCGCTTGACCAGGGCTATCGTCAGATTCCGTTGCGCTTTGCCGATGGGATTGACGATGTGCAGGTGTGGGAAGGTGAGCAACCATTTGTCCAGGGCAGTGGTGATTGTGACTACTGTTTACAACTACGCCAAAGGTCGCGTGATCCCTTCTGGGTGCGCTATGACCAAAGAGAGCGTCAAATTGTCACCAATGAAGAACGCGCCGGCGCCATCCAATTCTATTGGCAATTTCCACCTTTGGTGCGCGGCGAAACGACGGCGCTCCGGCTCCACTATCGCGTCCTGGGCGCCGTGCGTCACCTGGCTGACCGGCAGGAGATCCGCTGGACGGCGGTCTTCCCCGAACGGAGCCAGACGGTCGAGACGGCCAAGGCGCGCTTCCATCTGCCGCCAGGGGTTGACCGTGCTACAGTGAACATCGGCGGCGGGACGGTAGAATGGACCGACGCAACCACGGCTTTGCTTGTTGCCCCCGGCCCGTTACCGCCGGATGAAGCATGGGAAATTGCGATTACATTGCCAGTCACCGCAACCCAAGGCGCCGTTCCCCAGTGGCAACGGCAGATGGAAAACGCCGTTGCGGCCATGCAGCAAGCGGAAATCAATCGCGCCCGTTTACAGTTGGGCCTGGGAGTTGCCGCCATCCTGATTCTGTTGTTGGGGCTACTCGGCGTCTACCTGATCTGGTATCTCTGGGGCCGCGACCGCCCATTGCCGGCGGTGGCTGATTACCTGATTGAGCCGCCCTCTAATCTACCACCGGCCATTGTCGCCTATCTGCTTGATGAAGCGCCGTCGGTGAAAGGGGCGCTGGCTTCGCTCTTTGAACTAGCCAACATGGGCCTGCTCTGGGTGCGGCTGGATGATACCCTGGCGGTCAAACGAGTGGCGGAACAGCAGTTGACCCCAGGGGCGACGCTCCCGAACCATCTGGTCACCCTCTTTAACGCGCTCCAACCGGATCTGCCCTACGGCGAGGAGCGCCCGCTCCATCGCATCTATTCCCGCTTCCAGGCAATCTTACCCCAGGTCTATACCCAGATGGGCGAGGAAACCAGCCGCTTCTTTGACGAAGAACCGACGGCGGCGCGCCATCGCTGGCTGGTGCGCGGGCAATGGCTGATCCTGTTGGGGGTACTGGGCGGCATCGTTCTGGCTTTGCGCTACTGGGGTGACTTTGGTTGGCTGGCTGTTGCGCCAGCCGTGGCCGCCGTTGTTGCCGGCTTTGCGCTGGTCTTTGCCAGCCAGTGGATGCCCCGCCGCACTACAGCCGGCGTAGAGGAAGCGCAAAAGTGGCGCGCTTTTCGCACCTATCTGCAAAATTTGAAAAGCTATGGCAACGTCGAACAGGCCCAACGCATTCTTGACCGCTACTTCGCTTATGCCGTCGCCCTGGATGTGGAAGAGGTCGTTCTCCAGCAGGCGGCTGACTTAGGCGGCAAGCTACCCGATTGGAGTTATACGCCCACCTGGGAACCGCCCCGTCGCCCCACCTGGCGTCAGGATCGCCCGCCGGTGAATGAAAGTGGAACGCCACCCGCCAGTGGTCTACCGCCGCTTGCCGTGCCGCCAACGACTAGTGGAACGCCACCGGTTACGCCGCCAACTGGCGAACGGCCTTCCCTCAGTCAGGCGTCCAAACAACTGGGGCAGGCGCTCACCAATGCCAGCCAGAATTTGGGGTCGCTGCTCACGACTGCGGTCGGTGATGCGCTGCCGGATACGCCTTTTGAGAACATCTGGCAGGGCACACAAGTCGCCGGTGAGGTTGGGGCCAAGGTGGCCGGCACCACGTTGGAGGTTTTGGGCGAAATTTTAGCCGAATCGTCCAGCGGCGGCGGTGGTGGCGGTTATAGCAGTTCCGGCTCATCCGGCAGCAGTTGGAGTTCCAGCAGTTCGCGGCGTAGTTCGTCGTCCAGTCGTAGTAGTGGGAGTTTTAGTTCCGGTCGCAGCAGCGCGACGCGACGCAGCGGCGGTGGTGGACGGCGCGGCTTTGGTTAGTGCTTCGTCAAAGAGTGATGATAGGTTATACTCTGCCCAAACCAGTGAATGAAGAAAGGGGCAGAAGTAATGAAAAAATTATATACCCACGAGCGCCAGAAAGTAACACTTTTTACACGAGTAATAGGTTACTTTCTGTGCTGCTCGTGAGTATATATAGTCCAACTCAGTACGGAGGAAGCGAGCGAACTCACGCGCCTGACCATGCAAGGCAGAGAGTCAGTACGAAAAGTGAAGCGCTCCTACATGTTACTCCAGGCCAATGCCGGCAAAAGCGATGAAGCGATAGCGGAACGGGTAGGCGAATCACGAACTAGCGTCGAGCAAGTAGCTACGCTTTCTATGCTTCATAGACCACACGCCCACCGCTAATCGTCAAAGTGGCGTTCAGTTGGCTGACTTCCGCAACCAGCGTGCTTTCCAGATCGCCGCTCAACAGCACGAAATCGGCCAGGAGGCCGCGACGGAGTTCACCCTTGCGACCTTCCTGAAATTCGGCATAGGCGCCATCACGCGTATAGGCGGCCAGTGTATCGTGGAGGCTCTGTGTTTGCATGGGCAGATCCAGCGTTGTCGACCAGGGTTTGCGGGCCAGCGCCGCTTGCATCCCCAGGTAGGGGTTTTGCGTCACCACCGGCCAGTCGCTGCCAAAGACGAGATGGGCGCCGCTGGCCCGCAGACTTTGCCAGGGAAAGCCCCAGCCCCAGCGCGCTTCGCCCACATTTTTCGCCCAAAGTTGCCCCGGTTCGGAAACCACTTCATGGAGCGGTTGCATAGAGGCAATAACGCCTAATGCCTGAAAACGGGGCAGATCCGCCGGGTGGAGCAATTCGACATGTTCAATCCGGTGACGACTGTCGCGCCGACCATGCGCCGCTTGCACCGCCGCGTAAGCATCCAACGTGCGGCGGATGGCGCCATCGCCAATGGCGTGGGTGATAATTTGCAACCCCAGCCGGTCACAGGCCAGCGCCAGTTCGGTAAAAGGTTCGGCTTCAAAAATGGCCTTGCCCACATCAGCCGGCTTATCGGCATAGGGATCGATCAGCAGCGCCGTGTACGATTCAATCACCCCATCCATAAAAAACTTGGCGCAGGTGCTGCGCACCCGGTTACTGAGGTAGGCGTCACGCATGGCAATCGCTTCAGCCAAGTCGGCGATGGTGGTGGCCGGGGTGACACTTAACGGGACATTGATGCGCAGGGTCAACTCGCCGACGGCTTCCATCTCGGCATAGAGCGCCAGTTGTTCCAGGCTGCCATCCATATTGTGGACGCTGGTAATGCCATAGGCAGCGGCTTGGGCCAGCCCCTGGCGCACCAGTTCCCGTTTACGGGGGGCATCCGGTTTGGGCGCCAGCGCTTGCACCGGGCCAAAGGCGCCCCGCTCGCGCAACTCGCCCGTCGCCAGCCCATCGGCGCCCATGACAATTTCGCTGCCAGGATCACAGTCGCCGCCAGCGAGCAAACCGGCCAGTTCCAACGCTTTGGTGTTAGCAAACATGGTGTGATAATCAAAGGCCATGATCGCCAGCGGCCGATCCGCGACAATAGCGTCCAGGTGATGACGGGTAGGGATCTGACGGTCGGGGCCGATTTCGTAGATCATGCCGTTGCCCAGTAGCCACGGACGATCGGGGTTGGCAGCGGCGTAGGTATGCACGGCAGCGGTCAATTCGGCATAGGTTGTCAGTCCCTCACACTGAATGTTGTCCAGCTTGAGCGAGCCCCAGAGCAGGTGAAAATGGCTGTCAATCAGACCTGGCAGCAGCGTGCAGCCAGCGGCGTCGATGACACGGGTATGGGGGCGTCGCCAGGTCAGCGCATCGGCGGTGCTGCCAACAAAGACAATTCGTTCACCTTGGACGGCGACAGCTTCGGCACGGGGGCGGGCGCGATCCTGAGTGAGGGCTTTGGCGTTCACAATGAGCAAATCAGCATAGTTCGTCATAAAATGGGTTGGTCTTCTAGGAATGGATGGATCAAGATGGCGCAAAAGCCCCCGGTAAATGATGAAATGTTATGTATTTATTTCTCACCGTAGGGGCGTACTCTTGCGGTCGCCCCAGGTTCCCGGCAAGCATAGGACGACCACAAGGGTACGCCCCTACAGAACGTTCATCAACCGGTTGACAGCGCAGCCAGCAGTTGCGGCAAAATCACACCGCCAGCGCCCTGTAAGAAAATATCGGCCATCTCAGAAATGGGGGTGCACTGGGGATTGACATCAATCAGCAGCGCACCCGCCCGTTTGGCAACCAGGGGCAGTTGCGCCACCGGGTAGACCACCCCACTGGTGCCGACGACGAGCATGATTTTGCAGCTTTCGGCGGCGCGCCAGGCAACGTCCACGACGTCGCCCGGTAATGCTTCACCAAACCAAACCACATCCGGTCGGACCAGTTCGCCACAGTGGGGGCAGACAGGTGGTTGTTCCTGTGTGCGTTCATGCGCTTGCAAGGTGTATTCAGCCCGACAGTAATTACAGCGAAAGTGATTGATGCGGCCATGAATGTGGTAGACCTGGCGACTGCCGGCCCGCTCGTGCAAGTTATCCACATTCTGCGTCACCAGGGTAAACGCCGCCATTCGCGTTTCCAACTGCGCCAGCGCCCGATGACCAGGGTTGGGCGCCGCCGCCTCGACCGTGCGCAGGCGCTCCATATACCAGCGCCAGACCAATCCTGGATCGTCGGCAAACCCTTCCTGGGAGGCCAGCCGTTGCGGGTCGAATTTTGACCACAACCCAGTCTGCGCATCGCGAAAGGTGGCAACGCCCGATTCCGCGCTGACACCGGCGCCGGTCAAGCAGACAATGCTGTGGGCCTGGGCTAGAGCCTGGGCAGCTTGTTGGATTTGGGTTGTTGTGGTCATAGCGTCCTGCTTTCCTTCCCGGTCGCGCCACAAACACTACAGCGGATTTGGGTAGAAACTGATTTTTGTCGGGCAAAAGCTTTGCTTAAGCTAGGACACTTCGGTGAGAAGATGTCAATCCGCTACTTCCCTAATCCGCTGTAGAGTTCCGTTGTCGCACCTACGCCGCCAACAACGCTCGCGCTTGCGGTTCATGCCACTGCATCTGGAGATGAGTCGTTTCGTGGGGTTTAAAGGCTTTACGCACAGCTTCGATCTTGGTCTCCAGCACCTCAATTTCCGCCAGGTCGGCGACGCCCATGCCCAACTGGTGGCCGTAGTGGAGCAGCCCCAGCTCCATCGGCTCAAAGCCCATCGCCTTGGCAATGACGGCATCTGCCGCAAAGACATCAACGCTGGCGGCGGCGACGCCTAAGTCTACGCTATCCTCGCCGCCGGGGCCGTTGCCTTGTAAGCCGCGGGTGCCATCGACGACGGCAATGTCGGGGGCCAGGAAGCGCGCCAGACGGATCAGGTTGATATTCAACGTTTGCGCTTCGGCGGGCAGGGTGCGCTCGGCGTGGCTCTTGAAGCCGTGCATCTTCACCCGATCCGGCTTGTGGATCGTGCCCATGATCATGTTTTTGAGCGCCAGCGTCACCACACAGACATCATGGGTTTTGGCAATCGCCACCGAGATGGTGCAAGGGCAATCCAGCACCGTCTTGGGCATCCGCACCACCGTTTCGCTATGATCGGCCAGGATGATCGGCGTCTCCACCCAGTTGGTCTCCTGGTTGAGATCGATCAGGCGAATGGGAATGGAATATTCGTTAGACAGTGCATGATAGCCAAAGCTGTCCCATGCCTCGCCGGGGTAGTTTTCGTTACCTCCTTCGGCAATCAGAATTTCGTCCGGCGGCTTGGGGGTGCTGAGGAGGAAATCAATGGCGCCGCGCATGGCGTCAGCGTGGCTAGAGGCCAGTTGATTTTTGCCCGAAAGAAAATTCGGTTTCAGCATCACTTGTTCACGGATACGTGGCGTCACATCGGCGCGTACCAAATCCAAAGCGCGGTAGACATTGCGGCGGCGATCCCCCTCGCGGGCCAGGCCGACACGGGCGCGTTTTGTTGTCATGAAATTCTCCTACAATGATTCATCTTGTGTTTCAGCAAATAATTCTGCCAATGGGAGTTCAAAGCCTTCCAACACTCCTTCGCCCCGTACTGTATCAGCAATGGTCAGGCGGGTGAGTTGGTCAATATCATGATAAACAAAGAGTTGGCGTTTGCTTGGTTCAACCACCCAAACCACATCGACGCCAATGGCGAAATATTCTTCGAGTTTTTCCTGTACATCGCGCCAACGGTCGTTTGGCGAAATAATTTCAACAATCAACTCTGGCGCCACCGCTAAGAAACCGACCGGACGCGCCGGATGACGCGCTTTCGAGATAAAGGCAACATCCATGCCCCGCACCGAATCGGGGTTGCGCTCGGTATAGACGCCCGCCTCGCCAACCAGGAGCCAACCGGCTTTCCGTTGCTGATTAAAATTCCAAAGACGGGCGTGGATCTCACCTTCGAGTAAAGCGTGGTTGCTGCCGGTCAAACTCATGGGGACGATTTTCCCTTCGACAAGCTCACAAGGACCGATATCGCCCATAGCGAGCAATTCGTCACCGGTGATTAATTTTTCTTGAACAGCTATAACAGTCACCGTTCCTCCTTCGCTACTTCCAACCAAAGGCCGCCGATTCCCAGCTTAGTATATCACCTTCGACGTGATCCCGCAGCCCCAGTTGCTCCATGATGTACATGATCTGCGCTCGGTGGTGCATATTGTGCGTGATCACATGGGCAATCGCGCCGCCAAAGGTTTTGGGAACAGGGGGCTGATCCAGCACATCGATAAAGACGTCGTCATAACGCCCTTCCCGCGCAATGGCGCGGGCAAGGGCGGCAAATTCACGGGCTACGATGGTCAGGCGTTGTTGTAACTGCTGGGGCGTTTCACCAACATTATCAGTTTGCACTGGCCGTTCATAGAGTAGGTCAGTCCAAGTCTCCATTGCCTCAATCAGGTGGACAAAGGTCTGGCGCAAGGAGTCATGATCGATAGCAAAGGCTTGATCCCATTGCGCCGGCGACAGCGTTTGACATTGGGCCAGAAGCTGTTGGGTTGTCCACACATCGTGACCGAGCAAACGATCAAGAATATCCAAGGGTACGCTCCTTTATCCACGGCTGGGTTCTGCTAAACGGCAATCGGCGCTTTGATCGTCGGATGGCTTTGGTAATTTTCCAACTTGAAATCGCTGTAGGTAAAGTCAAAGATCGAACGCACCGCTGGGTTGATCACCATACGCGGCAGCGGATAGGGTTCGCGACTCAGTTGCAACTGCACTTGCTCCAGGTGATTGAGATAAATGTGGGTATCACCCAAGGTATGAATAAACTCGCCCGGTTGCAAGTCGCAAACTTGGGCGATCATCATCGTCAGCAGCGCGTAGGAAGCGATATTAAAGGGTACGCCTAAAAAAGTATCGGCTGATCTTTGGTAAAGCTGACAGGAGAGCCGCCCCTGCGCCACATAGAATTGAAAGAGGCAGTGACAGGGTGGCAATTTCATCTGATCAATATCCGCCACATTCCAAGCCGATACCATCAGCCGGCGCGAATCAGGGTTACGCTTGATCTGCGCAATGAGGTTACTGATCTGATCAATGGTTTCGCCGGTGGGGGTTGTCCAACTGCGCCATTGATAGCCATAGACCGGGCCAAGATCGCCATTGGCGTCGGCCCATTCATCCCAGATGGTGACGCCGTGGTCGTTCAGATATTTGATATTGGTGTCGCCCCGGAGATACCAGAGCAATTCGTAGATCACCGACTTGAGGTGAATCTTCTTGGTGGTGACCAGCGGAAAACCGGTGGCCAGATCAAAGCGCATCTGGTAGCCAAAGACGCTGATCGTGCCGACGCCGGTGCGGTCTTCTTTTTTGACGCCGTGAGCGAGGATGTGGCGGAGTAGAGTGTGATATTGGTGCATAGTATACTCACCAGTGCATGACAAAGCCGCCGTCAACATTAATCGTCTGGCCCGTAACATTATTCGCGCGCGCCGAGGCCAGGAAGACCGCCATATCGGCAATATCTTCCGGTTCCTGCCAGCGTTTGAGCGGGACGACGCGCCCAATCTTCTCTGATGACCATTGCTCAAAGGTGAGCTGTTGCTCCGGCGGTAGATTGGCGTTGGAGGCGCGCCAGATCGACTGGTTGAGCGGCGTGTTGACCATGCCGGGGTTCAAGGTGTTGACACGAATATTGTAGGGCGCCAAATCTTTAGCGCAGCACTGAGCAAAATTGATGAGCGCGGCCTTGGAAGCGCTATAGGGCGGATCGGTTTGCGACCCGATCTGGCCGGCGACCGAGGCGAGAAAGAGCAAGGAGCCATTGCGTCGTTCGCGCATGGCGGGTGTGAAGGCGTGCGCCGTATTGACGGCCCCAATCACATTGACTTCCAATATCTTCGGCCAATCCGCCGGTGTCAGATTCCAGAAGGGAAAGCCATATTTGCCCGACCCAATCCCCACCGTAAAGATTACGTGATCCACCGGCCCGACACTGCTTTCGATCTGGGTGACGGCATTTTGCAACGCCCCGTAATCGGTCACATCCACCACCACGGGCGTCACCGGCGCGTTACCGGCAATCATGGTTTGGGCAACTTCTGTCACAGCCGGCGACCGATCCAGCGCCACCACACTCGCCCCTTCGTTGACAAAGCTCTGGGCAATGGCGCGCCCAATCCCACTGGCCGCCCCCAAAACCACTACCACTCGTCCTGCTAATTCAAGATTCATCTCTTTCTTCCTATCTTCTGGTCTTCGATTTGCTCGTTATCGTGCTCGTTACGGTGGGCGCTGAAACATCCGCACAACCGCCAACGCGATAAAACCGATCACCACCAAAATCGCCGCCAACACCGCAAAGGCGCCCAACCGATCAACCCAGTCTGGACGTTGGCTGGCAACGGGGATCGGCACTAGTGTGATGGGTGTATCTGTCACACTTACCGCCGGCGCTGCTGCCACCACCGTTGCCGTATCGACGACGGTTTGCGTTGGCAGGGTCGGCAGTACATAGACATTGCTAGTAGGGGTGGGTAAGGGGAAAGGCGTGGCCGTCGGTGGCGCCGGTAAGGTAGCGATGACAGCGGTATCAGTTGGCGCCGGTGGTTGGGTTACTGTGGCTGGGATAATCGCAAAGGTGGGCGTTTCGGTTGGCGGGGCCATCGCTTGGGTAGGCGCAGCGGCCGTTGTCACGGCAGGTTGCAAGGGGATCGCAATCGGCGTACTCATATCAGGCGTCATGAGGGTCGGCATCACCACTGCGCCACAAACCCGCAAACGGACATTGTCCAAATACATCAAGGTGCGGGCATTGTTGCTGTCGTTAAAAGCGTTAAAATAGATGAAGAGCGTCTGCCCGCGGTAAGCCGTTAAATTGACGGCGTCCTCTTGCCAAATGCCATCATTGCGTAGCTCACGCCGCAAAATTTGGATCGGCTTTAAGTTTGGCGCCAGTAGAATGAGATCTTGCCGATCAGTCGTCGACGTTGGCGTACCGGCTTGGGCCGTGCGTAGCAAGCGCCACCAACGTAGTTGAATCTGCCCGCTCGTAAAAGGGAGTGTAACTAACTGGCGAATCGAAGAGAAGGTGACGACATTGTTGGGGTTATCCGGCGGATTGCCCAACAAAACGGCACGCGTCCCCTCTTGCACCGCGTCACTGGTATAGCGCGGCGGCACTGGATCTTCGCCAAAATGCCAGCCATCGTAGCTCTCAAAGCCGCCATTGACCAGAATGTTCGGACAGCTTAGATCCTCCGGCGGCAAAGGGGTGCTGGTGATAGGAAGCGGTGTAATCGTCGGCGGGGCGGGCGCCGTTGGCAAAGGTGACAAGGTTAACACGGGCGATAGACTAGGCAACGGCGAGATCGTGGGCAGCGGCGTCACCGGCGTGGTGGGCAACGGTGTAATGCTTAGTGACGGCGCCAAGGTGGGCGTATAGGTTGGTAATGGCGCCTGGGCGCAATACTCAAGTTCGACATTGTCGACATACATCAAGGTGCGCCCAGCCACCCCATCATTGCGCACACGAAAACGCAGGCTAATGGTGCGACCGGCATAGAGCGTTAAATCAAAGTCGCGCGCCTTCCAAGTGCGGGCATTGTCCTGCACATTTAAGAGCGAACCGATCAGTTGATCCGTGGTTGCATCAAAAAGATCGGCCTGTTGTAAATCGGCGCCGGGGGCGCCGTCATAAAAGGGATAGTAGAGAAAGCGCAGAATGATGCGGCTGGCGCCAAAGGGTAACAGAATTGGCTTGTGACGCACTTCGCTCACGCTCTCGACATTCGGCAATTCCACCCCGTTACCCAGGCGCAGTGCTTGTAGGCTACTGTTAAAGGTTTGCTCGTTGGAATACATGGGTGGGCGGCTGCTGGCGAGAATCTCCCAACTAGGGTTGAACTGCTCAAATGTACCACCTTCGATCAGATTGAGACAGCCAGGCGCGACATCAGCCTGTATATGGGCAAAACCGTTCGCGTCATTGGCTGCCCATAACGGTGCAGAACGCCAGGAGAAACCAAACCCACCAATCAGCATCAGGTAAAGCCCGCTCAGACCAAAGAGCAAGCTGCGCCAGCGCCAATGGCGTTGGTTGTAATGGCGTTGAGTGAAAGTCCTGGTTTGGTTGATGACATGCAAAGCCATCATGCTCCTACGTCGGCTGGTCGGCTGCTGTTAGGGCGCCAGCAGGCTGAATTGGATTGGTACAAAAATTCTATCACAATGCGCGTGTCACAGCAATGAAGAATTATGATTGAGACGCATTACCAGAGCCGCTACGACAAAAGTCGCCTGGATCTGCTGTGCAAAATCTGGAGAATCGTAAGCATTTCTTCAGGTTTTATCGTTTTAACATTTCCGCCTGTCAGCCCTTACGGAAAGCAGCTTTCGATGGATGTTGCTAAAGGGAAATTTGCTTATACTGCTTGCCGGGTCGTCTTCTATTTGAATCACTTACCCAACTGTTATTTTTCATTCAATCATACCTATTCAACCAAAGAAAGGGTTTCTCATGCCCTGCGCCCGTTCATTATTCATGCCCCGCTCACTTCAGATACTGCTTGTTTTCCTAGGGTTGCTCCTGTCCACCATGATCCTGTTGTCACCCATTGCCACCGCCGGCCCTCTACGCCAGGCAACAGGCATCGTCATCAATGAAGTAGACGCCGACACGCCTGGCAGCGACACGGCAGAGTTCATTGAACTCTTCGACGGCGGCAGCGGCAATACAGCGCTCAACGGCCTCGTTCTTGTCCTCTATAATGGCACAAACGACCAATCGTATGCCGCCTTTGATCTCGATGGATTTACCACCAATGCAAATGGCTACTTCGTTATCGGCAACCCCGGCGTCAACCTAGCGGCGACTACCTTCCCAACCGATACGCTACAACAAGGC
The DNA here is from genome assembly GCA_026645575.1 of Caldilineaceae bacterium. The sequence goes on from JAPKMW010000025.1 coordinate 76,570, forward strand.
GCTGACGCCGTCGCCCTTTTTCAGGGAGATGCGGCTAATTTCCCCAATGGAACAACAATCAGGACAACCAATCTGTTGGATGCCCTGGTCTATGACACCAACGACCCCGATGATGCCGGCCTGCTCGCCTTGCTCAACGCCGGCCAAGCCCAGATCAACGAAGCTGGCGCCGGTGATTCACCTGCCCACGCCAACCAACGGTGCCCCAACGGCAGCGGTGGGCAACGCAATAGCGCAGCTTATGTGCAAGCGCCACCCTCCCCTGGCACGGCGAACAACTGTAACGCCGTTACACCAACGGTCACGCCAACGCCAACCAACACCCCCGTCACGCCAACACCCACCAGTTCGATCACTCCTGTCACCAATATGGTGATCAACGAAGTCGATGTCGATACCCCTAGCACTGATACTGCCGAATTCGTTGAGTTGTTTGATGGCGGCGCGGGCAATACAGCCCTAGATGGTTTAGCCTTGGTCTTCTTTGATGGCGCCAATGACAAGTCCTATCATGCCATTGATCTGGATGGGGTGCGCACCGACGCCAATGGCTATCTGGTGGTCGGCAATAAAGCGGTGGCCTCGGTGGTGATTACTTTTGCTGATGGCAAGCTGGAAAATGGCGCCGATGCCGTGGCGCTCTATATCGGCAGCGCCAGCGATTTTCCCAACAATACACCGGTGACGACGACAAAATTGCTCGATGCCATCGTCTACGGCACCGATGACGCCAGCGATGCCGGTCTGTTGACGCTCCTGCAAGCCGGTCAACTGCAGATGAATGAGGCCGGCGCCCGCAGTGCCGATGCCGTGGCCATGGGGCGTTGCCCGAACGGCAGCGGCGGACAACGGGCGACGGCGGCCCTGGCGTTAGTTCCACCCAGCCCCAGCCAACCCAATAGCTGTGGCAGTGCAGCGCCAACGTTGACACCCACGGCGACCTCTGCCACGCCGCCGACGACGCCAACGCCATCACCCACTGCGACAACGGCCGGATCAACCCCGGTTGGTACACCGGTGGCCGCACTGATTAACGAAGTCGATGCCGATTCTACCGGCACAGATACCGCGGAATTTGTTGAACTTCTGGGGCCGGCCGGCGCTGGGCTGGATGGTCTCTGTCTGGTTGCCTACAATGGCACCAATGATCGCGCCTACTTGGTGATGGATCTGGATGGTAAAGTGTTTAACTCCGCTGGGCTGTTTGTCATTGGCAACACAGGGGTGGCAAACGTCGGTTTGACCTTCGCCAATGAGACGCTGCAAAATGGTCCTGATGCCGTGGCGCTCTATGCCGTCCATGATTGCGCCGGTTCATTCAACAGCAATACGACTGTAACCACTGCGAATCTGATCGATGCGGTGGTGTATGAAACCAATGACGCCGATGATGCCGAATTGTTGGCGCTGTTAAATCCAGGCCAACTCCAGGTGGATGAGGATGGCGGCGGCGACAGTGGCGCCCACGCCAATGCACGCTGCCCGGATGGAGCCGGCGGGGCGCGCAACACCACCGGCTTTATGCAAGTTGCCCCTTCGCCCGGTACACTGAACCAATGCGGGACGCTCTCCTCGACGCCGACCCCCACAGCGACCAGCGCCGTTCCCGTAGAAGCGACGGCTACGCTGACGCCAACACCCACAGCGACCATTGACAATCGTGTCGCCACCGCCACCCCGACGCCCACCCTTGCTAGTCCGACCAGTGGTAACGCCGTCTACCTACCGCTCGTGAATCGGTAAGAAAATTGCAGGACTGCTAACGGATGCAATACAAACGCCAGGTGAAGCTCACCTGGCGTTTGTATTGATTACGCTTTATAGTGGTTGGGCTGGTTTAACAGAGGTTTATAAAGTATCCACATTGACGCCGAGACTACGTAAGAGTGTAGCATACTGATTGGCGCGTTGACGTTCCTCTTCGGCGCGTTGGCGTTCCTCTTCGGCGCGTTGGCGTTCCTCTTCGGCGCGTTGGCGTTCCTCTTCGGCGCGTGCTAAAGCGGCGCGATAACCGGGGAGAACATAGTAGTAGACTTCATCCGTCAAGAGTTCTTCAAACGGCAGCAGATGGTCGAGATCGCGTACTCGGAACTGAAAACCGGGCAGGACATTCGAGTGGATTACCCCATTGACGTCCGGTTGGATTTCAACATAATCGCCGGTAGCCGAGCGTTCGTAGAAAACCATATACTTATTTTCGGGGTCGAGGATATAATATTCCTGCACACCAGCAAAGGCGTATTCGCTCTTCTTGATCTTGATGTCACGCAAGATGGCCTGCATGTTGGAGTCGGAGAGAGATTCGACACAGAGATCACAAATGCCTTCGTAGGAATGGTCATGCTCACCCCACTGCACTGGATTGGTACGCAGAATCGCCGCCAAATCCGGCTTGCGCACCACCTCTTTCAGCGCCCCTGGCTTGTCGGGATCGGGGACGGTCATGGTAAAGCCGGTCTCCAAACTCATCAATTCAGCGTTTTCATAGAAAGTGACATACTCATAGAGCAGCCTGAGGAACCAGAGAAATAGGCGATATTGCACCGGGGTACTCAAAGGTTTTGCCTCCAGATAACCGTTGTTCCATTCATAACTGGCATCCTCGTGGGTGTAGTAGGTGGCCCAGTACTCTTCTTTGGTGGCATAACGCCCGTCATCTGGGGCATCTGGGCGCGCACTCACCGTAGTCAGACGATGGCCAGCCCCATGGCCGTTGGTTGCCACGCCTGCTTGTTTTATCATGCTTGAGGCGATTCCTGCTTTCGCCATGCTGCTTGCAACCTTCCTGGCGCTTGCCACAAACGACAGTCCAATCAGTTTGTCGGATAAGGTCAGTATACCATAGCCGCCGAACAGATCAAACCGACATTACGGCTGCTCTCTTTTCGCCTCAAAATTCCACACCATGCCCAAAAGCGCCGTAATAACCACAGGTTTCCGCCGCTGAGGCGGCGGCTAACGCCATACTGGTTTCAATGGTTTGCCCGTTGCCATATTCCACAAGAAAACGCGCAATAAAAGCATCCCCTGCGCCCAAGGTATCGACAACAGTGGTTTCGACAATGCCCTGTTGATAAACCCGCTGCCCATCAAAGGCCAGGGCGCCGGCCTTACCTCTTGTCGCTACGGCAAGAGTCGGCCCCTGCGCCTGCACCCACCGCAAAAGATCAACCGTCTCCTGATAAGAGGTATCGGGCGATGAGAGAAAGGCAAAGGTGATATGAGGCAATGTCTCCGCCAAGCGCTCGCGTTTCCACCCTTGTGAAAAATCAAAGGAAAGCCAGGGCGCCACCTGCCGCAGACGGGACAACTCGTGCCAAATATGGCTGTAGACACTGGTATGGACAAGATCATGCTGCTGGATAAAGGCTAGATCTTCCCCCGTCAACGTAATCTGGCGGCTGACGCCCGCGCTCGACTGCCCAAAGACCCGGTCGCCATCCACCAGTGACACCTGACAATAAGCATTCGCCCCTGCCACCACCCGACAATGACTCGTATCCACTTCCTCCGCCGCCAATGCGTCCAGCAGTAACTTCCCCAAAGCATCATCCCCTAGCCACCCCAAATAACTGGCGTGATGTCCATAGCGCCGCGCCAACACCGGCACATTCACCGCATTGCCCCCTGGAAACATCCGCCGCAAATGCAGATACTGATCCACCGTATTATCCCCAACCCCAATCACCTTCATCTACTCTTCCACCCCCTCAATGCCTCACTTTGTCTACCTGTCTACCTGTCTACCTGCCTACCTGTCTCCTCACTCCCCCATCATCTGCACCACCAGCCGCCGCTCACGGGGGCGGTTGTCAAAATCGAGGAAGGTGATCTTCTGCCACTTGCCCAAAAGAAGTTGACCATTGATAATTGGCGCTGTGATCGACGGGCCGAGCAAAGCAGCCCGCACATGGGAAAAGCCATTGCCGTCACGGTGATATTCGTTATGTTTATACTCCCATGCTTGCGAAGCAACGCGCTCCAGAAACGCCTGGAAGTCAGCAACCATGCCCGGTTCATGTTCTGTTGTGGTAATTGCGCTAGTGGCGCTGGGGGTAAAAACAGTCGCAATGCCGCTTTGAATCCCGCTTGCCGCCACGGCGGCCACCACGGCTTCGGTAATATCGTGCATGTCGCAGTAGCCCTGGCTGGCAAGCTGAATTTCGTGTGTGATAACCATCATCGTCTCCATCTATTGTTTTGTAATTGTACTGTTTTGCCCAATAAGGTTTGATGATTCATGTATGGATTTTGTCCCGTAGGGACGGCTGAGTTTAGGAATGAATAAGCTTTTCTAGCGCTAAATTCAAGTGTCCCTGCGGGAAAGGTAAAGTTGCTCAGGCGTATTTGACAAAACAGCGCTTCGCAATGGGGATAGTATATCACAATTTATGCTCGTTCACTTACTGCCACAACCACTGGTTCCGTCACTCGCAAAAGTTCGGCCAGGGTGATGCGCAACATGGTGCGATCATCACCGCCGCCGCCGTAGAGAATACCGCCGAAGCGTTCGGCAGCGGTGACAACGGAAGCATCGAGTATCACCGGCAGGCGGGTCTGGTGGCCCACGGGCGGTACGCCGCCAGCCGGGTAGCCAAGCAGTTCCAACACCACCTCGGCGGGCGCCAACTTGACCCGCTTGGTTCCCACGCCAAAGTGTTTCGCCAGCAGTTTTTTGTCCACCCGGTGTTCGCCGTGGCTGATGACCACCACAGGTGTCACGTCCGGCTGTTCCACCAGGAAGAGCAGTGTTTTAATGATCTGATCAGTTTCAACACCCAATACGGCAGCGGCGGCGGGCACGGTTGGCGTGTCACCAATGTTATGCAAGAGTTCGGCATTGACACGCGCATTGTCGAGAAATGCTTGTAGATCGGTTGTTGTTAGGAATGTTCGATTCATAACCTTGATGTCGTGTACCGTTAGCAGAAAAAAGTAGATGCAAAAGGGCCGGCAACTCTTCCTGAAGAGTCATGAACAGACAGAATCGTCTATGAAAAGTAATGTACATCCCTCTTGCCCTTTGGTCAATTCAGCCGCGGTCTAGGCGGGAAAAAACAGGGGAAGCAGAAAGGATCTGCTCCTTTCCACTTCCCCTGTTTTTTAGGTAAAGCTGAGTATGTTAACGCCGCGTCAGCATCCGCCTAAATACGCACAATCACCCATTCGCCATTTTCCGGTCGCATCATCTTCCGCCAACCGGGCGGCGCCAGTACACCGGCGGCGTCCCACGGGATACTGATCATCATGGCTTCCGCCGGAATTTTCGCTACCCCGTTGGTTTGCGGCGCAATATGCAGCTTCCCATCTGCATCCCACCAGCCAACGCCATGTTGATAGGTCTTGACCCACATGGCGCCGGAGTCCGCTTGTGGCGCCCAAACGACGCCGCTGGCAACGGGGCCTTTCCGTAGAGCTGGGGCAAGCGCCCCGTCGTTGTCATCATCATCAGATGAACCAGGGGGGAGCGGCGAAAGAGGTGAGGTGGTGAAGTGGGTGACTTGTTGTGTCGAGCCGGCTAGCAGGGATGGTGTGGTGGTGGCAATCAGTCCTAGCGCAATCAGCACGAGCAGAAGATATTTAGGCATAGACTCTCCTTAAAACTAAATTTACGATTGCTTGCCTAATTATGGTGGAAACGCGCAGCAAAGTCATCAAGAAATTGATGGATCTGTCTACGACAAAGCGACATTACGTAAAGTATCTTAAACTAGGAAGGTCGCAACCTTGTTGGGTTGCGACCTTCCTAGTTCTAGCGAACAACACTACCGCAAAACAAACGGCAGATAGAGCCGTTCCATGAAGGGCGACGTACTTTGGAGATAGTCCGCCACCCCGTTATTGTCATTATCCTGCGGGTTCTCCGCGTCCGGCCCAACTTCGTCTTTGGTGAGAAGGCCGTCACCGTCGTCATCCCCATCGCGCCAGTTATCGAGGGTGTCGCCGTCGGTGTTGCCCAGCGCGGCATTGGACGCGCCGGCGTTGGCCGATCCGTATCCGCTGGCATCAGTATCGTAAGCGTCATCGAGACCGTCGTTGTCGCTGTCGCCACCGGCGGGGCCGCGATCGGCAAAGCCATCGCCATTGCCATCGTGTCCCTCAATCCGATCAGGCACGGTGTCATTATCGGCATCGGTGTCCAGCGTGTCAGGCACGCCGTCGTTATCCGTGTCTAACAGCGGGGCATTGTGCAGCGACCGGAACGCTAAACCAGCCTCGATCAGATCAGGGATCCCGTCACCGTCGCTGTCAATGTCGTGCTGGTTCGGTTTGCCGTCACCATCAACATCGGCACAGGTCGCCCCATTCCCGTTACATTCGAGTAGATCCGTGATGGTGTCTCCATCGCTGTCCGCATTGCTGGGCAGCGTCGCCGTCGGCGTTGCGATTGGCGTTGCCGTTTCCGTCGGCGTATTGATCGGCGTCATCGTCGCTGTTGGTGTGGCGGTCAGCGTTTCTGTTGGCGTCGGCGTGGTGGTTTCTGTGGCGATCGGCGTCGGTGTTGCGGTGGGTGTTGGCACCGGCAGGACCGTCACCGCCTTGGTCGTTGATGCGACGCCACCATCGTTATCACGGAGCGTCACCGTGAAGTTATAGTCACCATCAGCCGTGTAGATGTGTGTCGCCGTGACCATTGTACTACCCGCCGGCAAGTTCACACTCTTGGTCATCGCGTCGCCCCAGTCGAAGATCGCGGCAAAGAAGTCCGTTGCACCGGAGTCACTAAAGGTCACCGTGATGGGCAACGCTGCGCCGATCATCACCTGCGGTGCAAAATCCACGGCGTTGATGTGCGGCGAGATATTGGCAACCGTCACCGTGGTCACGGTCGTGGCGGTCAGACCACCGCTATCGGTTACACGCAGGGCAATCGGCTGCACCAGCGGACCATCTACGGCGGCAAAGGTTGTCGTGATGCCGGTGGCATCAGCGGTGAAGTTGTTGCCGTCGAAAGCGAGATCCCACGCATAAGTCAGGGCACTGGCTGCTTCGTTCGGATCGCTCGACAAAGCTGCACTCAGGGTGACAGCCGCACCTTCATTCACGCCATAGGGACCGGCAGCATTGGCGACTGGCGCCCCATTCACCGCTGCCGGCAACAGCGTGATGCCATAGGCCGGCGAAGCAGCAACATTCGCGGCCAAGTCGTGCGCCTCCACGGTGACGAGATAGCTGTCCGCCGTCAACCCAGACGCGGTTGGCAGGATGAGATGCCACTTGCCGTTGTCCAACGTGGCCGGTAGAAGCGTCGCTGCCCCGCTGGACGACCGGAAGCGGATGTTGACGGCAGCCACACCGCCGCCATCCTGCACCGTCCCGCTGAGGATCAGGGTGGCCGGCGCTGTCACGGTCGTCACCACATGGGTCACGGTGATGACTGGCCCCACGCCGTCGGCCAGGAAGGTCAGCGCCAGCGGAGCCGAACGGTTGCCCGCCCGATCTTTGCCATAGAGCCGCAGCGTTTGGGTGATGCTATCCTGCCCCTCCACCGCAACCGCCAGTGGCCAGCTCCCATTCGGCGTATTCACGCCTGCGGTCAATAAGCCGTTGCTGCAAAATTCGACGGCGCTCTCCAGCGTACAGACATCAAAGGCTGCCACCGCCAGATCATCGGTGATGACGCCGGTCAGGAGCGCTTCGTCCAGCGTGAGAATACCATCCGCCAACGCTGCCTGACTGATCGCCGAGAGTGTAATGCCCGGCGCCGATGCATCAATTTGGAGCGTTACGGCACTGCTGAGGGGGCTGACGTTGCCATTGCGGTCAGTGGCTTGCGCCTGTAACCCAATGGAGTCGGCGCCGCCAAAGTCACCGACAGACCAGAGACATTGCCAGAAGGCATCCTCTGGTTGGTCATCGGGGCAGGTCAGCGCAGGTGCGCCATCGACAAAGAGTTGCACCTGGGCGACCCCGGCGCTGTCGCTGACAATACCACGCACCTGCACCTGGCTGTTGGCACGGAGGATGCCGGCCGGTTCGCTGATGACAGGGGCGGCGGGCGCTTGGTTGTCAACCCGATGATGCACCCACAGCCAGTCATACACGCCCAGACGGTTGTCACTGACGGCAAGATTCAACTCTGCCGCCGCGCCACCGCTCACCGCGCCGTTCAGTTGGACAGTGCCGCTCACACCGGGGTCAACATCGCCGATGGTGACATTGCTCACCCCGCCGAGACCACCCAGGGTTGACACTTGCAGTTGAACGCCTTGCGCGGTTGTGTCGCCGGTGTTGCTATAGTGGACCGTGTATTGAATCCCCGCCCCGACGCCCAGCAGCGCCGAAGCGTTGGTCAGCGGCAGCGGTTGGTCATAAGCGCCGTTGGCGTCGCCGTCGATTGGCGTACCTGGCGTCAGCAGAGCGAGCCAACTGCTGTCCAGATAGCCAACCGCTGCGCCTCCCGGTTCCGCTGTGATCCAGAGGTGGAGATCACTGCCGGCGGGATGGTTGTTATTGGGCATTTGCCCCAGATTCAAGTTATTCCACTGCAACGCATGAGTCAGGGCGAAGTTGTCCAGCGTGCGCTCGGTCGCCGTGACGCCAACCGCACGGGCGCTGTTGAGCGGATTCTTGTCCGGCGCAGCGGCCCAGAGTAACAATTCGTTCTCTTCACTGGCAACGGCCGCGACCTCCAGCGCATTGCCAGGGTCATAGCCCAACAGCGCAAAGGGCAAGTAGAGTTCGGTCACGATCTGGCCGTCAGCAGTGCGCAGGCGGAAGTTGCTCGCGTCGAGCGCCGCCACGACCTGCCAATTGCCGCCACTGGCTTGCAGCAAGGTGGCCGTCGCGCTGTCTTCTACTTGGATCAGATAGTCAGCGTTCATCGCACCGGGCAGGTGGATCGTCTTGGTCGTCGTGTAGGGGTTATAGAGCGTGGCGTTGCCGCCGGTCTCGGTGTCGAGATAGACAAAGAGATCGCCGTCGCCATCCCAGTGCGCACCCACCCAGTCAAGCCGGATCGCCGTCGCATCCCAGGAGACATAGAACGATTGCGGTACGACATCGACCACGGCCCGCCGCGCAACGGCGTAATCACGCGCAACCAGCGACCCGCCACTGTTGCGCCAGCCGTTGTTGTCAAGGGCAATGAGATCCGGTGTGGCCGGCCCGTCCACGGCAAAGGGACCAACAGTCGTCACCTGCTGATTGCTGGCGGCGTCATAGGCGACAAGATGGGCGTAGAGCTGTTCCGCTTCACCAATCGCCTGGCTGTGACTCTGTAACCCACTGCCGGAATAATCCTGTAAACCGCCAATCGTCGGCGTGGGGACGGCGCTAAAGCCGAGATAGATCCCCGCCGCATCCACCGGCACGACCGCCGTGATCACCAACGAAGTCGCACCGGTTGTAATAACCGCGCCGCTGGTGAGGGCCGCACCGTTGTGGCTGACGCCAAAGTCTTCAACGGGTGAAACGCTGAGATCAACGCTCACCGTTTGATTAATAGTTGTTGACACGCCGGCCTTGTCGGTGGCGCGCACGGTAAGGGTGACATCGCCGTCCAGCGCTCCAACGTTCCAGAGATATGACCAGGTGCTACCGGTGTAGGTCGCGTTCTGCCACAGGCCATCGTCAAGTTTGATCTCCACGGCGGCAATGCCACTGCTGTCGGTGGCCGTGCCAGTGAGCGCAAGCTGTGTGCCCAACAGATCCTGGCCGGTGAAGTTAGTCGGCCCGTCGTAGGTAACGACCGGCGCGTCGTTATCAATCGACAGGGTGACGGGCTGCGTGCCAGTGATCACCTGGGTCGTCGTTGACCAGTCACTGGCGCGCACACGCAGCACATATTGTCCATACCCCGGCGGCGTCCAACTGGCGCTCCAGAGTGTGGTCGTGATCGAGGGCGAGGCGGGGTAACTCTGCGTTGCCGCCACCACGTTGCCGCTGCCATCATCGACCAGCAGGTCGAGTTGTTGCAAGCCCCCATCGCTGTTGGCGCTCACCGTCACGCTCATGGGCGCGAGGGTGGTGAAGCGAGCGTTGAGGGTTGGCGTCACCACTTCGGCGGCCAACGCGGGCGCCGTCACCCCAGGCGGTTCCGGCACTGTCACCGAGACCAACGCCGGAGCAACAGGGGGTGCCACCGCGCTAGCTTCGGTCAGGTCAACCAGAACCGTATAGCTATCCGGGCAAGGTGCGGCCCCATTGCGTTCGGTGATGCGCAGATAGTAGTCGCTCACGACTAGGTCGGTGATGAGCAAGCTGGCGCGCATCCCATCGTGGTCGTCATTGCTCGCCAGCAGGGTAACGCCATCGGCGGCATAGAGTTCAACCACCGTGTCGAGCGTCGGCCCATCGATCACACTTTCAATGAGGTAAGAACCGGCAAAGGGGGGCGTGAAGCGGAACCAGTCGGCGTCACTGTTGCGGTCAAAGGTCAACGCCTCACTGGCGACGCCGACGGTGAGCGTCATCGCCTGGGTGTTCGTTTCATTTGGCTCAGCGCTATCGGGATCAACTGTGCAGGAGATAGCTGCCGAGGCTGCCACCGGCGCGGCCAGCGGCCAGGGTGCGGCCAATCCAATCCCCTTGCGGGCAGGCATGGTGGTCGAACCCTTGTCGAGTTGGGCAACCGCTGGCGCACCGGGCGCGGCGCCCATTGCCGGGGCGATCAGCAGATCATAGAGATCCGTACAAGAGGTGGAACCGTTGACGCCGTAGATATGCAGATAGTAGCGCTTGCCCTCGGCGAAGATGACGTTGGTATAGGCCGTGTCATTTTCGGCCATCAGCGTCATGGTCACGCCATCGGATTCATAGATTTCCAGCAGGGTCGCCAGCGTGCCAAAGCTCGACACGCTAAGATTGTAGAGGCCCGGCTGGGTTGTCTCCGCAACCCCGACATCGACAAAGAACCAATCATGGTCGGTGGTGCTATGGAGGCTCAAGCCTATGGTCTGGTTGAACATCCAGGTTTCCACCGCCGTGGCCGAACTGTCATTCGGTTCCCAAGCATCGCCGTTGCTACAGGGCGTGGGCGTGAGGGTAGGGGTTGCCGTGTTGGTGGGCGTATTCGTCGGTGTATTGGTGGGCGTCGCTGTTGGCGTGGCCGTATTGGTTGGCGTGTTGGTGGGCGTTGCCGTTGGTGTATGGGTTGGCGTTGGCGTATCGGTCGGCGTCGGTGTATTGGTTGGCGTTGGCGTGGCCGTCGGGGTGGGCGGCAGATCATAGCCCAGCGCCATTGGTTCATCAGCATAGCCGGGATTGGGATCGGTGAGCGCGCCCAGGTTGGTGACGCCGCTGCCATTGACATTCATGCGATAGAGGTCGCCATTTTGCTGCCAATAGAGTTGACCGGCCGCCGCATCCAGTACCAGACCGGCGCGCAGCGTATCGACCGGCAGGGCCAACAGTTGAACAGGGGCGCCGCCATCCCACGCCAGCCGATAGATGCCATCGGCTCGCGCCAAGTAGAGCAGCCCGGCATGACCATCGGCCACCAGATGGTAGATTTCGGCATAGCCGGCGCTATAGCGGCTCTGCGTATAGATGCGCCGGCTGCCGCTGCCATCAAGGGCGATCAGCTCAATGCCGGCGTTGTTGTCCACCACATAGAGCTTGCCGCGCACCGGATCAACCGTCAGGGCATCATAGCGCGCCTTCGCCTGTGAACGCACCAGGGTGACATTACTCCCGTCCAGGTCGGCGCGCCAGACCGCCGCCATTGGCTGGCTGATCGACTTGCCCCAGAGCGTGAGCGCAGTCGTATACGGTTCACTCCAATAGAGTTTGCCATGCTTGGCGTCAATTGCCAGGGAACGCAACGGTTGGGGCCGGGTCAGAATGGTCAAGGTGTTGGTGCCATCCAGATCAGCCCGTTTGATGACCTTCTCATCGATCCAGTAGAGTTGGTTGTCGCCAATCTGTACGCCGCCATTGGCCCGATTGGCTGTGGCGATCAGCGCTCGTGGACTGGCCGTGTCCAGATTCCAGCGGTTCACACCATTCCCCGGCGCGCCATTGGCCCAGTAGAGATAGCGATCCATCCCCGCCGGGGTGGGCGTGGGCTGTGGGACAACCTCTTTGCCGCCGATCTGCACGCTGTTGTTGGTTAAGTCACTATCGACTTCCGCGGCGGCGACGACGGCCTGACTGACCAATGCGCTGCCCAATGCGATGCCGGCGTCCAGTTGCACTGGCACGCTGATCGTTTTGCTGCTGTTGGGGCGCAGCGTGCCAAGCAGACAGGTTACGTGATTGCCATTGTCCACACAACCAGCTACGGGCGCGGCCAACTGTGTGTCAGTCGGCAGGGTGTTGGTCAGCACGATATTCGTGGCGTTGAGGATGCCCACATTCTGCACGGTCAGCGGATAGGTGATCACCTGGCCGGGAATTGGCAACGCTGCCGGTTCGGCGCCGCGTACCGCCAGATCGATCTGGCTGGCAACGCGATTAGGCAAGCGGGTGATGACGCCATTGTGCACCGCCACATAGCTCTCGTTGGCCTGGTTGTAGAGCGACCAGCCTTCCACGCCGCGCCAGGGGTAGCCGTCGCTAATGCGGGTGATGCTGCTGCCGTTGCCAGTGAGATAGAGCTGCGCAGCGCGGCCATCAAAGCCAATCGGCATTTCGTTGCGCACCTGGCCGTCTATGCGGTAATCCGCCTTGCCGTAGAGGTTGCCGTTGCTATCCAGATAGCCGCGCTTGAGCCGCTGCTCCCACCAGAGCAGCCCGCTGCCATAGGGGTCATAGTCGGCCAACGCCAGCCCACGGAGCAGGCCACCACAGAAGCCGGTGGTCAAGGGGTCGCTGAAGTGGAGCAATTTGGTCGCGCTGCTGACAATGTCAAAGCTGCGGATCTCGGTGGGGCGACGGGTGCCGCAGGTGTAGAGCGTATGTTCATAGCCCCAGTTTGAGAGCCAGTAGAGCTTGTCGCGCTTCTCGTCGATGATGATCTTGGCGATGTAGCCTGGCCCGTATTGGGTGGTGTAGACCGTCTCCACCCCGCTGCCGTCAAGATTGGCGCGGCGCAGACGGTTGCCGTCGCTGTAGTAGAGCTTGTTGCGTTTGTTGTCGAGCGCCAGACCAAGGGTGTAGCGATCGCGGTCGCGATCCCAGCCGGGCAGCCCACCAATGATCAGCGTCGGGTTGCCGCCATTCAGATCGGCGCGCCAGATCTGGCTTGCGCTGCTGTTCGCTTCGATCCAGAAAAGCTGCCCGCCATCGACATCAACGGCCAGATCATGGGGCGCATCCGTGCGCGGCAGGAGGAGTTCCACCCGCACCCGATTGAGCAGACTGGTGGCCCGCCAGATGCCCCGCTTGCCCGTATCCGCCGGTTCGAGGGGGTTGCTGCCGTTAAAGGCTGTCCAATAGAGCGCGTCCATGGCCGGCACGGTCGCCGTGCAGTGACCATAGCGGTCACACGCCTGGAAGGGTTCATAGGCGTTCTGATAGCCGGTCTGGTAACAGTCGGGCGTCAGGCGATTTAGGCGAGGCGCGCCGCCGCCAAACGCTTGCCACCAGACGCTGCTATCGTTGTGGCGATCCGGCGCTTCCAGCGGACAGATAAAGTTGTAATCGCGCTCGCTCAGGTTGAAGTCGTCCGCCGTGGCGCGGTAGACTGTGCGCGCTACCCAACGGTTGGGGGTGGCCGTGTAGGGATCGACATAGTAGAGCGGTACGATTTCGTAATCAACGGCGGCGTTGACCGTGGGCGACTGGGTGTCGATCAGCCCGCGCCATTGCGGCCAGGCGCCCCGCTCATCATCGTTGCGGTTGCCGAGGGCGTCTTCGGTGCGCATGTCGATCTGGTAATAGCCTTCCAGCCCCGCCGGCAGCGCATAGCTCCAGGTGGCAGAAATCGCGCTTGTCGGCGTCAGGGTGACAGGCAACCAGCGGCGATAGAGCGTTGCGACTTCGTCGGCGTTGAGGGCGCGGCCGTAACTGACCACTTCGTCCAGCCACCCGGCATAGGCGGGGCGACCCACAACCTGCCCCAGGCGCAGGATCGAGCCGGCCAGCGGCGTAAGCGCCGTCACTGTCCCTTGCGCCACGGCGACGCCATCCACATAGAGGCGATGGCCGTTGCTGCCGATGACCTGCACCGCTTGATGCCACTGGTTGTCGGCCAGCGTACCGATGGCGGAACAGATCTGTTCGCCGTTGGCCTGGGCACAGAGGTTGCCACCGGCCAGGTAGAGCGCCCGTTCATTGGCGCCGGTGGTGCCGGTGGACAGGAGCGCGCCGTTGCCATTGCTGCTCTTGAACCAGAGCGTGGTAGCGACATTGCTAATGGCGACTGTGGTGGTCAGGCTCACCCGATCATCGACGCCATCAAAGCGGAGCGCGGCGCCGTAGATCCCCGCTTCGCCGGCCAGCGGACAGGCGGGATCGGTGCAGGCAGCCAGCGCGGCGGTCGTGGCCGCGCCGTTGGCAAAGCTCTTGGCGCCGATCTTTTCATTGAGATAGAGTTCCACCAGCGGCTGATCAATGGTGTCGATCAGGTGCGCCGGGGTAAAGGCGATCTCAACTTTGGCCGGGCCGGACGCATAGTCGCCGCGATCGGCTACTTGGCCGGTCAGCAGCACCGGCGTGGTGATGACACTGCTGTTGCTCAACGGGTTCATGGTCGCCTGGGGCGCAGTGACATCGACATTGATGTGGAACTGCTGAGTGGCGGCGTTACCCAGGCGGTCGGTCGCCTGCACTTCGACGGTGTAGTGACCGGTCGGCTCGATCAGATAGCCGCGGGCACCGTCGGTTGCGCCCAGGAGATAGTCAAGGGTCCAGTTGTTGCCGTTGAGGGTGGCCGCTTGCCAGCCATCGCTGTAGGGGGTCACCCGCACTTGCACGGCGCCGAGACCGCTGCCGGCCTCCCCGCCGATAGCCGGATCAGGGGCGGCGCCGTTGAGCGTTACCTGCCAGCGGTCATCGGTGCGTTGGCGCATGGTTACAATCTGGTTGTCGGCAATGGCGCTGCTGATGACGGGCGCTGACCCATCGGCAATGACGGCCAGGGTGGCGCCGCCGGCTTCGCGATTGCCCACGGCGTCGATGGCGTTGCTGGTCAGGGTATAGCGCCCTTCGCTGCCGGGCACGGTCCAGGCGTAACTCCACGCCGCCACACCGGTCGCCGCTTGCCAACTGCCGCTATCCTGGCGCACTTCGACGGCCTTGATGTAGGAGGTGGGGTCACTGGCCTTGCCGCCCAGGATGACCACGCTGCCGGTCTTGGCATGGGTGACGCCAGCCGCCCAGGTGGAGGTGGGCCGGTCGGCGTCGATCTGGACGCTCAACTCCTGGTTGGCGGTGAGTGACTGGCCGTCCGCCGCCATGTGGCCTTCGGTGCCACGGATCGTGGCGGAGACCGCGCCGGTGATCGTGGTGCGACCACTGCCGGCCCCGGCGTTCACGGTCAAGGGCAGGGCCAGCGTATCGCTATGCCCCTGGAAGAGCGCAATGGCCTGGCTGTAGGGACTATTGGTAAAGGCCGGGCCAAAGGTTGCGCTGTGGGCGCCGATCAGATAGACCGGATCACTCAGTTCGTTGGTCAATGTCTGTACATAGCCCACCGTGGCGCCGGGAGCGACAATGCCATCGTCGTCCTGGAGCGCCATGTCGATCTTGACCACGCGGTTGACCGCCGCCGGGTGGAAGGGATTGCCGGCAGGGTTGCTCGTGTGCAGATTCTTCTCGGCGCCATCCCAGAGGCCATCCAGATCACTGTCTTCGCTCAACGGTTGGGAGAAGACACGCGTCTGTTTGCCGGCGCCATAGGTAAAGAGCCAGCCCCCTTCCCACTGGTTGGTGACACAGTTGCGATGGAAGACCTCCTGGCCGTCGGTGAGGCCGTCGCCGTCGGTGTCGGCCACATCGGGGCGGGTCTGGTGACGCGCTTCGTCAGCGTCACAGAGGCCGTCGTTATCCAAGTCTTTGGCGCCGATCGTCGGCTTGGCCACACCGCCGGCCTGGGGGTCTCCCGCTTCCCAGCCCAGTTCGGTCTTGTCGGCTACGCCGTCGCCATCGCTGTCCCAGGTGGTGTCATCCGGGTCGGTGCCCAGCCAGTTGCGGTCGAGCTTTTGCACCGTCCCCCACTCGATTTCATTGCCCATCCAGGTGACGGTGGCTGGCAGCGCGGTCGGCTTGGTAAAGGAGCGGTTGAGACCATCGCCGTCAAAATCGCGCGGGGCAAAGGCATCCTCACCCAGCGGCAGCGCGGCAATGGCCGAACCGGAGCGCCAGTCCCAGTTCCAGGTCATGGCATAGAAGCCATCAAGGGTGGGCGGGAAGATGTCAAAGACCCAAACCGGGTTATCGCCCACGGGGATATCCAAGGTCTGCTTGTCGGCGGCGATACTACAGGTGACGATGGAGGTAAGCACCGGGTAGGCCAGCGCCACCTTCAGCGCCAACGCACGCTGTTGCTGATTGTAGCCGGGCGTGGCCGGTTTGAAGGTATAGCGCTGCGTTTCCGCCGGTGTGTAGAGTTCATGGCGGTAGTACCACTGGCGGTAGGCGAGGTTATAGAAGTAGCCGGACTGGTAAACGCTCTTTTCGCCCTTGATCGCATTGGCTTCGGCTTGCGCCCGATAGCCCTGTTGGAAGACCGGCACACCGGCGCTCTTGCCATAGGTGGCCGTGGGCGGCGTTTTGCCCAGCCCATATTGCACATCAATCCCGGCAGCCACGCTGGACGCATTTTGGTTGATGCAATCGGGCAAGGTGTTTGGCACAAAGTGCATGCGGGCGCGCAGGGAGAGTTGGATGGGGTTGCCCACCACAAAGCCCTTGGCCGAATCGCTCAGCGCGAAGGTAAAATCGTCAATGGTCAGAAAGTCCGGCTGATCTTCGGCGCCGATCTTGAAGATTGGCTGGTTGCTGTAGATCAAGTTGGCAATGGCGCCGGCAATGCCGCCACAGAGCCAGAGCAAGTCGCTCGACCCTTTGTTGTCGCGGCCAACCTGGCAGAGAATGGCGAAGATGGCGTCGATGAGCGCCAGGATCGCGCCAATTAGCAAGCCTAACGGCCCCAGGAAGGCCAAGGCCAGGGTGATGAGCGCCCAGACCGTGGCAACAACGGCCAACACTACCTGTTGATTAAAGGAAGCGGTTCCCGTTTCGATCATACCGGAAGCGACCATGTAGATAAAGACCCCCCAGGTAATCCCCACCACAATCGCCGCGCCAATAATGGCCGCGATCCCTGCCACCGCGGTGGCGGCGCTTTTAACGCCGCCCAGCACACCGAACATGGTGGTCTCGACCACTTGTTCGACAAAAATCGACCCAGCCTTCAGCGCCTCGATAAAGGTTTTGACAGCAAGCGCCGTGGAGATCACAGCAACGAGCGTGCTGGCAATGAGAATAGTCCAGTCCGTTGCCGCCTTGGCCGCGGGTGAGCCGATCAGGTTGAGTACAATCACGGTGACAGCCCACCCAAGAATGGCGACGACCAGCAGCGCGCCCACGGCGAGCAGGGCCGCCCGTTTGATAACCGCAAGTTCTTTGATGGCTTTGATCGCATCTTTGAGGAGGCCGGTCAGATCCTCCACCGTATCGATGACAATGGCCGCAAAGGCGATAAAGAACTTTTTGTAACTCCCCAGATTGCCGGCAATGTTGAGCGCCTGGGCCACATATTTCACCAGGATCGGCGCCGCTGCGGTCAGGCCACCCGCCAACGCCACCATGATTTTGCTGTCGGTTGCGGGAATGGTGCCGAGGATCATGATGTTCCCGGTGCGCACGATCCCCTGTAAACCCTGGCGCAAAGCCAACGCCACCAGATGGGAGACCATAAACTGGCCGTGGGCGACATTGGCATCGGGTTCGCTAGCAAAGGCATTGCCATAACGCGCCTGCCAGAGCGCCAGGTAGGCATCGGGGGTCAGCGGCGACCAACCCCCGCCACTTTGTTGATACGGCTTCCAGGAGAGACCGGCGGAGACAACCTCCGGCTGATTGGTCATCTGCACGGCGATCTGTTGTCCACTCCACTGGAAGGGGGCCGCGCTATCGAGATTGACGGCGCGGAAATGTTGTTCCGTCGCAAAGAGCAACGTTGGTACCACCGGGTTGTGGGGGGCAAAGTAGGTGTTCAGCAGCGGGATGGCCGCTTCGTTGCCGGAGCGCATGACTAGGTCGATGTAGCTGGGGTAACTGAATTTTTGTACGCGCAAGGCGTTTTCAATATTCCAGCGCTTTTCGGTGGCAACCGCCCCATTGGTCGGGTGGTTGAAGCGGTTGTAAATTTCAGCAACCGTCAGGTCAAGCTGGCCGTCGCCCACACATTGGCCACTGCTGTCCACGCTGTCACAATCGCGACCGCGCACGAAGGCATCTTGCAACCCAAGCGCTAGGCGCGTCAGATTGACATCATCGTTCTTGTTGCTGTCGAGCGTCGGGTCCTCGAAGACAATTGCCAGCTCCGAACCGCGTTCCTCGCGCACGCTAAAGCCGGTGAGCGTCCACTCGTCGTTATAGGTGTGGACAATCGAAGCCTGGTTGGGCTGCGCGCAGAGTTGATCCTGGCGGGGGCCGCAGGGGACTTCTAGATCATTGAGCGCCTGCACGGCCCAGACCAGCCGCACCTGTTGCGCGTTGCCCCAACTGCTGCCGGGTAGATAGAGCATTTCACCGCGGAAGCCAACCCGCTCACCGGTTTCCGGGTCGGTCATCAGTTGGATCGGCACATAGGCGGCATAGCGATTTTCGTCGAGCTTTTGGATGCGAATGTTGTACTTATCATAGAAATCATTCAGCGCGGTGGGCGAGCTAGTGGGCAGATTGGTGTTGCTGCCGCTGATCGCAATCTCCAACATGGGAATCAGCCGGACATCGCCATTTTGGGCGGGAACCGGGTCGAGACGGGCCTGGTCATCGGGGCTGGCGACATCCCAGAAGGTGCGGCCATCGACATCGCGCACCTGCCCTTTGTCATCCCCTTCGAGCCAGTCGAGGACATTCATGGCATACCAGAGGTGATCGGGGTTGGTGGGACGCATCTGAAATTCGACAAAGGTGTAGGCATTGGGTTGCAGCCCGTTGACGATCAGTTGAAAGGGGTCATCCGCCGTAAAGATCTGGCCGGTACGGCTGGTGAAGGGCGAGCTATCAAGCTTGTCCGGTACGCCATCACCGTCGTTATCGAAATCAAAGAGATCGGGCGTATTGTCGCCGTCGGTGTCCCAGGTGGCGGGGCCAAAGGCGCCCCCCATCCACTCGTCATCATCGGTCAGGCCGTCGCCGTTGCTATCGTTGTTGAGCGGGTCGGTGTACCACGTCTGGCCGGCAAAAGTGAAGCCTTGGATTTCCAGCGTGTCGGTGATAAAATCGCCGTCGCTGTCAATGCCATAGGGGCTGGTGCCCAGGATGGTTTCTTCGTAATCGGTCAAGCCGTCGCCATCGCTGTCGGTGGTCGTGGTGACAGCGGCGGGCAGATTGGGGGCATAGAGCGCATCCACCGCACGCTTGTCCGCCGTCTCAGTCACACTGGGATTGGACCCCAGCAGCGCCTCGGCGATATCGGTGCGCCCATCGCGATCCTCGTCGCTGCCGTTGTCGTTGCGCAGCAGGGCAAGTTTTTCATGGGCCGGGGCTTCTTCAGCGTTGCTCTCCGCCTGTACGGCTGCCGTTGTTTTGTTTTCCGCTGCCAGTTCGTCCCAAAGCGCGGCTTCATGGGCCTGGCGCGCCGCCAGCCGATCAAGGGAACCGGCGCGTTGCGCCGCCTGGGCAACTGGTGTCATGACCATCGAGCCGATGACCACCAGGGTGCCAACAGTACGCACCTGGGGCACGCGTAGAAAGAGAAAAACGCCGCCTACGGCTGTCACAAGCAGCGAAAGCAGCCAGAGGAGTTCCTGAGCGAAGCTTTGGGCCGTGGCCGCATCGATGGGAAGCCGCCAAGTCAAAAAGGCCGCCGCTGAGGGGATGCGTCCATAGTCGCGATAGCTGATGTCAATGGTGGCCTGTTGCCGGCTTTGGCCCTGGGGCGGAAAATCAATCTGCACCTGTTGACGTAGCGGCAGCCCATTCGCGGCGATCCAAAGCTCACCCGTACCCGTCATGGTGCGGTAGAGTTCGGGTAGCGCCAGGGAGACATCGGCGGGCAGTTCGCCCTTGCGCACCAGATCGGCCTGCATCTGGTCGCGCACAAAGGCGGCAATTCGCGGACCGTTGAGGGTAAAGGTATACCGCGTAAAGGTGACGCCGGCGCGGCTTTCGGTGGCGCCCTGCTGGACATCTTCGGCGCCGGTGAGGAACGCGCCAAAGTCGCCGCCCGGCGCGGCCCAGGCCATCAAGTTGGGCGCTTCCTGCCACTCTTGGTCGCCTTGCTTGATAAAAGCTTGCTCACCGGCAACTTTGATCTGGGCGCCGCTCATGCCATCCACCAGTGAGCCGCCCTGACTCCAGATCGTCATCTGCATGGTGCGGTCGGCCAGGTTGGCATCGCCGGCGACATGTGCCGTCTGTTCGCTGCTGCGGGCGCCCAAGTTGGCAACGGTGGCCAGGGGAATGGTTTTCTGCACAACATCCAAGGTGAATTGGTAGGAGTGCGCGCGCCGCATGGCTTGCCAACTGTCGGTAATCTGTTGGCGCGGGGTCACCGCGTGCGACGGTATGACCGTTGTCGCCAGCCAAGCGCTACAGAGCAGCAATAGGAGCGGGAGCGAGTACCCAGAAACACGTTGTCTCATACATAGTCCTCACAATTGATGAAAGGATGGTTGATTGGAAAAGGCATGTACACCCAAACCCGTAAGGATATCCCCTTGCGGATACTTATTTGAATTTGCCTACCCTGGACAAGCCAGAACCAAAATAGTTAACACGGATAAGGAAGAACACGGATATAAAAAAATCATCCGTGTTTCTCCCTATCTGTGTATACTAAAATTCTTGTCGGTTGTTCAAGAAAATGACTCGTTAGATACTTAGGCGCATTCAAAGAATAAAGGATCCAAAGTCGTAGGGGCACGAGGTTGGGCGGGGCGAACCGTCATTTTGCAGGGAAGGGATCTTCCGCCCAACCTCATGCCCGTACTGGATAGTTATTTATTTGAAGATGCCTAAGTAATTGCATCTGAAAAAATCATTGTAGAGGGCAAACGCGTCAAAAACGTTTCAAGGGGCTGAAGGGGTGGGTAATGGCGACGATTTTGCGTGGAATCATGTAACTTTGTCCATCGATTGATCGGTTTTCGACAGACTTTTACACGTTCATTTGTTGTAGAAGTAGTTCGGCATCTGTCATAGTGAAGAAACGCAGCATAGGCAAAGCTGACAGCAATTTCATGAATTATGACAAACTCTTCATTTAATTTCAATACGGTTTACGCTCATGCTATACTCAGTAGACCGCAACCCTATCGAGCCTGACTTAGGACTCTGGACTTAGGACTCTGGACGACTGATACTACGCTAACCATGATCAAACTCTATTTATTCGGCGGTTTTCGCGCCGAGGATCAGCAGGCAACCACGCTGGCCTTTGCGACGAATAAAGCGCGCGCCCTGTTGGCCTATCTGGCGGCTGCGCCAGGGGAAGCTCATGCCCGGCAGCGGTTGGCTGATCTCTTATGGCCGACGGCAACGGAAGCGATTGCGCGGCGGAATTTGCGCACAACGTTGACGCGCCTACGGGGCAGCCTGGGCGATTCCCCCTGGCTGGCAGCAAACCGGCAGGATGTGCAACTGACCGCCGAGCCGCACCAACTGTGGAGTGATGTCAATGCGTTTGATCAACTCTGGGCGCATCTCCATAATGGTCATGGGGTGGTAGAGCAGCCGCTCAAGCGCGGGCAACGACGGGTAGAAGCGCTACCGGCTGTAGAGAGCGATGAGTGGGGGCGCAACCGGCTCACCTGGATGGCCGAGGCGGCGACGCTCTATGGGGGTGAGTTTTTGGCCGGCTTTTTCTGGCAAGAGGAAACGGAGAGCGCGTTTTGGCAGTGGCGGCGACAGAAACAGGAAGAGTATCACAGCAAGGCGCTCACCCTGTTCGACCAGCTTGCCAAACAGGCCATAGCTGACCGCGCCTATAGCGCCGCCGCCAGCTATGCCCGCCGCCAGCTTGCCCTGGAACCGTGGCGCGAGCCGGCCCACCGCCAGTTGATGGTGGCCTTGGCCGGCGCCGGCGATTATAGCGCCGCTTTGGCGCAGTATACAGTCTGTCGCCAAACGGTGGCGGATGAATTGCGAATGGCGCCGGAAGCCGAGACGACCGCCCTCTTTCAGCGGCTCCAAGCGGAACGCCAACAGCTAACCGGCTGGGATCACGGGCAGCAACAGATGGGAGGGGTAGGCCCGTGAATGGTGGATGGTCTGCGCGGCCGGTCGCAAATCGCTATCAACGCCATAAGGATGCCCCGTATTCGGGTTACGGTCAAAGCGGGGAAAGTTGGAGGAAGAGATCTCCAACCGAATGCGATGCCCCTGGCGGAAAACATTGCCGGTGACGCCGACATCGATGGTGTATTCGTAGACCTTGTTGGCTTCCAGCAGCTTCGGTTGGTCAAAGCCTTCCCGGTAACGGGCGCGGATAATGCCGTCACAGAGGTTCTTGGCATAGCCGGTGGGCGACACATCAACCAGCTTGGCCGTCCAGTCAGTGTCGGGAGCGTCGGTGGCGGCATAGAGGACGACGCTGATCGGGCCGGTGGTTTCCAGGTCGGCGGTCAAGGGCGCGCTGGTGTAGCAGAGTACATCGCCACGCATCTCCACGTTGGTTTGATCATACGGCCCCCAGGGAATGATATGGGGGGAACAGCAGTTGTTCCCGCCCGCGGTCTGCACTGGATACATGGGGTCAAAGACGAAATGATCGGTTGCTTCGTCCCCCGGTTCGGCTGGTGACAAGGCGCCGTCGCCCCGCAACGTATTGGCGTGACCACCGCTGTGGAGATACCACTTTTGCCAATCCGTGCGCGCCAGCGGCCACTCTTGTTCATCCCGCCACTGGTTGATCCCCATGATAAAGAGGCGCAGCGGCGGTTCCTCAACAATGCCATTGTCAATGCCCTTCAACCAGTAATTGAACCAGCGCAATTCCAACGCGTCCAGGTCAACCATGGAATGGGCGCCAAAGTCAATATCACCCGTGCGCGGCGACGTACTCAAGGCATGAGGCCACGGCCCGACGATCAACTTGCTCTGGCGCGCCGCCGGTGTGCGCCCCTGTTGGCGCAAGCCATTGAAGTTGATAAAGGTGTGCTGGGCGTAGAGATCATACCAGCCGCCCATGTTGAAGGCCGGTGCCGCAATCTCGCCCCAGCGCTTTTCGTCGTTGATGGCGTCCCAGTAGTCGTCATAGGCGGGATGGGCGATCCAATCTTTCCAGAAGGGCAGGTTGCGGCCGGCTAGCTCGTCCATCGCCACCATTGGCAGCTTGCGCAGCGCTTCGGTCCAGTTGTGAAAGTCGATGCTCTGGCCGGTGCGGCCATTGGTGCGCATCCCCCAGGTCATCAACACATTGAGTTGAAAGGCGCCGCCAGGGTAGACCAGCCCGGTGAAGTAGTCACAGCAGATCACCCGTGGCGCCATACAGGTCAAATATTGGCTGCGATGGGGCGCGCTCTGCCACTGCACCGCGCCCACATAAGAGCCGCCGGCCATGCCGATCTTGCCGTTGCTCCACGGTTGCCGCCCGATCCACTCTTGGGTGTCGTAGCCATCTTCCCCTTCACGGAAGGGGTAGTACTCGCCGTCCGAATCCCAGCGTCCACGACAATCCTGTAAAACGCAAGCATAACCAACATTCGCCAGCCGCCGCGCCTTTTCGATCATGGCATCCATGTTGTTGCTGTAGGGTGTGCGCATCAAGACGGTGGGAAAGGGGCCGGTCTCCTGCGGTAAATAGATGTCTGCCGAAAGGTTGACGCCATCGCGCATGGGGACTTTGACATCAAGGTGCATGGTGACGGTGTAGTTGGTGGTCATGGTTTGCTCCTTCTAGGTGCGTAGGGGCGCGGATTCAGGTTGCGCGGATTTTGTTTGGCGAGCAGCGGATCCGCGCAACCTGAATCCGCGCCCCTAGCCTATCACACTTCATACGCCGTCCACGTACCCAGGCAGCCATGCCCCCGGCGCACATGGAACAACCGTTTCGTCGGTTCGGCAATATAGCCGGAGATCGAGTGCATATTGACGGCGCCGTGGCGACAGATGGCCGCCGGTTCCCCTTCGTGGTCAGCCAGCAGGGTCTTGATGGTTTCCACATCAAGACGGCCCCAGTGCGCTTGCAGCAGCGTGCGCATCCGATCCAGCCGCGGACAGGAATCGGCTAACGAATTGGTTTCATGGGGCGCAAAGGCGTCGGTGAGATAGTGGTTGGCATGGACAATCCGGTCGGGGTGAAGATCGGTAAAGCGGGCAATCCCTTCCGGGCGCACTTCTACATCGGCGATCTGCCCTTCACCGTCGCACAGCACCACATTGGCCGCGGAACAGGTGCGATGGCGTTGCAGCAGGTCGATACAACCGGCAATCGTGCGCTGCTCCAACATGAGCCGTTTGAGCGGGTAGTGGGGCAGGCCAGGTTGCCAGGGACAATCATAGAGCGCATTGGCAAAGTGGGCCAGGCCATGTTCATTCATGCCGGTGTAGCCCAGTTGACCGGCAAAGGTAAAGATCAACGCCCGTGGCCGGCCATCGTTGGGTTTGACCCGCAGCAGCAGCGCGACATCGGCGTACTCGGCTTCCAGATCCTGATTTTGCCCGGCGAGGGTCTGGCCGTTCGCCGTGGCTGAACCGGTGACGGCGAAGGCAGTGCAACCCCCTTCCGGGATTTTCCCCGCTTCGGCCCTGGCTTGACAGAGAACCGCTTCCTCAAAGGCGATGTCTGCCCCATCCGCCAGACCACGCACCTCTTCGACAAAGGCGGGGCTGAGCGCTTGCATATAGGGCAACAAGGTCATGGCATTGCGACAGAGAAGGTCGCGCGGCTTGCCGGTCAACCTTTCGGTTAATCGCAAATAGCGTTCAATGAGCGGCGCAGCTTGCGCGCCATGTTGGTAGCCCATTTCATAGGCGCTGCCGGCCACTTCGAGTAGCGGAAAGGTATGACCAATCATGGGTGCATTAGCCTTTTTTTGCTGTCTAGACTGGCGCCTCTTCGGCGGAATAGTGATGGGCGTAGCGCCATAAACACGTAGCGCGCAGCCGTTCTTCAGATTGCATCATAGCGCCAAAACGGTCGAGGCGCAAGGGCGTAAGATCAATCGCTGGCGCGCCATCGACCACCCAGTCGGCCAACAGCGCACCTACCACCGGCGAGATTGCCAGTCCACCGACGCAACAGCCACTCGCCACAAAGAAACCGGCCACCCCCGGCGCCTGATCGACAATGTGACGACCATCGGGCGTCATCGTCGGCAGACCACCGCGCAAAAGGGCGATTTCGGCATCACGCAGGAGGGGAAATTCGTCGTAGACCAGTTCGCTCAACCGGCGCAAAGGCGCAATATCAAGCGTGAGGTCTTTGATCTGAAACTCACTGGCAAGCTGCTGCCCATCGACAGGCAACGGGTCTGGTTCATAGCCGCCCATCATCAACCCGCCTCGTTCCGGTCGCACATAGATGTTGTAGTCCAGCACGCGTACAATCGGCTGCTGGGGCGTAATCCCCGGCAGCGGCTGGGTGATATACAACTGGTGGCGTACTGGGGTCAAGGGAATGTGGATGCCGGCCAACGCACCGATGATCCGTGTCCAGGCGCCACCGGTATCGACCACCACCGGTGTGCTAATGCGCCCCTGCGTTGTCTCGACATATTCGACCTGGCCGGCGCGCGTGCCGATGCCGGTAGCCGGTGTGTTGCCCAAGACGGTAGCGCCCAACCGCTGCGCCGAGCGAACGTAGGCACGCGGCAGATCGCCCGGTTCCAGAAAGAGGTCGCTGGCCGTGTACCAGATCGCCTGCGCCCGGTCGGGGTGAAGGAAGGGCGCCAGCCGGCGCGCTTCGGCGTGGGAGAGCAGCTCAATCGCCAACCCTAACGCTTGTCCCCGCTGCACTTCATCCCGAATCTGCGCCGCAAAGGGATCGGTGAGCGCCAGCTTGATGCTGCCGTTCTGGTGAAAAAGGAGCGGTTCGCCACTCTCTTCGGTCAGGCGGGTAATCTGGCGAACACTGCGCATGGCCAGATTCGTCATGAAATCATCGGAACGAATCTGCTGGGTCAACCCGGCCGCGCGCGGCGAGGTTTGGGTGACGGGGTCGTGGGTGTCCAGCAACACCACCCGCTGCCCTCGTCGTGCCAAGTGATAGGCTGTACTGGCGCCAAAGGCCCCAGCGCCGATGACGACGACATCTGCATTGGTGATCATGGTAGACGGCCCTTTCTACTAACACAAGTTGAACAGTAATGTACTCATATATTAATTTATGAAATATTTATACTGTAACAAATAAAATAGAACTCATACTCTCACATCATTACTTTCTGAACTCAAGCCTCTAATCCTTAGGGCTACCAGTTGAAATCCTCTATCATAATCTTTTGTACTATCTTTAATGCTGCACTTGCTCCTATTTCATTCGGAAACTGTGTCCAAGCCCATTTAAGTAGCTCTGAATCAGGAATCAAACTGAACTCAATAAGTCTTTTTGCAGCTTGGAGCCGATGTTCTCCCCAGTTATGTTCGGTTAGTAGAATATCCTGAAATGTACTTTTTGAAACAACTTTATCGCCTAGCAGTGCAAGAGCAACAGCCGCTTCGATACGAACTAAATTATCTGAGGCTTGCATAGCAAGTTGTATAAGGTACTGTTGAGCTGGAGTACCCTGCTGCGCAAGTGCTTTTGCAGCTACTCTAGCTTTATTGTTCTCTAACGACATGGCTAATTCTGAAAGCACTCGGAAAGCAGGCTCACCTATTTCGACCAGTCTTGCAATTGCTTTTTTCCATTTGCTTGATTCATAAACCAAAGCCACTAAGGTTCTTTGTTCTTCGTCTAAGTCTACATATTTCTTTTTAAGCCAAGTAAGTCTCTGAAGAATACCTGGATTATGTGTCGACTGTATCGTTAATTCTGATGCAAAGCTTTTAATTTCTTCTTGCAAAGAGATTGACTGCAACAATTCAGAAGCTTCCTTTGTGCAGTTATCATGAACGTTACTGTTAAAAGATCTGTCATTATTAGTCTCTAGTGTTTGTAATGCCTCTTGTGCAAAGTTACGTATACGAGAACTGAATTTATATTGGCTCAATTCGGATAGAATCGGACGAGCGGATCTGCCTAACTTAGGCAGCAGTTGAATAGCTTTCCATCTGATTTGATGGTTTGGTGGTGAATAAATCAATGCACCGAGAGGAGCCAAGGCAGCCTCACCAAACTCTGCAAGTGCTTCAACTGCCTGAATTTGAAGCTTCGGCTTATCTAAAGATCTTGCGAAATTTTCAAGAGCAGATATAGACGCAATAAAACAAGGTAATTTTGCAATGAGGTGAATTGCTTCATTACGGATTTCTATATTTTGGGAATAATCAACAATCTCAACAAGAGTCTGTAGTAGCAATTTTTCATGCCCTATTCCAAGTAAGGCTTTGCTTACCTCAAGACGAGATCTCTCATCTGTTATATCTGTTAATACTTCTGCTAGTAACGGCAAAACTGACGAGCCAAAGTTGATTAACAAAGATGTAGCTTTTGCGGATACCTCTTTGTTATCTGATTTGACGAGTTGTATCAAATATTGATAGCTGTTTTCTCTAAACTGTGCTAGAATTTCTACTGCGCCGATTTGTATATCAGGGTTTTCACTGTGAACAGCTAACTCCATGAGAAGGGGCATGGGTTTCTTACTTATGATTGCTTGTACAAGCAATGCACGTAACAAAATGACTTTCTTAGTGGCTGGCCATGGCATATTACATAAAACTGATACAACAATAGTAGGATTGCAATTTACCCATTCAAAGATTAAGTTAAAGTTTTCCGTATAGAGTGAGCTAAAGATAATGGCCTCCCATTCATCACTTTCAATAATGAGTTGTTTACATTGTGACTTGATCAAATCCAACTCTTCATCAGATAATGGATGATTATGTTGATGGTAACGCCATGCCCCATCATTTAGAGCGCGACGGGCTCTTTCTGTTAAGCGCTCTTCAACCGGCAATTGCGAACTAATGTATTCTCGTAACAGATCATGAGCGATTGTGTAACGAGGTAATGAATTATGATCTTGAATTGCAATTATTAACCATCTTTTATTTTGGTTTATCAGTTCGTTGATAGCATCTGTTGCGGTGTTTCCAAAGGGTACACCAGGAGAATCCTTTAACCGTAGGGTAATTTCACTGATTGTCAGTCCGCCCGGGTGAAATGCTAACAGCTTAAGTACTTCCCAATGAACTAACTTTTCACGAAAAGGGGATACAAGATACTCATGGCCTTGTGCGATAATGCGTTTTACATCTTCGATGGATAGATCGTTAGGGCTTTTAGGTTTTGAATCTCTATATAAATAATCCCAAATTGCACTAGATGCAAGTTGAACAGAGTAAGGTGAAATTCCCTCTGTGCTACTGATAGTATTTACAATTTTTGTAGCAACTTGACCAGATATATGGGCTCGATCTCTTACCAGGATGGCTTTTACAGCTTCATCAGTAGAAAAAGGACGCAAATCTTCATATTGAAAGAGAAAATCAGCAAATAATTCACGTGAAAGTGAATGTTCAAGTTTCCCTTTTCGTTCTGGCCGCATTGCGAAGACAAAAATAAGATTCAATGTATTGGTAAGTCGAGTTCGTCTTGTTAAAGTTAACAACTGCTCGATAATAAACCGCCACCTGTAGTCACGATCTGCTTTGCCAGCTTGGTCAATAAGTACAACAACAGGTACTTTCTGTTCTTCGCTTAATACTGCAAGATTATTGAAAGACTGTGCAAGTTGAGTGGTAATACTAACCGGTAGTTGTTGCTCAACAGCAGATCCGCTAATTTCTATTGACCATAAACCAGGTGAGACGGAAACTGCTACCCGCTCTAATATCGACCAAAAAAGGCGCGTGTATAAAGTACTTGCAGAAGCATCAGGTTCCAATTTTAGCCACTCACGCATGCGTGTGGAAAGGTGCTGAGCGTTGGGTAATTGTCCATCTAACGAGGAGAAAAAATCTGCAACACTGTTCAAATCACAGTAGTGACCAAGATCGAGTACAACAATTGCTGCTTTAAACTCTTTCTTTGCAATCTGTTGCATTTGTGTGAGTAAGCTTGTTTTTCCTATTCCCCCTGGTGCAATGATCATCCAACTTTTGCCATTTCTCCACATGTCACTGTTGACAGTAAGCCGTTGCCGCCACCGATCAAGAATTTCGTTACGGCCAATAAAGAAGCGTTCGTCAGCAGGGCCAAGGCTAAAAGGATTTATAAGAGGATTCATGGCATCTCACTTTTATAATTTATCGAGTTTACAGAGTATTTTTCTTTTCCGAGAAACAATTGAAGCACTTGCAAAAATCTTCAATATTTATCATTTTGTAATATTGATTCAAGAACAAAGTTTTGTCCAAAATCGGCACACTCGGTAACAAATTAAAACTTTCTTTTAGCAAAATATTAACACTTGACGTAGCGCACAATTCTACGTACTCATTTGTTTGTTCTGTATCAAGTTCATTATAGAAATAAATTGATTTCAATCGCGTCCGTAGCATCTTCCAAACATAAGTCGGCAATTCAGTATCGTTTTCCTTTGGTCGTAATGATCGCGGCCAGAAGAGCCGATTGATCTGATAATCAAAGACCCGCTGTAACATCCCCATAGCCGTCACTGGCGTCGGCACCCACTTGTTCGCCGGCCAGACATCGAGCCACGACCAGGCATCCCACAACTTGGGCGTTGTCAGCGGCAGGGGACCATTGCCGGTGCAGATGCTATCCCCCGCCGCGCCGACAAACGCAAAATGTTGGGGATAATCGAAAAAGTCACCGCCACGGGCGCGCAGGCTGTCATAAAAGGCGGTGGTCAGCGCCAGCAGGGCGTAACTGGTGTGATACACCCCGGCTTCCAGTATCGGCGACACCACCCCCACCCGATCCAATTCATGGTAATCGGGGCAGAAGTCGGCAAAGGCGATGGGCTGTGCGCCGGTTGGGCTGTGGTGGAAGAATTGAAAGTCGGTGTTAGCCAGACGTGTACTGGTGTGCATGGTTTCCTCCCCATTATGTGCTGCCGACCGAACAGAGCGTTCGGTCCAACTCGTCTAAATCAACCAATTGTGCACCTTGGCGTTGGGCGGCAGCTTGGGCAGCGGGGGTAAAACCGGCGCGGGCAAAAAAGAGATAATGCACCGTCCAGCCTTCCCCTCCGTTGGGCAGGGTCGCCAGCACCTTGGGTGTCTTGTCGTGGATCAACTCATCGATCACGCCTTGTCCCACTTTTTCCGTCCCCCATTTGCACTCGCCCAACAGCAACATCTGCTTACGCCAGTGAATGGCAACGGCATCCACCTGCGCTTCCGCCGACCAGTGCGCGCCCACATCCTCCGGCACAAAGGGCAGACGGTTGGCGCGCGCCTGGAGCAAAATCCATTCCCGGCACAACTCCTCAAAGGTGGTCATAGCGATAAAGGCGCGCAGTTGTTCGCGAATATCTTCCCAAACCGCATCATAGAGTTCCAGTTCCAGGGAGCGTTGGTTGGGGGCGATAAAGCGAAAGTAGAAGCGCAAATAGGGATCGAGCAGATGCCAGCGCCCCTGGTTGCTCCGTTCACGCCGTTTAGGCGGCAGCGTGACCGGCGTTCGCCGCTCCACCAGGTAGAGATCCGCTAGGCGATTGAGGTAGGTGCTGGCATTCTGCACCGCCAACCCGGCGCTCTTGGCAATTTCGCTCAGGGTATGATAGCCCTGCCCGATCGCATGAAGCATACTCAAATAATTGCGCGGCTCGCGCACCTGATCCTGGAGCAGAAAGAGTGGATCGACCCGAAAGATGCCCGTGGGGCGGAGAATACGTTGACTGACATTATGGGCAAGCGTGGCGCTATCGTCAAAGCGTTCCAAATAGGCCGGAATGCCGCCCACAATGGCATAGGTGGCAACGCGTTGAGCGGCGTCGTAGCGTGGCAGAAAAAGGGCGGTAGCGGCAAAGGGCAACGGCTTCAGGTGCAGATGTCCCGTAAAACGGCCATAAAGTGGCGCATGATAATCGAGCAGATCGACCATCATGCCGATGTGGCTACCGGCCAGAATGAGAAATAGCTGCGTCTGCTTGAACTGGTGATCCCACAAATTCTGTACCAGGGCCGCCATCCCCGGTTCGGCTTCGGCCAGATAAGAAAACTCATCCAGAATCAACACCAATCGACTTGTCGCCGCCAACTGGGTGACCTGTTGAAAAGCCATTTCCCAATTCGGATAAGTAAACTCCGTCACCGGTGGTGTGCCAGGATGAAGCGCTTGATAAACAGCCTGGGAAAAGGACTGCAACTGAATAGCTGGAGAGAATTGATTCGCCACCCAATAGATAAACGGATAACCACTCTCCTGCGCCCAGTGCAGCAACAAAGTCGTCTTGCCGACGCGTCGCCGCCCATACAGAAGCAAAAATTGCGCCCCTGGCTCTTTTGCCAGTGTCTGTAATTCACTGAGTTCCTGCTGCCGACCAACAAAAGTGTTCATACGCTTTGCCCCAAGATAGGGTATAATAGGCTGTGTCTTAGACACAGCCTATTATACCCTATCTTCTCACCTACGCGCCACTCTTCTCATCGGCCTCTTTGTCTTTCTGTCGCCCAACCCTACAAAAATCCGTTCCTTCCCAAATCAGTTGTAGTGTCCCCGCGGCCGCAACCAGACCCGATACAACCCCACACAGACCATCGCCAGCACCGGCGCGACGATCAGCGCGTTCATCGCCGTTGCCAGCGAACTTTGGTCGGCCAGGTAGCCGGTGAACGACGCGCCCAACCCAGCCGGCACCCAGCCCAGCCCCATCACCAAGCCCGACGCCAACGCAATCCGCTGCGGCCAGGCATCATGGGCCAGGGGGACCACGGTGGGATAGTTGGCGCCCAGCGCAAAGCCCACCACAATCAGCAGGAGAATTTGCACGCCTGACGTCGCGCCACTTGACCCACTGTTGGCCCCTCTCGCCAGCAACGGCGGGACGCCGCCGACCCAGGCTTTACAAAGCGGCAGCCCAGCGATCAACCGTGGCAACAACGCGACCTGCGCTGCCACTGATCAACGGGGCGCGGCCCGTGTCGGCGTCTGTGACATGGGCGCCTTTGAATTTGGCGGCATACCACAGGAGATTGAGAGATAAAGAGATTGCGGGAGATTCAGCGGCGCAATCTCCCGATCTCTTTATCTCTCAATCTCTCCCCTTATCAAGCAAACCAGGTCGTCCCCGGATATTGATATTGCTGCGCCACTTCCTCATCCAGTTCGACGCCGATGCCGGGGCGGTCGCCGATGGTGATGAAGCCGTCTTTGATGATGTCCTCTTTTTCCTTGATGATGGTCGTCCAGTAGTCGCGGTGGAGCCAATGGAATTCCAGCACCAGGAAGTTGGGGACGCTGGCGCAGACATGGGCTGAGGCCAGCGTGCCGATGGGGGACGAGACATTGTGCGGCGCAAAGGGAATGTAGTAAAGTTCAGCCATATTGGCGATCTTGCGACATTCGGAGAGGCCGCCACACTTGGGGATGTCGGGCATGATGATGTTGACCGCCTGCTTCTCCAACAGGTCACGGAAACCGTGGCGCAGGTAGA
Source organism: Caldilineaceae bacterium (assembly GCA_026645575.1). Next base: position 109,242 of record JAPKMW010000025.1, read on the forward strand.
GATTTTCACCAGAGCAGATCGGCGTAGTGGTCGAGCGGGTGACTTCGCGCATGGCGTCTATATTTTCCGCCGGCACCGGCTCTTCCAGCCACATGAGGTGATAGGGTTCCAAATCGCGGGCCAGCCGGATCGCACTCGGCACATCCAGCCGGGTGTGGACATCTGCCGCCACCGAGACATCCGGCCCGGCGGCTTCCGTCACCATATCGATCATCTCTACCATCAATTCGTGTTCCCGTTCGCTGGCGGTGTAGTTAAATTTGTCCCGCAGCAAGGCGCGATCAAATTGGCGACCGGTGGTGTAGACGCCAATATCGAGGTCAATCTTCAGTGCTGTAAAGCCCTTCTCGACCACCCCTTCCACCACCTTCTTGATCTCGTCAAAATCCATCCCCGGCTCGACCTGACAGTCGGCGTAGACGCGAATCTGGTCACGGAAGCGGCCGCCTAGCAACTCCACCACTGGCGTATTGAGCGCCTTGCCTTTGAGATCCCAGAGGGCGATCTCAATGCCGGTGAGCGCCGTCACCAGCGCACCGGCATTGCCGCCGTCAAAGACATGGCTGCGCCGCATATCCTCAAAGATGGCGTCGATGGCAAAGGGGTCGCGCCCGATCAATTTGGGGGCAAGATATTGGATGATGGCAATAGCCTGTGTGCCACCGTGGACGCACTCGCCCAGTCCCGTCACCCCGGCGTCGGTTTCGACTTTGACCCAAAGGTGCATTCCGTGGCCGCGCGTGGCCGCGGTTTTAACGGAAGTAATCTTCATGAAGGTTTCTCCTAATCAGTTGCTAATCATCGTCCAAAAATAACTTGTAGATTTGTTACGCTGAAAGGGTCACTCGGTGGGCAGGCAGAGGTCCTTTCAGCGTGACAATCGTGAAATTATCCTTGGATAATTATTAAGAAAGAGGGAACGACATGAAGATAGTGTAACACTAAATCGGGAAATTAGGCTAACCCATGCAACGCCTGGCCTTGTCTTCTCGGTGTGCCCTATTCTCTGTATAGCCTATTGGCCGGTTGCTCTGGTTGCGTTATACTATCTACAAATCATTTATTCCATCCTATGACCATAGAAAAGAGAACCCTATGGATTTTGCCATCCCTACCCATCTGCTCCCGATCCTTGAACAGGTGAATCACTTTGTTCAAGTGGAGTTAATTCCCCTGGAACCGCAATTCCTCAACGGTGAGTTTCGGGATTTGGTCCCCGCCCTGGCGGAAAAACGCGCCAAAGTCAAAGCCGCCGGTCTCTGGGCGCCCTTTTTGCCGGTGGCCTATGGCGGCATGGGACTGACCCTCACCGAGTACGCCCATGTCAGCGAAGCGCTGGGACGCTCACCGCTGGGCCATTACACCTTTAACTGTCAGGCGCCCGATGTGGGCAATATGGAACTGCTCATGAATTTCGGCACGGCGGAACAGCAGCGCACCTACCTGGAACCGCTGGCGCGCGGCGACATCCGCAGTTGTTTTGCCATGACGGAACCAGAGAACCCCGGCTCCAACCCCACCTTGATGGACGCCACCGCCGTAAAGGAGGGCAACGACTATGTGATCAACGGCCACAAGTGGTTTACCACCGCCGCCGACGGCGCCAGCTTTGCCATCGTCATGGCGATCACCGCGCCCACTGCCGAAAGCCGCCACAAACGGGCCAGCCAGATCCTGGTGCCGACGGATACGCCCGGTTTCCGCCTGGTGCGCAACATTTCGATCATGGGCGAAGCGGGCAGTGATCATAACAGCCACGCCGAAGTGCTCTTTGACAATGTGCGGGTGCCGCAACAGAACTTGCTGGGTGTCGAAGGGGCGGGCTTTCAACTCGCCCAGGAACGCTTAGGGCCGGGGCGCATCCACCACTGTATGCGCTGGATTGGTATTTGTGAACGGGCGCTGGATCTCATGTGTCGCCACGCCGTTCGTCGCAAACTCTCGTCGCGTTCGGTGTTGAGCGATCAGCAGACCATCCAAAATTGGATCGCCGAAAGCCGCGCCGAGATCAACGCCGCCCGCCTCTTGGTCTTGCAAGCTGCCTGGAAGATCGACAAAGAAGGCGCCTACGCCGCCCGCGTTGAAATTTCGACCATCAAGTTCTTTGTCGCCAACGTCCTACAACAGGTCGTTGATCGCGCCATTCAAGCCCACGGCGCCCTGGGCATGACCGATGACACGCCCCTCTCCTATTGGTACCGCCACGAACGGGCTGCCCGCATCTACGACGGCCCTGATGAGGTGCATAAGTGGGTGGTGGCGCGGCAGGTGTTACAACAATACAGTTGAGAAATAGAGAGATTATATATAGGCTCAAATGACCTCGAGGTTGATACAATAAGCAAAAAAAGCAAAGGATCAACCAAGGAGAA